>NZ_LRUN01000040.1 GCF_001679645.1 Pseudomonas bananamidigenes | reverse complement strand
CACAAGGGGCTGTGTGAATCTTGAGACCCGTGCCAGCCCCACCTTTTTGTTATCACCGTGACCGAGTCCCGACCGATGAACACAGAATTTCGCAAGAACCTGCCCGGCACGCCGCTGGACTTTTTCGATGTCCGCGCAGCGGTCGAGGCGATCCAGCCCGGCAGCTACGACACCCTGCCGTACACCTCTCGCGTTTTGGCGGAAAACCTCGTGCGTCGCTGCGACCCGGCCACGCTCACCGATTCCCTGAAGCAACTGATCGAGCGCAAACGCGACCTCGACTTCCCGTGGTTTCCGGCCCGTGTGGTGTGCCACGACATTCTCGGCCAGACCGCGCTGGTGGATCTGGCCGGCCTGCGCGACGCGATTGCCCAACAGGGCGGCGACCCGGCGCAGGTCAACCCGGTGGTGCCGACGCAACTGATCGTCGACCACTCGCTGGCGGTCGAGGCGGGCGGTTTTGACAAGCAGGCGTTCGAGAAGAACCGTGCCATCGAGGACCGTCGCAACGAAGACCGTTTCCACTTCATCAACTGGACCAAAAAGGCGTTCAAGAACGTCGACGTGATCCCGCCGGGCAACGGCATCATGCACCAGATCAACCTGGAGAAAATGTCTCCGGTGATCCAGGTGCGCGACGGCGTGGCGTTCCCGGATACCTGTGTCGGCACCGACAGCCACACCCCGCACGTCGATGCGCTGGGCGTGATCGCCATCGGCGTCGGTGGCCTTGAAGCCGAGAGCGTGATGCTCGGCCGCGCTTCCTGGATGCGCCTGCCGGAAAGCGTCGGCGTCGAACTGACCGGCAAGCTGCAACCGGGCATCACCGCCACCGACATGGTGCTGGCGCTGACCGAATACTTGCGTAAAGAGAAAGTCGTGGGTGCGTGGCTGGAGTTCTTCGGCGAAGGTGCTTCGGCACTGACTCTTGGCGACCGCGCAACCATCTCCAACATGGCCCCGGAATACGGCGCCACGGCGGCGATGTTCTACATCGACCAGCAGACCATCGATTACCTGAAACTCACCGGTCGTGAAGACCAGCAAGTGCAGCTCGTCGAGCAGTACGCCAAACAGATCGGCCTGTGGGCCGACAGCCTGACAGGCGCGCAATACGAGCGCGGGCTGACCTTCGATCTGTCTTCGGTGGTGCGCAACATGGCCGGCCCGAGCAACCCGCACGCCCGTGTGGCGGTGGCGGATCTGGCGGCCAAAGGCATCTCCGGGAAGTGGGAAGAGGTGCCGGGGCAAATGCCCGACGGCGCGGTGATCATCGCGGCCATCACCAGTTGCACCAACACCAGCAACCCGCGCAACGTGATCGCTGCCGGCCTGCTGGCGCGCAATGCCAACCGGCTTGGGCTGACCCGCAAGCCGTGGGTCAAGTCGTCGCTGGCGCCGGGCTCGAAAACCGTGGCGCTGTATCTCGATGAGGCGGGGCTGACCCCGGAGCTGGAGCAACTCGGTTTCGGCGTCGTCGCCTTTGCCTGCACCACCTGCAACGGCATGTCCGGGGCGCTGGATCCGGTGATTCAACAAGAGATCATCGACCGCGACCTGTACGCCACCGCCGTGCTGTCCGGCAACCGCAACTTCGACGGACGGATTCACCCCTACGCCAAGCAGGCGTTCCTCGCTTCGCCGCCGCTGGTGGTGGCCTACGCGATTGCCGGCACCATCCGCTTCGACATCGAAAAGGACGTGCTGGGTGTAGTCGATGGCAAGGAGATCCGCCTGAAGGACATCTGGCCAAGCGACGAGGAAATCGACGCGGTGGTTAAATCCTCGGTCAAGCCCGAGCAGTTCCGTCAGGTCTACATTCCGATGTTCGCCATCCACGAAGACACCGGCCCGAAAGTCGCGCCGCTGTACGACTGGCGCGAAATGAGCACCTACATCCGCCGTCCGCCTTACTGGGAAGGTGCGTTGGCCGGGGCGCGCCCGCTCAAGGGCATGCGCCCGCTGGCGGTGCTGCCGGACAACATCACCACCGATCACCTGTCGCCGTCGAACGCAATCATGCCCGACAGTGCTGCCGGCGAATACCTGGCGAAAATGGGCCTGCCGGAAGAGGACTTCAACTCTTACGCGACCCACCGTGGCGACCACCTGACCGCCCAGCGCGCCACCTTTGCCAACCCGAAACTGTTCAACGAAATGGTCGTGGAAAACGGCAAGGTCAAGCAGGGCTCGCTGGCGCGTGTAGAGCCGGAAGGCCAAGTGATGCGCATGTGGGAAGCCATCGAAACCTACATGGAACGCAAGCAGCCGCTGATCATCATCGCCGGGGCCGACTATGGTCAGGGCTCGTCCCGGGACTGGGCGGCCAAAGGCGTGCGTCTGGCGGGTGTGGAAGCGATTGCCGCCGAAGGTTTCGAGCGCATTCACCGCACCAACCTGGTGGGCATGGGCGTGTTGCCGCTGGAGTTCAAGCCGGGCACCAACCGTAAAACACTGGGCATCGACGGCAGCGAAACCTACGACGTGATCGGCGAGCGCACGCCGCGCGCCGACCTGACGCTGGTGATCCATCGCAAGAACGGCGAACGCGTCGAAGTGCCGGTGACCTGCCGCCTCGACACCGCCGAAGAAGTGTCGATCTACGAGGCTGGTGGCGTGCTGCAACGCTTCGCCCAGGACTTCCTTGAAGAATCGGCGGTTGCCGTTTAAACCACGCAGTGTGGATGCGGGTCGGATGACCCGCATTCGCTGATTAAGGAGCACCATGGCTCACGCACCGCAAATCAAAATCCCCGCCACCTACATGCGCGGCGGCACCAGCAAAGGCGTATTTTTCAGCCTCAAGGATCTGCCGGAAGCCGCGCAGATTCCCGGCCCGGCCCGCGATGCGCTTTTGCTGCGGGTGATCGGCAGCCCCGACCCGTACGACAAACAGATCGACGGCATGGGCGGCGCCACGTCGAGTACCAGCAAAACCGTGATCCTGTCGAAAAGCATCAAGGCCGATCACGACGTCGATTACCTGTTCGGTCAGGTGTCCATCGACAAGCCGTTCGTGGACTGGAGCGGCAACTGCGGCAACCTGTCGGCGGCGGTCGGCTCCTTCGCCATCAGCAACGGCCTGGTGGACGCCAGCCGCATTCCGCACAACGGCGTGGCGGTGGTTCGCGTCTGGCAGGCCAACATCGGCAAGACTATCATCGCTCACGTGCCGATCACCAACGGCGAAGTCCAGGAAACCGGTGATTTCGAACTCGACGGCGTGACCTTCCCGGCTGCCGAAGTCCAGGTCGAATTCATGGACCCGGCGGCGGAAGAAGAGGGCGGCGGTGGTTCGATGTTCCCCACCGGCAACCTGATCGATGAACTGGAAGTGCCGGGTGTCGGTACATTCAAAGCCACCATGATCAACGCGGGCATTCCGACGATCTTCGTCAACGCCGAAGACATCGGCTACACCGGCACCGAACTGCAGAGCGCGATCAACAGCGATCCGAAAGCCTTGCAGATGTTCGAGACCATTCGCGCCTACGGTGCGTTGCGCATGGGGCTGATTTCCAACATCGACGAAGCGGCCAAACGTCAGCACACGCCGAAGGTTGCGTTTGTGGCCAAACCTGCGGATTACGTGGCGTCCAGTGGCAAGTCGATTGCTGCCTGGGATGTGGATCTGCTGGTGCGGGCATTGTCGATGGGCAAGTTGCACCACGCGATGATGGGCACGGCAGCGGTGGCGATTGGTACGGCAGCGGCCATCTCCGGCACGTTGGTGAATCTGGCCGCTGGTGGTGTCGAGCGTAACGCGGTGCGCTTCGGGCATCCGTCCGGCACGTTGCGCGTCGGGGCTGAGGCCAGCCTGGAAAACGGTGAGTGGGTTGTGAAGAAGGCGATCATGAGCCGTAGTGCGCGGGTGTTGATGGAAGGGTACGTCCGCGTGCCTGGAGATTCCTTCTGATCCGGAATCGATGCCCTCACCCCAGCCCTCTCCCGGAGGGAGAGGGGGCCGACCGAGGTGTCTGGCGTCAGATATCGACCTGAAAGATCTAGTCGATTATGGATTCACAGAAGGACTTTCAGGTCGGCGTAACGCTTGAATATCCCCCATCCGGTCCCCTCTCCCTCCGGGAGAGGGCTAGGGTGAGGGCAACAATCCAACTGACGAAACACCCCAAAGCAGACACCCACGATCTGCTCTAAACAAAAAACCAACCAGCCCCTGAGGAAGACCCCCACCACTCATCATTCCCCACCCAGGAGAACCGCAATGAGCGCCAACGTCGACCTGAACAACCGCCCCGACTACGACCGTGTCCTGCAGGACATCGCCGATTACGTCCTCACCTATAAAATCGAATCCTCCGAAGCCCTCGACACCGCCCGCAACTGTCTGATGGACACATTGGGCTGCGGCCTGCTGGCTCTGCGTTTCCCTGAATGCACCAAGCACCTTGGCCCTATCGTCGAAGGCACCGTCGTGCCGTTCGGTGCCCGGGTGCCAGGCACCTCCTATCGCCTCGACCCGGTAAAAGCCGCGTGGGACATCGGCTGCATCGTGCGCTGGCTGGATTACAACGACACCTGGCTCGCCGCCGAATGGGGGCATCCGTCGGACAACCTCGGTGGCATTCTCGCGGTGGCCGATCACCTGTCGCAAAAGCGTCTGGCCAATGGCGAGGCGCCGTTGACGGTGCGCGATGTGCTCGAAGCGATGATCATGGCCCACGAGATTCAAGGCGTGATCGCCCTGGAAAACTCCTTCAACCGGGTAGGTCTGGACCACGTCATTCTGGTGAAAGTGGCTTCCACAGCCGTTGTCGCCAGACTCATGGGGGCCAATCGCGAGCAATTGCTGTCGGCGTTGTCCCATGCGTTTGCCGATGGTCAGGCGTTGCGCACTTACCGACATGCGCCGAATGCCGGTTCGCGCAAATCCTGGGCGGCGGGGGATGCGTCCAGTCGCGGAGTACGTCTGGCGGATATCGCGATGCGCGGCGAGATGGGCATTCCCGGTGTGTTGACGGCGAAACAGTGGGGGTTTTATGACGTGCTGTTCAGCCACACCAACAACGATCTGGCGCTCAAGCCTGGAGGCAAACGCGCCTTCAGCTTTTCGCGGCCGTTTGGCAGTTACGTGATGGAAAACGTGCTGTTCAAGATCAGCTTCCCCGCCGAATTCCACGCGCAAACCGCCTGCGAAGCCGCCGTGACCCTGCACCCGCAGGTGCGTAATCGCCTGCATGAAATCGACCGCATCGTCATCACCACCCACGAATCGGCGATCCGCATCATTTCCAAGGTCGGCCCGTTGGCCAACGCCGCCGATCGCGATCACTGCCTCCAGTACATGACCGCCGTGCCGCTGGCGTTCGGCAATCTGGTGGCGGAGCAGTACGAGGATGAGTTTCACGCGGCCCATCCGATCATCGATGTGCTGCGGGAAAAAATGGTCATCGTCGAGGATCCGCGCTTCACCCGCGAATACCTCGAAGCCGACAAACGCTCGATTGCCAACGCGGTGCAGGTGTTTTTCAAGGACGGTTCCAGCACCGAAAACGTGGTGGTGGAATATCCGATCGGTCACCGCCGGCGCCGTTCCGAGGGTATCCCACTGCTGGAGGACAAGTTCAGGGCAAATCTGGCCACCCGGTTCACCGGGCAGCGCAGCGGGAAGATTCTGGCGGTGTGCAAGGATCAGGCGCGGCTTGAAGACACGCCGGTGAACCGGTTTGTCGATTTGTTTGTTATCTGAGGGACCGCGTTATCGTTCTTCGCGGGCAAGCCAGGCTCCCACAGGGTTTTGTGGCGGCTGCAATCTCTGCAAACGCCACAACACCTGTGGGAGCCTGGCTTGCCCGCGATGGCGTCAGATAGACACCACAGCGTTATTTGAAACGCCGCTCGACGCCTTTCTCCACCAGAATCTTCGCCGAAATCTCTTCCACGGAAAAATGTGTGGAGTTGATGTGCGGGATGTTCTCGCGGCGGAACAGGTTCTCCACCTCGCGCACTTCGAACTCGCACTGGGCGTAGCTTGAATAGCGGCTGTTGGGCTTGCGTTCGTTGCGGATCGCGGTAAGGCGGTCCGGGTCGATGGTCAGGCCGAACAGCTTGTGCTGGTGGGCGCGCAGGGCGGACGGCAGTTGCAGGCGCTCCATGTCGTCTTCGGTCAGCGGATAGTTGGCGGCGCGGATGCCGAACTGCATGGCCATGTACAGACACGTCGGCGTCTTACCACATCGCGACACCCCCACTAGTATCAGGTCGGCCTTGTCGTAATAGTGGGTGCGTGCGCCATCGTCGTTGTCGAGGGCGAAGTTCACCGCTTCGATCCGCTCCATGTAGTTGGAGTTGTGGCCGATTGAATGGGACTTGCCGACGGTGTAGGAAGAATGCTCGGTCAGTTCCTGTTCGAGAGGGGCGAGGAACGTCGAGAAGATGTCGATCATGAAACCATTGGAGGTTGCGAGAATCTCACGGATGTCCTGATTGACGATGGTGTCGAAGATGATCGGCCGGAAACCATCGGTTTCAGCGGCTTTGTTGATTTGTTGTACCATGGCCCGCGCTTTGTCCGCGTTGTCGATGTAAGGTCGCGTGAGCTTGGTGAAGGTAATGTTTTCGAACTGCGCCAGAAGGCTTTGACCCAGGGTTTCGGCCGTGATGCCGGTGCCATCGGAGATAAAGAAAGCAGATCGTTTCATTTGCACCCTGGGCCTTAAGCTAATGAGCATTTCTGGATATGATAGGCGCGATTTGTCGGCCGCCGATGGCCCGCATTCTCACTTATTTTCCAGGTCCAGGCCATACAACCGGCCGACGCTCCCCCGAGCCGCCGGTTTCTGAGCTTTTCCAACACAGTTAGTGGAGAGATCACCTTGGTAGAGTACGTAGTTTCCCTCGATAAGCTCGGCAAACACGATGTTGAGCATGTGGGGGGCAAGAACGCATCCCTGGGCGAGATGATCAGCAACCTGGCCGGTGCCGGTGTGTCGGTCCCCGGCGGTTTCGCCACCACCGCGCAGGCCTATCGCGACTTTCTCGAACTGAGCGGCCTCAACGAGCGGATCCACCAGGCGCTCGACGCCCTGGACGTCGACGATGTCAATGCCCTGGCCAAGACCGGCGCCCAGATCCGTCAATGGATCATGGAAGCCGAATTCCCTGAAAAACTGAACACCGAGATCCGCACCGCATTCGCTGCGCTGTCGGCCGGCAATCCTGACGTGGCCGTGGCCGTGCGTTCCTCCGCCACCGCCGAAGACCTCCCGGACGCTTCGTTCGCCGGTCAGCAGGAAACCTTCCTCAACATCCGCGGCGTCGACAACGTGATCCGCGCGGCCAAGGAAGTGTTCGCATCGCTGTTCAACGATCGCGCCATCTCCTACCGCGTCCACCAGGGCTTCGACCACAAACTGGTCGCCCTGTCCGCCGGCGTGCAGCGCATGGTGCGTTCGGAAACCGGCACCGCCGGCGTGATGTTCACCCTCGATACCGAATCCGGTTTCCGTGACGTGGTGTTCATCACCGGCGCCTACGGCCTGGGTGAAACCGTCGTACAGGGCGCGGTGAACCCGGACGAATTCTATGTCCACAAGGGCACGCTGGAGGCCGGTCGTCCGGCGATCCTGCGCCGCAACCTGGGCAGCAAGGCCATCAAGATGATCTACGGCGACGAGGCCAAGGCCGGTCGTTCCGTGAAGACCGTCGATGTCGACAAGGCCGACCGCGCACGTTTCTGCCTGACCGACGCCGAAGTCAGCGAGCTGGCCAAGCAGGCGATGATCATCGAGAAGCACTACGGCTGTCCGATGGACATCGAATGGGCCAAGGACGGTGACGACGGCAAGCTGTACATCGTGCAGGCCCGTCCGGAAACCGTGAAGAGCCGCACCCAGGCCAACGTCATGGAACGTTACCTGCTGAAGGAAACCGGCACCGTGCTGGTGGAAGGCCGTGCCATCGGTCAGCGCATCGGTGCCGGCAAGGTGCGGATCATTCGCGACGTATCGGAAATGGACAAGGTCCAGCCGGGCGACGTGCTGGTCTCCGACATGACCGATCCGGACTGGGAGCCGGTGATGAAGCGTGCCAGCGCCATCGTCACCAACCGAGGCGGCCGTACCTGCCACGCGGCGATCATCGCCCGTGAGCTGGGTATCCCGGCTGTCGTGGGTTGCGGCAACGCCACCCAGCTGCTGAAGGATGGTCAGGGCGTGACCGTGTCCTGCGCCGAAGGCGACACCGGTTACATCTTTGAAGGCGAGCTGGGCTTCGACGTCAAGAAGAACTCCGTGGACGCCATGCCGGAGCTGCCGTTCAAGATCATGATGAACGTCGGCAACCCTGACCGCGCCTTCGACTTCGCGCAACTGCCGAACGCCGGTGTGGGCCTGGCTCGTCTGGAATTCATCATCAACCGCATGATCGGCGTTCACCCGAAAGCGCTGTTGAATTACGACGGTCTGCCGCAGGACATCAAGGAAAGCGTTGACAAGCGCATTGCCGGTTACGACGATCCGGTCGGTTTCTATGTCGAGAAACTGGTCGAAGGCATCAGCACCCTGGCGGCTGCATTCGCTCCGAAGAAGGTCATCGTGCGTCTGTCGGACTTCAAGTCCAACGAATACGCCAACCTGATCGGCGGCAAGCTGTACGAGCCGGAAGAAGAAAACCCGATGCTGGGCTTCCGCGGCGCTTCGCGTTACATCAGCGAATCGTTCCGTGACTGCTTCGAGCTCGAGTGCCGTGCACTGAAACGCGTGCGCAACGAGATGGGCCTGACCAACGTCGAAATCATGGTGCCGTTCGTACGGACCCTGGGCGAAGCGAGCCAGGTGGTCGATCTGCTGGCCGAAAACGGCTTGAAGCGCGGCGACAATGGCCTGCGCGTGATCATGATGTGCGAACTGCCGTCCAACGCGATCCTGGCCGAAGAGTTCCTCGAATTCTTCGACGGTTTCTCGATCGGTTCCAACGACCTGACCCAACTGACACTGGGTCTTGACCGTGACTCCGGAATCATCGCGCATCTGTTCGACGAGCGTAATCCGGCGGTCAAGAAGCTGCTGGCCAATGCGATTGCCGCGTGCAACAAGGCCGGCAAGTACATCGGCATCTGCGGGCAGGGCCCTTCGGACCATCCGGACCTGGCCAAATGGCTGATGGAGCAGGGCATCGAAAGCGTGTCGCTGAACCCGGACACCGTGCTGGAAACCTGGTTCTTCCTGGCTGAAGGTCAGGCGGAATAAGCCGTGAATGAAGCCTCGGCCCGTTGAACCGGGTCGGGGCTTTAAGATTGAAACAGGGCGGGCTCTCCGGATGCCGCCCTTTTTTGTGCAAGAGCATCATGCAAAGCAGCAGCAACCTTTTTCCTGTCGCTCTGATCAGCGCTGAACGCCGCGGTGATCTGAGCGAAGACATCTACCGTTTGAAGCCGGGCAACAGCCCTGACGGGTCCGTGGAAATCGCGGTGACCCGTCTCGGCATGGCTGATGAGCCGGCGTCACGCGGTGTACCGGTGATTTTGCTGCATGGCAGCTTCTCCAACCGGCGCTTCTGGTTTTCCCCAAAAGGCCTGGGGTTGGGCGCTTATCTGACACGTCTGGGGTTTGATGTGTGGATCCCGGAAATGCGCGGCCACGGCATGTCCCGGCGTAACGAAGACTATCGCCGCAACCGTGTTGCCGACTACGCCCGTTACGACCTGCCGGCCATTGCCGCGTTCGTGCGTGAACAGAGCGGGCAGGTTCCGCACTGGATCGGCCATTCGTTGGGCGGCATTACGCTCGCGGCAGCGCTGGGCGGCGAATACCTTGGCGAACCGGCCGTGGCATCGGCAGCTTTTTTCGGCACCCAGGTCAGCCGCACGTATTGGCCGTTGAAAATACCGCCGGTGGAGTGGAGCGGACGCTTCATTCTCAAACGATTTGCCCAGCTGTCCGGCTCGCGGCTCAAGCGTGGTCCGGAGGACGAACCGATCGGCCTGGCGCTGGAAAGCATGCGCTGGTACGGCCTGTTCGGGCGTTTTGGCGACAAGGACAAGGATTGGTGGGCGGGGCTTGCCGATGTTCAGGTGCCCGTACTGGCCGTAACGGCGGCCGGGGATCATCAGGATCCGGCCTGGGCCTGCCGCAAACTGTTCGAGCAGATCGGCTCCGAGCACAAGCAATTCATCAACTTGGGGCGCGAACAGGGCTTCGGCGAAAACTTCGGTCATGTCGAGATGCTGGTGAGCAAGGCCGCCCAGACCGAAGTCTGGCCGCTGGTGGCGCGCTGGTTGACTGACCAGCACACGCCGTTACTCGGCGAAAAGGTGGATCTGGCGGCAGCGGGATGAGCGCAAGGCTCTGAAAAGGGCATTTCGTTCGAACCGGGTTGCGGCTAAGATATGACGCATTGGACGGTTCCGGTCACATTTGGTGACTGTTTCGCTATTACGTTTCAGCTTGTGTTCAGGTTCGCTCAGCGACCATTGGTTGAACCAAGGTAAACAGCGGCCGCCGGATCTCGTTTCCAAAGAATGCGACATCCATGATCGTCTTCCTTGTTACAGGAGTTATTCGATGAACCATTACCTCACGCCTGACCTGTGCGATGCCTATCCGGAGCTGGTGCAGGTGCTGGAACCGATGTTCAGCAATTTCGGCGGCCGTGATTCCTTCGGCGGCGAGATCGTGACCATCAAATGCTTCGAAGACAACTCGCTGGTCAAGGAGCAGGTCGAACTCAAGGGCAACGGCAAGGTGCTGGTGGTCGATGGCGGCGGATCCCTGCGGCGTGCGCTGCTGGGCGACATGCTGGCTGAGAAGGCCTCGAAAAACGGTTGGGAAGGGCTGGTGATCTACGGTTGCATCCGTGACGTGGATGTCATCGCCCAGACCGATCTCGGCGTGCAGGCACTGGCCAGCCACCCGATGAAGACCGACAAGCGCGGTATCGGCGACCTCAACGTGCCGGTGACTTTCGCGGGTGTCACCTTTCATCCGGGCCAATACATTTATGCGGACAACAACGGCGTGATCATCTCGCCGAGCCCGCTGAAAATGCCTGAATAAATCGCGGCAACTACCGGGGTGAGGATGTTCGAGGAAGAAAACGCGCAATGGGGGCTGGTGCATGCCCTGGTGCTGGACGGTAAAGGCGGTGCGCGTTCGATAGCCCGGACTGAACTCGACGACTTGCAGCTGCAGGCCCATGAAAGCCTGTGGCTGCACTGGGATCGCAGTCATCCGCAGACCCAGACCTGGCTGCGCAAATCCAGCGGGCTCAACGAATTTACCTGCGATCTGCTGCTGGAAGAGAATACCCGTCCACGGCTGTTGCCGCTGCCTGACTCCGAATTGCTGCTGTTTTTGCGCGGGGTCAACCTCAATCCCGGTGCCGAGCCTGAAGATATGGTTTCGGTACGGATTTTCGCTTCGGCCCAGCGTGTGATTTCCCTGCGTCTGCGCCCATTGCGCGCCACCGATGAATTGCTGGCGATGCTGGGGGAGGGCAAGGGCCCGAAAACTTCGTCCGAACTCATTCTTTATCTGGCGCAATACCTCACCAACAAGGTGCAGGATCTGGTCACTTGCCTGTCGGAAGTGGTCGATGAAGAGGAAGAAAAGCTGGATGCCGACGAACGGTATACCCCCGAACACGGAGCGGTTTTGCACATCCGTCGCCGGGCGGCCGGACTGAAGCGTTTTCTTGCACCGCAGCGGGAAATTTTCGGACAGCTGACACGGATAAAACTGCCATGGTTCGTCGATGACGACGCGGACTACTGGAACGAATTGAACAACAGCCTGACCCGCTATCTCGAAGAGCTCGAATTGACCCGGGAGCGCGTGGGGCTTGTGCTGGACACCGAAGACCGGCGTTTGAGCGTGCGCATGAATCGCACCATGTATCGCTTCGGGATCATCACCGGGATCTTCCTGCCGATGAGTTTTCTCACCGGCCTGCTGGGGATCAATGTCGGTGGAATTCCGCTTTCCGGAAACCCTTACGGCTTTCTGGTGGCGTGCCTGCTGATGGTTCTGGTGGCGCTCGGACAATGGTGGTTGTTCCGCCGATTGCGCTGGGTTTGACGATGGGCCATGTGACCCGACCAAATTTGCCCGCGTCTTCCACAGACATCACGAGAGGTGCGTATGCACGATCCGTTTGAACAGTCTTTGCGCGACATGCTCAACGCCTCGCCGTCCGGCCGTGACGACGATGCCTGCCTGGGCCGCGTACTCAAAACCGCCAACCGCCAGGTCGGCGCCGGTGATCTGTTCAGCCTGCTGGGCCGCTGGCTGCCCGCGCTGATGATCGCCCTGAACAACGGCTCGGCTCATGTCGCGCCGGTTTCCCGTCTCCGTAAACCTAACGCTCGCACTGCTGATAAGGCTGATTGAATATGGAACTTGATCTCTGGACTCAGAGCCTCGTCACGGCAATGACTGCGTTGTGGACCAAAGTCGCTAATTTCATCCCGAACCTGTTCGGCGCACTGGTGGTGCTGCTGTTGGGCTTCGTCGTGGCCAAGCTGCTGGATACCTTGCTGTCGAAGCTGCTCGCCAAACTCGGCCTCGACCGCCTGATGGGCGGCACCGGCCTGACCAAGCTGATGTCCCGTGCGGGACTGCAGGTACCGATCTCGACGTTGATCGGAAAAATCGTCTATTGGTTCGTTCTGCTGATTTTCCTGGTTTCCGCAGCAGAATCTCTTGGACTTGAGCGTGTATCAGCTACGCTGGACATGTTGGCGCTGTATGTGCCGAAGGTTTTTGGCGCTGCACTGGTGCTGCTGGTGGGGGTTTTGCTGGCGCAACTGGCCAACGGTCTGGTGCGCGGTGCGGCAGAAGGCGTCGGACTGGACTACGCTTCAGGACTTGGGCGTATTGCCCAGGGGCTGGTGATCATCATCAGCATCTCGGTCGCGATCAGTCAGCTCGAGGTCAAGACCGACCTGCTGAACCATGTGATTGTCATCGTATTGATTACCGTTGGTCTGGCGGTTGCGCTGGCCATGGGTTTGGGAAGCCGGGAAATTGCCGGTCAGATTCTTGCGGGAATCTATGTGCGTGAGTTGTATCAGGTTGGGCAACAAGTGCGTGTTGGCGAGGTCGAAGGCCAGATCGAAGAGATCGGCACGGTTAAAACCACATTGCTGACCGATGAGGGTGAGCTAGTCTCTCTCTCCAATCGGATCCTGCTGGAACAGCATGTGAGTAGCCGCTAATCCGGCAAACCCTGCTAATGTATGCCGCCGCAAAATGCCAGCTGAGGCTGGCTGCGGTGGACATTGACCTGACTGTCGGCACGACTTGTTTTGAATAAAGCCCAAACCACGCGCTACGACCCCCGCGAGCTCTCTGACGAGGAGTTGGTCGCGCGCTCGCATACCGAGCTGTTTCACGTGACGCGCGCCTATGAAGAATTGATGCGGCGTTACCAGCGGACATTATTTAACGTCTGTGCACGATATCTTGGGAACGATCGCGATGCAGACGATGTCTGTCAGGAAGTGATGCTGAAGGTGCTGTACGGCTTGAAGAACTTCGAGGGGAAATCGAAGTTCAAGACATGGCTCTACAGCATCACGTACAACGAATGCATCACGCAGTATCGGAAGGAACGGCGAAAGCGTCGCTTGATGGACGCACTGAGTCTTGACCCCCTCGAGGAAGCGTCCGAAGAAAAGGCGCCGAAACCCGAGGAGAAGGGCGGACTCGATCGCTGGCTGGTGTATGTGAACCCGATCGACCGGGAAATTCTGGTGCTACGTTTTGTCGCAGAGCTGGAATTCCAGGAGATCGCAGACATCATGCACATGGGCTTGAGTGCGACAAAAATGCGGTACAAACGCGCTCTTGATAAATTGCGTGAGAAATTTGCAGGCATTGCTGAAACTTAGTTCGGCGCAAATATCTCTTACGTGTAGGCAAGTTCTGATAGACTTGCCGCCGAGTTGTCCCCCGGTTTGCGGGACTGCTTCACAATCACCAGATGGGGATTTAACGGATGAAACTGAAAAACACCTTGGGCTTGGCCATTGGTTCTTTGATTGCCGCTACTTCGTTCGGCGCACTGGCACAAGGCCAAGGCGCAGTTGAGGGCGAGCTGTTCTACCAGAAGAAGTACAACGACAGCGTTAACCACGTTGAAGACGGTCACAACCCTGGCGCCCGTATCGGTTACTTCATTACCGACGACGTAGAAGTCGGTCTGGGCTACGATAAAGGCAACTACACCCGTTCGAACGACGGTACCGGTAGCCAGAAAATCAAGAGCGACAACTTCAAGTTGTTCTCCCAGTACCACTTCAACAACCCAGGCGACATGCTGCGTCCATACGTTGAAGGCAGCGTTGGTCACAAGAGCATGACCAACGTCATCGCTGACGGCCACAGCGGTCGTGACCAGTCGACCTTCGTTGGTATCGGCGCTGGCGCCAAGCTGTACTTCACTGACAACTTCTACGCCCGTGCCGGTGTTGAAGCTGACTACAAGCTGGACAACGGTCGTTGGGACTACGCTCCTACCGTTGGTCTGGGTGTGAACTTCGGTGGCGGCGGCAAGCCAGCTGCTGCTCCAGTTCCAGCTCCGGCTGAAGTCTGCTCCGACAGCGACAACGACGGCGTTTGCGACAACGTTGACAAGTGCCCGAACACTCCAGCCAACGTAACTGTTGACGCTGATGGCTGCCCAGCCGTTGCTGAAGTTGTTCGTGTAGAGCTGGACGTGAAGTTCGACTTCGACAAGTCGGTCGTCAAGCCAAACAGCTACGCTGACATCAAGAACCTGGCTGACTTCATGAAGCAGTACCCATCGACTCACACCACTGTTGAAGGTCACACTGACTCCGTCGGTCCTGACGCTTACAACCAGAAACTGTCCGAGCGTCGTGCAAACGCCGTTAAACAAGTTCTGGTTAACCAGTACGGTGTTGAATCGTCCCGCGTTCAGTCGATTGGCTACGGCGAAACCCGTCCAGTTGCTGACAACAAAACCGAAGCTGGCCGCGCCGTTAACCGTCGCGTAGAAGCTCAGGTTGAAGCTCAAGCTAAGTAATTAGCTCGCTGCTTTGAGAAAAGCCCGGCTTATGCCGGGCTTTTCTTTGTCTGCGATTTGGTCAGGGCCGGTAATGCCTCGCGCGGCGGGGCGATGCCCGGCTATAATCGCCGCCTCTTTTCGCCGCCTTGAGTCATAGCCGCCCATGTACACCCTGGCCCGTCAGCTGTTGTTCAAACTTTCCCCGGAAACCTCCCACGATCTGTCGCTGGATCTGATCGGCGCGGGCGGGCGTTTGGGTCTCAACGGCTTGCTGTGCAAGGCGCCGGCTTCGCTGCCGGTGAACGTCATGGGTCTGCAGTTTCCGAACCCGGTGGGACTGGCGGCCGGTCTGGACAAGAATGGCGCGGCCATCGATGGTTTCTCGCAGCTGGGTTTCGGTTTCGTCGAAATCGGTACCGTGACCCCGCGCCCGCAGCCGGGCAACCCGAAACCCAGGATTTTCCGCCTGCCGGAAGCGGAGGCGATCATCAACCGCATGGGTTTCAACAACCTCGGTGTGGATAACCTGCTGGCGCGGGTGGCTGCGGCAAAGTACAAGGGTGTGCTGGGGATCAATATCGGCAAGAACTTCGACACCCCGGTCGAGCGTGCGGTGGATGATTACCTGATCTGCCTGGACAAGGTCTACGCCCACGCCAGTTACGTCACGGTCAACGTCAGTTCGCCGAACACCCCGGGCCTGCGCAGCCTGCAATTCGGCGACTCGCTCAAGCAATTGCTGGCGGATCTGGCCACGCGCCGCGCCGAACTGGCCCTGCGCCACGGCAAGCATGTACCGCTGGCGATCAAGATCGCACCGGATATGACTGACGAGGAAACTGCACAAGTCGCGCAAGCGCTGATCGAAACCGGGATGGACGCGGTGATCGCCACCAACACCACCCTCAGCCGCGTGGGCGTCGAAGGCATGGAGCATGGCGACGAGGCGGGCGGTCTGTCCGGCGCGCCGGTGCGTGAGAAGAGCACCCACACCGTGAAGGTGCTGGCGTCCGAACTGGGTGGCAAGTTGCCGATCATCGCGGCGGGCGGTATCACCGAGGGCAAGCATGCGGCCGAGAAGATCGCTGCCGGCGCGAGCCTGGTGCAGATCTACTCCGGCTTCATCTACAAGGGCCCGGCGCTGATTCGCGAATCCGTGGATGCCATTGCCGCCAGGCGCTGATTTCGGGATATGACAGGACAGGCAAAAAAAGGGCTCCTCGAAGGAGCCCCTGGGCCGTAGCCCGCCGTCCGGGAAGGACGTGCATGGTGATCATGGGTGTTGCGAAATCAGATTGTCGTGTCGGAATAAATGCCCTGTGTCAGCCGACGGCGTGAAGTTCGTTGAGTCTGTGGATTCCCGCAGTGCCGGTCATACCGTCCCAGTTGTCGCCGCGTCCTTCTCGCCAGCCGTTGATCCAGGCTTGACGTACCGACGGTAGAGTAAATGGGCAAAGCTCACGGGACTTGCCACCAACGCCATATTGATACCCGCGCAAAAATGCTCTTTCCAACGGATCACGCTTAAGTCTTCTCATAGGGTGTTTCCCTCACTTGTTGACTGTTTTTGTCGCGTTGACCTCAATCGAGGTCTGGCAGAAAAACTCTGCCGTTGGCGGCTCGCTGCCGGCGTGGCGAGCCAAGGTGTTGACGCCGTTGCGACGTCAACCTGTGTCCAGTTCTAACCAATGAGTCACATCGAGGGAATGACCGTTTTGTCATAAGGACGTAACGAAAAGGGTGCTATGGCGATAAGTAACGTCAGGTTTCATGAACGTTTATTCACCAAACCCCGGTATGATCGGCCCTGCGCTGCATGACGGGTTTAATCCTTTAGTGCGAATGACCCACGTTTACGCTTGGGTACTATTCGACGAAGGGTTGTCCTGAATCATTTTGTTGCATCAACTTTTTTATCTGTCCCGGCATCTAAGCTCCTTTAACCCGAGCAGCGGGGATGGAACGGCACACCTTCGTGCCACGCGGGCGCTCTTGTCGAAAAGCGCCTGATTGAAAACCGGATCGGCAATGCGTTGTCGGTTCATCAGCCAAAGGCTCTGGAAAAACCATGTCCGACCGTTTCGAACTCTTCCTCACTTGCCCCAAAGGCCTTGAAGGCCTGCTCATCGAGGAAGCCGTCGGGCTTGGCCTTGAAGACGCCCGTGAGCACACCTCCGCCGTGCGTGGCATGGCGACCATGGAAACCGCTTATCGCCTGTGCCTCTGGTCGCGTCTGGCCAACCGGGTGTTGCTGGTGCTCAAGCGCTTCCCGATGAAAAATGCCGAGGATCTGTATCACGGCGTACTCGACGTCGACTGGCAGGATCACATGCTTCCCGATGGCACGCTGGCTGTTGAGTTCAGCGGGCATGGCTCGGGCATCGACAACACCCATTTCGGCGCCTTGAAGGTCAAGGACGCCATCGTCGACAAACTGCGCACGCCGCAGGGCGACCGTCCAACCATCGACAAGCTCAACCCGGACCTGCGCATTCACCTGCGCCTGGATCGCGGCGAAGCGATCCTGTCCCTCGACCTGTCCGGCCATAGCCTGCATCAGCGCGGTTACCGCTTGCAGCAGGGCGCGGCGCCGCTGAAGGAAAACCTCGCCGCCGCGATCCTGATCCGCTCCGGCTGGCCGCGCATTGCAGCCGAAGGTGGTGCGCTGGCTGACCCGATGTGCGGTGTCGGTACCTTCCTGGTGGAAGCTGGCATGATCGCCACGGACATGGCGCCGAACCTGCGCCGCGAGCAGTGGGGATTCACCGCGTGGCTGGGTCACGTACCGGCGCTGTGGAAGAAACTGCACGAAGAAGCCGTCGAGCGTGCTGCCGCCGGCCTGGCCAGACCGCCGCTGTGGATCCGTGGCTACGAAGCCGACCCACGACTGATCCAGCCCGGCCGCAACAACGTCGAGCGCGCCGGCCTGAGCGAGTGGATCAAGATCTATCAGGGCGAGGTGGCAACCTTCGAACCGCGTCCGGACCAGAACCAGAAAGGTCTGGTGATCTGCAACCCGCCGTACGGCGAGCGTCTGGGCGACGAAGCCAGCCTCTTGTACCTCTACCAGAACCTCGGTGAACGCCTGCGTCAGGCCTGCCTGAACTGGGAAGCGGCGGTGTTCACCGGCGCGCCGGATCTGGGCAAGCGCATGGGTATTCGCAGCCACAAGCAGTATTCGTTCTGGAACGGCGCATTGCCGTGCAAGTTGCTGTTGATCAAAGTGCTGCCGGAGCAGTTTGTCACCGGCGAGCGCCGTACACCGGAGCAACGCCAGGCCGAGCGCGAGCAGGCTGCCTATGATCAGGCGCCGAACGAGCCACAAGAGCGCAAGTACAACAAGAACGGTAACCCGATCAAACCGACGCCGGCCCCGGCGCCGGTGATCGAGCAGCCGCGCCTGAGCGAAGGCGGGCAGATGTTTGCCAACCGCCTGCAGAAAAACCTCAAGGCGATGGGCAAGTGGGTCAAGCGCGAAGGTATCGATTGCTACCGCGTCTACGATGCGGACATGCCGGAATACGCCATGGCCATCGACCTCTATCACGACTGGGTGCACGTCCAGGAATACGCCGCGCCGAAGTCGGTCGACCCGGAGAAAGCCTCGATCCGCATGTTCGATGCCCTGGCCGCCATTCCGCAGGCGCTGAACATCGACAAGAGCCGCGTCGTGGTCAAGCGCCGCGAGCGCCAGAGTGGCACCAAACAGTACGAACGTCAGGCGGCTCAGGGCAAATTCAACGAAGTCACCGAAGGCGGCGTGAAGTTGCTGGTGAATCTCACCGACTACCTCGACACCGGATTGTTCCTCGATCATCGGCCGATGCGCATGCGGATCCAGAAGGAGGCGGCCGGCAAGCGTTTCCTCAACCTGTTCTGCTACACCGCGACCGCCAGCGTGCACGCCGCAAAGGGTGGCGCACGCAGCACCACCAGCGTCGACCTGTCGAAAACCTACCTCGACTGGGCCCGTCGCAACCTGTCGCTCAACGGCTTCTCCGACAAGAACCGTCTGGAGCAGGGCGACGTGATGGCATGGCTGGAAAGCAACCGGGAAGAATACGACCTGATCTTCATCGACCCGCCGACCTTCTCCAACTCAAAGCGCATGGAAGGCATCTTCGACGTGCAGCGTGACCAGGTGCAGTTGATTGACCTGGCCATGGCCCGTCTGGCCAAGGGCGGGGTGTTGTACTTCTCCAACAACTTCCGCAAGTTCCAGCTCGAAGACAACCTGGCCGAGCGCTATGCGGTGGAGGAAATTACCGCCAGCACCATCGATCCGGATTTCGCCCGCAACGGCAAGATCCACCGCGCCTGGAAAATCACGGCTCGTTGACGCTTTGCCTGATTGGATCCACAGAGCCTTGATTTTAAAGGCTCTTGGATCCCATCAGAGCTAGCCAAATTAGTGGCTAATAGCTATAACTCACACACGGCCAATGGGGTTATCCCCTAAGTACTGGCGTAGTGAGTGGCCCTTATGTCGTTGCACCCCGTGCGCCCCAAGATTCTGGGTTTCATCAGCGAAGAAGTTTCGGCCTGGCTGGTCGCGCTGCTGGTATTGCTCGCCGGCGGGATCCTCACGGGGCTGCTGGCGTGGGCCACACTCAATCAGTTTCACAGCCAGTTGCGTCAGCGTTTTCAATTGTTGGCCAACGAACGCTACAGCCGCATCGAAGAACGTTTTCAGGATCAGGAGCAGCGCCTCGACGGCCTGCGGCGCTTCTTCGCCAACTCCGAATCGGTGTCCCGCGCCGAATTCGATGGCTACACCCAACCTCTATTGCTGCGCACCCAGGCCTACTCGTTCGCCTTGCGGGTGAGTGGTGCCGAGCGCGCCGCCTTCGAACAGCGGGTGCGCGACGAAGGCCTGAGCACGTTCAGCGTGCGTGAACTCAATGCCCACGGCGATCTGCAACTGGCCGCCGCCCGGGATGAATACGTCGTGGTGGTCTACAGCCAGACCCAGAGCCGCCTCGGTTCCCCGCTGGGTTATGACTTGCTGGCCCAGCCGCTGCGCCGTTCGACCCTGGAGCGTGCGGATCAACTGGGCGGGCTGGCGGTTTCACAACCGATGCATCTGGTCAGTATCGAACCGGCCTATGCGCGTGGTGTATTGCTGGTGGCGCCGGTGCGGCGCGAGGGGGAGGCCAAATCCTTCGGCTATGTGATGGCGGTGATCAGCATGCGCCAGTTGCTGGCCGACGGGCTGCCGGATGCCCTGCATGATTACCTTTCGGTGCGCATCCTCGATCTGTCGACCAGCGATCAGCACGAGGTACTGTTCGAGTCGACCAATGATCCGGCCCCCAGCGATCTGTCGACCACGCGGCTGGTGCGCATGGCCGACCATGACTATCAGGTCGATATCTCGCCCAGCGAAGCCTTTCTGCAGGCCAACCATTCGTCGGTCGGCAGCGTGGTCATACTTGGCGGCCTGCTAAGCCTGTTGCTCAGCGCGCTGCTGTATGTGCTGGTCAGTCAGCGCCAGCGGGCCTTGCGCCTGGTCGAGTTGCGTACTCAGGAGCTGCACGAGCGCGAACAGGAACTGCGCGGCACCCACGGTCAGTTGCGCGGCGTGCTCAATGCGGCGACGCAAGTGGCGATCATCGCCACTGACCTGCGCGGTGTCATCAACACCTTCAATCCCGGCGCGGAGCAAATGCTCGGTTACCGCAGTGCCGAAGTCGTCGGCCACATGACCCTGGAAAACCTGCATTTCCCCCGGGAACTGATCACCCGGGCGGCGGAACTGAGCACCCGCTACGGCAAGAGCATCCCGACCTGCCAGGCCATGCTGGTGGAAGGGGGCGAAGTGGGTGGGCATGAAGCGCGTGAATGGACGCTGGTGCGCAAGGATGGCAGTCATCTGCCGGTGAACATGCTGGCCACGCCGGTGCTGGACGAGCAGGGGCTGTGGGTCGGGCACCTGGCGATCTGCATCGATATCACCGAGCGCAAGCGCGTCCACGAAGCGCTGGCGGCGCGGGATGTCCTGCTGAAGAAACTCAGTGCCCACGTTCCCGGCGGCATCTACCAGTTCAAAATGGAATTCGACGGGCGCTTCAGCGTGATCTACGCCAGCGACGGCATCCGCGAGATCTACGAGCTGGAACCCGACGTGCTGTTGCTCAATGCCGAATCCATCTTCTCCCGGATTCATCCGCAGGATGTCAGCCGCGTGCGCAAGTCGATCCGTGCCTCGGCGGACAACCTCAGCCCGTGGCGTGAGGAGTACCGCGTGCAGTTGCCCGAGCGCGGTCTGCGCTGGGTACGCGGCGAAGCGACCCCCGAGGAACTGCCGGGCGGTGGCGTGCTGTGGCATGGCTACATCTCGGACATCTCCGACCTCAAGCGCGTGGAGGAAGAGCTGCGCGCACTGTCGGTGACCGATGCGCTGACCGGTATCCACAACCGGCGCTATTTCCAGGAGCGCCTGACCACCGAAATGGCCCGTGTCGAGCGCGGTGGCGGTGAACTGTCGGTGATCATGCTCGATATCGACCATTTCAAACGGATCAACGATCAGTTCGGGCATGCTGTCGGTGACCGGGTATTGCAAGCCGTTTGCGAGCGCATCGGGCATCGCCTGCGGCGTACGGACGTGTTCTGTCGCCTGGGCGGTGAAGAATTCATGGTGCTGTGTCCAGACATCGATGGCGATCACGCGTACATGCTGGCCGTGGAGCTGTGGCAAGGCCTGCGCGGGGCGCCGGTGGATGTGGTCGGAGTGGTGACGGCCAGTTTCGGGATTGCCAGCTGGCGGCCGGGGGAGGGTGCCGATTCGTTGTTGCTGCGGGCGGATTCGGGCGTCTACGCGGCGAAGCAGGCCGGGCGGGATCGGGTCGAGCGGCAGATGAACTGATCCAGTCT
This sequence comes from Pseudomonas bananamidigenes, assembly GCF_001679645.1. Taxonomy (GTDB): domain Bacteria; phylum Pseudomonadota; class Gammaproteobacteria; order Pseudomonadales; family Pseudomonadaceae; genus Aquipseudomonas; species Aquipseudomonas bananamidigenes. The sequence goes on along the minus strand of NZ_LRUN01000040.1, from coordinate 44,958 downwards.
CCCGGTGAACACTTGTGGGAGCGAGCTTGCTCGCGAAGGGGCCAGCAAAGTCGACATCTTTATCGACTGACTGGACGCCTTCGCGAGCAAGTCGAGTCGTCGCACCGTCGCTCCCACAGTGTTTTCTGGTGTGCTTACAGAACCGAAGCGGTCTGCGGCAGTTTCGGCTGTTTATAGAGATCCAGCAGCACCTGATCCAGCACCGACGATGCACCGAACGGCGCCTTGTCATTGAGGATCGCCACCACCGCCCAGGTGTTGCCGTTGACGTCGCGGCTGAAGCCGGCGATGGCGCGCACGGTGTTCAGGGTGCCGGTCTTGACGTGGGCCTCGCCGCGCACGGCGGTGGTTTTCAGGCGCTTGCGCATGGTGCCGTCCATGCCGGCGATCGGCAGCGAGCTGATGTACTCGGCCGCGTAAGGGCTGTGCCACGCGGCTTGCAGCATCGCGGCCATTTCCCGGGCGCTGACCCGTTCGGCACGGGACAGGCCGGAACCGTTCTCCATCACCAGATGCGGCGCAGTGATGCCTTTTCTCGCCAGCCACTGACGCACCACACGTTGCCCGGCCTTGGCGTCGTCGCCGTCGGCCTCATTGCGATATTTCTGGCCGAGGCTCAGGAACAACTGCTGGGCCATGGTGTTGTTACTGTATTTGTTGATGTCACGGATGATTTCCGCCAGATCCGGCGAGAACGCGCGGGCCAGCACCTTGGCACCACTCGGTGTCGGCGCCAGCCGATCCTTGCCCTGGATGCTGCCGCCCAGTTCCTTCCAGATCGCCCGCACGGCGCCGGCGGTGTAGGTCGCGTGGTCGAGCAGAGACAGATAAGTCTGGGAACTGCAGCCTTCACCCAATTGACCGGCAACGGTCACGGTCACGCTGCCATCGGCCTGCGTCACCGGGTTGTAGCGCACGCCACCGGTGCATTGCTTGGAGTTGAGTGCCTTGACGGTGTTTTCGATCTTGATGCTGGCGATTGGCGGTTCCACCGAAACCAGCACCCGGCCATTGTCGTTGCGTGCCACGAAGCGCAGGGCCTTGAGGTTGACCAGCAGCGAGTCGGGCTTGACCAGGAACGGCTTGTTTTCGTCGTTGCCGTCGTCGTTGAACTCAGGCAGTTGCGGCTGAATGAAGAAGCTGCGGTCCAGCACCAGGTCGCCGGTGACCTGGGTCACGCCGTTGGCGCGCAGGTCGCGCATCAGCAGCCAGAGTTTTTCCATGTTCAGCTTCGGATCGCCGCCACCCTTGAGGTAGAGGTTGCCGTTTAGGATGCCGCCGCTCAGGTCGCCGTCGGTGTAGAACTCGGTTTTCCACTGATGGTTGGGGCCGAGCATTTCCAGCGCCGCATAAGTGGTCACCAGTTTCATGGTCGAGGCCGGGTTGACCGACACGTCGGCGTTGTACACGGTCGGGGTGCCCGGGCCTTCCAGCGGCACCATCACCAGCGACAGGGCACTGGGCTGCAGTTTGCTGGCCTTCAGGGCTTTTTCGACATTGGGTGTCAGGGACGTGTTGAGCGTGGCAGCGGAAACGGGCAGGGCCAGCGGCAAAAGAAGACCGGCCAGGAAAAGAGGACGCAACGATTTGATCATATGAAATAAAACCCTGCAGTCGAGGGGAAAAAAGACGAGGACATGGATGAAAAGGCCCTCAGTGGTCATGAAAGTGTCGGCATTATGCCCCAAGGTGTAACAGCTTGTGCCTTTCCCGAGGCGGCCAACGGGTTATTTTTTTACGGGCGGTCGCACGCTCGTCCCGGATAGGCAGGCAATCGCCGGCTTAAACTGGTAAAGTGCCGGCCGTTATTTATTGAGAGGATTGTTCCAATGGCGACTAACCGTTCCCAGCGTCTGCGCAAAAAACTGTGCGTCGATGAATTCCAGGAGCTGGGTTTCGAACTGAACCTGGACTTCAAAGAAGATTTGTCCGAAGAAGCCATTGACGCTTTCCTCGAAGCCTTCATCAAAGCTCTGGACGCCAACGGTCTGGGCTATGTCGGCGGCGAAGGCTTCGGTCTGGTTTGCCTGCAGAAGCGTGGCTCGGTTACCGAAGAGCAGCGCGCTGCCGTGGAAGCCTGGCTGAAAACCCGCACCGAGCTGACCAATACTGAAATCAGCCCGCTGCTGGACGTGTGGTACCCGGAAAAGCCGATCAACAAGGCTTGATTCCGAAATGAAGAACGGCGACCCGAAGGTCGCCGTTTTTTTATGCCTTGCGCCAGTTCAGGATCAGCAAGGTCAACACCCCCGCGACAATCCCCCAGAAGGCTGAACCGATGGAAAACAGCGTCAGTCCTGACGCCGTGACCATGAAGGTGATCAGCGCCGCTTCCCGTTCCTTCACTTCGGTCATGGCAATGCTCAAACCGTTGATGATCGAGCCGAACAGTGCCAATGCGGCAATCGACAGCACCAGCTCCTTGGGCAGCGCGGCGAACAGCGCCGCCAGCGTGGCGCCGAACACCCCGGCGATCCCGTAGAAAATCCCGCACCATACCGCTGCGGTGTAGCGTTTGTTGCGATCCTCATGGGCGTGGGGGCCGGTGCAGATCGCCGCGCTGATCGCTGCCAGATTGATGCCATGGGAGCCGAACGGCGCCAGCAGCAGCGAGGCGATGCCGGTGGTGGTGATCAGCGGCGAGGCCGGGACGTTGTAGCCATCGGCACGCAGCACGGCGACGCCCGGCATGTTCTGCGAGGTCATCGCCACCACGAACAACGGAATGCCGATGCTGATGGTCGCGGCAAGCGAGAAGTGCGGGGTCGTCCAGACCGGCGTCGCCACTTCAAGGTGAAAACCGCTGAAGTCCAGCAGCCCCATGAAGCCCGACAGCGCGGTGCCGATCAGCAGTGCGGCGAGCACCGCGTAGCGTGGTGTCAGGCGTTTGACCAGCAGATAAGTGAAGAACATTCCCAGCACCAGACCGGTACGATGTTGCGCCGCAACGAAGATTTCGCTGCCGATCTTGAACAGAATCCCTGCCAGCAACGCGGCGGCAAGGGAAGCCGGGATCTTTTTCACCAGCCGTTCGAAGCTGCCGGTCAGGCCGCAGATCGTCACCAGCAACGCGCAGGTGATATAGGCGCCGATGGCTTCGCCATAGGTCACGCCGCCGAGACTGGTGATCAGCAAGGCCGCGCCGGGTGTCGACCAGGCGATGGTGATCGGCGTGCGATAGCGCAGGGAAAGACCGATCGAACACACCGCCATGCCGATGGAGATCGCCCAGATCCACGAAGAAATCTGCCCGCTGCTCAGGCCCGCCGCCTGGCCGGCCTGGAACATCAGCACCAGCGAGCTGGTGTAGCCGGTCATCATCGCGATGAACCCGGCGACGATGGCGGAGGGCGATGTGTCCGCGAAGGGGCGCAGTCGGGTGTGGGTGATTTCGTTCATGACAGCGGCGTTCCTTGTACCAATGAAGATATTCGCAGCTACACGAAACCCTTGTGGGAGCGAGCTTGCTCGCGATGGCGGCGGAACAGTGGACATTAGAGTTGAATGTCCAACCGCTATCGCGAGCAAGCTCGCTCCCACAGGGATCGCGGATTCTGCGATCAAGCCTAAACTCAAACGTAACGATGCGTTGCAATACAGCCGAAGTCACAAACAGCCGTACAGTCGTGTTGCCACCTTCCATTGTGTACAATCGCGCTGTTTTTTACGCGATACTTGCCAGCGACCCACTGTGCCGTATTACAGTCACGGTCAATTCGCCGCAGTTCTTCCGACTCGAGTGCCCATGAACGAACAGTTGCAACCCCTCAAGAAACAACCGCGAGCAGGCAAAGCCGGCCGCAGCGGAACCCAGGACGATATTGTCTATGCGCATATCTTCGAGGCCATCCTCGAACAGCGCCTGGCGCCCGGTACAAAGTTGAGCGAAGAAGCGCTGGGGGAAATTTTCGGGGTCAGCCGCACCATCATTCGCCGAGCGCTCTCGCGTCTGGCCCATGAAGGCGTGGTGCTGTTGCGGCCGAACCGTGGCGCGGTGGTGGCGAGCCCGAGCGTCGAAGAGGCGCGTCAGGTGTTCCTCGCCCGGCGGCTGGTGGAACGCGCGATCACCGAGCTGGCGGTGCAACACGCCACCGCCGAACAGATCGCCGAACTGCGGCAGATGGTCAACGACGAACGCGACAGCTTCTCCCGTGGTGATCGCGGCGCCGGCATCCGTCTCTCGGGCGAATTCCACCTGAAACTGGCCGAAGCGGCGAAGAATGCGCCTCTGATCAGCTTCCAGCGCAGCCTGGTATCGCAGACCTCGCTGATCATTGCTCAATATGAAAGCGGCAACCGTTCGCACTGTTCCTATGACGAGCACACCCAGTTGATCGACGCCATCGAAGCGCGCAACGGCGAACTGGCGGTGGACCTGATGATGCACCACATGGATCACATCGACAGCAAGCTCAACCTCGATGAGGAAAGCGCTTCGGATGATCTGCACGCGGTGTTCTCGCACCTGTTGCAGACCAGGAAGCCGGGGCGTCCGGCGGCCAAGCTCTGAGCTGACACCGTATCGCGCCCTTCGCGAGCAGGCTCGCTCCCACATTCAGTCTTCAGTGGACACAAGATTTGTGAGTGACGCCTATCCTCTGTGGGAGCGAGCCTGCTCGCGAAGACTTCCTGACAGGCAATAAAAATCCCCTGGGGTGAACACCACCGGGGGATTTTTTTGTCTGCGGAAAACTCAGCGCTGATGCACCAGCGCACCCGCCGCATAGGTCTGGGCAACCGTGCGGTCATCGCCCAGTGTCATCAGCACGAACAACGTCTCGGCAATGTTGTTGGCCTGCTTCAGGCGGTAGCTCAGCAGCGGCGTGGCGTTGTAGTCCAGCACCAGGAAGTCGGCGTCGGAGCCCGGTTGCAGGTTGCCGATCTTGTCTTCCAGACGCAGTGCCCGGGCGCCGCCGAGGGTGGCCAGGTACAGCGACTTGAACGGGCTCAGCCGCGCACCTTGCAGCTGCATCACCTTGTAGGCTTCGTTCAGGGTCTGCAGCAGCGAGAAACTGGTGCCGCCGCCCACATCCGTGCCGAGACCGACGTTCAGCTTGTGCTTCTCGGCCATCGGCAGGTTGAACAGGCCGCTGCCGAGGAAGAAGTTCGAGGTCGGGCAGAACGAGATTGCCGAACCGGTTTGCGCCAGGCGTGCGCATTCGTCGTCGCACAGGTGCACGCCGTGGGCGAACACCGAGCGCTCGCCGAGCAATTGGTAGTGATCGTAGACGTCGAGGTAGCCCTTGCGCTCCGGGAACAGTTCCTTGACCCACTCGATTTCCTTGAGGTTCTCGCTGATGTGGGTCTGCATGTACAGATCCGGATATTCAGTGAGCAATTGACCGGCGAGGGTCAGTTGTTCCGGGGTGCTGGTCGGAGCGAAGCGCGGGGTTACGGCGTAGTGCAGACGCCCCTTGCCGTGCCAGCGCTCGATCAGTGCCTTGCTGTCGACGTAGCTGGATTCAGCGGTGTCGGTCAGGTAGTCCGGCGCGTTGCGGTCCATCATCACTTTGCCGGCAATCATCCGCAGGTCAAGCTTCTCGGCGGCTTCGAAGAACGAGTTCACCGACTGCGGATGCACGCTGCCGAACACCAGGGCGGTGGTGGTGCCGTTGCGCAGCAGTTCCTTGATGAAGATGTCCGCCACTTCATCGGCGTGGGCCTTGTCGCCGAACTGGCTTTCGCACGGGAAGGTGTAGGTGTTCAGCCAATCGAGCAGTTGCTCGCCGTAGGCGCCGACCATGCCGGTCTGCGGCAGGTGGATGTGCGTGTCGATGAAACCCGGGGTGATCAGTGCATCCTGGTGATGCGTGATCTCGATGTCCGCCGGCAGGGTCGGCAGCAGTTCGCTGGCGTGGCCGAGGGCGCTGATCTTGCCACCATCGACCACCAGCAGGCCGTCCTCGAAATACTCGTAGGAGGCTTCGATCCCGACCTCGGCGGGGTCGGCGATGCTGTGCAGGATGGCGGCGCGGTAGGCTTTGCGAGTCAGAGGCATGAGGGTTCTCTAATCAGTTTGAGGCTTTGAGTGTGGCGGCCTGGCTGCGGCGCGAAACCGGCAGCAGTCTGGCAATCGGTTCGGCGCTGGCGGTGTGCTGGCCGAAATTGGCGTTATAGGTGGCGATGATTTCGCCGGCGATGGAAATGGCGATTTCTGCAGGCAGCTTGCCTTTGACTTCGCCGATGCCCATCGGGCAGCGCATGCGTTGCACGACACTGGCGTCGAAGCCACGGTCACGCAAGCGGTGTTCGAACTTGGCGCGTTTGGTCTTCGAACCGATCAGGCCGAACCAGGTGAAGTCGTTGCGCTTGAGGATCGCGGCGGTGAGCTCCAGGTCCAGCTGATGGTTGTGGGTCATGACGATGCAGTAGCTGCCGGCGGGCAGGTCGTCGACTTCGTCCACCGGTTCCTCGGCGACGATCTTGCGTACGCCGTGGGGAATCTGTGCGGGAAATTCCTCTTCCCGGGAATCGATCCAGCGTACCCGGCACGGCAGGCTGGCGAGCAAGGGAACCAGTGCGCGGCCGACATGACCGGCACCGAACACGGCGATCTGCGCCTGCACCTGGCCCATCGGTTCGAACAGCAGCACCGTGGCGCCACCGCAGCACTGGCCAAGGCTGGCGCCGAGGCTGAAACGCTCCAGATGGTTGTCCTGCCTGCCGCTGGCGAGCATCTCGCGGGCGATCTGCATGGCCTTGTATTCCAGGTGCCCGCCACCGATGGTGTCGAACGTCTGGCGTGCGCTGACGACCATTTTCGAGCCGGCATTGCGCGGCGTCGAGCCCAGCTCTTCGATGATGGTCACCAGAACGCAGGGTTCGCCCTGGTTCTGCAGGTCGGCGAGGGCGTCGATCCAGTTGTACATAGTTCACCCCTACAACATCGTTGTCTGTTCGGGCCTCTTCGCGAGCAGGCTCGCTCCCACAGGGAAATGCATTCCAAATGTGGGAGCGAGCCTGCTCGCGATGGCCGCGCCTCGGTCCTTAAAGCGGAGCCAGCTCGGTTTCAGCTTCGACGGCTTTCACCGCCTTGAGCTGACGCATCTGCTCGCAACCCCACAGCACCCGCTCCGGGGTCGCCGGGGCGTCGATCTTCGGTTGGTGCCTGTAGTCGCCGAGGCTGGCCACCGCATCCTTGATCGCGCACCACGCGGCGATGCCGAGCATGAACGGTGGCTCACCCACAGCCTTGGAGTGGAACACCGTGTCTTCCGGGTTCTTGCGGTTTTCCACCAGCTTCACCCGCAAATCCAGCGGCATGTCCGCCACGGCCGGGATCTTGTAGCTGGCCGGGCCGTTGGTCATCAGCTTGCCCTTGTTGTTCCAGACCAGTTCTTCCATGGTCAGCCAGCCCATGCCCTGGACGAAGCCGCCCTCGACCTGGCCGATATCGATGGCCGGGTTCAGCGAGGCGCCGACGTCGTGCAGGATGTCGGTGCGCAGCATCTTGTACTCGCCGGTCAGGGTGTCGACGATCACTTCGCAACACGCCGCACCGAAGGCAAAGTAGTAGAACGGCCGGCCACGGGCCTGGCTGCGGTCGTAGTAGATTTTCGGGGTCTTGTAGAACCCGGTGCTCGACAGCGAGACCTGATTGAAATACGCCAGCTGGATCAGCGCTTCGAAGGTCATGATGTGGTCGCGAACGCGGACATGACCATTGTGGAACTCCACGTCTTCTTCACTGACCTTGTAGTGCCGCGCGGCGAATTCGATCAGACGTTTCTTGATGGTTTCCGCTGCGTTCTGCGCGGCCTTGCCGTTGAGGTCGGCACCGCTGGACGCCGCGGTTGGCGAGGTATTCGGCACCTTGTCGGTGTTGGTCGCGGTGATTTGCACACGGTCCATTTCCACCTGGAACACTTCGGCGACGACCTGCGCGACTTTGGTGTTCAGGCCCTGACCCATTTCCGTGCCGCCGTGGTTCAGATGGATGCTGCCGTCGGTGTAGACGTGCACCAGGGCGCCTGCCTGGTTGAGGAAGCTGGCGGTGAAGGAAATGCCGAACTTCACCGGGGTCAGCGCCAGGCCCTTTTTCAGGATCGGGCTGTTGGCGTTGTAGCGACGGATCGCTTCGCGGCGCTCGGCGTACTGGCTGCTTTCTTCGAGCTCGGCGGTCATTTCCTCGAGCATGTTGTGCTCGACGGTCTGGTAGTAATGGGTGACGTTGCGCTCGGTCTTGCCGTAGTAGTTGACCTTGCGCACGGCCAGCGGATCAAGAGACAGATGGCGGGCAATCGCATCCATCACTTCTTCGATCGCGACCATCCCTTGCGGGCCGCCGAAACCACGGTACGCGGTGTTCGACGCGGTGTTGGTCTTGCAGCGGTGACCGTTGATAGTGGCGTCGCCGAGGTAGTACGAGTTGTCCGAGTGGAACATCGCCCGGTCGACGATAGAAGCCGAAAGGTCCGGCGAGCAGCCGCAGTTGCCGGCCAGGTCCATCGCAATCCCGTGCAGGCGCCCGGTGCTGTCGAAGCCGACGTCGTACTCGACATAGAACGGGTGACGCTTGCCGGTCATCAGCATGTCTTCGACCCGTGGCAGACGCATCTTGGTCGGCTGGCCGGTGAGGTGCGCGACCACGGCGCACAGGCACGCCGGGCTCGCGGCCTGGGTTTCCTTGCCGCCGAAACCACCGCCCATGCGGCGCATGTCGACGACGATCTTGTTCATCGAAACGTCGAGGACTTCGGCCACCAGTTTCTGCACTTCGGTGGGGTTCTGGGTCGAGCAGTAGACGATCATGCCGCCGTCTTCGGTCGGCATCACCGAGGAAATCTGTGTCTCCAGGTAGAAGTGTTCCTGTCCGCCGATGTGCAGCGTGCCTTGCAGACGATGTTCAGCCGTAGCCAGCGCATTGGCCGAGTCGCCACGCTGATGGGTATGGCTTTCAAGCACGAAGTGGCGCTTGCGCAGGGCTTCGACCACGTCCAGCACCGGTTCCAGGTCTTCGTATTCGATGATCGCGGCCATGGCGGCCTTGCGGGCGGTTTCCAGATCCCTGGCCGCCACGGCCAGTACCGGCTGACCGACGAATTGCACGTCATCGATGGCCAGCAGCGGATCGCCCGGCAGCAGCGGGCCGATGTCTTTCAGGCCTGGCACGTCTTCGTGGGTGATGGCGATGCGCACGCCTTCGAAGGCGTAGCAGGGTCTGGTGTCGATGCTGATGATTTTCGCGTGGGCGCGATCCGACAGCCGTGCGTAAACGTGCAGCTGATTCGGGAATTCCAGGCGGTCATCGATGTACTGCGCTTCACCGGACACATGCTTGGCGGCGCTGTCGTGCTTGACGCTACGGCCGACACCGGTGGTCAGGTCCCTGGCGAACAATTCAGCCAGTTCAGCTTGTGTTTTCTCTACGCCGTGATGGTTAGACATAAGCGGTCACCCGAGTCTCGATGTGCGGTGTTTGCAGTTCGATGAAGTATTTGCGCAGCAGGTTCTGCGCGCTGAGCAGGCGGTATTCCTTGCTGGCGCGGAAGTCCGAGAGCGGGGTGAAGTCCTCGCCGAGCGCGGTGCAGGCACGTTCGATAACGGCGTTGTTGAACGGCTGACCGAGCAGCACGGCTTCGCAATGGGCGGCGCGTTTCGGGATCGCGGCCATGCCGCCGAAGGCGACACGGGCGTCTGTGATCACGCCGTTCTCGACGCGCAGGTTGAACGCGGCGCAGACGGCAGAGATGTCGTCGTCCAGACGCTTGGAGACTTTGTAGGCGCGAAAGCGCTGCTCGGCGGTGGCGCGAGGGACGATGATTTTCTCGATGAACTCGCTTTCCTGGCGTGCGGTGACCCGGTAATCGATGAAGTAATCTTCCAGGTTCAACGTACGGCGGGTTTCGCCCTTGCACAGCACGATCTGCGCGCCGAGGGCGATCAGCAGGGGCGGCGAGTCACCGATCGGCGAGGCGTTGCCGATGTTGCCGCCCAGGGTGCCCTGGTTGCGGATCTGCAGCGAGGCGAAGCGATGCAGCAGTTCACCAAAGTCCGGGTATTCGGCATTCAACGCTTCATAGCAGTCGGAGAGGGCGGTGGCGGCGCCGATTTCGAGGCGATCATCAAAACGCTCGATGCGCTTCATTTCGGCGACATTGCCGACGTAGATCATCACCGGCAGGGTGCGGTGGAACTGCGTGACTTCCAGCGCCAGATCGGTGCCGCCGGCCAGCAACCGGGCCTGTGGGTAGGCGTCGTAGAGGTCGGCCAGATCGGCCACGGTCAGCGGCACCAGGCAGCGTTTGTCGCCGCTGTTGAGTTCGCCGATATCGGTCGGGGCAATGGCTTTGAGGCGAGCGATGGTTTCTGCTTCCCGGGCGTCGAACTGGTCCGGTTGCTTGCCGCAGCAGGCTTGTTCGGCGGCGGCCAGGATCGGCCGGTAGCCGGTGCAGCGGCAAAGGTTGCCGGCCAGCGCTTCGTGGGCCTTGGCATGATCCGGTGCATCGCTGTTCTTTTGCAGGGCGAACAGCGACATCACGAAGCCGGGGGTGCAGAAACCGCACTGCGAGCCGTGGCACTCGACCATGGCTTTCTGCACGCTGTGCAATTCGCCCTTGTGCTTGAGGTCTTCGACGCTGATCAGTTGCTTGCCGTGCAGCGACGAAACGAACGTCAGGCAGGAGTTGAGGCTGCGGTAGCGAATGTGCTCGCGGCCCTCGTCATCCGTCTGCAACTCGCCGACCACCACCGTACAGGCGCCGCAGTCTCCACTGGCGCAGCCTTCTTTGGTGCCGGGTTTGCCCACGTGTTCACGCAGGTAGTTGAGCACAGTCAGGTTCGGGTCCAGGGCGTGCTCGCTACGGAGTTCCTGGTTGAGTAAAAACTGGATCACGGAAGGCCTCGCAGACTCATTATTGTTGTTAAGCGACTTGAGCCGAATTTAGCAGGTCTGACTTTTCGGTCAATGGTTTTCTGACTTAAAGGTCAGGAAAAGCCGTTTTGTCGCTTTACAACCGCTCTCTTCAGTATTGACCCTCATTGGATCAAGCGCTTTTTTGCGGGATTCGTGCCAAAAACCGCTGTGCGGGCACTCCGCCATGACCGCGCATTGCGCTACACTGCGCCGCTTGTGCAGATCGAAGAGTTTGAAGGACAACCATGACGTTCAAGGCGCCGGACAGCCTCGCCGAGCAAATCGCTCACCACCTCGCCGAACGGATCATTCGCGGCGAAATGAAGCCGGGAGAGCGCATCCAGGAACAGAAGGTCACGCTGGCGCTGAACGTCAGCCGCGGCTCGGTGCGCGAAGCCTTGCTGATCCTCGAACGCCGTCATCTGATCGCGATCCTGCCGCGCCGCGGCGCCCACGTCACCGAACTGACGGCGCACAAGGTGCAGAGCCTGTGCACGTTGATGAGCGAGCTGTACATCCTGCTCGGCAACGCAGTGGCCAACGGCTGGCAGGTCCAGGCCGACATGGCGCCGTTCGTACAGATCCAGCAGCGCCTGACTGCCAGCTACGAGCGTCAGGACATCCGCACCTTTGTCGATGACAGCTTCAACGTGATGCGCGCCGCGTATCCGTTCGCCAACAACCCGTACCTGCAGGAAACCGTCGAGAACCTGCAGCCGGCCATGAGCCGTGCGTACTTCCTCGCGCTGGAACAGCGCAAGGCCGAGATGAGCGAGTTCCTCGAGCTGTTCGAGCGCTTGCTGGCCGCCGTCCTCGCCCGTGACCTGCCGCAGATCCGCATCGTGCTGACGGCTTACGCCCAGCGCAGCTGCGATCTGGTGGTGTCCGCCCTGACGGTTGCCTGACCTTGCGCCTCAAGTGCATCAAACTGGCGGGGTTCAAATCCTTCGTCGACCCGACCACGGTGAACTTCCCCAGCAACATGGCGGCGGTCGTCGGGCCGAACGGTTGCGGCAAGTCGAACATCATCGACGCCGTACGCTGGGTGATGGGCGAAAGTTCGGCCAAAAACCTGCGCGGCGAGTCGATGACCGACGTCATCTTCAATGGCTCGACCAGCCGCAAACCGGTGAGCCAGGCAAGCATCGAGCTGGTGTTCGACAACTCCGACGGCACGCTGCTGGGCGAGTGGGCGGCATACGCGGAAATTTCGATCCGACGCAAAGTGACGCGCGACAGCCAGACGACCTATTACCTCAACGGCGCCAAATGCCGTCGTCGCGACATCACCGACATTTTCCTCGGCACCGGCCTCGGTCCGCGCAGCTACTCGATCATCGAGCAGGGGATGATCTCCAAGCTCATCGAATCCAAGCCGGAAGACCTGCGCAATTTCATCGAAGAAGCCGCCGGCATCTCCAAGTACAAGGAGCGCCGGCGCGAAACGGAAAACCGCATCCGCCGCACCCACGAAAACCTTGCCCGTCTGACCGACCTGCGTGAAGAACTCGAGCGCCAGCTCGAACGCTTGCACCGCCAGGCCGAGGCGGCCAGGAAGTATCAGGAATTCAAGGCCGAAGAGCGCCAGCTCAAGGCGCAACTGTCGGCCCTGCGCTGGCAGGATCTGAACGATCAGGTCGGCCAGCGCGAATCGATCATCGGCAACCAGGAAATCAGCTTCGAAGCGCTGGTCGCCGAGCAACGCAACGCCGACGCGGCCATCGAACGCCTGCGCGACGGTCACCATGACCTGTCCGAGCGCTTCAATCTGGTGCAGGGGCGCTTCTATTCGGTCGGTGGCGACATTGCCCGGGTCGAACAAAGCATCCAGCACGGCCAGCAGCGCCTGCGCCAATTGCAGGACGACCTGAAGGAAGCCGAACGTGCGCGCCTCGAAACCGAATCGCACCTGGAGCACGACCGCACGCTGCTGCTGACCCTCGGTGAAGAACTCGATCAGCTGACCCCCGAGCAGGAAGTCACCAATGCTGCTGCCGAGGAGGCCGCCGCGGCGCTGGAAGATTCCGAATCCGTCATGCATGGCTGGCAGGAACAGTGGGACGCCTTCAACCTGACCGCCGCCGAACCGCGCCGCCAGGCTGAAGTGCAGCAGTCACGCATTCAACAGCTGGAAACCAGCCTGGAACGTCTGGCCGATCGACAAAAGCGTCTGGCTGAAGAGCGGGCGTTGCTGTCGGCCGACCCGGAAGACGCGGCGATGATGGAACTCAGCGAACAACTCGCCGAGTCCGAAGCCACTCTCGAAGACTTGCAGACCAGTGAAGAGGCTCAGGTCGAAAAGCTTGAGCAGCTGCGCCAGGAGTTGCAGCAGGCGTTGACCGCACAACAACAGGCGCAGGGCGATCTGCAGCGCCTCAACGGTCGCCTCGCGTCCCTCGAAGCCTTGCAACAGGCCGCGCTCGATCCGGGCACCGGCACTGCCGAATGGTTGAAGGAACACAACCTCGCCGAACGCCCGCGCCTGGCCGAAGGCCTGAAGGTCGAGGCCGGTTGGGAGCTGGCGGTGGAAACCGTGCTGGGCGCCGACCTGCAAGCGGTGTTGGTGGATGACTTCGCTGGTTTCGATTTGTCCGGTTTTGCCCAGGGTGATCTGCGTTTGCTCAGCCCCGGCAATGACGGCGTGCGCGTGGCCGGCAGCCTGCTGGACAAGGTCGAGGCGCAGGTTGATCTGTCGCCATGGCTGGGTCAGGTCAAACCGGTCGACAGCCTTGAGCAGGCACTGGCTTTGCGCGGCCAACTGGCTGCGGGTCAGAGCCTGATCAGTCGCGACGGCTACTGGGTCGGTCGGCATTTTCTGCGGGTGCGCCGTGCCAGCGAAGCCGAAAGCGGCATGCTTGCCCGTGGTCAGGAAATCGAAGCGCTGCATCTGGAACGCGAAGAACGCGAAGCCACGGTCGAGGCCATGGAAACCCGTTTGCAAACCTTGCGCGCGCAACAGCGTCAGCAGGAAAACGGCCGCGAACATCTGCGTCGTCTGTTGCAGGACGAGGCCCGTCAGCAAGGTGAATTGAAAGCCCAGCTCTCCGCCGGCAAAGCCAAGGCCGAGCAACTGAACCTGCGTCGCACCCGTCTTGACGAAGAACTGGTCGAGCTCGCCGAGCAGCGCGAACTGGAACACGAAAACATCGGCGAAGCGCGGATCCAGTTGCAGGACGCTCTCGACGCCATGGCCCTCGACACCGAACAACGCGAGTTGCTGCTGGCCCAGCGTGACAGTCTGCGCGAACGCCTCGACCGGGTGCGTCAGGAAGCGCGCCAGCACAAGGATCATGCCCATCAATTGGCCGTGCGGCTCGGCTCGTTGCGTGCGCAGCACGATTCGACACGTCAGGCGCTGGAGCGTCTGGAAATGCAGGCCGAGCGCCTGACTGAAAAACGTGAACAGCTCAGCCTGAATCTGGAGGAGGGCGAGGCGCCGCTGGAAGAGCTGCGCCTCAAGCTCGAAGAGTTGCTTGAGAAACGCATGAGCGTCGACGATGAACTCAAGACCGCCCAGATTGCCCTGGAAGACGCTGACCGCGAACTGCGCGACGCGGAAAAACGCCGCAGCCAGGCCGAGCAGCAATCGCAATTGATCCGTGGCCAGCTGGAACAGCAACGCATGGAGTGGCAAGCCCTGACCGTGCGCCGCAAGGCGCTGCAGGATCAACTGTTGGAAGACGGCTACGATTTGCACGGCGTGCTCGAAACCTTGAGCGCCGAGGCCAGTGAGAAGGAGGCCGAAGAAGAACTGGAACGCATCGCCGCACGCATTCAGCGCCTGGGCGCGATCAACCTCGCGGCGATCGATGAATACACGCAACAATCAGAGCGTAAACGTTATCTGGATGCTCAGGACGCCGACCTGGTGGAGGCCCTCGAGACACTCGAGAACGTCATCCGCAAGATCGACAAGGAAACCCGCAATCGTTTCAAAGATACCTTTGATCAGATCAATGGCGGTTTACAGGCGCTTTTCCCGAAAGTTTTCGGTGGCGGACGCGCGTATTTGGAACTGACGGGCGAAGATCTACTCGATACAGGGGTGACGATCATGGCGCAACCGCCCGGAAAGAAGAACAGCACCATCCATTTGCTTTCCGGCGGCGAAAAGGCCCTGACCGCGCTGGCACTGGTTTTTGCGATCTTCAAGTTGAATCCGGCGCCGTTCTGCATGCTCGATGAGGTTGACGCACCACTGGATGACGCTAACGTTGGACGCTACGCACGATTGGTCAAAGAGATGTCGCAGTCCGTGCAGTTCATCTATATCACCCACAACAAGATCGCCATGGAAATGGCCGACCAGTTGATGGGCGTGACGATGCACGAACCGGGGTGTTCGCGACTGGTGGCCGTGGATGTCGAGGAGGCGATGGCGATGGTGGATGCCTGAGCCGGCGCTGTCGGAAAAGGTATTTGCAGTCTGTAGGACATATTTACCGGCTTCGACTTGCTGGCCAATCGACATAATCGCGCAAGCCAATGAGACAGACGGTGTAAAGTTGTCTTTGGTCGTGCTAGTTTAATGTCAATTTTTCGTATACGTGGGCAAAACGCCTGTCAGAACATAGAGTTGGCGCCACGTTTTAAAGCGGTTTGCACAATGTAAACCCCTTATTTTTCAGCATTTTTCATAGAGGCACGGGATTACATGGAAATCGGTCTGCGCGAGTGGCTGATCGTCATCGGCATCATTGTGATAGCCGGTATTCTTTTCGATGGCTGGCGCCGTATGCGCGGCGGCAAGGGAAAACTGAAATTCCGTCTTGACCGAAGTCTGTCCAACCTGCCGGACGAGGACACCAGCGCCGAGTTGTTGGGCCCGGCCCGCGTACTGGATACCCATAAAGAGCCACAACTGGACGAACACGACCTGCCATCGGTGAGCATGCCGGCCCGCGAACCGCGCGAGCCTCGCGAATCCGGCTCCAGGCGCAGCAAACGTTCCAGCGGCGGTCCGGCCCAGGGTGATTTGAACCTTGATCTGGACCTGGATGGCGGCCCGAGCTTCAGCAGTCGTGACGAAGATTTCGTCGAGCCTGTCGCCAAATCGTCGCCGGCCGTTGCCGACAAGGATCAGCCACAGGCCGAAGAAGTTCTGGTGATCAGTGTGATCTGCCGCGATCCGGCTGGCTTCAAAGGCCCGGCACTGTTGCAGAACATTCTGGAAAGCGGTCTGCGTTTTGGCGAGATGGACATTTTCCACCGTCACGAAAGCATGGCCGGCAACGGCGAAGTGCTGTTCTCCATGGCCAACGCGGTCAAGCCGGGCATCTTCGATCTGGACGACATCGACCATTTCAGCACGCCGGCGGTGAGCTTCTTCCTCGGCCTGCCAGGCCCGCGTCATCCGAAGCAGGCGTTCGACGTGATGGTGGCGGCAGCCCGCAAGCTGTCCCAGGAACTGAATGGCGAATTGAAAGATGACCAGCGCAGCGTCCTGACCGCGCAAACCATCGAACACTACCGTCAGCGCATCGTCGAATTCGAACGCCGCGCCCTGACCCAGAAACGTTGATTGAAAAGGTTGCCTCGCGACAAAGAGGCAATCGGCAAACAGATTGAGCAGCCTCGGCTGCTCTTTTGCTTTATGAGAGAACACCCATGACTGCCGCCAAAGACCGCATTCTAGAGCTGCGTGCCGAACTCGATCAGCACAACTACCGTTACCACGTTCTCGATGAGCCGAGCATTCCGGATGCCGAGTACGACCGGTTGTTCCACGAGCTCAAGGCGCTGGAAGCGGCCAATCCGCAATTGATCACCAGCGACTCGCCGACCCAGCGCGTCGGCAGCGTGGCACTGACCGCGTTCACGCAGGTGCGCCACGAAGTGCCGATGCTCAGCCTCGGCAACGCCTTCGAAGAAACCGACATGCGCGAATTCGACCGCCGGGTGACCGAGGGCCTGGATCTGCCGGCCGGTGATCTGTTCGGTGGTGGCGCGGCGGTGGAATACAGCTGCGAGCCGAAACTCGACGGCCTGGCGGTCAGTCTGTTGTATCAGGACGGCGTGCTGGTGCGTGGCGCCACACGCGGCGACGGCACCACCGGCGAAGACATCAGCGTCAACGTGCGCACCGTGCGCAACATTCCGCTGAAGCTGCATGGCAGCGGCTGGCCGGCGACGCTGGAAGTGCGCGGCGAAGTGTTCATGTCCAAGGCCGGTTTCGAACGTCTCAATGCGTCGCAACTGGAAGTTGGCGGCAAGACCTTCGCCAATCCGCGGAATGCCGCGGCAGGCAGCCTGCGTCAGCTGGATTCGAAGATCACCGCCAACCGCCCGCTGGAGTTCTGTTGCTACGGCATCGGCCAGGTGTCCCACGACATCGCCGATACCCACATCGGCAACCTCAAGCAACTGCAGGCCTGGGGGATGCCGATCAGTCATGAATTGAAACTGGCCAAAGGCATTGGCGAGTGTCTGGATTACTACCGCGATATCGGTGAGCGTCGTAACGCGCTGGCCTATGAAATCGATGGTGTGGTGTTCAAGGTCAACAGCATTGCCGACCAGCGCGAACTCGGCTTTCGCGCACGCGAGCCGCGCTGGGCGATCGCGCACAAGTTCCCGGCCATGGAAGAACTCACCGAGTTGCTCGATGTGGAATTCCAGGTCGGTCGTACCGGCGCTGTCACTCCGGTGGCGCGGTTGAAACCGGTGAAGGTTGCCGGTGTCACCGTGGCCAACGCCACGCTGCACAACATGGACGAAGTCGCACGACTGGGCCTGATGATTGGCGACACGGTGATCATTCGCCGCGCCGGTGATGTGATCCCGCAAGTGGTGCAAGTGGTCACTGAGCGCCGCCCCGAGGACGCACGACCTGTGCAGATTCCCGAAAGCTGCCCGGTGTGCGGCTCTCACGTCGAGCGCACGCAACTGGTCAAGCGCAGCAAGGGCAAGGAAACCATCAGCGAAGGTGCGGTGTATCGCTGCGTAGGCCGACTGGCCTGCGGTGCACAGCTCAAGCAGGCGATCATTCACTTCGTCTCCCGTCGGGCGATGGACATCGAAGGCCTCGGTGACAAGAGCGTCGAGCAACTGGTCGATGAAGGCCTGGTCAGCTCGCCAGCGGATCTTTATGCGCTGAAGTTCGAAGACATCGTCGACCTGGAAGGCTTTGCCGAGGTGTCGAGCAACAAGTTGCTGGCCGCCATCGAAGACAGCAAGAAGCCGGGGCTGGCACGATTCATCTATGCGCTGGGCATCCCGGATGTCGGGGAGGAGACCGCCAAGGTGCTGGCGCGTTCGCTGGGTTCGCTGGAGCGTGTCCGGCAAGCCTTGCCGCAAGTGCTGACGTACCTGCCGGACATCGGCCTGGAAGTGGCTCACGAGATCCACAGCTTCTTTGAGGATGCGCACAACCAACAGGTGATCACCGAACTGTTGGGCCACGGTCTGCAGATTCAGGATCAGGGTGAGCTGGGGGCCGAGTTTGCCGCGAGCACCACACTGGGCGGCTTCCTCGACAAGCTGCACATTCCTTCGGTCGGGCCGGGCGGGGCGCAGAAGCTGGCTGACAAGTTCGAAACGCTGGAAGGGGTGATGACCGCCGATTGGTTGGACATGCGCCAGACATTGCCGGAGAAGCAGGCCAACTCGGTGCGTGATTTCTTTGCTGTGAAGGAAAATCGTCTGCTCGCCGAAGATGCCGAAAAGCAACTGCGCAAATTCGGCATGCACTGGCAGAGCGAAAAGAAAGTCGTCGAAGGCCTGCCGCTGGCCGGGGAGACCTGGGTGCTGACCGGCAAGGTCGAGCTGATGAGCCGCGACGTCGCCAAGGAACACCTGGAAAGCCTCGGCGCCAAGGTTGCCGGTTCCGTATCGGCCAAGACCCATTGCGTGGTCGCCGGGCCGGGCGCCGGTTCGAAACTGACCAAGGCCAATGAGCTGGGCGTGAAGGTCATGGATGAAGAGGCGTTTATCGCGTTCCTGAAAGGGCACGGACTGGCAGTCTGATCCTGTGGCGAGGGAGCTTGCTCCCGTCGATTTGAAGCTGCTTCGCAGCTCAGCGGGAGCAAGCTCCCTCGCCACAACGCGGCATTATCCGGAGCGGGTATTGCCGCATGGAACGATGTTGTCTCGTGAATGATCTAGTCTTGGCAGGCCCCAGGGAGAGATCGCCATGTACCGCTATTTCGAGCAGTTGAGTTCACGCCTCGTCGCGCCGTTCATGGCTGAATCCTCGCGCAACAGCAAGGTCTGGCCGTGCCGTTGCGGTCAGTCGCTGTTCTTTCGCAACAGCCAGTGCCTGGCCTGCAACGCAGCGTTGGGGTATCAACCGGAACACAGTCGGCTGACATCGCTGCAACCGGGACCGTCCGAGGGCACCTGGACGCTGGACGTCGATCCCGGGGCCGGGCTTTTCCGGCGCTGCGCCAACCTCGATACCCCGGCGTCCTGCAACTGGCTGCTGCCCGCCAACGATCACGACACGCTGTGTGTTGCCTGCAATTTGAATCGCTTCATTCCCGACCTGTCCGTCCCTGAGAACCCCGAACGCTGGCGCAAGGTGGAAATCGCCAAGCGGCGACTGGTGGCGCAACTGATCAACCTTGGCTTGCCGGTCATCCCGAAAACCGTCGACGAAGACACCGGTCTGGCGTTCGACTTCATCGGCGTCGATCTGCAGGGCAACGCGCCGATGACCGGCCACTCCAATGGATTGATCACCCTCGACATCGCAGAAGCCGACGACGCCCATCGCGAGCAGGTGCGGGCGCAGATGCGCGAACCCTATCGCACATTGCTCGGGCATTTTCGCCATGAGGTCGGGCATTACTATTGGGATCGGTTGATCGCCAACGGCCCGTGGCTGGGTGCGTTCCGCAACCTGTTCGGCGACGAGCGCGCCAGTTATGCCGAAGCGCTGGAGCGGCATTATCAACAGGGCGCGCCGGCGGACTGGTCGCAGCACTTCGTCAGTGCCTACGCCAGCATGCACCCGTGGGAAGACTGGGCGGAAACCTGGGCGCATTACTTGCACATGATGGATGCGGTGGACACCGCCCTGGGTTTCGGCATGAATACCCGGGAGATGGACCTCGATTACCAGCCGTTTCCGTCGAGCACGCTGTATGACCCCGAACATCCCGGCGCAGCGGCATTCCTGTCGTTCGTCAACGCATGGATCGAACTGGCCGGCATGCTCAACGAGCTGTCGCGCAGCATGGGCCAGCCGGATTTCTATCCCTTCGTCCTGCCGCCGGCGGCGATCGCCAGGCTGCACTTCATTCATCTGGTGATCCAGCAGGCGGGCGGCCGCGCCGACGAGGTGCTGCAGGCGCAATAGCAAGTACTTGAGCCCCCTCATATTTTTAATCTGCAACCAGCGGTTGTAACTTCGTCGCAGATAGGTACAATGGCGCGGCTCGCCGACAGGTGAGTGTCGTTATGGTGACCCTATCGGTCCCCCCGCAACGATCAGCCGTGAACCCGGTCAGGCCTGGAAGGGAGCAGCCGCAGCGGTGACATTGTGTGCCGGGGTGTGGCTGGTAGGGTTGCCACCTTGACGAACATCGAACGAATCAACAGCGAACTGCATGGGTTTTGCCCACTGCGGTTTTTTTATGTCTGCGATTTGGCGTTCAATGCAACACGCCCTGTGGGAGCAAGCCTGCTCGCGAAGGGGGCGACACGGGGTCATCATGTCCCCGGTAATCCCGCATACTCGCCTTAACCGAAATGAATGCAGAGTCTGGCCCGGATGGACCTTGACGGGTCTGCGCCCAGGTCGTGAGGTTTTATGCTCCCGGAACATTCCGATTTATCCAGCCCCGTGTTCTTGCCCGTTACGGATGAAACCTGCGCGAACCTGTTGCAGGCGAGTGGCGACAAAGCCCTCGAAGCCCTGACCGATCCAGAACTGGCGGCCGTGCTGGTCATCCAGAATCTGGTGCAAACGAAAGAGCAGGATTTCGGTGCCATTGCGGCTGAGAAGGTTCTGGCCAGGCTCCTGGCGTGGGCCGTCGAGGCTCGTGAGTCAACGACTGCCGGCCTGCTGCCGGAAGCGCAGCGATTGTTCGATCCGCGCAAACTGTATTTCGGCCTGAAGGTCCTCAGATCATTGAATCTGCGTTTGCTACTTGCCCAGGACGTGTCTGCACGCGATTACTTGTTGCCTGATGGTCAATGGGATTTTGAATACAAGATCCGCCACCATCGCAGCCATGATCCGTTCAGTCAGCCGTTAGTGACACCCAGGCACAGCGAGCGCTGGCTGAGTCCGGCGCAGGACAAACTGGTCAGGACCTTCCGCGCCAACCTGGACGAAGACCTGCACGTTCAAGGTTATGCCGGTGTCGGCAAGAGCCATTTGCTGGTGGCCCTGCTTGAGCATCTTCGGCCGGAAAAGACCCTGTTGCTGGCACGCACCCCGGCGAAACTTGAAGTCCTTCGTCAGCGCATGGGCGGAGCAGGCGAGAAAAAGGCCGGCCAGACGTTCCTGGCGTTCGCTCGGTCGTTGCTTCCCGGTCGCAGGCCGCAGGCGGAGGAAACTCGAATGCCGAGCCGTCAGGCACTGGCGCAGGAACTGAACATCTATGGTTTTCGCCACCACGACGGGCAGGTGACTCTTGAACTCTGCCTCAAGGTGATCGAGCGTTATTGCCGCTTTCGCGATCACACGTTTTCGGCGAAGCATCTGCCGCATTTCAACCAGTCGCTCTCCAGCGTGGACGCTCAGGTGTTGCTGGAGTATTCGAGCCGTGTGTGGGGCTACCTTGAGCTCAATCCGGCGTGGGGCAGCCAGACCGGGTTCGAAGCTCTATTGATGATCAAGCGGGCCTGCATTGCCGGCTGCGCGTTGCCGGCGCGGTACACGCACGTGCTGATCGACGAGAGTCAGGATATCCCCGGGTCGCTGCTGCAGATCATCGAACGCGGCCGCCAGGTGCTGATCACCCTCGGCGACGAATATCAGCAGGCCAGCGGCGTGCCGGTCAAACGGCAGCGTGAGATTCGCCGGAGCGATATCAGCTATTCCGTGCGCTCGGGTCGCAACGTCGAACGGCTGGTCAACCCATTGATCGCCCGGCATTCGCAGAAGGGCAAGATTCCTTTCGAAGGTGGCAGTGATGCCGACGTCGTCATCAAGGAATATCCGGAGGGCTTTGTACCGCCTGAGGGCTGCGTGGTGCTGACGGCATCGCCGTGGGACACCATGATCTGGGCCATCCACCTGCACGATTCCAACTGCACGTTCAGATTCCCGGACAAGCCCTCCCAGGATGATCTGAAGCATTTCATGGCCACGGCTATCGAGCTGTTCAGGCCGGACTTCTATCGCTCCGAATTCAGCGAAAACGGCGTGCATCCGTACTTCAGCGACTTGCCCGACTGGCAAGCCGTGTGCGACGCCAACCGGTTCGACGAGTCGTTTCTGCAGGTCAAGGCGCGGCTGGAAAACGGCTTCATGATTGCCGACCTGACACGCTTGAACCGAATGATCGACAACACCGGCAACGGTTGCATGCTGATGCTCGCGGAAGAGGCGGGGGGCATGGAGTTCGACAAGGTGCTGTTGACCCCGGGACTGCTGACCAACGAGAAATTCAAGGATGCCTACGAATTCGATCAGCGGATCTGCGCCGTCTATATCGCCATCTCCCGCGCCCGGCTGAAGCTTTACGTGCCGTACGATGTGGTCGCCTGGGTCGAATATCACGAATATCAGAAGTTTCGCGATACGGCGGGGCACTGATCATTCGTGGCCGTTCGCCGGTCAAGGGGCGTTTCCCGAACCCTCACGCCATAATTGGTCGGGCGAGGTAGCTGTAGTCGCGCACGGTGCCGAACCGATAAAAGCCTTCGCCCATGCAGCTTGGCCAGAATAGAACAGCGCACCGGATGCAATTTTGCCCTTGCTCCGCTAGCATTAGCCGCTTCTGCTTCCTTTGCCGCGACGGTTTTCGATGAGTTATCAGGTTCTTGCACGTAAATGGCGTCCGCGCTCGTTCCGCGAAATGGTCGGCCAGACCCATGTGCTCAAGGCTCTGATCAATGCCTTGGACAGCCAGCGCCTGCACCACGCCTACCTGTTCACCGGTACGCGGGGCGTCGGCAAGACGACGATTGCGCGGATCATCGCCAAATGCCTGAACTGTGAGACAGGTATCACTTCCAGCCCGTGCGGCGAGTGTTCGGTGTGCCGCGAGATCGATGAAGGCCGTTTCGTCGACCTGATCGAGATCGACGCCGCGAGCCGGACCAAGGTCGAGGACACCCGCGAGCTGCTCGACAACGTGCAGTACGCCCCGAGCCGCGGGCGCTTCAAGGTCTACCTGATCGACGAAGTGCACATGCTTTCCAGCCATTCCTTCAATGCGCTGCTGAAAACCCTTGAAGAGCCGCCGCCCTACGTCAAGTTCATCCTGGCGACCACCGATCCGCAGAAACTTCCGGCAACGATTTTGTCGCGATGCCTGCAGTTCTCCCTGAAGAACATGACGCCCGAGCGTGTGGTCGAGCACCTGACCCACGTCCTCGGTGCCGAAAACGTGCCGTTCGAAGACGACGCCCTGTGGCTGCTTGGTCGCGCGGCGGACGGCTCGATGCGAGACGCCATGAGCCTCACCGACCAGGCCATTGCCTTCGGGGAAGGCAAGGTGTTGGCTGCCGATGTGCGTGCGATGCTCGGGACGCTGGATCACGGCCAGGTCTATGACGTGTTGCACGCGCTGATCGAAGGCGACGCCAAGGCGTTGCTCGAAGCCGTGCGTCACCTGGCCGAACAGGGTCCGGACTGGAACGGCGTACTCTCGGAAATGCTCAATGTGCTGCACCGCGTCGCCATCGCCCAGGCGCTGCCGGAAGGTGTCGACAACGGCCACGGCGACCGAGACCGGGTGCTCGCACTGGCGCAGGCGTTGCCGGCCGAAGACGTGCAGTTCTACTACCAGATGGGCCTGATCGGCCGCCGCGACCTGCCGCTGGCGCCGGATCCGCGAGGCGGTTTCGAAATGGTGCTGCTGCGGATGCTGGCCTTCCGGCCGGCGGACACGGCGGATGCCCCGAGGCAATCGCTAAAGCCAGTGGGGATCAGCCAGGCCACAGTTGATTCCGCAAATGCAGTGGCTGCCGCGCCGAAGCCTGCGCCGGTAGTGGCTGCGGCTGTTGCGCCGGCTCCTGTGGTTGCGCCAGCACCTGCTCCCGAGCCTGCGCCGGTTGTCCCGGTGATCGTGCCTGAAGCCGTTCATGAACCGGAGCCGGAACCAGAGCCCGAACCGGTGGCGGTCGAAGAAGCAGTCGTCGACCTGCCGTGGAACGACCCGGTAGTGCCGGCGACCGTGCAGCAGCCAGCCGTCGAGCCTGTTCTGGAGACCACCGCCGAGCAACCGGATCTACCGCCGATGCCGCTGCCGACCCCGGACAGTGTCGTGCCTGACGCCCCGGAGTGGGTCGCAGCGCCGATTCCCGAGCCGTCGGTGGCCGATGTCGATGCCGCCACGCCAGGCATGGACATGGATGACGAACCGCCGCTCGATGAGGATTACATCGAGCCGGACCTCGATTCCGCCTACAGCTACCTCGATGATCTGGCCAGCGAACACGCCGTCGATCCGGCGCCGGAGCCCGAGCCGGAACCCGCCGCTGCGCCGGCCACCGGTCTGGCCCTGCAATGGCTGGAACTGTTCCCGAAACTGCCGATTTCCGGCATGACCGGCAGCATCGCCGCCAACTGCACGCTGATCGCGGTCGATGGTGACAACTGGCTGATGCACCTGGACCCGGCCCACAGCGCCTTGTTCAACGCCACTCAGCAACGTCGTCTGAACGATGCCTTGAACCAGTATCACGGCCGCACGCTGAACCTGAGCATGGAGCTGATCAAGCCCGAGCAGGAAACCCCGGCCCAGGCCGCTTCCCGGCGCCGTGCCAACCGTCAGCGCGAGGCGGAGGAGTCGATCCACGGCGATCCGTTCATCCAGCAGATGGTGAAGGAGTTCGGCGCGGTCGTGCGACACGATACTATTGAACCTGTCGACGCCCTGGCCAGTCAGGGCTAATAACTGAAGGCGCTCGGGGCAAGTCGCCGGGCGCTGTATTGATCCAAGTACTTTTGAGGTGATTACCATGATGAAAGGTGGCATGGCCGGCCTGATGAAGCAGGCGCAGCAGATGCAGGAAAAAATGGCCAAGATGCAGGAAGAGCTGGCCAACGCAGAAGTCACCGGCAAGGCCGGCGGCGATCTGGTCACCGTGGTGATGACCGGCCGTCATGACGTGAAAAAAGTCAGCATCGACCCGAGCGTACTGCCGGGCCTGGACGAAGACGACCGTGAAGTGGTCGAGGATCTGGTGGCTGCCGCCGTCAACGCCGCCGTGCGTCAGATCGAAGCCAACAGCCAGGCGAAAATGGGCAGCATGACCGCCGGCATGAACCTGCCGGCCGGTATGAAACTGCCGTTCTGATTCGTCTACCCACGGCGCACGAGTAAAAAATGCCAGGCATCGCGCCTGGCATTTTTGGTTTCGCAATCAAGTCCTTACCGTAGCGCCAGCGGGCCCGGATCCTGTGATGTGGCGGGTGCCACAGACCGGACATTGACGCTGTCCGGAGGCGCGGGTATAAACCGCGTCTCGTTGTTTTGTCGGACTTTTCCCCATGAGCTTCAGCCCTTTGATTCGCCAACTGATCGACGCCCTGCGAGTTTTGCCGGGTGTGGGTCAGAAAACCGCCCAGCGCATGGCGTTGCAGTTGCTCGAACGTGACCGCAGTGGCGGCACGCGTCTGGCCCAGGCATTGGGACAGGCCATGGAAGGGGTCGGACACTGCCGTCAGTGCCGCACGCTGACCGAGGACGATCTGTGTCCGCAATGTGCCGACCCGCGCCGTGACGACACGCTACTGTGCGTGGTGGAAGGGCCGATGGATGTCTATGCGGTCGAGCAGACCGGGTTTCGCGGTCGTTACTTCGTACTCAAGGGCCATCTGTCACCGCTGGACGGGCTCGGGCCGGAGGCCATCGGCATTCCGCAATTGATGGCACGGATCGAAGAGGCGGGCACCTTCACCGAAGTCATCCTCGCTACCAACCCGACCGTGGAAGGGGAAGCGACGGCGCATTACATCGCACAGTTGCTCAATAACAAAGGTTTGATCGCCTCGCGTATCGCACACGGCGTGCCGTTGGGCGGCGAGCTGGAGCTGGTGGACGGCGGCACGCTGGCCCACTCGTTTGCCGGGCGCAAGCCGATTTCTCTCTGAACCTCACAATCTGGTTGAAAACCAAGCAAGCGCTCGGTTAAGTTCGGCGAACCCTTCCATGGAGTTCGCCGATGCCCGCCTTCCAGGAATACTTCGACCCCAGTCATCAATTGGTTCGCGACAGCGTCAGACGTTTCGTCGAGCGTGAAATCCTGCCGGACATCGATGCGTGGGAAGAAGCTGAAAGCTTTCCCCGTGAGCTGTACCTCAAGGCCGGTGCGGCCGGCATCCTCGGCATTGGTTACCCGGAAGCGCTGGGTGGCAGCCACGAAGGCGATCTGTTCGCCAAGATCGCCGCCAGCGAAGAACTCATGCGTTGCGGCTCCGGCGGACTGGTGGCCGGGCTCGGTTCGCTGGATATCGGCTTGCCGCCCATCGTCAAATGGGCCCGGCCGGAAGTGCGTGATCGCGTCGTACCTCTGGTACTCGGTGGCGAGAAAATCAGCGCGCTGGCCGTGACCGAGCCGGGCGGCGGCTCCGATGTCGCCAACCTGCAGACCCGCGCCGTACGCGATGGCGATCACTACCGGGTCAGCGGCAGCAAAACCTTTATCACCAGTGGCTTACGTGCCGACTACTGCACCGTCGCGGTGCGTACCGGCGAGCCGGGATTTGGCGGTATCAGCCTGCTGTTGATCGAGAAGGGTACGCCCGGTTTCACCGTCGGCCGGCAGTTGAAGAAAATGGGCTGGTGGGCGTCAGACACGGCTGAATTGTTCTTCGACGATTGCCGGGTGCCTGTGGGAAATCTCATCGGTGCCGAGAACATGGGCTTTGCCTGCATCATGGGCAACTTCCAGAGCGAACGCCTGGCGTTGGCGCTGATGGCCAACATGACCGCCCAGCTGGCGCTGGAAGAGAGCCTGAAATGGGCGCGGGAGCGTGAAGCGTTCGGCAAACCCATCGGCAAGTTTCAGGTGATCAAGCATCGTCTTGCGGAAATGGCCACCGCGCTGGAAGTCTCGCGGGAGTTCACCTATCGGCAGGCGGCGAAGATGGCGGCGGGGCAGAGCGTGATCAAGGAGATCTCCATGGCCAAGAACTTCGCCACGGACACCTCGGATCGCATCACCCATGAGGCGGTGCAGATTCTCGGGGGGCTGGGCTACATGCGCGAAAGCCGGGTGGAGCGGCTGTATCGGGATAACCGCATCTTGTCGATTGGCGGCGGGACGCGGGAAGTGATGAACGAAATCATCAGCAAACAGATGGGGCTTTAGGTTTTGCAGTGAGGCTGCCGGCCCCTTCGCGAGCAAGCTCGCTCCCACAGAGGGACGCATTCCAACTGTGGGAGCGAGCTTGCTCGCGAAGGCGGTGGAACAGGCGCTATTTACTTATCGGTCAACGCAAACTGCGTCAGGCAGAACGTAGGGATTCCCATGTCTTCCAGACGCTGCGAACCACCCAGCTCCGGCAGATCGATGATCGCCGCCGCTTCATGAACGCGGGCGCCCATGCGGCGGATCAGGTTGGCCGCTGCGATCAGCGTGCCGCCGGTGGCGATCAGGTCATCGAACATCACCACCGAATCACCTTCGCACAGGCTGTCGGCGTGGGCTTCGAGGAACGCTTCGCCGTACTCGGTCGCATAACCTTCAGCCAGCACGTCCGCCGGCAGTTTGCCTTGCTTGCGGAACAGTACCAGCGGCTTGTTCAGCTGATAGGCCAGCACCGAACCGATCAGGAAACCGCGCGCATCCATCGCGCCGATGTGGGTGAAGTCGGCTTCCACGTAACGGTGGGCGAAGCTGTCCATCACCAGGCGCATGGCCTTGGGCGACTGGAACAGCGGGGTGATGTCGCGAAAGATCACGCCCGGTTTCGGGAAGTCGATCACAGGGCGGATCAGGGATTTGATGTCGAAGGAGTCGAAGACCATCGTCGAGGTGTCCTGGCAGGGCTGCAAACGGCGCAGTATACCCGCGGCTGAAACGATACGCTCGGCCGCGGGTCGAGATCAGACTTCGAGCGAGCCGCCGGCCAGGGCGCAGAGCTGGATCGGGTCGAGGATATGGATTTCCTTGCCCTCAGCGGCGATCAATTCGTTCTGCTGGAAGCGGGTGAAGACCCGGGACACGGTTTCCACCGCCAGTCCCAGATAATTGCCGATTTCATTGCGCGACATGCTCAGGCGGAACTGGTTGGCCGAAAATCCGCGAGCGCGGAAACGGGCCGACAGGTTGACCAGAAAGGTGGCAATGCGCTCGTCGGCGGTCTTTTTCGACAACAGCAGCATCATTTGCTGGTCGTCGCGGATTTCGCGGCTCATCACGCGCATCAACTGACGGCGCAACTGCGGCAATTGCAGGGCCAGTTCGTCGAGGCGTTCGAACGGAATTTCGCAGACCGAAGTGGTTTCCAGGGCCTGGGCGGAAACCGGGTGTTTCTCGGTGTCCATGCCGGACAGCCCGACCAGTTCGCTCGGCAGGTGGAAGCCGGTCAGTTGTTCTTCGCCGGTATCGCTCAGGCTGAAGGTCTTCAGGGCGCCGGAGCGTACTGCATAAACGGAATCGAAGGTGTCGCCCTGGCGGAACAGGAACTCACCCTTCTTCAGCGGGCGGCCACGTTTGACGATTTCGTCCAGCGCATCCATGTCTTCCAGATTCAGCGAAAGTGGCAGGCAGAGAGGGGCCAGGCTGCAATCCTTGCAATTAGCCTGGTTGTGAGCGCGCAGTTTGACTGGCTCGGACATTTCTTAAATCCTTGTGGGAAAACACACATAAGGCGTAAGGGTAACCCAGGGGGGGACATTCAGGCCAGCCTGTGGCGAGATTGCCCCACGGGCAAAAAGCCGCAGAGCAAAGCGCAGACCTGTTGCAAGGGTTGACCCGCAAGGAAACGACTTCATGGTGTGCGCGCAATTGACGACGGTTCAGATCACCCGGGAAAAACGCTGACGGTTCTGCTGTTCCAGATACGCATCGAACACCATGCACACCGAACGCACCAACAGGCGACCGGCCGGCAGCACGCTGATCCGTTCGCGATCCAGCTCGATCAGCCCGTCCTTTGCCATGCCTTGCAGCTGCGGCCAGAGCGCGCCGAAGTAACCCTGGAAATCGATGTTGAACGTGCGCTCGATCTCGGCGAAATCCAGGCTGAAATTGCAGATCAATTGCTGAATCACTGCGCGTCGCAGGCGATCATCGGCGTTGCACACCAGGCCACGGCTGGTGGCCAGTTGCGCGCCGGCGAGGGTGTTCTGGTATTGATTGAGGTCGCTGCTGTTCTGGCAGTACAGATCGCCGATCTGGCTGATGGCCGACACGCCGAGGCCGATCAGGTCGCAATGCCCGTGGGTGGTGTAGCCCTGGAAGTTGCGTTGCAGGGTCGCTTCTTCCTGGGCAATCGCCAATTCATCGTCGGGCAGGGCGAAGTGATCCATGCCGATGTAGCGGTAGCCGGCGGCAGTCAGTTGCTCGATCGTGCGTTGCAGCATTTCCAGTTTCTGTGACGGGCCCGGCAGTTCGTTGCCGTTGATCCGCCGCTGCGGCATGAAGCGTTCCGGCAGATGCGCGTAGTTGAACACCGAGAGCCGGTCCGGTTGCAGGCTGATGACTTCTTCAACCGTGCGGGCGAAGTTGTCCGGGGTCTGCTTGGGCAGACCGTAGATCAGATCGATGTTGATCGAGCGAAACTGCAAGGTGCGCGCCGCGTCGATCACCGCACGGGTTTCGTCCAGGCTCTGCAGGCGATTGACCGCCCGCTGCACCGCCGGGTCGAGGTCCTGCAGGCCGATGCTGACCCGGTTGAAACCCAGTTCCCGCAGCAGGCCCATGGTCGACCAGTCGGCTTCGCGTGGGTCGATCTCTATACCGTAGTCGCCGGAGTCATCATCCAACAGATTGAAATGCTTGCGCAGGTGCGCCATCAGTTGCCGCAACTCGTCGTGGCTGAGAAAGGTCGGCGTGCCGCCGCCGAAGTGCAGCTGCTCGACTTTCTGCGCCGGGTCGAGGTGGCAGGCGATCAGCTGGATTTCCTGCTCCAGCCGTTGCAGATAGGGCAGGGCCCGACCGCGATCCTTGGTGATGACTTTGTTGCAGGCGCAGTAGTAGCAGATGTTCGCGCAGAACGGCACATGCACGTACAACGACAATGGGCGCAGGGCCTTGCGGCTGTCGCGCAGGGCGTGGAACAGGTCGAAGGTGCCGACCTGACTGTTGAATTGCACGGCCGTCGGGTACGAGGTGTAGCGCGGCCCCGCCAGGTCGTAGCGGCGGATCAAATCGGTGTCCCAACGAATGGCGTCGAGCATGCGGGCATTCCCCCGGATAGGCTGGCAGTGTGAGCGAGTCTAGGGGAGGGCGCGACGAGGCATCTTGATTTGCATCAAGCCGGAATCAGTGGCCCATCAGCCAGTGCTGATGCGGCCCTGGCAGGGTCCAGAGACCGAACAGGATGACCAGCAATCCACCGGCCATGCGTACGCTGCGTTTGCGCAACAACGCCGTGACCCGCTCGGCAGCCAGGCCTGTCGCGAGCAGCACCGGCCAGGTGCCGAGCCCGAAGGCGAGCATCAGCAATGCGCTGTCCAGTGCATTGCCCTGACTGGCCGACCACAGCAGCGTGCTGTAAACCAGCCCGCACGGCAGCCAGCCCCACAGCGCACCGAGCAGCAAGGCCCGGGGCAG
The DNA here is from genome assembly GCF_001679645.1 of Pseudomonas bananamidigenes. GTDB lineage: Bacteria > Pseudomonadota > Gammaproteobacteria > Pseudomonadales > Pseudomonadaceae > Aquipseudomonas > Aquipseudomonas bananamidigenes. Next base: position 14,258 of record NZ_LRUN01000040.1, on the reverse strand, counting down.
GCTCGACACTGGCAACAGGCGATTGGCGACAGGTTGAATGTAGCGCCACAGGCCGCGACCCAGGCTTTCGATGCGGGTCAGGCCGCTCCACCAGCCAGCGAGGTACAAGCCCATGGCGATCAACAGCAACCCGGCGAGCACCCGCATGAACAGCGCTGCCGGGCTGTTGGCCACGGCCCAGCCCGCGAGTCCGATCAGCAATCCGGCCGTGGCATAACTGAGAATCCGCCCAAGGTTGTAGGCCAGGAGCAAGCGAAAGCGTCGGCTGCGTTGCTCCTTGGGAATCGCCAGGGTCAGTGCGCCCATCAGGCCGCCGCACATGCCCAGGCAATGACCGCCACCGAGCAGGCCGAGAATCAGTGCAGAGACCAGCAGTGGCGCCAGTTCAAGCATGGGGCGGCGCCTTGTCGTCCGGTCTGGCCGGGTTGGCTTCATCCACGGCGGCGGTGTGTTTCGGATCCTGGTCGTCGAACAGAATGCTGTGGGCCGGGCCGTCGAGGTCGTCGTACTGGCCGCTGTCCACCGCCCAGAAGAAGATGTAGACGGCGATGGCCACGATCAGCAATGCGGCCGGAATCATCACGTAGAGAGCTGGCATCTATACTCCATGCCCGCGCGGCTCAGGCCGGCAGCGGGCGGGTTTCTGACGAGGCGTTGACGGTCGGCGCGCTCGGCAGGCGAGTCAGGCGCAGGGCGTTGAGCACCACGGTCAGCGAACTGATCGACATGCCGACGGCGGCCCATACCGGAGTGATCCAGCCGAGGGCGGCGAACGGCAACATGAGGCCATTGTACAGCGCGGCCCACAACAGGTTTTCGATGATGACCCGACGGGTGCGGCGGGCCAGCGTGAAGGCTTGCACCAGGGCGTCGAGGCGGTTGGACAACAGCACCGCGTCGGCACTGGTTTTCGCCAGGTCGGTGGCCGAACCCATGGCCACGCTGATGTCCGCAGCGGCCAATACCGGCACGTCGTTGACCCCGTCGCCGAGCATCAATACCTTGCGGCCGCCCTTGTGCAGTTGTTGCAGCACTTGCAGTTTGTCGTCCGGGCGCAAACCACCCCGGGCTTCGTCGATGCCCAGTTCGGCGGCGACACTGGCGACCATCGGCGAACTGTCGCCCGACAGCAGCAGCGTATGCCAGCCGCGCGCCTTGCACACGGCGAGCAGGGCCGGGGCATCGGCACGCAGGCGATCATCCAGGACGAACCATGCCAGCGCGCCTTGGGTGTCGCCCAGCAGCAACCATTGGCCCGGTTCGTCGGGCATTTTCGGCACAGGCGTGCCACTGAGATCGCAGACGAAATCCGCCTGCCCGATGCGCAGACGCTGTTCGCCGACCAAGCCTTCAAGCCCCAGCCCCGGTGTGCTGTGAACCTCTTCGGCGGCCAGCGGCGCCCGGCCAAAGGCCCGGGCGATCGGATGTTCCGAACGGTTTTCCAGCGCCGCGGCGAGGCTCAGGCACCGGTCGCTGTCGAGGTCACCGAGGGGGCGAATCGAGCGCAGCACCAGACGCCCTTCGGTGAGGGTGCCGGTCTTGTCGAAAATCACTGTGTCGATCTGATTCAGACCTTCCAGCACATGGCCGCGTGTCAGCAGCAGACCCAGCTTGTGCAGCGTGCCCGTGGCGGCAGTGAGTGCGGTCGGTGTGGCAAGCGACAATGCGCAAGGGCAGGTCGCCACCAGCATGGCCAGAACGATCCAGAAGGCCCGCGACGGATCCAGTTCCCACCACAACAGACCGATCGCGGCGGCAGCAATCAACGACAGCAGCAGGAACCATTGCGCGGCGCGGTCGGCGATTTCCGCCAGACGTGGTTTCTCTGCCTGAGCGCGATCCAGCAAACGGACGATGGCCGACAGCCGCGTGTCCTGGCCCAGCGCCTGCACTTCGACGGTCAGCGCGCCTTCCACATTCAGCGTGCCGGCGGTGACCGCGTCGCCGGGCGTACGTATCTGCGGCAGGTATTCGCCGGTCAGCAGGGATTCATCGATGCTCGACCGGCCGTCGAGGATTCTGCCGTCCGCCGGCAGCACCGAGCCGGGCTGCACCAGCACCCGGTCACCGAGGCGCAGTTCGCTGAGCAGGATCCGTTCACTCTGGCCGGCGGCGTCCAGGCGCAAGCAAGAGGCGGGCAACAGGTTCACGAGTTGCGCAGTCGCAGCGGCGGTGCGTTCCCGGGCGCGGCGTTCGAGGTAGCGTCCGGCGAGCAGAAATAGCGCGAACATCCCGACGGCGTCGAAATACAGCTCGCCGTTCCCGGTGATCGAGGTCCAGATGCCGGCGACGTAAGCCGCGCCGATGGCCAGCGACACGGAAACGTCCATGGTCAAGTGGCGGGTGCGCAAGTCACGCATGGCACCCTTGAAAAACGGCGCGCAGCTGTAGAACACAATCGGCGTGGTGAGGAACAGCGCGACCCAGCGCAGGATGGTGTGCAGTTCGGGGCTGAGGTCGATGTTGAATTCCGGCCAGGTCGCCATGGTTGCCATCATCGCCTGGAACCACAGCAGTCCGGCGACGCCGAGTTGGCGCAGGGCGAGACGGTTTTCGCTGGCCAGTTGTTCGCTGGCGCGGTCCGCCTGATACGGGTGTGCGGCGTAGCCGATGTGGCGCAGTTCGCCGAGGATCTGGCTCAGTGGCAGTTGCGCATCGGCCCAGCGCACGTGCAGGCGATGGTTGGACAGATTCAATCGCGCCTCGGCCACGGCGGGCAAGGTGCGCAGGTGTTTCTCGATCAGCCAGCCACACGCGGCGCAACTGATGCCTTCCATCAACAGCGTGGTTTCGGCCAGTTCGCCTTCGTGGCGGACGAAAGGTTGCTGCACATCGGCGCGGTCATACAGCGCCAGTTCATCCACCAGTTGCACGGGCAGCGCCTCGGGGTTGGCCGAGGCTTCGCTGCGGTGTTGGTAATAGCTTTCGAGCCCGCCGGAAACGATGGCTTCGGCCACGGCCTGACAGCCCGGGCAGCAGAACTCGCGGGATTCCCCGAGTACGACAGCAGTGAAGCGGCTGCCCGTCGGAACGGGCAGGGCGCAGTGGTAGCAGGGGATGGGGGTGGTCATGTCTGATGCCATGCAGAATCTATTGTGGCGAGGGAGCTTGCTCCCGCTCGGCTGCGCAGCAGTCGCAAAGCAGCAGGCTCACGTTGGCTGAATGTACTCGAGTGCTGAGTCGGGGGCGCTTTGCACCCCAGCGGGAGCAAGCTCCCTCGCCACAGTGAAGATCTTTATTTTTTCAGGTCTTCCGCGCCTTGCAGCGGTTCGTCACCGAGCAGCAGATCCTTGTCATGGCTGACCACTTCTTCCTCGAACATGCGCCATACCTGGTCGCCCTGCGAACCCAGCAACTCAACAAAACGACGACCTTCGACCTTGTCGTTCACCTGGCCAATGTATCGACCCTGCTCGGTTTCGCTGCGGGTCAGGACGATCTTGCGATCCTTGTCCGGCTGAGTCGGGGAAATCAGGTTCAGTTCCAGGGTCTTGGGCTGGCTGTCGCCGCTCAGGCGCAAGTCGACTTCGCCAGTGACGTCGTCCAGGTGTACGTTGGCGCGCATTTTCAGGGTCTGTGCCAGCAGTTCACGGTCCAGCGAACGATTGATGCCCTTGCCGGCCTCATAGTAGTTGTCGTTGACCAGGTTGTCCGGGTGATTCACTGCGATGGTCACCATGGACAGGGTCAAGGTCACCGAGCAGGCCAGGATCCCGATGATGATCCATGGCCAGATATGCTTGTACCAAGGGCTTGCGGCGTTTGCGTCGGGCATGTTCTGTTCTCTCAACGATTCTGTGGGCCGATGAACCGGCTCTTGGCTTCGACGTGGACGCTGTCGTCATCGGCATCCTTGAGGATGAATTTCACCTCGTTGGTGCTCGACGGCAGTTGTTCGGGGGCGCTCGACAGTTCGACCGGCATGCTGAAGATTTCCCCGGCCGGCACCTTGATCTCGCGTCTGCCTTGCAGGCGCAGATCCGGCAAACCGGCGGCTTCCAGCACGTAGGTATGGTCGCGCTGATCCTTGTTCATGATCTTCAGGCTGTAGACGTTTTCGATCCGGCCTTCGGCGTTTTCGCGGTACAGCACGCGGTCCTTGCTGACGTCGAAGCCCACCAGCGAACGCATGAAGAAGGCGGTGACCAGCAGGCTGATCATCGCCAGCAGCACCACGGCATAGCCGATCAGGCGCGGACGCAGTTTATGGGTTTTCTGCCCGGACAGGTTGTGTTCGGTGGTGTAGCTGATCAGGCCGCGCGGGTAATCCATCTTGTCCATGATGCTGTCGCAGGCGTCGATGCACGCGGCGCAGCCGATGCATTCGATCTGCAGGCCGTCGCGGATGTCGATGCCGGTCGGGCAGACCTGGACGCACATGGTGCAGTCGATGCAATCGCCCAGGCCCTGAGCCTTGTAATCGATGCCTTTCTTGCGCGGGCCACGGCTTTCGCCGCGACGCGGATCATAGGAAACGATCAGCGTGTCCTTGTCGAACATCACGCTCTGGAAGCGCGCATACGGGCACATGTAGATGCACACCTGCTCACGCAGCCAGCCGGCGTTGCCGTAGGTGGCGAGGGTGAAGAAGCCGACCCAGAAATACGACCAGCCATCGGCCTGCCCCGTGAAGAAGTCGATGACCAGTTCACGGATCGGCGAGAAGTAGCCGACGAAGGTCATGCCGGTGACGAAACCGATCAGCAGCCACAGGGCGTGCTTGGCGAATTTGCGCAGGAACTTGTTGGCGCTCATCGGCGCCTTGTCGAGCTTGATGCGCTGGTTGCGGTCGCCTTCGGTGACCTTTTCGCACCACATGAAAATCCACGTCCATACGCTTTGCGGGCAGGTGTACCCGCACCAGACCCGGCCGGCATACACCGTGATGAAGAACAGGCCGAACGCGGCAATGATCAGCAGGCCTGAGAGCAGAATGAAATCCTGTGGCCAGAAGGTGGCGCCGAAGATGAAGAACTTGCGTTCCGGCAGGTTCCACCACACGGCCTGATGGCCGCCCCAGTTCAGCCAGACCGTTCCGAAGTACAGCAGGAACAGCACGGTACCGCCCATCATCCGCAGATTGCGGAACAGGCCGGTGAAGGCACGGGTGTAGATTTTTTCTCGAGAGGCGTAGAGATCGACGCTGTTGTTCGCGTTCTTGTTGGGGGGCGTGACGTCGTGTACCGGAATCTGATTACTCATCGTTGCATCCCACGGCAGTGGAAAAATGCCTCGGCCGATACGTGCCGGCCGGGGTCAGAAAGGGTGTTGCGGTGGCGCAATGATACGCCTGTGATGCCGACGAACGGGTGCGACCTTTGGTCGCGTTGGGGAAATATCCTGAATGGTGTAGCGAATGCAACAAAGCATGATGCAGATCAATTGACTTGCTAAGTATGGACGGGTTTGCGAGCAGCGTCGTTCGCTGGTCCCGCATTCCTGGCCGACGTTGAGACGAAATCAAAAGGTATCGCCATTTCTGCTGTCCCACGGATTGATCAATGCAACGCCACTGGATTCAAAGTCGGCGACATTTCGGGTGACCACTGTCAGGCCATGCACCAACGCCGTTGCAGCAATCAACGCATCACTTTCATTGGCCTGGTCTGGCACATGAAGGCGCGCACATCGCAGTGCGACTGCCGCATCGACCGGCAGGATTCTCGCGTCGAAGGCCGGCATCACGTGGCGCTTGAGCCAGGTGCGCAGAACCTTGCCTTGAGCCGGGTCTCGGCGCTCCATGCGAAGGACGCCGGTCTCCAGTTCCTTCAAGGTAATGGCCGAGATGAACATGCGAGGGGCAATGACCGTTTTGGCCCAGGCGACAACGTTCCTGTCGGCCTGGGGTTTGCGCAGTTCGGAAATCACATTGGTGTCGAGCAAATACATTCAGGACAGATCCACGGGGCGGTGAGTGATTACGGCACGCTCGGTTTCGAACTCGATGTCTGCTGCTTCAGGCATGACCAGCAGATCGACAATGCTCGCGTTGAGGCCGGTGAGTTTTTCGTACTCCTCAATGCTTAGCAGTACGTGGGCGGGCTTGCCACGATCAGTGATGATCACCGGCCCATTGCGGGTGGCTTTTTTGGCACTGCTTGTGTCCTGATTGAATTCACGGCTGGAAATGGTGGTGATGGCCATCATTGCGACCTCTCCTGAAGAAGATATGTAGCAACGTTACTACCGCTTCTGGCGTCTCACAACCGGGAAGGCCTGACGAGCCTGACCGCTGGTCGGCCATTCAAAGGGCAGAAACAAAAAGGCCCCGCCAGTTCTCACTGGCGGGGCCATTTTTTTGCTTCAAGCGTTGGCCTTACTGCGCCTCGGCTTCCGGAGCTTTTTCACCGTGAGACAGGCTGTAAACATAAGCCGCCAGCAGGTGAACCTTGTCGTTGCCTTGCAGTTGTTCCTGGGCAGGCATCTGGCCCTGACGGCCGTAACGGATGGTCTGCTGCAGCTGCGCGAAGCTCGAGCCGTAGATGAACGCCGCCGGGTGGGTCAGGTTCGGGGCGCCCATAGCCGGCGTGCCTTTACCTTCCGGACCGTGGCAGGCCACGCAGTTGGCAGCGAACAGTTTCTGGCCGTTGGCCGGATCGGCCTTGGTGCCTTCCGGCAGCTTGCGGCCATCCAGATTGGTCAGCACGAATGCCGCCACGTCCGCCACGCCTTGCTCGCCGATCACTTCGGCCCAGGCCGGCATCACCGCGTGACGACCGCCCATGATGGTGGTCTTGATGGTTTCCGGTTCGCCGCCCCAGCGCCAGTCGGCGTCGGTCAGGTTAGGGAAGCCGTAGGCACCCTTGGCGTCGGAACCGTGGCAGACCGAGCAGTTGGACGCGAACAGACGACCGCCCATCTTCAGGGCTTGCGGATCTTTCGCGACTTCCTCGATTGGCATCGCCGCGAACTTGGCGAAGATCGGACCGAACTTGGCGTCCGAGCGAGCCATTTCCTTTTCCCACTCGTGAACGCCGGTCCAGCCGGTCTGGCCGTTGGCGAACGGGGTCTGCTTTTCGTTATCGAGGTAGTTGTAGCCCGGCAGCAGACCTTTCCAGCTGCCCAGGCCCGGGTACAGCACCAGGTAACCCAGGGCGAAGACGATGGTGCCCACGAACAGCATGAACCACCATTTCGGCAGCGGGTTGTCGTACTCCTCGATCCCGTCGAAGGAGTGGCCGACCGTCTCGTCGGTCTGCTCGGCGCGCTGACCCTTGCGGGTCGACAGCAACAGCCAGGTCAGGGAAAAGATCGTACCGAGACTGAGGACTGTGACGTACAGACTCCAGAATGTAGTCATTCTTTGTTACTCCTAGAAGCTTGCTCGACGTGCTTGATGGCTTCGGGATCATCCGCGAAGGGCAGCAAGGTCGCGTCTTCAAACTCCGACTTGCGCTTGGGGCTGAACACCCACAACGCCAGGCCGATGAAGGCAACCATCACGACAACGGTGCCCAGGCCTCGAATCATCCCGATATCCATCAGAATCACCGTTTGCTTTTGATGATGGTGCCCAGGCCTTGCAGATAGGCCACCAGCGCGTCCATTTCGGTTTTACCCTTCACAGCATCTTTTGCACCGGCAATGTCTTCGTCGGTGTAAGGGACGCCGAGCGTGCGCAACACTTCCATTTTTCTGGCCGTGTCTTTGCCGTCGAGCTTGTTTTCCACGAGGAACGGGTAAGCCGGCATTTTCGATTCAGGCACGACGTTGCGCGGGTTGTACAAGTGCGCACGCTGCCAGTCATCGGAGTAACGACCGCCGACACGGGCCAGGTCCGGGCCGGTACGCTTGGAACCCCACAGGAACGGGTGATCCCACACGCTTTCACCGGCGACCGAGTAGTGGCCGTAGCGTTCGGTCTCGGCACGGAACGGGCGGATCATCTGCGAGTGGCAGCCGACACAGCCGTTGGCGATGTAAACGTCGCGGCCTTCCAGTTCAAGGGCGGTGCGCGGCTTCATGCCTTCGACCGGCTTGTTGGTGACGTCCTGGAAAAACAGCGGAACGATTTGGGTCAGGCCACCGACGCTGACGGCGATGACCATGAAGAAGGCCAGCAGGCCGATGTTCTTCTCGACAGCTTCATGCTTCATCAGTGAGCTCCAACTACGGCGATCTTGGCGGCGGCTTCAGCTTCAGCCGGGTCCGAGGCGCGAACGGTGCGCCACACGTTGTAGGCCATCAACAGCATGCCACTGGCGAAGAACGCACCGCCCAGGGCACGGACGATGTAGCCAGGGTGGCTGGCCTGCAGCGCTTCGACGAACGAGTAGGTGAGGGTGCCGTCGTCGTTGATTGCACGCCACATCAGGCCTTGAGTGATGCCGTTGACCCACATCGAAGCGATGTACAGCACGGTGCCGATGGTCGCGAGCCAGAAGTGCGCGTTGATCAGACCGACGCTGTGCATCTGCGCGCGGCCGAACAGTTTCGGGATCATGTGGTAGATCGCGCCGATCGAGATCATCGCCACCCAGCCGAGCGCACCGGCGTGTACGTGGCCGATGGTCCAGTCGGTGTAGTGCGAGAGCGAGTTGACGGTCTTGATCGCCATCATCGGACCTTCGAAGGTCGACATGCCGTAGAACGCCAGCGAGACCACGAGGAAACGCAGGATCGGGTCGGTGCGCAGCTTATGCCAGGCACCCGACAGGGTCATCATGCCGTTGATCATGCCGCCCCAGCTTGGCGCCAGCAGGATGATCGACATGGCCATGCCCAGCGATTGTGCCCAATCCGGCAGCGCGGTGTAGTGCAGGTGGTGCGGACCGGCCCAGATGTACAGGGTGATCAGTGCCCAGAAGTGCACGATCGACAGACGATAGGAGTAGATCGGACGTTCGGCCTGTTTCGGCACGAAGTAGTACATCATCCCCAGGAAGCCGGTGGTCAGGAAGAAGCCCACAGCGTTGTGGCCGTACCACCACTGGATCATCGCGTCGGTCGCGCCCGAGTAGGCGGAGTAGGACTTGAAGAAACTCACCGGCAGGGACGCGTGGTTGACGATGTGCAGCATCGCCGTCACGACGATGAACGCGCCGTAGAACCAGTTACCCACATAGATGTGTTTGGTCTTGCGCTTGGTGATGGTGCCGAAGAACACCAGACCGTAGGTGACCCAGACAATGGCCAGCAGAATGGCGAGGGGCCATTCCAGTTCCGCGTATTCCTTGGTGGTGGTGTAACCCAGCGGCAAGGTAATCAGCGCGCCGACGATCACGGCTTGCCAGCCCCAGAAGGTGAAGGCCGCGAGGCTGTCGGAAATCAGTCGCGTCTGGCAGGTTCGCTGCACGACATAGTAGGAAGTGGCGAACAGTGCACAACCACCGAAGGCGAAAATCACCAGGTTTGTGTGCAACGGGCGCAGGCGTCCAAAGCTCGTCCACGGCAGACCGAAATTCAACTCCGGCCAGACCAGTTGCGAGGCGATGAAGACACCGAGCCCCATGCCAAGGATCCCCCAGACCACCGTCATGATGGCGAACTGGCGGACTACCTTATAGTTATAAGCAGTCGGACTGATTGCTGTGCTCATTCTAAGGTTCCACGGTTTGGGTGTTTTATTAGGATTAAAATCGGTCGCAAGTATGTAGAAAGCAGGGGGTCAATGCAACGCGCCATGACCTGGGTCAATGCTTTCCAACGCTGATTCTGCGGCCTTTCCATGCGCCGCGTAAGGACAAAATTTCCCTCGGAAAAAATCTCCCGGCGGACAAAAAAAGCGAGGGGTCCCGGTCGACCGAAACGGGGTCTGTTCGAACGCCAGGTTCGGGTGACGGACGGTCATCGGCGCGACAGCCGGTATCTACCGGCCTTTGCGGCCATGTCAGTCAGCCGATTCGTTCAACGCCTCGTTCAGGGGCAACATGGAACCGGCACGGGCCAGTCCGCATCGAGCAAGCGTAGACCCGAATCCGGGGAACCGAAAGGAGAGGGGAAGAGGGGGTGCGACAATGCGTCGCAAAGAGGCTGGAAACTGCCGCACTGGAAACGTGCGGCAGTGTTGTGCTCAATGATTACTGTTTATTCTCTTCAGTAATCAGTTTTTCTGTATTCAATCCATGGCTAAGGCTGTACACATAAGCGGCCAGCAATTGCACTTTATCGTTGCCCAGCAGCTCGCTCTGAGCCGGCATGTGGCCCTGACGACCATGGCGGATGGTCTGTTCGAGTTGAGTCAGGCTGGTGCCATAGATAAATCCGGTCGGGTGCGTCAGGTTCGGCGCACCCATGGCTTCAGTGCCCTGGCCGGTTGCCCCATGACAGGCTACGCACATGGTGCTGAATGTTTGCTGTCCGGCTTGCAGGTCGGCCTTGTTGTCCGCCGGCAGTGGCAGCCCGGCCAGTTCGTGACGCACATAGGCGGCGACGTTTTTCACGCCCGCCTCACCGAGCGACTCGCCCCAGGCCGGCATTGCCGCAACCCGGCCACCCATGATGGTGGTCTTGATCGTCTCGGCGCTGCCGCCCCAGCGCCAGTCCTGGTCGGCGAGGTTAGGGAAGCCGAAGGCGCCCTTGGCGTCCGAGCCGTGACACACCGAGCAGTTGGAGGCGAACAGACGGCCACCCATTTTCAGCGCCTGCGGATCCTTCGCCACTTCTTCCACCGGCATGGCGGCGAATTTTGCGAAGATCGGCCCGAATTTGGCGTCGGCCTTGCTCATTTCCTTTTCCCACTCGTGGACGCCCGTCCAGCCGTCCTCGTAGCCGGGCAGGATGCCCTTCCAGTTACCGAGGCCCGGATAGAGGATCAGATAGCCCACGGAAAACACCAGCGTGCCGGCGAACAGCATGAACCACCACTGCGGCAGCGGGTTGTCGTACTCCTCGATGCCGTCGAAGCTGTGGCCCATGGTCTGGTCGACGCTGCCCTTGGTTTCGCCCCGACGGGTGCCGACCAGCAGCCAGGTCAGGCCGATCAGGCTGCCGATGGTCAGTACGCAGATCCACGTACTCCAGAAGGTGGTCATGACCGGGTACTCCTTGTTTCAGTTGCAGGGGTTGGGTCGGGTTGCGGCTCGTCGGCGAACGGCAGCAGGCGCGCTTCGGCAAATTCCGGCGTGCGCTTGCGGTTGAACACCCACAGGGTCAGGCCGACGAAGGCCACGAACACCACGACCGTGCCGAGGCCGCGAATCAGCCCCGCGCTCATTTCAATGGCCATGTCTCACCTCTTGCTCTTGATTGCAGTGCCGAGCACTTGCAGGTAGGAGACGAGGGCGTCCATTTCGCTCTTGCCCTTGAGGCTGGCCACCGCACCGCTGATGTCGTCGTCGGTGTAAGGCACGCCGAGGGTGCGCATGACCTTGAGCTTGGTTTCGGTATGGCTGCTGTCGAGCGGTTGGGTGACCAGCCACGGGTAGGCCGGCATCTTCGATTCCGGCACGACGTTGCGCGGGTTGTACAAGTGCGCACGGTGCCAGTCATCCGAGTAACGACCGCCCACACGGGCCAGGTCCGGACCGGTGCGTTTCGAACCCCACAGGAACGGGTGATCCCACACGCTCTCGCCGGCCACCGAGTAGTGGCCGTAGCGTTCGGTTTCGGCGCGGAACGGACGAATCATCTGCGAGTGGCAGCCGACGCAGCCTTCGCGGATGTAGATGTCGCGGCCTTCCAGTTGCAGCGCGGTGTAGGGCTTCATGCCTTCCACCGGTTTGTTGGTCACGTCCTGAAAGAACAGCGGGACGATCTGGGTCAGGCCGCCGATGCTCACGGCGAACACCATCAGCAGCATCAGCAGGCCGACGTTCTTTTCAATCGTTTCGTGTTTCATGGCGGACTCCTCAGGCCATCTGCGCGGCGGCAACGACGTCAGCAGGCTGCGAGGCCCGCACGGTGCGCCAGGTGTTGTAAGCCATCAGCAACATGCCGCTGAGGAAGATCGCCCCGCCGATCAACCGCACGACGAAGCCAGGGTGGCTGGCCACCAGGGTTTCGACGAAGGAGTAGGTCAGCGTGCCGTCTTCGTTCACCGCACGCCACATCAGGCCCTGGGCGATGCCGTTGACCCACATCGACGCGATGTACAAAACGGTGCCGATGGTCGCGAGCCAGAAGTGCGCGTTGATCAGGCCGATGCTGTGCATCTGCTCTTTGCCGAAGACTTTCGGGATCATGTGGTACAGCGCGCCGATGGAAATCATCGCCACCCAGCCGAGCGCGCCGGCGTGTACGTGGCCGATGGTCCAGTCGGTGTAGTGGGAGAGGGCGTTGACGGTCTTGATCGCCATCATCGGACCTTCGAAGGTCGACATGCCGTAGAACGCCAGCGAAACCACGAGGAAACGCAGGATCGGGTCACTGCGCAACTTATGCCAGGCGCCCGAAAGGGTCATCATGCCGTTGATCATGCCGCCCCAGCTCGGTGCCAGCAGGATCAGCGACATCACCATGCCCAGCGACTGCGCCCAGTCCGGCAGCGCGGTGTAGTGCAAGTGGTGCGGGCCGGCCCAGATGTACAGGGTGATCAGCGCCCAGAAGTGCACGATCGACAGGCGATACGAATACACCGGACGTTCGGCCTGCTTCGGTACGAAGTAGTACATCATCCCGAGAAAACCGGCGGTGAGGAAAAAGCCTACGGCGTTGTGACCGTACCACCATTGCACCATCGCGTCGGTTGCACCGGCGTACACCGAGTAGGACTTGGTGAAGCTCACCGGCAGCTCAAGGTTGTTGACGATGTGCAGGATCGCCACGGTGATGATGAATGCGCCGAAGAACCAGTTGCCCACATAAATGTGTTTGGTCTTGCGCTGCATGATCGTGCCGAAGAACACGATGGCGTAGGCGACCCAGACGATGGTGATCAGAATGTCGATCGGCCATTCCAGCTCGGCGTATTCCTTGGAACTGGTGTAACCCAGCGGCAGGCTGATGGCCGCCAGCAGGATCACCAGTTGCCAGCCCCAGAAGCAGAAGGCGGCGATTTGCGGCGCGAACAGTTGCGTCTGGCAGGTGCGCTGCACCGAGTAGAACGAACTGGCGAACAAGGCACAGCCACCGAACGCGAAGATCACCGCGTTGGTGTGCAGCGGGCGCAGGCGTCCGAAGCTGGTCCACGGCAGGTTGAAGTTGAGTTCGGGCCAGACCAATTGAGCCGCGAGAAAAACCCCGAGCCCCATGCCGACGATGCCCCACACCACCGTCATAATGGCGAATTGGCGGACCACCTTGTAGTTGTAGGCGGTACTGATAGAAGTGTTCATGGTTCCCCATCCACGGTTCAGCCGAAGTGAGTGCGCGCAGAAAACGCCGCGAACCCTTCGCCTGGAGTTATAGGCAGACTAAAAGCGAGGCAAGCATGGACAAACAGCACAAGGCCAGTATTGACGGGGATCAATGGGCGCAGTGCGTGCGGGATCACGGGTGGCTTTGGGATGCCGCTGTTGGCGAGGCTTCGGCGACCCTCATCCTTGCTCATGGTGCCGGGGCGCCGATGGACAGCGAGTGGATGACGGATATGGCCGGGCGCCTTGCCGGGCTGGGTATCAACGTGTTGCGGTTTGAGTTTCCTTATATGGCGCAGCGGCGGATTGACGGCAGCAAACGCCCGCCGAATCCGGCGCCGAAGTTGCTCGAATGTTGGCGTGAGGTGTATGGCCTGGTGCGACTTCATGTCGCTGGGGTTTTGGCGGTTGGCGGGAAGTCGATGGGGGGGCGGATGGCCAGTCTTCTTGCCGATGAGCTTGGCGCTGATGCGTTGGTTTGCCTGGGGTATCCGTTTTATGCGGTTGGGAAACCGGAGAAACCGCGGGTCGAACATCTGGCTTCTTTGCGGACTCGGACGTTGATTGTTCAAGGCGAGCGCGATGCTCTTGGCAACCGGGGCGCTGTCGAAGGGTATTCCTTATCGCCGACTATTGGAGTGTTTTGGTTGGCGGCGGGGGATCATGATTTGAAGCCGCTCAAGGTTTCCGGGTTTACGCATGAGCAGCATTTGGCTGCCGCCGCACAGAAGGTGGCCGCGTTTCTTCAGAGTTGACCGAGCCGAGCTGAAATTTTGAAACTCATGAAGATCGGCTCCCTTTCCCCCCTCGCCCCCTTGGGGGAGAGGGCTGGGGTGAGGGGGTAGATCTTGAACGCTGCACATTTTTCGATCTGTATGCATATCCATTGCTGAGGTAACGGCCACCTAGGGTTTCGCCCTGACGGCGACTCACTTTTTTTACAAACGCCTAAAAAAAGTAAGCAAAAAAACGCTTGCTCCTACGTTCGGCCCGCTCGCTAAAGCTCGGGGTTCCTTCGCTCCG
>NZ_LRUN01000004.1 GCF_001679645.1 Pseudomonas bananamidigenes | reverse complement strand
TCGCTCCCACATGTTTTGTGCCTGAGCATCAGGCTCGTTTCATTCGAGATTACTGCGCCTGATAGATCTGGTCGAACACGCCACCGTCGTTGAAGAATTTCGGTTGTGCGGTTTTCCAGCCGCCGAAGTCCTTGTCGATGGTCACCAGTTCCAGTTTCGGGAACTGCTGGGCGTACTTGGCGGCCACGTCCTTGTCACGCGGGCGGTAGAAGTTCTTCGCCGCGATTTCCTGGCCGGCCGGGCTGTACAGGTGCTTGAGGTAGGCTTCGGCGATCTGCTCGTTGCCCTTCTTCTCGGCGTTCTTGTCGACCACGGCCACCGGTGGTTCGGCGAGGATCGACAGCGAAGGCACGACGATGTCGAACTTGTCCTTGCCGCCGTCCTCTTTCAGCGCCAGGAAGGCTTCGTTTTCCCAGGCCAGCAACACGTCACCCTGGCCGTTGTTGACGAAGGTGATGGTCGAGCCACGGGCGCCGGTGTCCAGCACCGGAACGTGCTTGAACAGGGTCTGTACATATTCCTTGGCTTTCGCTTCGTTGCCGCCGTTGGCTTTGAGGCCGTAGGCCCACGCCGCGAGGAAGTTCCAGCGCGCACCGCCGGAGGTTTTCGGATTCGGCGTGATTACCGATACATCGTTCTTGATCAGGTCACCCCAGTCCTTGATACCTTTCGGGTTGCCCTTGCGCACCAGAAACACGATGGTCGAGGTGTACGGAGTGCTGGCGTCCGGCAAACGCTTCTGCCAGTCGGCCGGCAGGGTCTTGCCGAGCTTGGCGATTTCGTCGATGTCGCCGGCCAGCGCCAGGGTCACGACGTCGGCGCGCAGACCGTCGATCACCGCACGGCCCTGCTTGCCCGAACCTCCGTGGGATTGCTGGATTTTCACGGTGTCGCCGGCATGTTCTGCCTGCCAGTACTTCACGAATTCGGCGTTGTAGTCCTGGTACAGCTCGCGGGTCGGGTCATACGACACGTTGAGCAGCTCGTAATCCTTGGCAACTGCAGAACCGGCAAACACGGCACTGGCCAGAGCGGCCAAAGCGTAACGGCGAATCGACGACATGGTGAAAGCTCCTGGAATTCTTGGTGGTGGCTTTTTCTTATGGATTTCGAAAATCGGGTTGCCTCTAAAGATCACCGCCTGCGCCCGCTCTTGCATTGATCCCCGGCAAGAGCGGGCGCAGGCTGGGATCTTTTTGCGTTCAGCCCGATTTGTTGCCCGGTTGCTGCAGACGGAATTTCTCTTTGCGTTCGATCTGGACGACTTGGGCGTTGTGCACAGTGATCTCCACCGCGCCGAAACGCAGGTCGCGCAAGGCGCTCTGGATTTCACGCAGGATGGTGGTTTCGTCCTGACCGTCAACGCTACGCAGGGATGCGCTCATGGTGCTGCTCCTTTGTATGGGATATGCCTGGCAGTGGCGGCACTGCGTTCGGCGTGGGAGCAATATAAGAGAGGCGCAGATATTCTTAAAAAGACTATTTAAGAATGTTTATATAACTGGAAAACATTATGTGATACAGCAAGGGTTTGCGGCGGATTTGCCCGTTCGCAAACCCGCTGCGCATACCCTTCAGCCGATTGCCGGCGCTCTGGCCCAGTCGATCTGAGCTTCAGGCACCGGCCGCCCGAACCAGTAGCCCTGTCCCAGATCGCATGCCTGTTCGAGCAAAAACGCCGCCTGCTCAGGCTGTTCAATACCCTCGGCATGCACCTGCATGCCCATGCTCCGGGCCAAAGCGATGATCACCCGGACAATCGCGGCATCGTCTTCGTCCCAGGGCAGGCCGGCGACAAAGCCTTGATCGATCTTGAGCTTCTGCACCGGCAGGCGTTTGAGCCGCAAAAGCGACGAATATCCCGTGCCGAAATCATCGATGGCCAGACGAATGCCCAGCTCGCGCAGACGATGCATCTGCTCCAGTGCCACTTCCGGGTCATCCATGACTGCGCTTTCGGTGACTTCCAGCTCCAGATACGCTGGATCAAGCCCGGTGTCATGCAGCACCTTTGCCACCTGTTGATACAACTCGCGGCGCGCAAACAATCGCGACGACACATTCACCGCAACAAACGACAGCACCACTCCGGCCTGCTGCCATTGGCACATCTGCCGACAGGCCTGCTGCATCACCCAGGCATCGATTTCCGAGATCATCCCGGTGCGTTCGGCAATCGGAATGAATTCCGCGGGAGACACAAGGCCACGCTGTGGGTGCTCCCAACGCACCAAGGCCTCGACACCTACCAGGCGGCTGGTCTGCAGGTCGTGAACCGGTTGGTAGTAGACACGTAGCTCCTGTTGCTCCAACGCTCGACGCAATTCGAAGGCAATCTCGACACGTTGCTGGGCGTGGGCGGTCAGTTCTTCGGTGTACAGCGCATAGCCGTTTCGGCCGCTGCTCTTGGCCTTGAACAACGCCGCATCGGCATTGCGCAGCAGTTGCTCGGCACTCAAGGCATCGCTGGGAAACAGACTGATACCGAGGCTGGCGTTAATGAACAATTCGTGGCCGTCGAGGCAGAACGGCTCCTTGAGGGCATCGAGAATGCGTTGGGCCAGGGCTGCGGCCTGCGCAGGCTGTGGACAACTTTCCATCAGCACCGCGAACTCGTCGCCGCCCAGGCGCGCCAGCGTGATGCCTGACCCGAACAGCGCCTGCAAACGCACGGCGACCGACTTGAGCAGGCGATCTCCGATGTTGTGGCCGAGGCTGTCGTTGATCAGTTTGAAGTGGTCCAGATCGATCATCAGCAGCGCGCAACCACGCTTGTGGGTCTGCGCCGAAGCCAGTGCCTGTTCGGCGCGGTCACTGAACAGCAAACGGTTGGGCAGGTCGGTCAACGGGTCGTGGTGGGCAAGGTGCTTGAGTTCATGCTCGGAGTCCTTGATCGCACTGATGTCGGAAAACACTGCCACGTAGTGACTGAGGCGGCCATTATCGTCGCGAATCACCCGGATGGTTTGCCACTGTGGATAAATCTCCCCGCTCTTGCGCCGGTTCCAGATCTCGCCACTCCATTCATCCTGCGCCTGCAAGGTGGCGAACATCGCCTGATAGAACCCCGGCGGATGGTGCCCGGACTTGAAGAGGCTGGGCTGACGGCCAAGCACTTCGTCGTACTGATAACCGGTGATTTCCATGAAGGCTCGATTGACGTGCACGATCAGGCCCTGTCGATCCGTGACCAGCACGCCCTCGCGGGTGCAGTCGAACACCGCGGCGGCCTGGCGCAGGCGTTCGCGATCGGCCTGACGCTCGCGCAACCGGGCACCGATGCCCAGACATTCGAACAGGCGCGCCCGGGCGAGGAAGATCAGCCCGGCACTGAGCGCCACAAAGACATAACCGTTGATCAGTTGCCAACGCACCAGATCAGCAGAGCTATCGAAGAAACTGTTCAATAAATAGCCAGTTCCTTGCAGCCAGACAACGGCAAGAACCAGGTAAAGCAGCGCTGCACGCAAGGCATCGCGGTATGTGGCAGACATTCGGCCGTCCATGTCCCTACAAAAAATGTCGGGATTATAGGTCAAGAAACATCCAGCCATCTCTTATCTGAAAGGGCGACTGGTTTTATCTGTGTGCTTGGTGATAATGCAACGGCTGTTTTTTCTCTATCGAGGGCCCTATAGCCTATGTGGTACGAAGGTTTTCTTGGCTTGTCGGCCTGGTCGCTGGTCGCCGTGACCCTGCTGATGACCCACGTGACGATTGTTGCCGTCACGGTCTATTTGCACCGCTACTCGGCCCATCGCTCTCTGGAGTTGAATGCCGGACTGAAGCATTTTTTCCGTTTCTGGCTGTGGCTGACCACCGCACAGAACACCCGCGAGTGGACCGCCATCCATCGCAAGCACCACGCCAAGTGCGAAACCGAGGATGACCCGCACAGTCCGGTCGTCAAAGGTCTGTCCACGGTGCTGCGCAAAGGTGCCGAGCTGTACCGCGAAGAAGCGCAGAACCCCGAGACCCTGCGCATCTACGGCAAGAACTGCCCGGAAGACTGGATCGAACGCAACCTCTACAGCCGCTATCGCCTGCTGGGCGTGGCGCTCATGGCGGTCGTCGACCTGATGCTGTTCGGCACCATCGGCATCACCATCTGGGCGATCCAGATGATGTGGATCCCGGTCTGGGCCGCCGGCGTGGTCAACGGCCTCGGCCACGCCGTCGGCTACCGCAACTTCGAATGCCGCGATGCCGCGACCAATCTGGTGCCGTGGGGCATCCTGATCGGTGGCGAAGAGCTGCACAACAACCACCATACGTACCCCAACTCGGCCAAACTGTCGGTCAGAAAGTGGGAGTTCGACCTCGGCTGGGCCTGGATCAAGGTTTTCTGTTTCCTGCGCCTGGCCAGGGTACAACGGGTCGCTCCGATCGCTCACCGCGTGGCAGGCAAGGGCAGTCTCGACATGGACACCGCCATGGCGATCCTCAACAACCGTTTCCAGATCATGGCCCAGTACCGCAAGCTGGTGATCGGGCCGCTGGTCAAGCAGGAACTGGCCAAGGTAGATCATTCGGTACGTCACCAGTTCCACCGCGCCAAGCGTCTGCTCTCCCGTGAAACCAGCCTGCTCGAGGATCGTCATCACGCACGCATCCAGAACATGCTCGAACACAGCCAGGCGCTGAAGGTAATTTACGAAAAACGCCTGGCCCTGCAGCAGATCTGGGTCAAGACCAGCGCAAATGGCCACGACATGCTCGCGGCCATCAAGGAATGGGTACACGAGGCGGAGGCCAGTGGTATCCAGTCCCTGCGTGAATTCGCCGATCAGTTGAAAACCTACTCGCTACGCCCTGCCTGATTGTGGCGCGGAGCTTGCTCCCGCGAAGGCTGCACAGCAAACGCAAAAGCTGACGACGTGTTTTCTCCGGAACACGTCGTCACTACCGCCCGGCGGGAGCAAACTCCCTCTCCACGAAAGCGCGGAACTTCACCCGCGATCCCCTATCTCAAAGACACTTCGCCACTCTGGCGGGCTATCCCGTGGCCGTTGTCGACTTCCCGGCACGCCCTTTGAGATCCGTGTCGATGGTCAACAACAATCAAAAAGACTCGTCCCCTCCCCAGTGGCCAGAAGCCGCGCAAACCTTGATGGCATTGATGCACGCACAGGGCGAAGTCGCGCGCCTGAGCGAACGCGAACAGTTGTTCAGCTCGCTGCTGGTCAGTGTCAACGCCGTGCTTTGGGCCTTCAACTGGGAAACCCGTCAGGTGCTGTACGTCAGCCCCGCCTATGAGCGGATTTTCGGCCGCTCGGCTGCGCTGTTACTGGCCGACTACAACCAGTGGCGCGACAGCATCTACCCCGAAGACCTCGAATATGCCGAACGCAGCCTCGCCGAAGTGCTGCACAAGGGCGCAGTGGAAGACCGCGAATACCGGATCATCGATGCCGACGGCCAGGTACGCTGGATCAGCGACAAGTGCTTCATCAACCGCCAGGAAGATCCGGAACAACCGGTGATCATCGTCGGTCTCGCCGAAGACATCACCGAAAAGAAACAGATGGAAAGCGAGCTGCAGCGCCTGGCCACCACTGACGTTCTGACCCAGAGCAGCAACCGCCGGCACTTCTTCGAGTGCGCCAATCGCGAGTTTGAAGAGGCTCGCCTCCAGGGCGCGCCATTGGCGTTCCTGCTGCTGGACATCGATGATTTCAAGGTGATCAACGACACCCATGGCCATCCGGAAGGCGACAACGTTCTGCAACGGATTGCTGAATGCGGACGTGCCTCATTGCGCCGGGGTGACCTGTTCGGACGGATTGGAGGCGAGGAATTCGCAGCAGTGTTTCCAGGCTGTGCGCCGGACATGGCGATGCAAGTGGCCGAGCGTCTGCAACGGGAAATTCAGCGTCTGAGTTTCAGCCAGGGTGAACAGGCGTTCGGCATCACGGTCAGCCAGGGCCTGACCAGCCTCACCCCGGAAGACGAGAATCTCGACGCCCTGTTCGCCCGGGCCGATGCGGCGATGTATGAAGCCAAGCGTCAGGGCAAGAACAGGATCATCTCGGCCTGACACCGGTTTTTCGACTCGACACAAAACCCTGTGGAAGCCGGGCTTGCCCGCTTCCGCAGGTTATTTGCGCATCCGCGTCAGCTCCGGCAACCCAATCTTCAGCAATCGCGCCGTGCGGCTCTTCGCCAGTTCTTCTACGCCCTCATGCTCGGTCAGCCGCGCCATCTGCGCCGCCATGTTCATCACCAGCGCTTCGCGTGAGTAGACCCCGCCACCGAGCTGATAGACCGAGGCAATCAACTCGCGCAACTCCAGCGGCAGGCGCCAGCGGGTACGCAGCGCCGAGCCGTACGCCGCACCGAATTCGGCCAGCGCATCGCCGATTTCCTCCAGCTCGTCCAGCTCGCCGCCCGCCTGCTTCCACTCTTGCAGACAGCGCAACAACGCCAGATCACCGAGACGATGCAACATTCCCGCG
This sequence comes from Pseudomonas bananamidigenes, assembly GCF_001679645.1. Lineage (GTDB taxonomy): Bacteria > Pseudomonadota > Gammaproteobacteria > Pseudomonadales > Pseudomonadaceae > Aquipseudomonas > Aquipseudomonas bananamidigenes. Next base: position 33,940 of record NZ_LRUN01000004.1, on the reverse strand, counting down.
CAATAGCAGCGCTCCTGATCGAGGTCGAGCAGACGTGCCAGGGTGCGCGCATATTCGGCGGTGTGCAGCGACAGTCCCCAATAGCGCTCGGCGTAGTCCGCGAGGCACGGATCGCTGAGCCTGGCGCTGCGCTTGAGGGCCAGGCCGAGAATCAGGTTCATGCTCTGCCCGGTGCCCAGACGATGCAGCGCCTGGGCCAGCGTCTGTACCGCGGCACCATGATGTTGCGCAGCGCTGTTGGCGGCGGCGATCAACACCGCCGTGATTTGCGGATCGGTGCGGATTTCCTCTTCCAGCAGTTTCAGATCAAGCCCGTCGGGATGGAGACTGCGCTTGACCGCCAACTGCACGTCAGTCATCAGCGGTGCGCCATCGGCCTGCTCACGGCGACGCTCAAGGAATACCGACAAGGTCATGCCCGGCGCCAATGCAGGCACTTCGCAGAACACTTCCTGGCCGGCATCGAGCAGCAACCCTTGCAGGCGCTCGGTGAGGTTTTCCATGTTCAGGGGTTTGGCCAGGTAGGCCGTCGGCGCCAGCGGCAGGGCTTCACGCACACTGGCGCTGTCGTTGCGACTGCTCATCAGAATGAAGGGCAGCGGCGGATTGCGTTTGCGCTGGCGGACACTGCGCAACACGTTCAAGCCATCGACGCCGGGCAACTCCCAGTCGACGATGGCCAGGTCATAAGGCACTTCACTGAGCAGAGACATCGCCTCCTGGCCATCGGCGCACAGATCCAGCCGCGCATCGCAGCGCACGTTCAGCAGAACCTGTTTGAGCAAGTCGCGGGACCACGGATCGGCCTCGGCAATCAGGACTCGGGGTACAGCGGGTAATTCGACGGCTGACATGCTCGCCCTCCCTTGCAATGCTTCAACCTTAGCCAATGCTGGCGCTTCGATACAGCCCGAACGCACAGGATGTGTTTCAACAGGCGTAAAAAAACCCGCCGAAGCGGGTTTTTGTTGAACCGATCACACAGTACCCGGACTTACAGTTCCGAGAAGCACTCTTCGATGATCGCCAGACCTTTGTCCAGCTGCTCATCCGGCGAGGTCAGCGGAACCAGTACGCGCAGTACGTTGCCGTAAGTGCCGCAGGACAGCAGGATCAGGCCCTTTTCACGCGCCTTGGCCACAATGGCAGCGACTGCGGTCGGGTTCGGCTTGTGGCTGTCGCCATTTTCGAACAGCTCGACGGCAATCATCGCACCCAGGGCACGCACTTCACCGATGACTTTCGGATACTTGGCCTGGATACCCTTCAGACCGGTTACCAGACGCTCACCGACAGCCTTGCAGCGATCCAGCAGTTTCTCTTCTTCGAACACTTCCATCACGGCCAGGGCCGCAGCGCAAGCGATCGGGCTACCGGCGTAGGTGCCGCCCAGACCGCCTGGCGCGATGGCGTCCATGTATTCGGCCTTGCCGCACACACCGGCCAGCGGGAAGCCACCAGCGATGGATTTGGCGAACGTGGTCAGATCGGCGGCAACGCCCATCTGTTCCATGGCGAAGAACGTGCCGGTACGGCCGGCGCCGGTCTGCACTTCGTCAGCGATCAGCAGAATGCCGTGCTGGTCGCACAGGGCACGCAGACGCTTCATGAATTCCTTGGGCGCAACGTAGAAACCACCTTCACCCTGAACAGGCTCGATGATGATCGCGGCAATGTCTTTCGGCTCGGCGTCGTTCTTGAAGATGCGCTCGATCGAAGCGATCGAATCGTCGATGCTCACGCCGTGCAGTTCGTTCGGGTACAGCGCGCGGAAGATGCCGCCTGGCATCAGGCCCATGCCGGCCGAGTAAGGTACGACTTTACCGGTCAGACCCAGGGTCATCATGGTACGACCGTGGTAGGCACCGGTGAAAGCGATCACGCCGGCGCGGCCAGTGGCGGCACGGGCGATCTTCACGGCGTTTTCGACGGCTTCGGAACCGGTGGTCACCAGCAGGGTTTTCTTGGCGAAGTGGCCCGGCACGCGTGCGTTGATTTTTTCGCACAGCTCGACATACGGTTCGTAGGCCAGAACCTGGAAGCAGGTGTGGGTCAGCTTGTTCAGTTGCTCGGTCACGGCGGCGATGACTTTCGGGTGCACGTGGCCGGTGTTCAGCACGGCGATACCGCCGGCGAAGTCGATGAACTCGCGACCTTCGACGTCGGTCACGGTCGCATTCTTCGCAGAATCGGCGAAGATCGGGTGAATCTGGCCGACACCGCGTGGAACAGCAGCGGTACGACGGGCCATCAAGTCAGCGTTAGTCTTGCTCATTACAGTCCTCATTCACCGCTCATCGGGCGGCGTGGTTCAAGGATTAAGCGCAAGGATTGGCGGTGACAGCATGCGATGATCGACTGCCACGGCGTTCCCGGCCGCAGAGAAAATTCCGGTTTGAAACGACGCAAAGGGACAGCGCTCTCGTGCCCTTTGCGTTTACAGCGATCTTCTACCGGGCTCAGATGCCCAGGCAGAGGTATTTGATTTCCAGGTAATCCTCGATGCCGTACTTGGAGCCTTCACGGCCCAGGCCGGAGGCCTTGATGCCGCCGAACGGCGCGACTTCGTTGGAGATCAGCCCGGTATTGACGCCGACCATGCCGTATTCCAGGGCTTCCGCCACACGGAACACACGGCCCAGGTCGCGAGCGTAGAAGTAGGAAGCCAGACCGAATTCGGTGTCGTTCGACATCGCGATCACTTCCGCTTCGTCTTTGAAGCGGAACAGTGGCGCCAGCGGGCCGAAGGTCTCTTCCTTGGCCACAGCCGCGTCTTTCGGCACGTTGGTCAGGATGGTCGGCTCGAAGAAGTTGCCTTCCATTTGCTTGCCACCGGCCAGCACGGTAGCGCCTTTGCCTACCGCGTCAGCGATGTGCTCCTGCACCTTGGCCACGGCTTTCTCGTCGATCAGCGGGCCGGTTGTTGTGCCCTCTTCCAGACCGTTGCCGATCTTCAGCTTGGCGACGGCCGCTTTCAGTTTCTCGGCGAAAGCGTCGTAGACCGAATCCTGAATGTACAGACGGTTGGCGCAGACGCAGGTCTGACCGTTGTTGCGGTATTTGGAAATGATCGCGCCTTCGACGGCCTTATCCAGATCCGCGTCGTCGAACACGATGAACGGCGCGTTGCCGCCCAGCTCCAGGGAGACTTTCTTGATGTCGTTGGCGCATTCCGACATCAGCTGACGACCGATTTCGGTCGAACCGGTGAAGGACAGTTTGCGCACGATCGGGTTGCCGGTCAGCTCGCTGCCGATGTCGCCGGCACTGCCGGACACCACGCTGAAAACACCTTTGGGGATACCGGCGCGCTGGGCCAGTTCGGCCAGGGCGAAAGCGGAGAACGGGGTTTGCGAAGCAGGCTTGAGCACCATGGTGCAACCGGCGGCCAGCGCAGGGCCCGCTTTACGGGTAATCATTGCCGCCGGGAAGTTCCACGGGGTGATGGCGGCGGTCACGCCGATCGGTTGTTTGATCACGATCAGGCGCTTGTCAGGCTGGTGGCCTGGAATCACGTCACCGTAGATACGCTTGGCTTCTTCGGCGAACCACTCGATGAACGAAGCGGCGTAAACGATTTCACCCTTGGCTTCGGCCAGCGGCTTGCCTTGTTCGAGGGTCATCAGGCGAGCCAGGTCGTCCTGGTTCTCGATGATCAGTTCGAACCAGCGACGCAGTTTGCCTGCACGTTCCTTGGCGGTCAGTGCGCGCCAGGCCGGCAAGGCCTTGTCGGCAGCCTCGATGGCACGGCGGGTTTCGGCAGCGCCCATCTTTGGCACGGTGCCAAGGATTTCGCCGGTGGCCGGGTTGTTGACCTTGATCGTCTGACCGTTGTCCGCGTCGACCCAAGCGCCATCGATGAAGGCTTGCTGGCGGAACAACTGGGTGTCTTTAAGCTGCATGTCGGCTTTCCTTAACAGCACCGCGACCAGCGCGGAGCAAAATTATGATTGTAGAAAGGCGCCTCGCAAGGCTGCCGTCAGGGAAATCATTCAACGGGCTGGAGCACCTCAATGGTGCACGGTTGCAAACACGTGCGGCTCGGTACCCGATCAAAGAGCGTTTGAAATCTCAAACGGATCCTAGGATCAAAGGGGGTAAAGGACAATAGGTCGTTCGAAAAAAAGAACAAAAACACCGCTATTGCTGAACATTTCGGATCAGCGTGCATGCGTTGACGTTCCCTGCCGGCGCCGAACGGCAGGGGACGAGGCGTAATGACTACTTGTTCTGAAACGACTGGAGAACCGTCAACAGGCTGGTCAGGTTGTCGGCAACCCCGGTCTGCCCCACTTTTTCCGTCGCACCGGCACTCGCCGTGGTATCCAGGCTGTAGATCTGCATCACACCCTGGTTGGTCGCCGCCTGCCCCAGGGTGTTCTGTTGCTGCTGGGCGCTGACAGCGTTCTCGAACAGAATGCCGGTCGAATGCGCCATGCTCTGGTAGACGCTGCCCATCGCCATGGCTGGCGCCTCGGCGACAACCTTGACGCTGCTCTGGGTGACCGCATCGGTAATCTGATCATTCACGGTTGCCATCTTCCGACTCCTTTCAAGGGACAGTGGATGTTGCAAATATTGCTCAGGCGCCCGAGGTACGCTCAGGATGACTGACGTTGAACCGGGCGATGCTCTGATCGATTCGCTCGAGAGCCTGGTTCACTCCGTCGGCGTCCAGCACGCCGCTCGCCGCGGCCACCGCCGCAGCGCCACCCACCAGAAGATGGGTATTCAAGGCGCCAAGCGCACTTTCGGTGGCGGCATCGAGGTCGTCCTCGATGATGCTCTCGGTCATCTTGCGCAGCAGCACGCCTTGCGAGGCCAGGGCGAGTTTGGTAACTCCGTCGAAATAACTCGCCGCCGATTGCGCCACCAACCCGCTGGCCTGTCGGACCAGCAGTTCCGACCCCAACTGCGCCAGGGCGGGCGCATGGGAAGCAAGCTGAGCATTGAGCAGGTTCACCGCTTCGACAATCTGGCGGTTCAAGGCTTCGGCGCCCACGCCATCGGCCGATTGCTTGAGCAAGTGCTCATTGAGCGACTCGAGCAACGCCGTCGCTGCGGCGGCAGGGTCGACTGTCGGTTGCTCCACGTTTTCGCCCTGCGCGTTTTCCCCGGCCATCAGGATCGCCCTCCCACCGACAGAATCTGCTGCACGGCGGCTGCAACCGTTGCATTACCGATGATATTCATCGCTTGCTGATGGCTGACCGCGTTCTGCAGCGCCAGACTGACCGCATGGCCGGTGACCTGGGTCAGCGTGGCGATGGCCGTGGCCGGTGCGCAACCGACGACCTGTACGTTCGACTGGGTGACGGAGTCGGTGATTTGAGGATTGACGACGCTCATGCTGTTCTCCCTGAGTAAGGCGATCGAGAAACCCGCCGCAGGAAAACAATAGAACAGCTGCGCCAAACTGCCACGAGAGCGTTTTGCAGGACGTTACAGCCTTTTGGAATGCGCCCCGGACCCGACACAAACACTGACAATGGCCCGGCAAAAACCGGCATGGACGCCCCGAGCCGACCTAGGTATGATGTCGCCCGCTGCACCAGTAGCTCAGCTGGATAGAGTACTGCCCTCCGAAGGCAGGGGTCGTGGGTTCGAATCCCGCCTGGTGCGCCATGAACAGAACGAAAAAGCCCCGGACTGCAAGGCCCGGGGCTTTTTTGTGTCTGCCGACTGACGACTCACTCCGTCGTCCAGTCAAACTCGTCGTACTCATCATCGTCTTCTCCGTCCTCGATCCACTCCTCATCGAGAACGTCGTCCTCCGGATCTTCCTCAGCCTGCCTGGCCAGAAGAAACTCCTTGCGACTCTCCGTCACTGCCCGCCGCAGTTCCTCACCCTTCACCGGGCAGTTGAGCATTTGGGCGATGCGGTCGATTTTTTGGGCCACGGCATCCTCCAGCGCATCGGCAATGCCCCGATAGTGCGCGTTTTTGCAGGGCAATGCCAAATGGCTGGACGATCAACCGGTCAGTTCTGGCGAATTTGTTCCAGACGCAGGTCCAGATTCACGCTCGGGTAACGCTTGTGCAGATTGTTGTACAGCGTATCCGCCGCCTGTGATTGACCGGATTCGCGCAGGCGAATGACTTCGCGCAGTTGCTCATCCAGGCCATTGGCCGGGGCGGCGGCGCGTTTGCTGGCTTTCGCTTCTTCTGCCCTGTCGGCGCTGATCGATTCGCTTTGCATCGGCGCAGCCATTTCCGCCATCGGAGCAGGCGCGGGTGCGGACAGCGCGCCCGTGGGAGCCGATAATTTCCGGGCGTCCGTGGTTTCCTTGCGAGCCAACGGTGCAGCCGGTCTGGCGGCAGGGGCAACATCGTAACGGGCCTCGGGTTCCGGAGCGCGTTGCACCAACGACAGCATCAACGCAATGCCGACCAGACTGGCGAAGGCCACCTGGTAGCGCGGTGTCTGGCAGATCCTGAGCCAGCGTTGCCACAGGTTTGCTTTGGGCACCGAAGCCTGGCGATGCGCGGCATCGAGAATCAACGCATCGAGATTCGCCGGCGGTTCGCCGTCCTGTTGCTCGCGAAAGTGCTTGAGTACTTGCTCCTCGGGTGTCTGGCGAATGTCCGTCATGTCAGTACCTCCTCGGCCAGCAGCCGACGCAGTTTTTGCTGGGCGTAGCGCAAGCGGCTCTTGACGGTTTCCAGCGGTGTTTCGGTAAGACTGGCGATTTGCGCCAGATCGAGATCGCCCTGGGCACGCAGCAGGAACACTTCACGCTGCTCGGCAGGCAAGGCTTGCAGCGCGCAGTCGAGGCGTTGGCTATCGCGGCTCAGGCTCAACAGTTGCTCGGGGTCGCTCGCATCATCACTGACCGCATGGGTCTGCTCGTCGTAGCTGTCGTGCAGCGGTTGCCGGGTACCGTGCTTGCGCCAATGGTCGATCAGGCGATTGCGGGCAATCTGGAACAGCCAGGTACGAAAAGTCGCCCGGCCTTGTGGCTGACTGTCACTGCGGATCAGGCTCAGCCAGGTTTCCTGATACACCTCTTCGGCCAGCTCCGGCTTGCCGCTCAAACCGAGCAGAAACCGGTACAGACTCTGGCGATGCCGGGCATAGAGGATTTCGAACGCCTTGCCCTCGCCCTCGCGATAACGGGCCAGCAACGATTCGTCGCTGCTGGCCTCAAGGTTGTCGGCGCTGGCAAACAGCTGGCTGATAAAGCCCTTCAGACGGCTCACTATTCAACCCGTCGCTCGGTTGGCAGCGTATTGGAAGCGATCGAGGCCCGCAGACTCTGTGCCAGCTCCACCAGTTGCACGAATTCGTTGCGCAGGCCGAATCGGTCATCGCCCCGGGCACCGCGAGCAAGGGTTTCGGTGTCCTTGAGGCTGAAATCACCGGTGTAACGACCGTCCTTGAGTTGCTGGGAGAACGCAGCAACGGCGGCGGCAAAACGCAGGTCTTCGCTGGCCGGTACAACCTGGCTGGCAATCGGTCGCTCGATCAGCAGACTTTTCCCACCCTCAGGCTTTTGATATCGCACACGCAGCATTGCCAATTCTCCGCTCTTTCCGGAAGCAACCGACTCCGATTGACCGTAGCGCAGCGGCTCCAGCCAGCCCTTCTCGCCTGTCGGGACAATTTCATACAGCGCCGTCACCGTATGCCCTGCACCGATTTCACCGGCATCGACCTTGTCATTACTGAAGTCCTCACGCTTGAGTGCGCGGTTTTCGTAACCGAGCAGCCGGTATTCACTGACCTGCGCCGGGTTGAATTCCACCTGCAACTTGACGTTTTTCGCCACCACGGCGAGGGTCGAACCCAACTGATCCACCAATACCTTGCGCGCCTCGCGCAGGTTGTCGATGTAGGCGTAGTTGCCGTCCCCGGCATCCGCCAGTTGCTCCATCAGGTGTTCATTGTAGTTATCCACACCGAAACCCAGGGTGGTCAGGGAAATACCGGTCTTGCGTTTATCCACAGCCATCTGCTTGAGGCTGTCGAAGTCGCTGACGCCGACGTTGAAGTCACCGTCGGTGGCCAGCAGGATGCGGTTGATCCCTTTGGCGATGAATGCTTGTTGCGCCATCTGGTAGGCCATTTCTATGCCGGAAGCGCCAGCGGTCGAGCCTCCCGCAGTCAACTGCTCAATGGCCGTGCGAATTTTCGCCTTTTCCCGTCCGGAGGTCGGCCCCAGCACCACTCGCGACTCGCCGGCATACACCACCAGCGACACGCGATCCTGCTCACGCAATTGATCGACCAGCAACTTCAGGGTGCTTTTGACCAGCGGCAGCCCCTCACGACGATCCATCGAGCCGGATACGTCCACCAGAAATACCAGATTGGCCGGTGCCAGTTCCGCCACCGAGCGGTCGGAGGCCTTGATGCCGATGCGCAACAAACGGGTGTGCGGATTCCACGGCGTCGCGGCCAGCTCCGTGGTCACGCCGAAGGGTGATCCGTCGGTGGGCAGCGCATGGTCGTAGGGAAAGTAATTGACCATCTCCTCCAGCCGAACCGCGCCTTCTGGTGGCAAACGACCCTGATTGAGCAGTCGGCGAACGTTGGCATAGGCACCGGTGTCGACGTCGGCGCTGAAGGTCGAGACGGGTGTTTCGGCAACACTGTGGATCGGGTTATCGGCCAGGTTGGCATATTGCTCGCGCGGCTCGGCGCGATAGCCCTGTGGATAACTTTCCCCTGCAGGCGTCGGGGCGAAACTGGCCATCGGCGCCACGAGCGCACTGCGTTTGGCCAGCGTGCGATCAGCCTTGAGCGCTTCGTGCTGCACCGAAGGACTGGATTCGGCCTGTGCCGGTGGTGGCACGGCAGCCGATTCCGGACTGGAGGAAACACCGCAACCGGCGACGACCAACAGCACACCGGCAGCCAGGGGTCGCAGAAGCATCGAAGAAAGAGACATGGGGGCTGACCTCGAGGAAGAATTGATCCATTCAACCTCTGAGACGGGCAGCCCTTTCAGTTCGGGTTAAACGCCGCTGAATATTTTTCAGCGGTGATAACGCCGAACCGCACTGCTGTTGCGCAGCACATGACCTTTGATCTTTTCCAGCAACTGGGCGCGGGTCAGGCCGGCCGGCAACGCATCGGGGGCCAGGTCCAGGGCGTAGATCTGAATGATGTAGTGATGGGCACTGTCACCGGTCGGCGGGCACGGGCCGACATAGGTGGTCGTGCCTTTGCTGTTGGTCCCGCCGACGCCTTCGAAGGTCGGCTTGGTGCCGATACCGGCCGGGATCTGCCGGGTCGTGGCCTTGATGCCGTAATGAACCCAGTGATCGACACCCAGGCCTTTCTGGCCGTCCGGATCATGCATCACGATGGCATAGCTCTGGGTGGCGGCCGGGCCGGCGTTCCAGCTCAGCGCCGGGGACAGGTTCTTGCCGCCGCAACCGGCAGCGTCGCTGGCGGCGGCTGCGGTGAACAGACGATTGTCCGAAACACCGGGAATGCTGAGAGTGAAGCGTTCCTGGGCCTGCGCCGGGAACTGCACGCAAAGGGCGACGGCAACGGCCGCCAGCCAAGGGTTGAGAGAGGTCAATCGGGTCATCCGGGAGCACCTTGTGCAGTTGGGCCTTCGTCGGCCTGCAAACTATAGCCGTACCGTTCGCACCGTGGCAGTGGGAAATGGCTGAACCTCGTGAACCGGGCCAGACTCGTAAGAGAAATACCCCGTGGAGCACACTCATGTCCCTGCATCGTGTCGCCCGTTTCGCCGATGTACCTGAAGACCGAGGCCTTGAAGTACAGATTGGCGACTGCCGGATTGTTCTGTTGCGCACGGCTGGCCAGTTACGTGCGTATCAGGGCGAATGCCCGCATGCCGGGGCACCGCTGGCGGAGGGTGCCGTATGCCATGGCCGGCTGATCTGCCCTTGGCACAAGGCAGCCTTTCGTCTTGAAGATGGCGCCTTGTGCGAACCGCCGGCGCTGGACAGCCTCAAGCGCTACCCGCTGGAACTGCGCGCAGATGATGTCTGGGTCGATGACCAGCCTTTGCCGGAGCCTCACAGCCCACCACTGGACGACCAACGCACCTTTGTCATCGTCGGTTCCGGCGCCGGAGGAACCGCGTGTGCCGCCGCCCTGCGGGAGAAAGGCTTTGGCGGGCGGATCGTGATGATCGACCGCGAACCGGACGCCGGCTATGACCGCACGGTATTGAGCAAATTTGTCCTGTCCGGCGAGATGCAATCACAGCAAACCCCGGCCTTGCGTGATGAAGACTTCTACCGCGAGCAACACATCAACCGGGTTTCAGGCGAAGTCATCGCCCTCGATGCGCCGACCAGAACCCTGCATCTGGCCGATGGCCGGACGCTGAACTACAGCGCCGCCGTCCTCGCAACCGGCGCGCTGCCCAATACGCTGACCTTGCCCGGTGCAGACCTGCCGCAGGTATTTGTCCTGCGCTCGCGGTCCCACGCCGGACAGATCATGAGAGCTGCAGAGCCAGGACAACGCGCCGTCATCATCGGTGACAGTTTCATTGCCCTCGAATGTGCTTCGGCCCTGCGCCAGCACGGTCTCGAGGTGACGGTGCTGGCGCGCCACGCCACGCCCTTCGCGGCGCAGTTCGGTGAGGCCACGGGCAAGGCTGTCCGAGCGCTGCACGAAGAGAACGGGGTGAAATTCATCGTCGATCACGCCGCCCGGGAGATCACTGGCGATGGCAAGGTCGAGGCGGTGTTGCTCGATAACGGTCTGCGTCTTTCGGCGGATCTGGTGCTGGCGGGGATCGGCGTGCACCCGGCGACCGCGGCGTTCACCTCACTGCCACTGGAGGACGATCGATCGATTCGGGTCGATGCCGGCATGAAGGTCACCGACCACCTGTGGGCCATCGGTGACATCGCCACCTTCCCGTCAGGCGGCAAGCCGACACGCATCGAACACTGGCGCCTGGCCCAGCAACACGCACGGATTGCCGCCGCCAATATGCTCGGCGCCGACGAACACTACCTCGACGTGCCGTATTTCTGGACCTGGCACTTCGGGCGCAATTACGACTATCTCGGCCATGCCGAACAGTGGGACGCCATCGAATTCATGGGCGAGCCCGAACAGCCGCCCTTCATCGGCCTGTTCGGCGCCGACGGCCTGGTGGTGGCTGCGGTGGCCTGTGAACGGGAGCGCACCATGGCGCTGCTGGCTGAACGCATGAAGCAGCCGCTGCCCATGGAAGAGGCCTGGCGGCTGATTCGCGCGGTCAGTTGAGCCGGTTCGTGGGATCGCGGTTATCGTCGTCCTCGGCGTGCAGAAAGATCACCCGCGGGTGCTCGAGCGGAGCCAGCGGTGGCGGCAGTTCCGCAGGTTCAACCGGCCACAGGTGCGGCACGACATGGCTGACATCACCGTCCTGATTGTTGTGGATGGTGATGACGCCCGGGCTGCGCAGCTTCTGCAGGCGGTCATCGCACAGCTTGAAGCTTTTGCTCAAACCATCATCGTCGACCACCGGCGCGGCCAGACGACGCTGGGCGAAACTGCGGCTCTTGCGCTGTTGATAACGGGCCCAGGAAATCAGGATCACGGCATTGATCAGCGCCACCCACAGATAAACCTGCAACGTGCCCAGGGCCTCGAACGCCGAGTTGTCGATGCGCGGGCCGCCGGCATGGGTTTCAATCAGCGGCCACAGTCCGCGTACCAGCAGATATAGCAGGCCGACCCAGGCCAGCACGGTGAGGATCACATCGATCACCACCAGAAAGGGTCGCTGGCGGGTCCGGATGATTTTCATTTGATGACCTCCTCTTCGTCGTCCCCGACCGGTTTGATCCCCCGATCAGGACTGACCCAACGCGCACGCTTCTGATGCTGGCCGAACAGCACCTTGGGAAAGCTGACCAATGTGGTCAGCAGACTGATGAACCAGAACACCAACGGATACCAGACCACCCAGAACATCGTCCGGCCAAGGCCCGGTTCGTAACGCCGGTCAATCACGATACTGACCGCGAACTGCACCAGGCAGACAAACGCCAGCAACAGCCCGGTGAACGCCGGCGGCATCAGGTGATGCACGGCAATTGCGTCGGGCAGGACCACGAACTTGCCGACAGCCCAGAAGATGACCGACAACAGGAACGTGAACGCCCAGCCGGTCGAGAGGCAATATTCGAACAGCAGCGGCCACAGGTAGCGATGGCGGTACTGCCAGATCCCGCGAATATTCTTGAACAGTACTTCGGCGCCGCCCTGGGCCCAGCGCAGGCGCTGTTTCCACAGACCGCGCAGGGTTTCCGGCATGAGGATCCAGCACAGGGCGCGGGGCTCGTAGAAGATGCTCCAGTGATCGAGTTGCAGTTTCCAGCTGATGTCGATGTCTTCGGTGATCATGTCCGGGCTCCAGTAGCCCACCCGGTTCAGCGCGGTGCGGCGGAACGCGACGATCACACCCGACACCGTGAAGATCCGTCCGAACACCCGCTGCGTGCGCTTGATCAGGCCGATGATCGACGAAAACTCGCCGACCTGGACTCGCCCGACCAGTGTCGAACGTGTGCGGATCCGCGGGTTGCCGGTCACCGCGCCAAGTCGTGCGTTGTCGAGCATCGGCGCCACCAGGTAGGCGGCGGTGTTCGGCGCCAGCAGCGCATCACCGTCGATGCACACCAGATATTCGCTGCGCGCCGCGATGGCGCCCATGCGCAGGGCCACAGCCTTGCCCTGGTTTTCCGCCAGGTGCAGCACCCGCAGTCGTGGGTCTTCCTTGGCCAGCGCATCCAGCACTTGCGCGGTGTTGTCCTTGGAACCGTCGTTGATCGCGATGACTTCGATGTTCGGGTAATGCTGCGCCAGCGCCGCGTGAATGGTGTCAGCAGCGTTGTCGCCTTCGTTGTAGCAAGGGATCAGGATCGAAATCAGCGGTTCACCTGCCAGCGGCGGCGGCAGCGTGTCGTCCTTCCACGGCCAGTGCCGTTCCCAGTGCAGCCAGAAATACAGGCCGCCGGAAATCCACAACCCGGACATGAACAGCGGGTAGAAGAACACGAAGTCCATCAGGAATTGCCCGGTGACCAGGAAGATCAGCCCCAGCGGGACGCCGAGGACGATCGCCAGAACCAGCAGGGCCAGCAGTCTATCCAGCATGTCATGGGTTCCATTTGTTGGAGAGCGCAGGCCGCACGGTTTTCAGGTCCGGCAGGTTCTCGAGGAAGTTGTCCGGGTAGTAGCCGAAACTGGTCGCGCCCTGACGCTTGAGACGGCCCATCCAGTCGGCCAGTTGTGCGCCGTCGATGTCGGCCTGATCCTTTTTCGTCCAGTCCCGGGCCTGCAGTTCGAACACTGTGCGATCCAGCGCACCGGGGCGCTGTCTGATCTTCGCCACCAGTGCTTCCAGCCACGGGCCGGATTGCGCATGGGTCTGTTTTTCCATGAGCGGCATGGCCATCGGCGCCGTCCAGTCGTAGCTCACGAGGAAATCGTCGAGGTTCTGCGCGAACCAGGCTTCGCTCTCGGGGTTGAGAATCGGCTCGGCGAAGAGGTTGCGCGCAGTAAGCACCTGCGGTCCCCGGATTGCCCGGACCTTGGCGGTCAGTTCGTGGGTGAAGTCGATCAGGTAACGGCTCTTGAACCGCGTCCAGCGCTGCATGGCCGCCGGATCATCGCGCAGGGCCGCAATCGAGCCCGGCAGACCGTGGGCAGCGTAGGCCTTCAGGGCTTCAGGGCTGGCGTCCTCGAAGTCCGACAGCACGGCGTCGTCGTGATAGAGGATGCCGTCGACCGAAGTCAGGCGCGCCACGTCTTCGTAGATCTCACCGATGATCCGCCGCACTTCGGGATCGAACGGCGACAGCCGCTTGTACTGATCCGGGTCGACCGACGTGGTGCCGGTCTGCGGATCCCAGCGCGTGACCCGCGGCAATTTCGAATCCAGCGCAAAGCTCAGCACCGGCATCCAGGCAAACACTTTCACGTGGGCCCGGGTACGCAACTGCCAGGCGACACGGTCGAAGATATCGGCACGTACCGGCAGATGACGGTTGGGGAAATACAGCGAATGCACCAGTCCATCGCCTTTCGGATCGGCGAAGGCTTGCAGGAACACAGTGTTGGCGCCCATGTCGGCCATACGCTGGATCAGCTTGCCGAGGTTGACTTCCTGTTGTGCGGGGTCCGGGTCATAAACGTTGTCCAGGTCGACGTGCACCACACGCATGGGAGAGTCGGACTGCACCGCGACGATGCTGTTGGCAAAGTGCTCGCCATCCGGGTCTGACGCGACGAGGAAACGCGGGCTGCTCATCAGGTTGTCGAGGGCATCGAGACCGTCATCGAGGGTCAGGGCCATTTCGTAACCCTGCTCGCCCACGACAGCCAGCGAAGTGCCATCCGCCGTGCCGTAAGGCCAGACCCAGACCCGTGGTTTCTTGCCGGTGGCCTTGCGGATTTTTTCAGAAATGGTGGCCACGTCAGTGCGGATCCGCGCCTGGAAATCCGCCTCGGATTCATAGCGTCTGGTCACTGGATCGTAACGCCGGGTCGCGGCCGCCGGCTGCATGTTGCCTTGCGGGTTGGCGAGGATGCCTTTGTGGCTGGCATCAGTGTGGGCGGCGATTTCCACGAGGCCCGATTGCGAGATTTCCCGTATCTGATCCCACGTCAGAAAATCGGAGCGCTGACGTGGAGTGCCGGCGAAATCCACTGGCTGATTCAGCGGTGTGTCGATCCAGACGCCCACTGGTGCCAGCAGCGCATGCCAGTTGTAGGCGCGCAGCACCGGCATCACGCGGGTGTAGAAACTCGAATAGCCATCGTCGAAGCTGAGCAGGATCGCCTTGGGTGGCAGTTCCGGCCCGCCCTTGCGCGCGGCCATGATCTGATCGACCGTCACCGGCCTGTAGCCGTTTTCCCGCAGCCACGCCAGTTGCTCGATCATGCGCTCGGTGCGCACGGCCACCACGGCCTGATCGGGGTCGCGATCCTCGACATCGTGATAGGCGATACCCAGCACGTGGTTTTTCGGCCACGGCTTCTCATTGGCCGCCACCGGACGCTCGGACGGCGGCGCGAAGGCCGGAGCCTGCTGGGCGCAGGCGCTGACCAGCAGCACTCCCAGCAAAAGGATGAAACGCGAAATCAAAGGCATCTTCAAACTCTTCTAGAAGCGGAAAGTGAGGTCGACGAGCAGACGCAGATCGGTTTCCCGGTCACCGTCGTAGGGCCGGTTGATCACACTGAACAAACCGCCCACCTCGAACACGTCGTTCCAGGCATAGCGTTGGCCGTAGCCCAGCATCGCCATGCCGCCGGTGCCGTGGTCACGCTGGCTGTACGTGCCCGCACCGGCCTGGAACTGCTGGCTCCAGGAGGTTTCGTAGCGGTGGTAGAGCACATGGTTGACGTTGACCGTCGGCATCACGCTGAAGTCCGACTTCGGGTTGAAGTACGGCACGTCTTCGGATTTGGAGTTATGACTGGTGCTGACCTCCAGACCGGCATCGACCTGCACATGGGGGGTGCTGTAGACACCTTCGCGGCCGGTCAGCAAGGCTTCGACACGGTTGTTGCCGTCGCTGAAGTGCGACGGGCTGACCGACAGTTTCCATTCGCGGCTTTCGTTGGCGCGCCAGCGGATGAAACCACTGCCGCCGTTGGCCTTGATGTTGCTGTTCAACGCACGCAGCGGGGTGTCCGCCGACAGGTATTCAAGACTGCCGCCGTACTGCCAGTGATCATTGATGTCCCGGGCAATCGCCAGACGCGCGCCCTGCTTGTCACCGTAACCATAGGAGTGGTTGGAGACTTCGGCTTCAAGGGTCATGTCGCGGGTGCGCCGTTCCAGACCCAGGCGCTGGAAGCGGTGGTTGCCGGTACCTTCAGCGAAATCGCCGGTGGCATAACCGACCCCTGCGAACACGCGCCAGTCTTCATCGATCGGCGGGCTGTACAGCGTGCTCTGGATGCCGAAATCGCGGCTGCCGCTGACCGCTCCCGCCCCGCCGCTGCCGCCACCGTTGGCCTTGCCGCCATAGGCTTCGACGCGCAGTTCGGACATGTCATGCACCTCACGCTCGCGGGCGGCGCGCTGCACCTGGCGGTTGTCCGGGAAGCGCTCCACGACATCGTCGGTCAGGGCATCCATCTGCCGCCATTCCTGAAGCGTCATGGCGGTACGGGCCTGAGCCACTTCCAGGCCCATGTCCCGGGGCACCATGCTCTCGACTTCCTTGAGCTGGGTCTCGGCACGGCGCGGCCACTGACGCGCCAGGTAAAGATCGGCCTGGGACAGACGCAGGCCGACGTTGCCCGGCGCCTGATCGACCAGCGTCTGCAAGCGATCCTCACCATGGGGCAAGTCCGCGCCATAGGTGCCGGCGGCCTGGGCCGACAGCAGTTGGGCGTCCATCCAGTCGTCGCTGGGGTTACCGATCGGCAAGCCCTTGAGTTCGACGCGTGGTTTCTCGTTTTTGGCCAGATCCTCGGCGACCTTGCGCGCCTCTTCGGCGCGGTCACTCTCCAGCAACGAGTAATACAGTGCGGTGGTGTCTTCGAGGCGATCACCGGCATCGGCGTCCGGTGCCGAGAGCACCTGGCGATACAGGTCGGTGGAGACTTCCGGCTGACGCTGATCCAGATAGGACGCAGCCACCCAGCGCAGGGCGTAGGTCGGGATCTTTACGCCTTCGGCTTGCAGTTTCTGGTATTCGGCAATGACGTCGGCAGTACGCGCCCGGGCCTTGAGCGCGCCCATGCGGTCGATGCGCCAGCGGGTCACATCGTCGTGGGCGCTGGCGTCCGGAGTCCAGGTGGCGAGCAGTTTGTCGTAGTCGGCCAACGCCCGGTCTGCGATCACATAACGTTCTTTTTCGCTGCGGGTCGCGAATTCGGCGAGACGCACCCGTTCGGCAGCCAGATCGCCTTCGAGGCGGCGCAGGGTCACCGGATCGATCAATCCCGGACGCTGGCTGGCCAGGCGCAGCGCAGGCTCAGGCAGACGGGCCTTTTGCAGGGCGACCACGTATTCACGGGCGACTTCCGGTTTGCTGCCGGCGCGAACGAAGGCCTGGTCGTATTCGAACAGTGCGTCGTAT
This sequence comes from Pseudomonas bananamidigenes, assembly GCF_001679645.1. Lineage (GTDB taxonomy): Bacteria > Pseudomonadota > Gammaproteobacteria > Pseudomonadales > Pseudomonadaceae > Aquipseudomonas > Aquipseudomonas bananamidigenes. The sequence goes on along the minus strand of NZ_LRUN01000004.1, from coordinate 16,912 downwards.
TGTTTGCCGGCACGGGTCAGGGCGTAGCCCAGTGCAAGGCGGCGCGAAGGATCATCGGGTTTGGCGGCAACCAGCGCCCTGGCGCGGGTCACGGCTTCGTCGGGTTTGCCGGAGTCAGCCTGGGTCAGCGCCAGACCGAGTTGCAGGTCGGCATTGTTCGGCTCCAGCACCAGGGCTTTGTTGTAGACCTCGATGGCCTGATCCCAGCGCTTGAGATTGCGATAGGCGCGGGCGGTGGCGGTCAGGGCCTGAATCGGCAATGTGCGGCCGCGCCCCTGAGTCTCGTAGACCTGCACCACTTCCGCATCGAGCCCGGCCCAACTGGCGATTTGCAGGTGATCGCTGATCTGCCCCGTGGTGGCCTGGGCTGGCGGCACCTGACGCAAAGCGGTCAGCGCAGGCGTGTAATGGCCTGCACGGGCATCGAGCACCATTTGATCGTAGGCCGTATCGGCCAACGCAAGCGCAGGCCAGAGCAACTGGCTGCACAGCGCGACTCGAAACAAAGGGCGTAAACCACGATGTAATACAGGAACATCAATACGCGGCATTCGTCAGCATCCTTACATGGCCAGCCGGGTAGCTACGCCCCCCCTTGCCCGATTCGTGACGGCGGCCAAGTCAGTATCACTTGGCCAAACTTATCCAAGCAGTCTTGCACGCAAGCGTAGACCAATATTCAGAACACAATATTTGTTCAGATTCATGACCGAAAACACGGGTTCGCGCCGCCGACGAGAACGCCAGACAGCAAAACGCCCGGCCTTCGCAGATAGCGAAGGCCGGGCGCCGGGTATTGCGCAGGTTTACTGTTCCTGGCTGACGCTGACGCCGGCGAATTTGCTCATCAGGAAGCCGACAAATTGCTCGACGGTCATCTTCTGGCCGTTGAACTCCACCTGATTGGCGGCGTAATGCAATTTGGTCGTCACATGGGTGCCATCCAGCGTCGCCAGTTGCGAGCCCACGGCCATGCCCGAGAACATGTCAGCGGCAGCGCTGGCCTGATCGACAATGGCTTTGGCGTCGGTCTGGCCGTCGACCTGCGCCTGCACGCTGAGCAGATCCACCAGCATCGGCTTGGACACCTGCACATTGAGATCAAGCAGGGCGATCAGTTGCTTGCCCAGTTGATCCGGTGGCAGGTCCATCGACGCCGGTTTGGTCAGGTCGAGCACCAGATTGGCACGGCTCTCGCCGTTGGCGGTTTTCAGCGACAGATCTTCCAGCGCCAGTTGCGGCCCGGCGGCCAGCAGTTTCTGCAGGTCAGCCTTGACCTGCGCGGACTCGGCTTCGGTCAGGTTCAGCTCCGGCGCCGGCAAACCGGCGGCGGTCGCTTCGGCGGCGGCCTGCTCATAAGGCTGCAGTTTGGTCTGATAGATCTGCATCAGCGACATCGCCGACGGAATGTCGAGATTCTTCAGGCTCATGGCCAGGTTGGCCGAACCGATTTTCTTGTCGTTGAGCGTGATTTCACCGATTTTGTAGTCCGCACGACCGGAAGCGCTGCTGCCGTTCTCTTCGGTGAGGTTCTTCATTTCGAAGTTCTTCACGCCCAGCACCGACTGTTTGGCACCGAAGGTAGTCTTGCTGCCGGTCAGCTCCAGCGTGTTCTCGCCGGTGTAGTAGCCGTAGCTGCTCTTGGTCAGGTTGCTGGCCAGGGTCAGGCCATTGAGCTCGACCTGAACCGGCGCCTGGTCTTCGGCCACGGTGGTCAGGTGCAGGCTGTCCATGTAACCGTTGGCCTTGACCTTCTGCGCCTGGGCGCTGGCGGAAATGTCCATGTTCAGCCCGGAAAACTTAAGGCTCGACTTGTCGTCCAGCGCGGTTTCCAGCGGCAGCAGTTCGATGTTGCCGGTGGTGGACTGGTCGTAGCCGATATTGACCACACCCTTCAGTGGCGCGGCGCCTTTGGTGGCGGCGAACCATTTTTCGGTGACTGGAGTCTTTTCCAGCTCATAGTGACTGGAGGCCATGACCGGCAGCCATTTCAGCGATACCAGACGCGAGAAAGGCAGCGGACCGTGTTCGATGTGATCGACGAACAGCAATTCGACCGGCGCTTCGCCGAACATCTCGCCTTCGCCCTTGAGGCGATAGTGGGCAGTGCTGCTGAAGGTATGACGCTCCAGCGACACCAGCTCCAGCGATGCGCTGCCGTTGGAGCCGGCCATGGCGGCCTGCAGCTCTTTGTTGGCGTCGACGACGGCGTTGTTGAGCACGCCTTCGATCCTGGTGCCGGTGTACCAGGCCCCGCCGACGCTGATGGCGCCGATGGCAACAACGATTCCGAGAAGCACGCCTGCTGATTTATTCATGAATGACCTGATCGATTTCCGTGGCTGAAGGTGTGGTCGTCTTCCGTGAACCCGTGACCGGGCCGTGGCTCGACTCCGCTGAATTTAGCGGTGGAGATTAGCACTGGCCGCAGGCCGCGGCCCAATGTTTAAAGGTTAAAGAGTGTCCACGGGACATGGACAAACAAAAAGATCGCCGGATTCGGCGATCTTTCGGAAGGTCAGGAATACTGCACCTCGATTTCATCGAGCTGATGATCGAAGCTTTTCAGCCGTGCGCTCCATGTGTACACCAGCACCTCGAAATCCCGGTCGATCACCGCCCCGCCCGGACCGTCGCCGCGCGGGTCGCAGAAGTCCAGCTGATAACGCTCGCGGGCCATGGCCGTGGCGACGTCGGACAGTTCCCGGGCGTTGTTCAGCCAGTGCCAGCCTTCATCGGCGACTTGCCTGTCAAGCTCCAGACACTGCTTCTTCAGGGCCTCGAGGCTCTTTTCCAGCGGGGTGCCGGTGAGTTCGCCCATGACTTCGGCGAAGGTGCGCCCCGGTTGCCAGTAGCTGCCCCAGAAGTAGCGGTCGAACACGGTTTCGACCTTGCGCAGCGCGACTTTGGTGTCCCAGATCAGCAACAGGGTCTTGCTTTGTTCAAGCTGTCTTTTTTTGAGCCGCTGCACCTGCACCGACGCCCAGGCCACCACCACGATCGCCATGACCGCGATCAACGCGGTCGCGCTGTCGAGGAAGACCATCGCCTTGTCGATCTGATGGGCCAGCATGATGCCGTAGAAATAGGTGGCCGATAGCAGCACCAGTGCGACCAGCGCGCACCAGAAGCCGAGAGCGTAAGGGTTTTTCATTATTGGTTTCCCCTGGACCTGCGCTAGCAATGTGCACTGAAAAGGCGCCTTGCTCAGGGCGCCCCCCCAACACTTCAAAGCATAGCAACGGCTTCAGGGTTTGCTGGCGCTCGAGGCTTGCGTTCGTCCGCTTTCCCAGCCGCCGCCCAGGGCCAGGAACAGATCGATCTGGCTCATGGCGACCTGGGTGTTGGCAGCGGCCAGTTGCGCGGTGACATCGGTGTAGGTGCGAGTGGCTTGCAGGTCGGCGAGGAACGACTCGCGGCCCGCCTGGAAGAATCGGTGAGTCTGATCAGCCGCCAGCTTCGCCGATTGCTCGGCATCGGCCAGGGCATCGCGGCGTTGCAACAGCGCAGTGTACTGAGCCAGGCCGGTCTGGGTTTCGCGAATGGCATTGAGCACCACGCCATCGAAATGTGCCAGTGCACCCTGGGTCGAAGCCTCGGCTTCACGAATCCGCGCCCGCGCTGCGTTGGTCGGCACCTTCCAGCTCAGCGACGGACCGAATCCCCAGCGATTGGTCGACGGATCGCCAAGGTCGGAAACAATCCCCACCGTGCCGATCGTCGCGCCAAAGCTGATGTCCGGGTAGAGCTCGCCGGTGGCGATGCCGATCCCGGCGGTCGCAGCCGCCAGTCGCCGCTCGGCCTGGCGGATATCCGGGCGGCGCTTGAGCAGCGCGGCACCATCGCCGACCGGCACCAGCTGGGCGATTTTCGGCAACTCGGCGCAGGTCGCGGTGCCGGCCGGCAATTGATCGACCGGTTTGGCCAACAGCATCGACAGACGGAACAGCCCGGCCTGACGTGCGGACTCATAACGTGGCAAATCGGCACGCAGCGACTTGAATTGGGTTTGCGAGCGCGTAACCTGGGTTTCATCGCCGCGTCCGGCATCGCGCAGACGCTGGATCAGCTCGGTGCTCCGTGATTGCAGGTCAAGGGAATGCTCGGCGATTTCCCGTTCTTCGTTGGCCGCACAGACCTGGGTATAGGCCCGGACGACATCGGCCACCAGAGTGATGCGTGCGGTATCGGCTGCGGCCTGGGTTGCATCGGCGTTGGCTTTCGCCGCTTCGATCCCGCGTTGCAAAACGCCCCACAGATCGAACTGATACGAGGCACTGATGCCGATGTCGGCGACATTGGCCACCGGAACTTTCTCCGGCAGCAGGAACGCCTGACCGGACTCCTGCAAACGCTGGGCGCCCATTTTCACGCCGCCGCTCCAGCCACCGGCCGCCTCGGCCTCGTCGACCTGCGCACGGGCCCGCGACAGATTCGCCGCCGCCACCCGCAGATCGGTGTTGGACGCCATGGCCTGCTGCACCAGTTGATCCAGGCGCGGATCCCGATACAGCCGCCACCAGTCCGCCGGCACCGGACTGGAAACCACAGGCTTGCCGGCCACCGCCAGGTCGCCTTGAAAATCCTTGCGCTGAATCGCTGCGTCGGCGGGCAAGTGATAGTCCGGCCCGACCATGGAACAGGCCGACAGCATCATGCCCAGACCGACGATCATCAGGGCCCTGCTCATTTTGCGGGCTCCTGTTGATCATCGATGATCGACACCGTGGCGGTACGCCCGGCGATCATGCGGAAGTCTTGCGGTACGTCGTCGAAGGCGATACGCACCGGAATCCGCTGGGCCAGTCGCACCCAGCTGAACGCCGGGTTGACGTTGGGCAGCAGGTTGCTGCCGCTCGAGCGGTCACGGTCCTCGATACCGGCGACGATGCTCTCGACATGTCCGCGCAAACGGGCGCGGTCGCCGATCACACGAATGTCCACCGACTGACCGATGTGGATGCCATCGAGTTTGGTCTCTTCGAAATAGCCGTCAATGTGGAACGAGTTACTGTCGACCACCGACAGCACCGGACGCCCGGCGGTGACGAACTCCTGGGCACGCGGCGCCCGATCGTTGACATAGCCGTCCACCGGGCTGCGGATCACCGAACGGTCGAGGTTCAGTTGGGCGCTGTCCACGGTCACCAGCGCTTCGGCCAGTGCCGATTGCGCGCGGGCGACTTTCGACTGACTCTCTTCCAGTTGCTCGGTCGGCACCAGATTACCCAGGCCCCGGTTACGCTTGGCTTCACGCTGGGCCTGGGCGAGGGTTTCTTCGCGGTCGGCAACGGCCGCCTTGGCCTGACGCAACGCCAGTTTGAAGCGGTCCTGATCGATGCTGAACAGCACCTGACCGCGCTTCACCAACTGGTTGTCCTTGACCTCGACCTGCTGGATCAGCCCGGACACGTCCGGAGCGATCTGCACGATATCGGCGCGGATGTGGCCGTCACGGGTCCAGGGGGCGAACATGTAATACATCACCATGCGCCAGACCACGACGACGGCGAAAGCCACGATCAGCAAGGTCAGCATCACGCGACCGATAGTCAAAAACGGTTTTTTCATGTCATCAGGTATCGACTGAGTGCGTCCACGCCGTACAGCATCACGGCGTAGAGGGCCACGTTGAACAATGCCCGGTGCCAGACCAGACGGTAGAAATGCAGACGTGTGAGCACGCCATGTACCAGCACGAACAGCACATAGGTGATGCCCATCAGCACCAGCAGGGTCGGCAGGAAGATGCCGCTGATATCCAGATCACCGATCACAGGGGCGCTCCTTCGGGCAGGGGTTCTTCGGGCTCGGCGCTGGAGACGAATTCGACGCCGGGCAACAGCGCCAGCCGCAAACCGCTCAAGGCGTGCAACAGGTGCAGGCGGGTTTCTTCATCGCCGTGGCCGTTGAGCGCACGACGGGTGCGGTCCATGGTCATCAGCAAGGCGCTCGGCGCCGGCAAGCGCTCGCCGGCCTTGAGGCAGGCGCGGAAATACTCGCCGACTTCAGCCACCACTTGCTGCAACAACGCATTCGGCGCACCGGTCACGCGTGGGGTGTAGGCCAGCAGATCAAGCAGGTTCAGGCCCACGCGCACTTCACGCATGGCGATGCCGGTGTCCTGACCGGTCAGCGCCAGACGCGGCAGGTGCTGCATCAGGCGGTCGAGCAATTGCACACCCAGTTGCCGGTGCTCGGCGAGGTTCGCCGGTTCGGTCATGTTGACGATGTCTTTCCAGCTGAAACGGGTCAGGCGCTTGGCCGCCAGTTCAGCACCGAACGGGCGGGTGATCAGGGTCCAGATAAACGCAAACAACAGGCCCATCGGGCCCGCCAGGTTGGAGTTGGCGAACGCAAAGAAGTCGGCGTCATACGCACCGGAAATGCTGATGAACGACGACGTGTTCACCAGCGTCAGCAGCATGCCGAGATAGAACCGTGGTTGCACCGTCAGGGTGCCGACGCAGATGAACGGAACGGCAAACGCCAGCACCAGCATCGGGAAGTCATGCAGGTTCGGCAGCACCAGAAACAGGTACAGACTGGCAAACAACACCGACATTCCGGTCCAGAAAAAGAACCGGTAAATCTGCGGCGCCGGGTCGTCCATCGAGGCGAAAAAACTGCACGACACCGCCGCCAGAATCACCGCACTGCCGCCGTCGGTCCAGCCCAGCAGAATCCACAGCACGGAGGCGACGATGATCGCCAGAATGGTCGAAGCCACCGAATACAGCATCAGCCCACGGTCCAGGAACGGCGTCAGACGACCGAGGCGCCAATGGCGATAGACCGCACGCCAGCTGTCCTGGCGTTCGCACAGGATCGCGTCCTGCAGACTGCGGCAGTCCTGCCACAGATCGATGAATTCGCCGAGGCGGTACAGCGCGTTGGAAAACAGCAATTGCTTGCGGTCTTCCAGTGCTTCGGCACTTGGCTGCAAGGCTTCGAGCCGATTGCGCAGGGCTTGCCAGCGGTCGAGATCGGCATCCTTGAAACCGAGCCATTCGCAGGTGGCGCTGAGCAGCGGCGCGAATTTTTCCACCAGTTCCGGCGTGCGCCGTTCGAGAGCGTAGAGCGAATCTTCCAGCGCATCGATCACCGGCAGCAGATGAATCATTCGCCCGCGCAGTTCCTTGGTGTTGCGTACCGTCTGCGGTCGCGCGCCTTCGTGGGGCAACTGGCCGATCATCAATTCCAGGCTGTTGAAACTGCCGACCATGGCCATGCGCAGGGCGGTGACTTCTTCGGGATTCACGTCACGGCTGAGAAATTTCAGGCTGTAAGTGGTCGCATCGGCGAACCACTTGCCTACGGCATCGTTGAACACCGGCGCCAGGCGCCGAGGCCAGAACATCGCACCGACCACCGCCGCCACCGCGATGCCGAGGAAGATCTCTTCGGTACGTGCCTCCGCCACGTCCCACACCGCCAGCGGGTTATCCACCACCGGCAGGGCAATCAGCGGCAAGGTGTAGCCGGCGAGCATCAACGCATAGTTGTTGGCGGTGCGCAGATGCAGAGACAGGAACAGCAGAATCCCGGTCCACAACGCGATGACCACCACCAGCACGTACGGGCTCTGGACGAACATCGGCACGAACAGCACCGCCGCGGCAGCGCCGAGGAACGTACCGATCGCCCGGTACAACGCCTTGGAACTGGTCGGGCCGAGAAACGGGCTGGAGACGATGTACACCGTGGCCATCGCCCAATACGGACGCGGCATCTGCATGAGCAAGGCGATGTACAGCGCAATCATCGAGGCCGCGAAAGTACGGATCCCGTAGAACCAGTCGCGGGCCGGAGGAATGCCGGTAAAAAAGCCGTTCACGGATGGATCACCGCTGGCGGGCTCGCCGCCTCGAAAGCTCTCAATACTCGAAGCGTAGCTGCCAGATCACTCTGGTCGATGCCTTCGAGCACCTCATGACGCAGACGCACCAGTTCGGTTTCCACCGCTTGCACCAGCTCGCGGCCGGTGTCGGTCAGGCTCAGGCATTTGGCCCGGCGATCCTGGGCGTCTTCAGTGCGGCACACATAGCCGGCGTGACACAGCTGATCGAGCAACCGCACCAGCGAAGGGCTCTCCATCCCCGCTGCCTGCGCCACCTGCACCTGACGCACACCCTCACCCAGACGTCCGATCATCAAGAGCGGGACGGCGCAGGCTTCGGAAATTCCGTAGTTGACCAGCGTGGTCTGGCAGATCTTCCGCCAATGCCTGGCGGCCACCACCATGGCACTGCTGATGTTCATCTGGAGGGATTCGAGGTCGTTCGGCACGAGGGAATGCACACACTGTTAGTTTGCTAACTATCAATATGGCATTGGAGGGGAAATTCAGTCAAGTTTTGAAACAGATTGGCAGGCAGCCTTAACTCAACGTCGCTTGGCGCTCTCGTAAACATCTCCACGCTCACGCTTACCGACCGCGACTACCGAGACAACCACCCGCTCTTCGATCACCTGGTAAACCAGGCGATAACCGGATGCCTTGAGTTTGATCTTGTAACAGTCAGGCATCCCATGCAGGGAATCAGCTGGAATACGAGGACGCTCCAGGCGCTCAGCCAGTTTCTTCTTGAATTGATCGCGCAGCGTATGACCCAGTTTGTTCCACTCTTTGTGAGCAGAAGGCAGGAATTCGAGCTTATAGGTCATCCAGACTCACCGGTATGGGAGTCTCATGACTGCGCGAACGAACGATTTCTGCCAACTCGAGATCGTCAAGCCGCTCCATCAGCGCTTCGTAAACGTCAGCCGGCACCATGTACCCCATGACCCGGTTGTGATTCAGGACAGCTACCGCTCCTCCATGCGCGCCGTTGAGCACCGCAGAAGGATTTTTTTTCAGTTCAGAAACACTGACAGCCATATCGGCCAGAACACTTTGCATAATAAAAGACCTCAATTGAGGTCGTGATTCTGGTCTAAATAATCATCACAGGCAACCGGATGAGTTAACCCGACTTACGAACGGCAGACTGACTGCTACCCCGCCCGCCCCTTCCTCAACATCACATCCAGCTGATCCACCACCTCCGCCCAATCCGCATCGTCAAGAATCTCGTCCCGCAAGAAATCCGCCTGGCTTTTGGTCCAGAAAAACGCGTCACACAGGTGCAGTTCGGGCTTGAGCGGGGAATGGGCGGCGATGAACTGGTCGATGCTGACCGGGTCGTTGGGCAGGCCGAGTTGTTTGAACAGGGACGGAAGGCTGTGCGTCGGGTTTTCCATGTCGCAACTCCTGCGAGATTTATAGGGTGTGAAAGATTTTTCGCGAGCAGGCTCGCTCCCACAGGCTTATCGCAGCGCCTGTGGAAGCAAGCCTGCTGACGATTGGCTTCGGCCCGGACGCCGAAAAAACCTACTGACTCAACTCACGCACCTGCGCATGGGGCACCATTCTCAGAAACTCGGGCATGCTCATGTGCAGCAGGTTGTTGTGGTTGCCGGCCTCCAGGTAGATGTCTTTCTGCCGGGTCACCAGCGGGTCGATGACCATGTCCAGGCCATAGGAATCACCCAATGGCGGCACCGCGCCGCGTTCGCAATCATCGAACAGGTGCGCCAGGGTGCTTTCGCGGGTGATCTGCCACTCGCCGCTGGTGCGCACCTTGCTCAGGTCCAGATGGCGGCTGGCGGGCAGCACGGCCATCAGGTAATGCCCGTGGCGGTCGTCGAGGATTACCGATTTGGCCACCCGTTCCGCCGGAATTCCCGCAACCCGCGCCGTTTCCAGGCTGCTGCTGGAGTGCGGATGGGCGACGATGTCGTATTCGCATTGCGCCCGGGTCAGGCTGCTCTGCACTTTTTTTGCCATGCGCATGATGCACCTCGGTGCCCGCCGACGCTGCGTGGCGGGCAGTGATGAACGTTTTTTCCCGCTCTTGAAAGTCTAGTCGGACACGCCGCGGACGCAGGGAATTCCGCTCACTGGCGGCACGGGCAAGTCGACCGGAATTCGTCAAGCCCCGGGCTCGACTAGACTGTAAAGAGAATCCCTGACTCTCCCGGAGGGTCACGTGAACATCCGTAGCTGTGTATTTGCCCTGTTGCTGCTGAGCGGATCGGCGCTGGCGGCGGACACTTCGCTACCGGCCGCCAGCCCGATCGGCCTGTGGCTGATCACCCTGGGCATCGTGTTTCTGATCGCCGAAGCCGCGCTGCCCAACTACGGCATGATTGGCCTGGGCGGCATCGTCATGTTCGTGATCGGTGCCCTGATCCTGAGCAACGCCGAATTGCCGGTACCGATGATGATCGGCCTGGGTCTGGTCAGCGCCCTGTTGCTGATCGCGTTGCTTATTCGCGCGCTGAGAACCCGGCCACGCCACCCGGTCAGCGGCGACGCCGGCCTGGTCGGCAGTGTGACGGCGGTGACCGTGGTGGAATCGCAGGACACCCGCAACGGCTGGGTGCAACTACAGGGAGAACGCTGGCAAGTTTTCAGTGCCACACCGCTGCACACCGGGCAACCGGTGCGGGTGGTCGGGCGCAGGGGCTTGTTGCTGCAAGTGGCCGCGACTGATGCGGCACCGCTCGGAGAGTGATCATGGGTCTGCAAATCGGTTTTGTCGCGCTGCTGCTGTTGCTGATTGCCATGGCCGGCTCGACGTTTCGCATCCTGCGTGAATACGAACGGGGTGTAGTGTTCCAGCTCGGGCGCTTCTGGCAGGTCAAGGGGCCGGGGCTGATTCTGCTGATTCCGGTGGTACAGCAAATGGTCCGGGTCGATCTGCGCACCATCGTGCTCGATGTGCCACCGCAGGATGTGATCACCCGCGACAACGTCTCGGTCAAGGTCAACGCGGTGCTGTACTTCCGGGTGCTCGACCCGCAGAAGGCGATCATCCAGGTCGAGGACTTTCTGACTGCCACCAGCCAGCTGGCCCAGACCACTCTGCGCGCAGTGCTCGGCAAGCATGAACTGGACGAACTGCTGGCCGAGCGCGAACAGTTGAACATCGACATTCAGCAAGTGCTCGATGCCCAGACCGACGCCTGGGGTATCAAAGTCGCCAATGTCGAAATCAAACACGTCGACCTCAACGAATCGATGATCCGCGCCATCGCCAGGCAGGCTGAAGCCGAACGGGAACGGCGGGCCAAGGTGATCCACGCCGAAGGCGAATTGCAGGCCTCGGAAAAACTCATGCAGGCCGCCGAGATGCTGGGCCGCCAGCCCGGTGCCATGCAATTGCGCTACATGCAGACCCTCAGTTCGATCGCCGGTGACAAGAGTTCGACCATTGTCTTCCCGTTGCCGATCGAGTTGCTCAAGGGGATGGCGGATCAATCGGCCAAGTCGTGAAGGCGCAGGCACTCAAGCGCTTCATAGGGTGCCCGCGCACAACGCTCCACTTGCGCCCGTAACAGCGCCGAGGCTTCGCGGCGCTTGCTGTCGCCGTCGGCGACAAACATCTGAGACGGCTGTTTCGCATGCGGCGCAGAGCCTGCCAGGGCCTTTTCGCCTTGCGTGGCGTTCAGGCGGAAAAAACTCGCCAGACGTCCCGCCATGGCCTCGGGCAACTCGCTGTAATTCACCGCCAGACCGCCCGACGCTGCGCAATGCAAACGCCCAGCCTCCAGCAAGCGACCGAGTCGTCGGGCGATGAAGTCCTCACGCCCCACGAACGGCAAACCATCGTCCAGCACACATTCACCGAGCATGCCCGGCACCATATGCATGCCCGGACGCCGCAGATGCGAAACGGCGATTTCCAGCGGATCGCGATAGACAAACAGCCATGGTGTATCGGGGAAGCACGCCCGCAGCGACGGCCATTCGCCGATGTTCCAGGCATCGAGTTTGATCACCAGTCGTTGTTCCATGCCGCGCCGACGCTGTCCGTAGGCCGAGAGCAATCCTGCGATGGCTGCCCGACGTTCGACATCCGTCAGATCACTGCGCAGCAAGCTATCGAGGGGCGGAGGTTCCGAGATCACGATGTGATCATCGAGCCGCGCCAGCATCTGGCTGATCAACGTCGAACCGCAGCGCGAGGCATGCAGGATGAAAGCGCTCGGTGCCAGACCCGGGCTGACCGCTTGCCAATCGGCAAGCGTCGACAAGGGCGTTTGCCGACGAAACGCCTGATTGAACGGCAGCTGCAGCGCCTGCTCCACCGCCTCGCGAAAAAACGGCTGGCACAGGGGCGAATCACCGAACCAGCACCAGTCGACCTGCCATTGCCCGGTGGCTTTCCAGATGCGGATCGGCAACCAGCCGTGCAGATTCAGGCTCGCCATTGTTCGTTCCAGGATCGACGTCCCGTGCGCATCGCCGCCAGCAGTTCTTCCCGGGAGAAAGACAAACCGCGCCCGGCGGCCAATGCCAGTGTCTGCTGGATAAACGCTTCGGGGTCGTGCAGTGCCTGCAAAGCTGCGGACAGCGACGGATCCGCGACCAGCAGACGCTCAAAGCGCTGTAATGCCGAGTCTTGCGCATCAGGCTGCGGAGTGCTCGGCAGTCCCTCGGCAATCATCCGCTCCAGCCAGGCGCCGGGACGGCAATCGAGTACCAGATGAATGCGCGCCGTGCTGTCGCGGTTGTCGACCCGATGCGGTCGCGCAAGATCCAGAAACCAGCACTCCCCTGCCGCCATCGGCATGCGCAAGCCATCGAGCCAGAAGTCCACGGCGGGCGGGCTGAGCAACGGAATGTGCAGACGTAGATCGGCGTTTTCACCGTCGAGATCGTAGTCGCGATGCTCATGGATCTGCCCGCCCGGTCCCAATCGCAGCAGCCGGGCACTGACGATTTCCACAGGCAGGTCGCGCAACGCCTGTTGCCAGCGGCAGTCGTTCAACCAGAGACGGCGCGGCACCGCTTCGGCGGTACCGGGTGACAACTCGGTCAAGGCATCGGCAGCGGAAATCAGCGCCACGCCATTCCAGTCACCCTTGAAATACGCGGTGTTGAAATGGCCGCGCCAATCCCGACCGTCAATTGCCGACAACGCCTGCAACAGCAACGGCAGATCCACAGAGACCGGCAGGCGCGAATACGCCGGCCGACTCATCGCTTACTTCGCCGCCGGGCGGGCCACCGGCACCGAAATATCCCCCGAGGCCCACGCCGCCTCGCGGTTGGCCAGCGCCGTGGCAATCGACTGCACTTCTGTCGACTGCACCTGATCCGGCAACGGATCGAGCCCGGCACTGGCGAAGATCTGACCGTAGGCATTGCGCAGGTCGGCGTAGGACAGATCGCGACGCAAGTCCGCCTGCAGGTTGTTCAGTTCGCCCTGGATCAGATCCAGTTCGCCGATGCCCGCCGCCTGATGGCGGTTGCGCAACTGGCCGACGATTTGCCCGTCGATATCCGACAATTGCTGGTTGGTCTTGAACTGACGCAACGCCTCCTGATAGTTGGCGTTGGCCACGTACAACTGCGCCAGCACCGCAATCGACATGGCCTGACGGCGTGCGGTGGCGACTTCTTCACCGGCCTTGGCCACATCGATGGCCGCCGGCGCGGAGATCACGTTGAACAGGTTCCAGGTCACCTTCACGCCATAGTCGGCCCAGCGATCGTTCACCAGAAACGAGTTGCTGTCGTAGTGGCCGCCGGCGGAAAACTCCAGGCCCGGCAGCATTCGCAACATGGCCTTGCGGGTTTCGGCGGCGCTGATCCGGGTCTGGTAATCCTGCTCGCGCAATTCCGGGCGGCTGGTCAGGGCTTCCTGTTCCAGTTTGGCGATATCGACCTTGAGTTCCGGGATCTGATAACCGTCGTCGGTTGCCAAGGTCAGGTTGGTGCCCATCGGCAGGTTGATCAGGGTCGCCAGCTCGGTTTTCGCCAGCGACAGTGCGCGGCGCTGTTCCTCCAGTTGCCGGGTGGCTTCGATTAGCGAACGCTGGTAGCCGAGGGACTGCACCGGATCGCCGATGCGTTGCTCGCTCATGCTTTCACTGTTGCGCCGGGCACTGTCGACCCGCGCCATCAGACTGTCGATCTGCTTGAGCAGACGCTCGGCCGCCATCGCCCGCCAATAGGCCGAGCGAACGTCCTGAACGATGGTGTTGATCACCTTGCGCCGGCGCTCCTGCACGATCAGGCGCTGGTCGCCCTGCTGTTTGGCGTTGATGTAGCTGACACCGAAATCGAGCACGTTCCAGACCATGGTCAGGTCGGCGACGTTACGGTCACGGTCCTGGGAGGTCGAGGGCTCCAGGGACTGGGTGCCGGTGCGCACGCTCTGACTGCTGGAAGCGCTGACGTTGTTACGCCCGACGTAACCGGCGTCCAGCGCCATGCGCGGCAACATGTCGAAACTGGCGAGGTCGAGCTGCCGCTTGGCCAGCGCTTCCTCCATGATCTTCAGGCGTCCTTCGAGGTTGTATTTCACCGCGCGGGCCATGGCCTGATGCAGGGTCAGCGGACCGCGCAGCGGTTCCTGGCCCTTGTACATGGTTTGCAGGTCGGCTTTGGCCCGTTGCTCGCTGACACTGCGTTCGATCGGTTCACTGGTGACTGCACATCCGCTGATCGCCAGCGCCAGCAGGCTGGCGCCGAACAGTTTCTGACCTTTCTTCATCCCTGGATCGCCCCTTGGGTCCCGCATAATTGTTGAATTGTTCTGGTTGGTCAGGCCGGCATTTCGCTGATGCCGGCCTGTTGCAGCGCCGCGGCCAGGTTATCCACCCGATGCTGCTCGCTGTCCTTGATCTGTTGCAGTTGCTGGCCCAGGGTCGGCGCGCCGAACACACCGCGCAGCCCCTGGGAGATATCGCCGCCCTTGAGCGAATGGCTGCCGAACGTGTTCAAGGAATCCCGCTCGGCAGCACTGTTCTGGTTGAAGAAGCTCGACAGGGTGCTGCTGGCGAACACGCCGCCATCGCCACCGCCGAAGCCGAGGAAGCCATGGCCGGAACCGTCACCGCCGCTTTCGCTGCTGCCAAAGACCTGAGCGATAAAGCTTGGGCTCAAGGCACCGTGGTTGATGAAGATGTCACCCAGAGGACGCAGGCCGTTACCCAATACCCGCTGCTCGAACAGCGGCGGGAAGGTCAACGGTGAACCGAGGTCACCGGTGGGTGGCGCAAAGACCAGCGGTTGCAGTGGCACGTTCGGCAGCGGTGGCTGCACGACCGGGTCGCTGCTGCGGAACTCAGGGTCCGGCGGCACCACGACGAGCGGTGAAGTCGGCGAAACGGCAGGCACCGTGTTGATCACATAGTTGCCCGACTGACTGATTCCGCTGCCACTGTTGCCCGACAGGTCGCTGACCCCGGCGCTGTTGACGCTGATCGCATTGCTGGCGCTGTTGACGTTGGCGTTCGGCGTGAGAGTCGCGGTCCAGGTCTTGCCACCATCGCTGCTGCTCAGGTTGGACAAGGTGCCGTTGGCCACGCTGATGTCCGACAGGTCGAAACCGGTGACCGCCTCATTGAAGGAAATGATCACCTGCGAGGTCTGGCCGATGCCCAGATTCGGATTGGCAACCACAACCGTGGCGGTCGGCCGTTCACTGTCGAGGGCGTAATTGTTCGACACCGCCACCGTGCTGCCGGCATTGCCCGCCAGATCAGTGACGTTGCTGGTGTCCAGGGCAATGAAATTGCTCGGGTCGGTGACATTCGCGGTCGGCGTGAACGTCGCGGTCCAGGTCTTGCCGCCGTCGCTGCTGCTCAGGTTGCTCAGATCCCCGTTGGTCACGCTCAGGTCCGACAGATCGAAGTTGTTCACCGCCTCGCTGAAGGTAAAGGTGACCGTGGTGGTCTGGCCGATGCCCAGGTGCGGGTTGGCGACCACGATGCTCACCGTCGGCCGGGTCGCGTCGAGGATGTAGTTGTTGGAGATGGCGATGCTCGCCCCGACGTTGCCGGCCAGATCCTGCACGCCGGCGGTGTCGAGGATGATCAGGTTGGTCGCATCGTTGATCCCGGCAGTCGGCGTCAGGGTCGCGGTCCAGGTCACGCCGCCGTCACTGCTGCTCAGATTGGACAGGGTGCCGTTGGCGACGCTGAGGTCCGACAGATCGAAACCGCTGACCGCTTCGCTGAAGGTGATGGTCACGGTGGTGGTTTCACCGATGCCCAGGCGATTGTCGGCGACCACGATGGTGGCGGTCGGCAGCGCGGTGTCGATGGCGAAGTTATTGGAGTCGGTCGTACCGATGCCGCTGTTGCCCGACAGATTGGTCACGCCGGCGTTGTTCAGGGTGATCAGGTTGGTGGCGTCGCTGACATTGGCTGTCGGCGTGAGGGTCGCCGTCCAGGTGATACCGCCGTCGCTGCTGCTGACGTTGCTCAACGTACCGTTGGCGATGGTCAGGTCGCTGTTGTCGAAACCGCTGACCGCCTCGCTGAAGGTGATGGTCACCAACGAGGTTTCCCCGGCCCTGAGCGATGTGTCGGCAACCACGATGGTGGCGGTCGGCACCTGGGTCTGCACCTGGTAGTTGGCCGAGCTGGTGGTGCCGGTGCCGCTGTTGCCGGCCAGGTCGGCGATGCCGGTATTGTTCAGGACAATCAGGTTGGTGAGATCGGTGACACCGATATTCGGGGTGAACGTGGCCGTCCAGGTAACGCCACCGTCGCTCGACGTCACATTGCTCAAGGTGCCGTTGGCGACGCTCAGATCCGAGTTGTCGAAACCGGTCACGGCCTCACTGAAGGTAATGGTCACCAGCGCCGTTTCGCCGGGGCGCAAATCGCTGTCGCTCATGACAATCGTGGCCGTCGGGCGCTGACTGTCGACCGCGTAGTTGTTGGAGTCGGTGGTGCCGCTGCCGGCGTTGCCCGCCAGGTCGGCGATGCCGGTGTTGTCCAGGGTGATCACGTTGGTGGTGTCGGTGATCCCCGCCGCCGGGGTGAAGGTCGCGGTCCAGGTGATGCCACCATCGCTGCTGCTGACGGCACTCAACGTACCGTTGGTGATGGTCAGGTCGGCGTTGGT
>NZ_LRUN01000039.1 GCF_001679645.1 Pseudomonas bananamidigenes | reverse complement strand
AAAGGGACTCGCCGTAAGGGCGAAACCGCCAGCCGCAACACCCGCAAAAACGGATATTCATCCAAACCCCAGCAGCCTGGCCGGCCCAAAGGCCGCCACGCTCACCAAACCCAATCAAGCCTCCTTACGCACCCTGAACCAGGCCGCATACAACGCCGGCAAAAACAACAGCGTCAGAGCCGTCGCCACAATCAACCCGCCCATGATCGCCACCGCCATCGGCCCGAAAAACACACTGCGCGACAACGGAATCATCGCCAGCACCGCCGCCAGCGCGGTCAGCACAATCGGCCGGAACCGCCGTACCGTCGCCTCGATAATCGCCTGCCAGGGCTTCAGGCCCGCCGCAATATCCTGCTCGATCTGATCCACCAGAATCACCGAGTTGCGCATGATCATCCCCGACAGCGCAATCGTCCCCAGCATCGCCACGAACCCGAACGGCTGGCGGAATACCAACAGAAACAGCGTCACCCCGATCAACCCCAGCGGCGCCGTCAGGAACACCATCGCCGTACGTGAGAAGCTGCGCAGTTGCACCATCAGCAACGTCAGCACCACGACAATGAACATCGGCACACCGGCATTCACCGATTTCTGGCCGCGCTCGGAGTCTTCCACGGTGCCGCCGACGTCCAGCAGATAACCGTCAGGCAATTCGGCACGGATCGGATCGAGGGTCGGCTGAATCTGCTTCACCAGCGTAGCCGGTTGCTCCTTGCCGTAGATATCGGCCCGCACGGTCACGGTCGGCAAGCGATTGCGGTGCCAGATGATGCCTTCCTCGAAACCGTATTCCAGGGTGGCGATCTGCGACAGCGCAACGCTGCGACCATTGTCGGTCGGCACTGCCAGGCTCGGCAGCAGCGACAGCTCGGTGCGCTCGTGCACGGTGCCGCGCAGGAGGATTTCGATCAGCTCGTTGTCTTCGCGGTACTGGCTGACACTGGAACCGGTCAGCGAACTCTGAAGGAATTTCGCCAGGTTCGCCGTGCTCACCCCCAGCGCCCGGGCGCGGTCCTGATCGATGTTCAGGTACACGACCTTGCTCGGCTCTTCCCAGTCCAGATGCACGTTCACCACGTGCGGATTCTCACGCACCTTGGCTGCGACTTTCCGGGCCAGCGCACGGACTTCCTCGATGTGCTCGCCAGTCACGCGAAACTGCACCGGATAGCCGACCGGTGGTCCGTTCTCCAGCCGCGTGACCCGTGAGCGCAGGGCCGGGAACTGTTCGTTCAAGGTATCGATCAGCCACGTGCGCAGTGCTTCACGCTCCTCGATGGTTTTCGCCAGCACGACGAACTGGGCGAAGCTCGCCGCCGGCAATTGTTGATCCAGCGGCAGGTAGAAACGTGGTGAACCGGTGCCGACGTAGGCCACGTAATTGTCGATGCCGGCGCGGTCCTTGAGCATCGCTTCCAGGCGTTTGACCTCGGCGGTGGTGTTGGACAGCGAAGCGCCTTCCGCCAGTTTGAGATCGACCATCAGTTCCAGGCGGTTGGACGCCGGGAAGAACTGCTGGGGGACAAACTTGAACAGCATCACCGAAGCGACGAACAGTCCCACCGTCAGCACGATCACCGTCTTGCGCCGACGCACGCACCATTCCACCAGCCGTCGGACCCTTTGATAGAACGGCGTGCCATAGGGGTCCGGTTGACCGTCGCCACCGTGTTTGGCCGCATGAATTTTCGCCAGATCCGGCAGCAGCTTTTCCCCGAGGTACGGCACGAACATCACCGCCGCCACCCACGAAGCAAGCAACGCGATGGTGACGACCTGGAAAATCGAGCGGGTGTATTCACCGGTGCCGGACTGGGCAGTGGCAATCGGCAGGAAGCCTGCGGCAGTGATCAGCGTACCGGTAAGCATCGGGAACGCGGTGCTGGTCCAGGCATAACTGGCGGCCTTGATCCGGTCGAAACCCTGTTCCATTTTGATCGCCATCATTTCCACGGCGATGATCGCGTCGTCCACCAGCAAGCCCAGCGCCAGCACCAGCGCCCCGAGAGAAATCTTGTGCAGGCCGATCCCGAGGTAATACATGCAGGCGAAGGTCATCGCCAGCACCAGCGGAATGGTCAGCGCCACCACCATGCCGGTGCGCACACCGAGGGAGAAGAAGCTCACCAGCAGCACAATGGCCAGCGCTTCGACCAGCACCTGGACGAACTCACCGACACCGGTTTTTACCGCCGCCGGCTGATCGGAAACCTTGCGCAGTTGCATCCCGGCCGGCAGGTTTTTCTGGAGGCGAGAGAATTCGCTTTCCAGCGCCTTGCCCAGCACCAGGATGTCGCCGCCGTCCTTCATCGCCACTGCCAGACCAATCGCATCTTCGCCCATGAAGCGCATGCGCGGCGCTGGCGGATCGTTGAAGCCGCGTCGCACATCGGCGACATCGGAGATGCGGAACGTGCGATCGCCGACCCGGATCGGGAAGTTCCTGATCTCGTCGACCGTCTGGAAATTCCCCGAGACCCGCAGTTGCAAGCGTTCGCTGCCGGTTTCGAAGAAGCCGGCAGTGGACACCGCATTCTGTTCTTCCAGCGCCTGTTGAACCGCAGCCAGCGGCAGGCCCAGGGTGGCGAGTTTGACGTTGGACAGCTCGACCCAGATCTTCTCGTCCTGCAGCCCGAGCAAATCGACCTTGCCCACATCCTTGACCCGTTGCAGCTGG
Source organism: Pseudomonas bananamidigenes (assembly GCF_001679645.1). GTDB lineage: Bacteria > Pseudomonadota > Gammaproteobacteria > Pseudomonadales > Pseudomonadaceae > Aquipseudomonas > Aquipseudomonas bananamidigenes. The sequence goes on along the minus strand of NZ_LRUN01000039.1, from coordinate 76,758 downwards.
ATCTGGATGCGATCGGCGTAATCCTTGAGCACGGCGTAGTCGAAACCGTCGCCGGTCAGCGCATAGATATTGCCGAAAGTGGTGCCGAATTCATCGTTGAAGAAGGGGCCCTGAATCCCCGGCGGCAGGGTCTGGCGGATATCGCCGACCTTCTTGCGCACCTGATACCAGAGGTCCGGGATTTCCACCGAATGCATCGAGTCGCGGGCGATGAAAGTGACCTGGGATTCGCCGGGGCGGGAAAACGAAACGATGCGTTCGTACTCGCCGGTTTCCATCAGCTTCTTTTCGATGCGCTCGGTGACCTGACGCGAGACTTCCTGCGCCGTGGCGCCGGGCCAGCGGGTCTGGATGACCATGGCCTTGAAGGTGAACGGCGGGTCTTCGCTCTGACCGAGCTTGTTGTAGGACAACGCGCCGACGATGGCCAGCAGAAGCATCAGGAACAGTACGATCTGGCGATTACGCAACGCCCATTCGGAAAGGTTGAAGCGCATCGGGACTTACTCCTTGTCCGCCAGTTTGACCACACGGTTGGAGCGATCCACGGGACGCACCTGTTGCCCTTCCAGCAGAACATGGACGCCTGCAGCCACGACCCAGTCGCTGGCGTTGAGGCCTTCGAGAACCGGCACGGTTTTCTCGCCGAACGGACCGACGCGCACGGGGGTCTTTTTCAAGGTGTTGTTGGCGCTCACGACCCAGACGTAGGTCGCACCGTTTTCTGCGGTCAGGGCCGAGAGCGGCACCGACAGCGGGATGACGTCAGCGGTTTGCACGAACACCCGGGCGCTCTGGCCGAGTTCGACCGGCGCGTTGCCGGCGGTGAAGGCGATGCGAGCGGCGAAGGTACGGGATTTCGGATCGGCTGCCGGCGACAGTTCACGGATCTTGCCGGCGAAGCGCTGGTTCGGTTGAGTCCAGAGCTCCACAGAAACAGGCTGACCGACCTTGAACCGACCAAAGCTTTGTTCCGGCAGACTGATCGACACTTCGCGTTCGCCGTCGGTCGCCAGGGTAAATACGGTTTGCCCCGCCGCCACGACTTGCCCGACCTCCACCGTACGCCTGGCCACTACTCCGTCCTGGGGCGCGCGCAAAACGGCATAGCTGGCCTGATTGGTCGAGACGTTGAATTCGGCTTTGATCTGTTTGAGGCGCGCCTCACCGGAACGGTAGAGGTTTTCGGCATTGTCATAGGCCGAGCGACTGACCATCTGCCGCTCCATCAGCGTCTTGTAGCGATCACGCTCGGCGCGCACCAGATTGAGGTTGGCTTCGGCGGCAGTGACCTGGGCGCGAGTGGCTTCCAGTTGCAGGCGCACGTCCTGCGGATCGAGCTCGGCCAATGGCTGATCGGCCTTCACCCGCTGACCTTCCTCGACCAGTCGTCGGCTGACTTTACCGCCGATCCGGAACGCCAGATCCGGTTCATACCGGGCGCGAACCTCGCCCGGATAGCTTTCCATTGCCTGCACCGAAGGCTCTGGCTGGACCACCATGGCCGGTCGGACGCTGACTTGCGCGACCTCCTCCTGGCCACATGCCGACAAAAAAACAGCCAGACTGACTGGCAACGCGACAGACAACGCATGGCGGAACATGGTGAAGGACCTTTCGCTAAGGTGGCTTGGAATAATTATACTGGCCGGTATGTTATTAATAGCAAACTCACCAGTCCAGTATTAAAAGCGAAGAATGCCGAACACTCTTTCAGCACCAAACGGCCCAGGCCGCCCGAAGGATCCGGCCAAGCGCCAGGCCATCCTCGAAGCGGCGAAAATCCTGTTTCTGCGTCACGGCTACGCCAACACCAGCATGGACGCGGTGGCTGCCGAGGCCGGCGTGTCGAAGCTGACGGTCTACAGCCATTTCAACGACAAGGAAACGCTGTTTTCCGCCGCCGTCGTGGCCCGATGCGAGGAGCAATTGCCACCGCTGTTCTTCGAATTGCCGGACGGCATCGCGGTGGAAAATGTGTTGCTGAACATTGCCAGAGGCTTCCATCACCTGATCAACAGCGATGAGTCGGTGAACCTGCATCGCCTGATCATGGCCCTGGGCAGTCAGGATCCGAAGCTGTCACTGATTTTCTTCGAGGCCGGCCCCCAGCGCATGCTGCAGGGCATGGAAAGGCTGCTGCGACGGATCGATGAAACCGGCGTGCTGAGCATCGACAACCCGCACAACGCCGCCGAGCACTTCTTCTGCCTGATCAAGGGTGCGGGGAATTTCCGCCTGCTCTATGGCTGCGGTGAACCACTGACCGGCGAGGCAGCAGAAAGCCATGTGCAGGAAGTGGTCGGGCTGTTCATGCGGGCCTACAGGCCCTAGAAATCCGGAGTTTGGGCTGGCCCCTTCGCGAGCAGGCTCGCTCCCACATTTGAAATGCATTCCAATGTGGGAGCGAGCCTGCTCGCGAAGGGCGGTGACTCGGTCTCAGGGTTTGAGCGCTTTCTTCGGGTAGATGTCATAACGACTGGATTTGCCATCCAGCGCATGACTCGGCTTGGGCCCGTCGATGCACGGTGCCTTGCGCGGACGCTTGACCACCACCCGGTGCGAGGCCAGCGCCAGCGCCGCTTCCAGCAGTGCCGGTGCATCCGGATCATCGCCCACCAGCGGGCGGAACAGGCGCATTTCCTTCTTCACCAGGGCGGTTTTCTCACGGTGCGGGAACATCGGGTCGAGATAGATCACCTGCGGTGGTTCACCTTCCCAGTTGCGCATCACGTCGATGGAGTTGCCCTTGAGCAGCTTCATCCGCGCCACGATGGGCGCCACGTCGAAATCTTCCGCCGCCCGGGCCAGGCCATCCTCCAGCAATGCGCCGATCAGCGGCTGACGTTCGATCAGGCTCATCTCGCACCCCAGGCTCGCCAGTACGAACGCATCCTTGCCCAGGCCGGCCGTGGCATCCAGCACCCGTGGACGCACGCCCTGGGCGATGCCCACGGCCTTGGCGATCATCTGCCCGTTGCCGCCACCGTACAACCGGCGATGGGCCGCCCCACCCTCGACGAAGTCCACCCGTACCGGGCCCGCGCATCCGGCCCCAACTGTTGCAGCTGCAAGCCCTGCTCGCCGACCTGCAAGGCAAACTCGCCATCGGCCAGCTGCAACGGCAGATTCAGGCGCTCGGCCCATTGCCCGGCCTGTGCCTCGAACGTCGGGCCGAGTGCTTCGACATGGATGCGGCAGGCCGCGGGTTGCTCAATCATGAAAACACGCTCAAAAAAGTTAAGGATCGGCAAAAACCGCCGATAACCCAATCAACGCGCATTTTGCCAGAGCTGAGCGTCGACCGAAAAAAATGTCAGGCATTCTTCCCACATCGATTGGCTACATTTCGCCCACAGGCGATTTCAGCCGTCATAACACTCAAGCATTGGGCGGCGTCAGTCACCTGTGGCAGGATTTCTTCGCCCAGGCACTGGCCGAACAATCGAGTGATGGGGTGCCGGCCTGCGGTACATTTCCGCCGGTCGATCTGGAAAGCCCTGAAGAACCGACCATCGGCAGCGAACTCCACGCCCACATCATCGACCAGCGCGAATGCAACGTGGTGGACACCCCGGTTCGCCCGCCTGAGCCACTGTTACTGCCGATCGCCGAAATCGACATGGAACTGGCCCAGCCGTACCCTCCGTTCCCGCCGGAGGACATCAAGACTCAGCAAAAGCAGCAGGACTTCGACAGCAGCTGGGTACGCCCGATCGTGATCAACAACGGCCAGCCGCTGCCTGAGCCTGGCCCTGCCCCGCAGAAGAAGCCGCTGTATCTGCCGATTGCCGAGTTCGACCTGGACCTTCTGCAGCCATATCCGCCATTCCCGCCGGAAGAAATCATCGAACAGCAAAAAGCCCTGGACTTCGATAACGGCTGGGTACGCCCGATCGTTCAGCAGAACCTGCGCATCGCTGCCTGATCCCGCCTCACTTCAACCCTTGAAGAATTGATTGGCCCTGGCGTACGGCATCGATCGCGAGGTGAAGTCGAACGTGCCCGACTGCTGGATTTCCTCGGCAGCCCGGAAAAATTCGCCAAACGCCGCCAGTGCCAGCGCCGAGCCGGTGCTGATGCGCTTCACGCCCATGTCTTGCAACTGTTGCACAGTCAATTTAAGGCCACCGGACATCAGCACGTTGACCGGTTTCGGTGCCACTGCATGCACCACGGCCAATACTTCTTCAGCCGTTCTCAACCCCGGTGCGTAGAGCACGTCGGCACCGGCCTCGGCGAACGCCTGCAAACGGCGAATGGTGTCGTTGATATCGGGATGACCGTGCAGGTAGTTTTCCGCGCGGCCGTCAGGATGAAGGGGAACGGCAGCGTGCGCACCGCCGCAACCGCGGCTTCGATCCGCGCCACGGCGTGTTCGAAACAGTAGATCGGCGCATCCGGACGTCCCGTGGCATCTTCGATGGAACCGCCCACCGCACCCGCCTCGGCTGCGCGCAGCAAGCTTTGCGCGGACTCGGTCGGGTCGTCGGCAAAACCGTTTTCCAGATCCACCGCCACCGGCAAGTCCGTGGCCGCGGCAATCGCCCGAACGTTGTCCAGCGTCTGTTCGAGCCCCAACGCACCATCAGGTTTTCCTTGAGAAAACGCATGACCGGCACTGGTGGTCGCCAGCGCCTGGTAACCCAGGCTGGCAAGCATCTTCGCCGAACCTGCATCCCACGGATTGGGGATCACGAAAATCCCGGGACGCGCATGCAGCGCTTTGAAGGCTTCGGCTTTGCGGATTTGTTCTTTTAGGGCTTGGGCGTCCATGGACAGGCTCCTGGGCAGGAAAAAAATCCGCCTCAGAGCAGGTCAAGTTGCTCGGCGGCGGGTTCTCTGTATAGCTCAGGCAGCGATGGCAGGCCAGGCAAACGTTGCATCAGTTGCCCATGGAACCGTTGCGCCAGCTTCGCCGCCAGAATGTTATCGGCGGTGTGCAGGAAGATGTACGGCGTGCGGCCCTCTTCGATCCACTCGGCGATCTTCGCCACCCATGGCACCAGAAACGGATCATTGGCTTCAAGTTCGGGATGGCCGATGAAGCGCACCTGCGGGAATTGGGTGAACGCTGCCGGACGCGTCGGCACGCGGGGCTTTTTCGATTGCGCGTGAATCACCGAAGACTCGGTGGACAGACAACTGAACAACGCACGCGGATCGAGGCAGATGCGTTCGACGCCGCGATCCAGCAACAGGCGATTGAGCAGGCGTTCACTTTCGCCTTTGGCAAAGAACTGTTCATGGCGCACTTCCACCGCCAGCGGTCGATCAAACGCATCGATAAAGGCTGCCAGCTCCGGCAATCGCTGCGGAGTAAAGCTTTTCGACAGTTGCAGCCACAGCGGCGACACGCGCTCGCCGAGAGGAGCAAGTAGCTGGATGAAGCTTTGCGCGGCGGTCAGTTGATCGCGCAGATCACCGCCGTGGCTGATGTCGCCGGGGAATTTGGCGGTGAAACGAAAGTGCTCGGGCATGACTTCGGCCCAACGCTGCACGGTGGCTGGCGACGGACTGGCGTAGAAAGTCGTGTTGCCTTCCACGGCGTTGAACACTTGCGAATACAGGCCGAGGAAATCGGTGGTCCTGGCATCTGCCGGATACAGATACTCGCGCCAGGCGTTTTCACTCCAGGACGGGCATCCGAGGTAGTAAGGCAGATCCATCAGATGTAGAGATCAAGGCCCAGCACGTCCGCTTCCCAATCGACAAAACCGGCGGTGCTCAGGTAGCTGGCCAGGGCCATGGCCACGCTTTTCTTCATCGCACGGTGATAAATCATGTCCTGTTGACGGGCGGGCAGGTTGCTCAGGCGTTGCGCGGCGGATTTGGCAGCACGGGCGGCCAGTTGCGCCTCGGAGGGGAATTCCAGTTCACCTTCGATATCGTCGACGGACTCATCCAGCGCCGGATTGCCTTTGCGAGGCTTGCGCTTGATGGGATAGGAATGAGTGGAAACGCCGTCTATACGCATAACGTCATGCTCGGTATCGATGATGGCAATTTAGCGGCACCTGACCGACTTAGCAAATCGCCGAGTGATAACTAGAACACATAAAAGGCAAAAGGTTTAAAGCGCGGGGTTGGAAACGGACGATTGGCAGCGTTCAGTCATAACGCCGCACCTTGTGGGAGCGAGCCTGCTCGCGAAGAGGCCGGCACATTCAACATCAATTTACGCTGACACGATGCCCTCGCGAGCAGGCTCACTCCCAGCGGGTCGGGGTGAATCAGCGGGCTTTCGGCGTGGCGACCTTATCGCGCAGATAAACCGGCTGGGCGTCGTCCGCCGCAATCGACTCGCCACGTTCCCAGGCGAACCGGGCCAGGGTCAGCAGGTCTTCGGCATGGGGCAGCATGCTTGCGTCGGTACCGCTCGCCGTAACAGCCAGGCGTTCGCCATAGCCCCAACCGGTGCCCGCACCGAACCAGTCGCCGGCAGCATCACCCGGCAGTGCGACGGTTTCCGGCGGCAACACCGCCTCGGTACCGACCAGACGCATCTCTCCCGCCGTCTCGCGATAGCAGCCCCAATACACTTCATCCATTCGTGCATCGATGGCCGCCGCAACCTGTTTCACACCGTGCTCGCGATAAGCACGTTGCGCCAGCACCGCCAGGTTCGATACCGGCAACACCGGACGATCCAGGGCAAACGCCAGGCCTTGCACCACGCCGATGGCGATGCGCACACCGGTGAACGCGCCCGGGCCACGACCGAAGGCGATCGCGTCCACTGCCTGCAAGGTGGTGCCGGCGTCCGCCAGCAGTTGCTGGATCATCGGCAGCAGTTTCTGCGCGTGCAGGCGCGGAATCACCTCGTAATGGCTCGTGACCTTGCCGTCATGCAGCAAGGCAACGGAGCAAGCTTCAGTCGCGGTGTCCAGGGCCAGCAAGGTGCTCATCGATGTGTCCGTAAATCAGGTGGGGAAAAGTGCGCCAGTATAAACAACTACGGCCCGCAAGCGGGCGTGGATGATGCAGCGGATCAGGTTTTTCAGCTAAGCGCTTCAAGCACCTTGGCGGTGATCGCTTCAACCGAACCGACACCCGGGATGTGGCTGTACTTCGGCTTGCCGTTGGCGGCCGACAGCTTCTGGTAGAAATCCACCAGCGGCTTGGTCTGCGAGTGGTAGACCGACAGGCGATGACGCACGGTTTCTTCGGTATCGTCCTTGCGCTGCACCAGCTCTTCACCGGTGATGTCGTCCTTGCCGGCAATTTTCGGCGGGTTGTAGACGATGTGATACACGCGGCCGCTGGCCTCGTGAACGCGACGTCCAGCGATACGCTGAACGATTTCTTCGTCTTCAACGGCGATTTCAACCACGGCATCCAGCTCGACACCGGCTGCCACCAGCGCTTCAGCCTGAGGAATGGTGCGCGGGAAACCGTCGAACAGGAAACCCTTGGCGCAGTCAGCCTGGGCGATGCGGTCCTTTACCAGTGCGATGATCAGGTCATCCGACACCAGGCCGCCGGCATCCATGATGCCCTTGGCCTTGATGCCCAGTTCGGTGCCGGCCTTGACCGCGGCACGCAGCATGTCGCCGGTGGAGATTTGCGGAATGCCGAATTTCTCGGTGATGAACTTAGCCTGAGTACCTTTACCGGCCCCGGGAGCTCCCAGCAGAATGACGCGCATTAGATGTGCTCCTCAATTTTTTTATAAAAAGCTTTTGCAAAACAACGGATTCGCCTCATGGGGCGAAATCCTGGAAATAGGGTCGTGACCGCTCAAACGGCCAGAGGCTGACCAAGATACACAGCAGGCTGCCCCCACACAAGACGCCAAAAGTCGGAGAAACCGGCGTCTGCCGCGACCTTGCGACGCGGTTCCCCAAGTCGCAACCCCGTCATTAACTGTCGCTTGCCCGCATTTTTCCCACACTCGATAAACGGCCCCCGACGCGAACGCCGGGTGCCTCGTCCCCCGCAGAAAACCTTAGCCGGTATTTCGCAAACCGGCGGCAATCCCCGCCACAGACACCAGCAACGCCTGTTCTACCGGGCTGTCCTGCTCAACGTTCGGCTGCCGCGAACGGGCCAGCAATTCAGCCTGCAATAGATGCAGCGGGTCGAGATAGGTGTTGCGCAGGCGGATGAACTCCAGGGTGTCCGGGCTATGTGCCAGCAGTTGCGACTGACCGGTCAGGCCGAGGACCACGGCACATGCCTGCGACAATAGGTCGCGTAAGTGCTCACCCAAAGGCAACAAGTCCGACTCGACCAATCGCTCATCGTAGGACAAAGCAATGTCGGCATCGGCCTTGGCCAGCACCATTTCCAGCATGTCGATGCGGGTGCGGAAGAACGGCCACTGCTCGCGCATCTGTCCCAGCAGTTCGCCTTCACCGCGCTCCAGCGCCTTGCTCAGTGCGGTTTCCCAACCGAGCCAGGCCGGCAGCATCAGGCGTGTCTGGGTCCAGCCGAAGATCCACGGAATCGCCCGCAGACTTTCGATGCCACCGGCGCGGCGCTTGGCCGGACGACTGCCCAGCGGCAGACGCCCCAGTTCCTGCTCCGGCGTCGACTGGCGGAAATACTCGACGAACTGAGGATTTTCCCGCACCACGGCGCGGTAGGCGGCGACACCGTCGGCGGCCAGTTCATCCATCAGATGCCGCCATTGCGGCGTCGGTGGCGGCGGTGGCAGCAGGGTCGCTTCGAGCACGGCAGCCAGATAGAGATTGAGGTTTTGCTCGGCGATGTCCGGCAAGCCGAATTTGAAGCGGATCATTTCACCCTGTTCGGTGGTGCGGAAACGTCCGGCTACCGAGCCCGGCGGCTGCGACAGGATTGCCGCGTGAGCCGGGCCACCGCCACGGCCCACGGTGCCACCGCGACCGTGGAACAACAGCAGTTCGACCTGCTGCTCGCGACAGATCTCCACCAGCCGCTCCTGTGCCCGATATTGCGCCCACGCTGCGGCGGTGGTGCCGGCATCCTTGGCCGAGTCGGAATAACCGATCATCACTTCCTGCGGGCCTTGCAGGCGTGCGCGGTAGCCCGGCAGCAGCAACAGGCGCTCGATCACCGGACCGGCGTTATCGAGGTCGGCAAGAGTTTCAAACAACGGCACCACACGCATCGGTCGCAATACGCCGGACTCTTTCAGCAGCAATTGCACCGCCAGCACATCAGAGGCGGCGCCGGCCATGGAGATCACGTAGGAGCCCAGCGACGCACCCGGTGCGGCGGCGATTTCCTTGCAGGTGGCGAGCACTTCGGCGGTGTCGGCCGAAGGCTTGAAATACGCCGGCAGCAGCGGCCTGCGGTTTTGCAGTTCGCGGCTCAGGAAGCTGATGCGCTGCTCTTCGTCCCAATCCTCATAACGCCCGAGGCCGAGGTAATCGGTGATTTCGGTCATCGCTGCACTGTGGCGCGACGCGTCCTGACGCACATCCAGACGCACCAGGAACAGCCCGAACGTGACGGCCCGACGCAGGCAGTCGAGCAGCGGGCCGTCGGCGATCACGCCCATGCCGCACTCGTGCAGCGAGTGGTAGCACAGTTCCAGCGGATCGAGCAGGTCGCGATTGTTGTGCAGCACATCAGCCGGTGCCGGGGTAGTTGCGGACAATGAGGCATGGGCCCAGTTGCGCGTAGCACGCAGGCGTTCACGCAATTGCTTGAGCACTGCGCGATAGGGTTCGGCGCTGTCACCGGCCTGGGCCTTGAGCGCCTCGCTGGCCTGCTGCATCGACAGTTCGGCTGCCAGGTGATCGACATCCCGCAAATACAGATCCGCCGCCATCCAGCGCGCCAGCAATAGCACTTCGCGGGTCACGGCTGCGGTAACGTTCGGGTTGCCGTCACGGTCGCCCCCCATCCAAGAGGCGAAGCGGATCGGCGCCGCTTCAAGCGGTAAACGCAGGCCAGTGGCGGCGAACAGCGCCTGATCGGCCTTGCGCATGTGGTTGGGAATCGCCTGCCACAGCGAATGCTCGATCACCGCAAACCCCCACTTGGCCTCATCTACCGGAGTCGGGCGGGTGCGGCGGATCTCTTCGGTGTGCCAGGCTTCGGCGATCAGCCGTTGCAGGGTGCTGTGGATCTGCTCGCGCTCGGTGCTGGTCAAGTCGCGGTGATCCTGCGCCGCCAGTTGCGCGGCTATCGCGTCGTACTTCTGGATCAGCGTGCGCCGGGCCACTTCGGTCGGGTGCGCGGTCAGCACCAGCTCGATTTCCAGCCGTGACAATTGCCGGGCGAGTGAGTCGGCGCTGTGCCCTTCTTGACGCAGGCGGGCGAGCAGTTCCGGCAGCACGCGGGATTCGAACGGCGCAGCCTGCGACTCTTCGCGGCGATGGATGAGCTGGTACTGCTCGGCGATGTTCGCCAGGTTGAGAAACTGGTTGAACGCCCGCGCCACCGGCAGCAGTTCGTCCTCGCTCAATTGATTGAGGCTGGCGCTGAGTTCGGCGTCCATCGAGCCACGGCGGTCGGCCTTGGCGCCCTTGCGAATCTGCTCGATCTTGTCGAGAAACGCCTCGCCGTACTGGTCACGGATGGTGTTGCCCAACAGCTCACCGAGCAGGTGAACGTCTTCGCGCAAGCGTGCATCAATATCGGTCATCGGCATCTCTCCAGCAGTAATCGGTAACGGATCGCAAGTGAGTGGATGGGCAGAGAGTGCCGCTCCGGGACGCTTCTTACAAGCAGACGACGAAGGGACTTTAAACCTTGTTCCTTGAAGCTAGTCTCAACAGTAAGCCCCACAACGGCTTGCCGCCGGCTGACGGCGGACACTCACCCAGACCTGCCACGAGCAGGTACGACATGAGGTCATCATGAAAATCCGTGAACTCGCCCAGCATTGGGAAGAAACCGCCAAGGGTCGCCTGACCGACACCGGCTACACGATTCATCTGGATGTGGAAGCTGCCGCACGCCTGGCGGCAATCGCCGAGATGTACCCCAAACGCCATGCCGAAGAACTGCTCGGCGAACTGATCGGCGCGGCGCTTGAAGAGTTCGAAGCGAGCCTGCCGTATGTGAAAGGCTCGACCGTGGTCGCTACCGATGAAGAAGGTGATCCGCTGTACGAAGATGTCGGTCCGACACCGCGTTTTCTCGCGCTTTCGAGAAGGCATTTGCAAGACCTCTGCGCTGCTGCCGGCAAACAAAAACACTGACACCAATGAGATCAAAACTGTGGGAGCGAGCCTGCTCGCGAAAGCGGGGCATCAGTCGACATTGATAGTGACTGTGCCACCGGATTCGCGAGCAGGCTCGCTCCCACATTGACTTTACTCCTGCCTGCAAACAGGTGTGTTTATGGCATTTGAAACACCCGCGCGTATCCCTCAGCACCGCCAAAGTTCCCGCTTTAGAGCTTTGCCCGTTCGGTCAGATTTTTTTTGGGCGATGAGCCATCTTTTCTGAACTTTTGAAAAATGCCTTCGGTCGGAACAGGTAACCAAGCCTGGAACGAGCGTTTCAAAACGCACTTGCACATGACGGTTGCGGCTCCGCTACCAGGATGGATTTCGAAGCTTCCAAGGAGTTAACCAATGGAGTTGAAGACCATGAAGACCCAAACCTCGTTCTCTCACCTGCGCGGTCTGAAACTGGCCGCCCTGGCCATCGGTACCAGCTTCGTGCTGGCCGGCTGCGCCGGCAATCCTCCGACCGAGCAGTACGCCGTGACTCAATCGGCGGTCAACAGCGCGGTCAGCGCCGGTGGTACCGAGTTCGCCGCCGTGGAAATGAAGCAGGCGCAGGACAAGCTCAAGCAAGCCGAAATCGCCATGCACGACAAGAAGTATGACGAAGCCCGCACGCTCGCCGAGCAAGCCGAGTGGGACGCCCGCGTTGCCGAACGCAAGGCTCAGGCGATGAAAGCCGAGCAGGCGCTGAAGGATTCCCAGAAAGGTGTTCAGGAACTGCGTCAGGAAAGTCAGCGCACCGTGCAGTAAGCGCGCATCCCGACCGCAAGGCTGAATCTCTTATCGATAGAAAGGACGAACGATTATGCGTAAACAACTGATGATCCCCGCTCTCCTGGCCGCAAGCGTTGCCTTGGCTGCCTGCTCCACGCCGCCCAACCCGAACCTGGAACAGGCCCGCACCAACTATGCCGGCCTGCAGGCCAACCCACAGGCGAGCAAGGTGGCGGCACTGGAAACCAAGGACGCCAGCGATTACCTGGACAAGGCTGACAAAGCCTATCTGGACAAGGAAAAAGCATCCAAGGTCGACCAGCTGGCCTACCTGACCAACCAGCGCGTGGAAGTGGCCAAGCAGACCATCGCCCTGCGCACCGCTGAAAACAACCTGAAGAACGCCGCCGCCCAACGTGCCCAGGCTCGTCTGGATGCCCGCGATCAACAGATCAAGCAACTGCAGGACAGCCTCAACGCCAAGCAGACCGATCGCGGTACGCTGGTGACTTTCGGTGACGTGCTGTTCGCCACCAACAAGGCCGACCTGAAATCCAGCGGTCTGGTGAACATCAACAAACTGGCGCAATTCCTCCAGCAAAACCCGGATCGCAAAGTGATCGTCGAGGGTTATACCGATAGCACCGGTTCGGCGAACTACAACCAGTCGCTGTCCGAGCGTCGCGCCACTTCCGTACAGGTCGCACTGATCAAGATGGGCGTCGATCCGTCGCGCATCGTGACTCAGGGTTATGGCAAGGAATACCCGGTGGCGGATAACGGCAGCGTCTCGGGCCGTGCGATGAACCGTCGGGTGGAAGTGACCATTTCCAACGACAACCAGCCGGTGATGCCACGTTCGGCTGTCAGCTCGAACTAAGCTTCACGCGTTAACGAAAAAGCCCCGCCTGATTTGATCAGGCGGGGCTTTTGTTTGTCGCAGGTTTACTCTTCCAGCTTCTGCGGCGTCTCCTGCCCCATGCAACGCACGGCCTTTTTCTGGCTGTTGACCAGCACCCCGGTCAGGCCTTTCTGTTCGGTGTCGAACAGCACCAGCACGCCATCGATGCATTGCGCCACTTGCGGCGCCGGGGTCAGCGAGACTTTGTAGTCTTCGCCGGGAATGGTCTTGAGCATGGTGAATTCGTTGAGCAGCAACGCATCCTCGGGTTTGGCGAAATGCAAGTAGCCGTAGTACCACAGGGCGCCGACGGTGCCGAGGATGCTGCAGATACCGGTGATGATCAGCGGGATGGCGTTGCGTTCTTCAGTCATTGCGGACTCTCGTTTTCAGAATTCGGGGGTTGCGGGTAATTCGGGACTTCGCCGAGGCGGCGCAGGCCGTTGAAATGCTCGGGGTCGTCGAGGTAGCGCAGCATGACCTGGCGCCACACCGGGTCGCCAAAGGTCTGCACATGCCCTCCGCGAGTCAATTGCAGGACCCGGGGTGGCGGCGCAGCCTGATACAGGCGAATGCCGTTGGAAAGCGGCACCAGCGGATCGTCGATGCTGTGGAAGATCAGTTTCGGTACGCCTTTGAGCCGCGGCATCGAATGGATTGCGCTATCGCTGTCCGGTACCAGCCACGACAGCGGCACCTGGAAGGGCCAGGTCATCCACGATGTGCTGAGGGCATATTGGCCAACGCTGCGGTAACTGGCCGGGACCCCGTCGAGCACGAAAGCCTTGAGCTGTTTTTGCCTGTCCGGATGTTGCACCAGCCAATGCACGGCCATCGAGCCGCCCAGACTCTGGCCGAGCAGGATCAACGGCTTGCCTTTGACTTCCGGCGCCTGATCCAGCCAGGCAAACGCGGCGTCAATGTCCTGATAGATCGCCGGCAGGCTCGGTTTGCCCTCGGACAGGCCGTAACCGCGATAGTCCACCAGCAGCACCTGATAGCCGTTTTTCGGCAACCACCAGCTCCCGCCCAGGTGCATCGGCAGGTTGCCGCCATTACCGTGCAAGTGCAGCACCGTGCCCTTGACCTCGACACCGGGCCTGGCCGGCAGCCACCAGGCGTTCAACTTGAGGCCGTCGGCGGTGGTCAAGGTGACGGTGCGGTATTCGAGCTTCGCCCTTTCCGGGGTGAATATCTGGCCTGGCTCGGGGTAGAACAGCAAAGAGCTGCAACCGCCAAGGGTCAGGAGCAGGCAAAGGATGCCGAGGATTCTCATCCGGTGAAACCTCGCGAAAACAGGGTGGGAATGCATTCCAATGTGGGAGCGAGCTTGCTCGCGAATGCTATCTAACATTCAACTCACGCGTTACCTGACACACCGCCTTCGCGAGCAAGCTCGCTCCCACAAAGAACATCATCAAGTTCAGAGAATATTCGAGTAGTCCGCCTCGATCCGGTCCAGGCTCAAGTGGTTGAGGAAGTTGGAGAAGCACATCCACGCCGACAACGCATTCATGTCACGGAACTGATCCGGCAGATACTTCGGCGGCACCACCAGGCCTTCATCCACCAATTGCCGCAGGGTTCGCATGTCCTCCAGCGTGGTCTTGCCGCAGAACAACAGCGGAATCTGCTCGAGCTTGCCCTTGCGCACGGCCAACTGAATGTAGTTGTAAACCATGATGAAGCCCTTGAGGTAGGACAAGTCTTTGGTGAATGGCAGACCGGTCGGCGTCGATCCACGGAAAACCCGACTGGCGTTGCCGTAACTTTCTGCCATCTCGAAGCCCTGTTCACGGAAGAACTCGAAGACCTGCAAGAAGTCCGCGCCCTCCTCGACCATGTGAATGGCGCGGGTGCGATTGGTCAGTTTGCGCAGGCGGCTCGGATAGGAAGCGAACGTGATGATTTCCATCAGGATCGCCAGGCCTTCCTGGGTCACCGTCGACGAGGGCGGCCCCTTGGACAGGAAGGTGCAGATCGGCTGATTCAGGCCGTTGAGCGTGGTACCGACATGCACCAGTCCTTCGTGGACTTCCAGCGCACGCACGTCGCGGTCGTTGAACATCGCGTCGGTGCGGATCTTGATGTAGTCGGCGCCCGCCGCCGCATCGGCGACGATGCCGTCGGACTCGAATACCCGGATGGTTTCCTCGGCCTCGCCGAACACCTTGTTCAACCGGGTTTGCAGCAAGTGCACGGCATCCTTGGCAGTGAGCGTCTTCGGTTCGTCCTTCAGGTCGCCGCGGCCATCAATGTTATTCAGATAGTCCGACATCATCAGGCCAAGGTCGGCCAGCGTCGGGTCACCGGCATGGAATGCATCGGATGCAGCGCCGTACAGTTCCTGGGAAATCAGGCCGAAATCCTCGGTGCCACGCGCTTCGAGCATGCGCACTACCATGCGGTACTCCTTGCACATGCGCCGCATGATCTGGCCGACCGGGTTGAACTGACCGAGCTGGCGGGTGATATCCCGTTCGATGTTCTGGAATTCCAGCTTGACCTTGCTCGAATCGAAGGTCAGCGGCCGGTTGAGGTAATAGTCCCGATCCACCGCCGGCATTTCCTTGCCCTTGGCCTTCAGGAACCCCTTGCGGATGTTCTCGTCCCACTTGACCGCATCGAGCACGCGGATCGGCGTCTGCGCCAGCACAATGCGATCGGACAGCGTGCGTATCGTCTGCTGGTAATCGTCCACCCGAAACTCCTGTAGAAAACGTGACGAACTGAATTATTTGGCTTTGGCCTGATGCTGGTAGCGCGCCGCTTCGACGAATACGTCGGAGTTGGCCGGATCGTCGAGGTAAGCAAAGACCTTTTCCAGCGCGCTGTCGACCAGCACACCGTCACCGTCATCGGTCTGGAACCCTTGCCCGTCGAGGCTTTTCTGCGCGATGGCCTGGTTGATCTGTTCGAGGTCGAGGTTGTAGATCACCAGTTCGCGCTTGTCGGTGATCTCGAAACCGGCGATGGTGAAGTGCCCGCCATACTGCGCCGGCACCTTTGCCGACAGGTACCAGCGGTCGCCATGGCGCGACACGGTGAAGGGGTAGGCTTCACGCTCCCGAGGCCGCGCCTTGAACCAGGTCACCGCCTGATAGCGGTCATTGCCCAGGCGTGTCAGCTCGAGATTCATCGGTTCGCCCCAGGCATTGGTGCTCGCCCATTGCCCGAGCAGCCCTTTGGGCGCCGGCTCACGGGCGGGCAACGGCTCCTTGAAGGTCACCAGACAACCGCTGAGCAGCAGGAACGACAGCGCGATCAATGCGCCACGCCAGGCTTTCATTCGACACTCCCTATGAATACACGGCCCTGAAAATCGCCATGATCCCTTGTGGGAGCGAGCCTGCTCGCGAAAGCGGGGTGTCAGGCAACAAAGATGTTGAATGTCAGACCGCATTCGCGAGCAGGCTCGCTCCCACAGGGTGTGGTGTTACACCGACGCGAGTACCAGGTGCATATAGCGCGTCAGAATGCCGAGCATGTCCTCTTCGGCCAAAGGCTCGGCGTCGTTGAGCAGGCCCTGATATTCCATCCGTCCGATAATCGCCGTCAACACCTTGGCGTCCTGCTTCGGCTCGCGCGAGCCCAGCACCTGGAACAACTGGCAGGTTCCCTGCAACAGAATCTGCTGGTGGGAACGCACCAGCTCCGCCAGTCGCGGGTTGAGCAGTGCCTCCTGGCGGAAAGCCTGTTCAGCCATCAAATGCTCCCGGCGATTGACCAGTTGCCGATGCACGTAGTCGGCCATCAACCGGGCGATATCGTCCGCCAGCTGAGAACGCGATTCCGGGCTGCCGTCGCCGCTGACCACCATCTCACGCAGCAGGCCTTCGTTGTTGATCCACAGCTTGGCCATGTAGGCCGCACTGCGTTCGACGTACTGGGCGAAGGTATCGGTGAGCAGGTCATCGATATCCTTGAAGTAATAAGTGGTGGCCGACAACGGCACGCCAGCCTCGGCCGCCACCGCACGATGGCGCACGGCACGCACGCCATCGCGCACGACAATGCGCATCGCCGCATCGAGAATGTCCTGGCGACGCTGCTCGCTGCCCTGTCGGCTGGCCTTGCGACCCTGGTACTGAACACTTTCAGCGACCGCAGTGGCGATACCCGCTGCACCTTCTTGAGCCATTGCACCGATCACGACAGGCATACCTCTGTTGTTTTGTTCAAAATTAACCATTTGATACGTTTGTACCAGACAGGCAATAAAAAGCCGCCCATTTCAGGCGGCTTTTTTATTGAAGCACTTACGCTTGTGGCCGCATGTGCGGGAACAGGATCACGTCGCGGATCGACGGCGAGTTGGTGAGCAACATCACCAGACGGTCGATACCGATACCTTCACCGGCCGTTGGCGGCATGCCGTACTCCAGCGCGCGAACGAAATCGGCGTCGTAGTGCATGGCTTCGTCATCACCGGCGTCCTTGTCGGCCACCTGGGCCATGAAGCGCTCGGCCTGGTCTTCCGCGTCGTTGAGCTCGGAGTAGGCGTTGGCGATTTCACGGCCACCGATGAACAGCTCGAAACGGTCGGTGACGTTCGGGTTCTCGTCGTTGCGACGGGCCAGCGGCGAGACTTCGAACGGGTACTGGGTAATGAAGTGCGGCTGCTCGAGCTTGTGCTCGACCAGCTCTTCGAAAATCATCACCTGCAGCTTGCCCAGACCTTCGAAGCCCAGCACCTTGGCGCCGGCCTTTTTGGCGATTTCACGCGCCTTGTCGATGTCGTTCAGGTCATCGGCGGTCAGCTCGGGGTTGTACTTGAGGATCGAGTCGAACACCGAGAGACGGGCGAACGGCTCGCCGAAGTGGAACACCTTGTCGCCGTACGGCACGTCGGTGCTGCCCAGCACCAGCTGCGCCAGTTCGCGGAACAGTTCTTCGGTCAGGTCCATGTTGTCTTCGTAGTCGGCGTAAGCCTGGTAGAACTCCAACATGGTGAATTCAGGGTTGTGACGAGTCGAAACGCCTTCGTTACGGAAGTTGCGGTTGATCTCGAACACTTTTTCGAAGCCACCGACCACCAGACGCTTCAGGTACAGCTCCGGCGCGATACGCAGGAACATTTCCATGTCCAGCGCGTTGTGGTGGGTTTCGAACGGTTTGGCCGCGGCACCACCAGGAATGGTCTGCAGCATCGGCGTTTCAACTTCGAGGAAGTCGCGCTTCATCAGGAAGCTGCGGATGTGCGCGATCACTTGCGAACGCACACGGAAGGTCTGGCGCACGTCTTCGTTGACGATCAGGTCAACGTAACGCTGACGGTAGCGCTGTTCGGTGTCGGTCAGGCCGTGGTGCTTGTCCGGCAGCGGGCGCAGGGATTTGGTCAGCAGGCGCACGCTGGTCATCTCGACGTACAGGTCGCCCTTGCCGGAACGGGCCAGGGTGCCTTCGGCGGCAATGATGTCGCCCATGTCCCAGGTTTTCACCGCGGCCAGGGTTTCTTCGGACAGGGTCTTGCGGTTGACGTAGACCTGAATGCGACCGGTCATGTCCTGGATCACCATGAACGAGCCACGGTTGAGCATGATGCGACCGGCAACCTTGACCGGGATTGCAGCCTCTGCCAGCTCTTCCTTGGTCTTGTCCGCGTACTGTTTCTGCAGCGCATCGCAGTAGTTTTCGCGACGGAAGTCGTTCGGGAAGGCATTGCCCTTGGCGCGCTCGGCAGCAAGCTTTTCCTTGCGCAGGGCGATCAGGGAATTTTCTTCCTGTTGCAGGGCTTGCGAATCGGGTTGTTGGTCGCTCATGTCTTTAAATTTTCCATCACAGGTTCGTTGCCCCCGAGCCTGACGGCCCGGGGATCGCCAGCAAGGCTGGCTCCTACAGGAATCGCGGTGTCAGGCGATCCTGTATTGCAGGCTTACAGCCCCGATTTCAGGCTGGCTTCCAGGTAACCGTCGAGGTCGCCGTCCAGGACTTTCTGGCAATCGCTGCGCTCGACGCCGGTACGCAGGTCCTTGATGCGCGAGTCATCGAGAACGTACGAACGGATCTGGTGACCCCAGCCGATATCGGACTTGCTGTCTTCCAGCGCCTGGGAGGCGGCGTTGCGTTTCTGCATTTCCAGCTCGTACAACTTGGCCCGCAGCATTTTCATGGCGGTGTCCTTGTTGGCGTGCTGGGAACGTTCGTTCTGGCAACTGACCACGGTGTTGGTCGGGACGTGGGTGATACGTACCGCGGAATCCGTGGTGTTTACGTGCTGACCACCGGCACCGGAAGAACGGTAGGTGTCGATGCGCAGATCCGACGGGTTGATGTCGATCTCGACGCGGTCGTCGATCTCGGGGGACACGAACACCGCCGAAAACGAGGTGTGGCGACGGGCGCCGGAGTCGAACGGGCTCTTGCGCACCAGACGGTGCACGCCGATCTCGGTCCGCAGCCAGCCGAAGGCGTATTCGCCCTTGATGTGCACGGTGGCGCCCTTGATCCCGGCGACTTCACCGGCGGACAGTTCCATGATGGTCGCGTCGAAACCGCGCTTGTCGGCCCAGCGCAGGTACATGCGCAGCAGGATGTTGGCCCAGTCCTGGGCTTCGGTGCCGCCGGAACCGGCCTGGATGTCCAGGTAGGCGTTGTTCATGTCCATCTCGCCGCTGAACATGCGACGGAATTCCAGCTGCGCCAGGGACTCTTCGAGGCCTTGCAGCACTTCGACGACGTCGTTGACCGCGCCTTCGTCGTTTTCTTCGACGGCCATGTCGAGCAGCTCGCTGGAGTCGGCCAGGCCGGTGGCCAGTTCGTCCAGCGTCTCGACGATCTGCGCCAGCGCAGAGCGCTCGCGGCCCAGTTCCTGGGCGTATTCGGGCTTGTTCCAGACGGCAGGATCTTCAAGCTCGCGATTGACTTCGATCAGACGCTCATGCTTTTGATCGTAGTCAAAGATACCCCCGAATAGATTCGGAGCGCTCGGACAAGTCCTTGATGGTGTTCAGGATCGGATTGATTTCCATGGCGGGCAGCACTCGTTGGCAAACTTTTGAAAGCCGGCGAGTATAACGTAATCAAGCTGTCACGGCAGCCCGTCCGGCGGCTCTTGAGGCGATTCACTTGACATGATGCTGATCGATTGCGGGAGCGAGCCTGCTGGCGAAGACTGTGCATCAGGCGACATCGATGTCGACGGCGCGGCCGCTTTTGCGAGCAGGCTCGCTCCCACAGGGGGCTTGCGTCCCTATTCGATCCCCACCTGATTGCGCCCGTTGTTCTTCGCCTGGTACAGACCACGATCCGCCGCCGAGATCAGCAACCGGCAATCACTGCCCGCCTCGGGCACCATGGTCGCCAGGCCGATGCTGATGGTCAGGCTGGAACCTTCGGTCGGTGCATTGTGCGGGATCTTCAGTGCGGCGACGGTCTGGCGCAGCTTCTCCGCCACCAGCCGCGCCCCGCCCGGCGAGGTGTTGGGCAGCACCAGCGCAAACTCCTCACCGCCATAACGTGCCGGCAGGTCGGACGGTCGGGCACTGGCCTCGCGGATCGCCGTGGCGACCTTGCGCAAGGCTTCGTCGCCTTCGACATGACCGAAGGTGTCGTTGTAGGACTTGAAGTAATCAACGTCGATCATCAGCAACGACAACTGGCTCTGGTCCCGCAGCGAGCGGCGCCATTCCAGTTCCAGGTATTCATCGAAGTGCCGGCGGTTGGACAGCCCGGTCAGGCCGTCGGAGTTCATCAGACGTTGCAGTACGAGATTGGTGTCGAGCAACTGCTGCTGGCTGACCCGCAAGGCGCGATACGCCGCGTCCCGTTGCAGCAGGGTCATATAGGAGCGCGAGTGGTAACGGATGCGCGCAACCAGTTCGATGTTGTCCGGCAGTTTCACCAGGTAATCGTTGGCCCCGGCGGAGAACGCGGCGCTCTTGATCAGCGGGTCTTCCTTGGTCGACAGGACGATAATCGGGATGTCCTTGGTCGCCGGATGATTGCGGTACTCACGCACCAGCGTAAGGCCGTCGAGACCGGGCATCACCAGATCCTGCAGGATCACCGTCGGTTTGATCCGCACCGCATGGGCAACAGCCTGCTGTGGGTCGGAGCAGAAGTGAAAGTCGATGTTCTCTTCATTCGACAGCCCGCGGCGCACGGCTTCGCCGATCATCGCCTGATCGTCCACCAACAACACCATGGCGGCGTTCTCGTCGGTTTTGATGTCATCGATCTGTAAGTCATTCATGGGCGGTCACCTGAGTGCTGCGGAGGCCCGGATTGCGGATGAATACGTTCATTTTGGGAAAATCTCCAGCAATCGTGGCGCAATCTTTTCCAGTGGACGGATTTCTACGGCTGCATCGATGGCCGCGGCGGCCTTGGGCATGCCGTACACGGCACTGCTTTGCTGATCCTGCGCGATGGTCAGATAGCCCTGCTGACGCATGAGCTTAAGCCCTTGGGCCCCGTCGCGTCCCATCCCGGTCAATAAAACCCCGACAGCGTCACCATTCCAGTAGTGGGCGACGCTTTCGAAAAACACGTCGATCGAGGGGCGATAGATCTCGTTGACCGGCTCGGCGGTATGGGCCAGCGTGCCGTTCTTGAGTAACCGGATGTGATGATTGGTGCCGGCCAGCAGCACCGCACCCGCCTGCGGCGGCTCGCCTTCCCGGGCCAGGCGCACGTCGAGGCCACTGGCGCCGGCCAGCCATTCGGCCATACCGGCGGCGAACACCTGATCGACATGCTGCACCAGCACGATGGCGGCGGAAAAACTGCGCGGCAGGCCTTTGAGCAGAACCTCCAGCGCCGCCGGGCCACCCGCTGACGAACCGATCGCCACCAGTCGCTGGCGCGATGCCGAACTGCGCGGCGTGCTCTGGGCCGGCCGCGAGCGCGCAGTCTTCTCGCCGATCAGCCAGCCAATGTTAAGGATCTTGCGCAGCAGCGGTGCCGCCGCCTGCTGGGCGTCGCCGGCGCCGAGGGCCGGCGTGTCGACTACGTCCAGCGCACCATGGCCCATGGCCTCGAACACCCGGTGCACGTTTTGCTGGCGGTCGACGGTGACGATGACAATCGCGCAGGGGTTCTCGGCCATGATTCGCCGGGTCGCCTCGACACCGTCCATCACCGGCATGATCAGGTCCATCAGGATCAGGTCCGGCGTATTTTCCGCACACAGTCGCACCGCTTCGGCGCCGTTATTGGCGACCCAGAGCACCTGATGCGCCGGCTCGAAGGCCAGCGCCCGGCGCAGGGCCTCCACCGCCAGAGGCATGTCGTTGACGATCGCGATCTTCATGCCCGCGCTCCTCCGATGAGTTCAACCACCGCATCGAGCAAGGCGTCGTCATGAAAACTGGCCTTGGCCAGATAATAATCCGCCCCGGCGTCCAGCCCCCGGCGCCGGTCCTCTTCGCGATCCTTGTAGGACACCACCATCACCGGCAGCGATTGCAGGCGGTTGTCACGACGCAGCAGCGTCACCAGTTCGATGCCGTCCATGCGCGGCATGTCGATATCGGTGATCAACAGATCGAAATCCTCGGAACGCAGGGCGTTCCAGCCGTCCATGCCGTCCACGGCCACCGCCACGTCATAGCCGCGATTGAGCAGCAGCTTGCGTTGCAGTTCACGCACGGTGAGCGAGTCGTCGACCACCAGAATCCGCTTGCGCGCCGCTTCCGCACCCTGACGGCCATGGCGCGCGATACGCTCCAGGCGCCCGGTGTTCAGCAACTTGTCCACCGAGCGCAGCATGTCTTCGACATCGACGATCAGCACCACCGACCCGTCATCGAGCAAGGCCCCGGCGGAAATGTCCTGCACCTTGCCCAGTCGCTCGTCCAGCGGCAGCACTACCAGCGTGCGCTCGCCGATGAAGCGCTCGACCGCCACGCCGTAGATCGCCTCGCGCTCGCGGATCACCACGACCTTCAGCGTTTCGCTGTTGTTCTGACTGGCCGGGCGCTGCAACAACTGACTGGCCGCGACCAGACCGACATGCCGCCCCTCGTGCCAGAAATGCTGACGTCCTTCGATCTGCACGATGTCGTCCGGCGCCAGGTCGCACATGCGTTCGATGTGTGCCAACGGGAAAGCGTAGGCCTCGTCGCCGACCTCCACCACCAGGCTGCGCACCACCGACAGGGTCAGCGGCACTTCGAGATGAAAGCGACTGCCCTCGCCTGCCGTCTGCTCCAGCACCACCGCGCCGCGCAACTGGCGGACCATATGCTGCACCGCATCGAGACCGACACCACGGCCGGAGACTTCAGTGACCTTGTCCCGCAGGCTGAAACCAGGCAGGAACAGGAAGCTCAGCAGTTCCTCTTCGCTCAACTGCGCGGCGGTTTCCGCCGGCGACAACTGACGCTCGACGATACTGCGCCGGACTTTTTCCAGATCCACGCCATTGCCGTCATCACTCAGTTCCAGCACCAGCAGGCCGGCCTGGTGCGAGGCCCGCAGGCGTATCAACCCCTCTTCGGGTTTGCCTCTGAGCAAACGTTCCTGCGGCGTTTCGATGCCGTGGTCCACTGCGTTACGCAGCAGGTGGGTCAACGGCGCTTCGAGCTTTTCCAGCACGTCGCGGTCGACCTGGGTTTTCTCGCCTTCGATTTCCAGGCGCACCTGTTTGCCGAGGCTGCGGCCCAGGTCCCGCACCATGCGCACCTGCCCGGACAGCACATCGGCAAATGGCCGCATGCGGCAGGCCAGTGCCGTGTCATACAGCACTTGCGCACGCTGACTGGCCTGCCAGGCAAACTCGTCGAGTTCGGCGTTTTTCTCCGAGAGCAATTGCTGGGATTCAGCAAGCAGACGTCGCGCATCCTCCAGCGCTTCCTGAGCCTCCAGACTCAGGGCATGTTCCTTGAGATGCACATTGAGACTTTCCAGCGCCCGCAGGCCGTTGTTCTGCATGCGCTTGAGGCGCTGCATGGTGGCCAGGTGCGGCTTGAGGCGCTGGGTCTCCACCAGGGATTTGCTCGACAGATCGAGCAGGCTGTTCAGGCGTTCGGCCGTCACCCGCAGCACCCGCTCACCGCCTTCGGCAGCGCGTTTGCTCTTGCGCGGAGCGGGTGCAGGTTCCGCCGCAGGAGTCTCGACGGGAACCTCAACCGGCACCGGTTCAATCAACGGCGCAGGCTCAAGCTGCAGTTCGGCCATCGCCGGCGTATCCGGTGCGGCAACCTCGAGCACCGGCCCTGCCGGATCGAGCAGTTTGCCCATCAACGCCACATACGCATCGATGTCCGCCGGTAGCGGGCCGTTGGCCGGTGTGGCGATGCGCATCAGCAGATCGGTGCCCTGCAACAGCGCATCGATATGTTCCGGACGCAGGAACAGGCGCCCCTCCTGGGCACTGACCAGACAATCTTCCATGACGTGGGCGACGCTGACGCCACTGTCGATGCCGACAATCCGCGCAGCCCCCTTGAGCGAGTGCGCCGCACGCATGCAGGACTCAAGCTGATCGGCCTGGGTCGGATTGCGCTCCAGCGCCAGCAGCCCGGCACTCAGGACCTGGGTCTGGGCTTCGGCTTCGAGGCTGAACAGTTCCAGCAGGGAGGCGTCGCGCATTTGCTCGGGGGTCATGTGAGGCTCCGGGTCACGGCAGACAGCAACTGTTCTTCATCCAGCCAGCGCAAGCTGCGACCTCTGAAAGGCAGCACACCGCGGGTGTATTTGGCGTTGGCCTGCGCCCCGGAGCGCGAGGCGGCATCAAGAATGCGTTCGTCGATCGCGTGAATGCCATCGACTTCATCCACCGGCACCACCACCGGGCCGCCTTGGGCCGCAATGATCAGCATGCGCGGCATGATCCGCGCCCCCGTTACCGGGGCAGCACTGCTATCGAGATCGAGCAGCTCGACCAGCGACAGGCATGCCACCAGCGCGCCGCGCACGTTCGCCACGCCAAGCAGGGCCCGCGAACGCTGGTGCGGCAAGGAATGAATCACCTGCATCGGCGCGACCTCCACCAGACTGCGGGTGGCCAGGCCGAGCCATTCTTCGCCGAGCCGGAACATCAGCAGCGAACGGGTTTTCAGCTCGGCCTCGACCTGGGTCGCCACCGGATCGCGCTCGTCCTGCTGCAATGCATAGCGGTCGAGCAGGCGCGTGGCCGCGGCGGAGTACACCGAGCAATTGCGGCAGTGAATGTGTTCTGCCAGCAACGGACAGGACTTGTCGCCGTGGATGCCGATGCGGTTCCAGCAATCGTCGATCGCCCGGGCGTCTTCGTGGGTGACGTTCAAGGTGTCGGACGGGATCATCGTTTACGCTCACTGTCGGCGGTGCGACCGCTGCGGGCGGCACGCTCCTGCAATCGTCTGGCACCCGCCGCATCCCCCTGGGCCTGCAGCAGCGCGGCCAGGTGCATCAGGGCTTCGGGGTGTTGCGGTTCAAGGTACAGGGCTTTTCGGTAGTAGCCCTGGGCTTCGAGCGCAGAGCCTGCGACATCGCTGAGCAAACCGAGCCAGTAGAACACCTGGGCCACCGGCTCATGACTGCGCAGGTATTGTTCACACGCGGCACGGGCCTCGGGGCTTTTGCCTTCATTGGCCAGGGCGGCAATGTGGGCCAGCAGGGTCGCGGCGTCGGGATTGGTACTGTTGGCGGTAACGGGCATCGGCGTCACAGCGGCAAACGGACGACTGCGCACCGGCGGCGGTGGCGTACTGCGCACCGGTTGGCGCACGGGCAACGGCGTCGGGACAGCGACCGGCACCGGCAACGGTTCGGGCTGCGGATCGCTGTGGCGACTGAAGGCAAAAGACTGCGGGATGCCGATCGAACGCATGCCCAGCCGCCCGAGCAGACTGCCCTCGGCCGGGCCGATGAACAGCACGCCGTCGACATGGGTCAGGCGCTTGAGCACAGCAAATACCTGCTGCTGGGTCGGCTGATCGAAATAGATCAGCAGGTTACGGCAGAACACAAAATCGAACGGCGCCTCGTTGGCCAGCAACGCCGGATCGAGCACGTTGCCCACTTGCAGGCGTACCTGTTCGCGGACGATTTCATTCACCCGATAACCCTCGTTCTCCGCCAGGAAGTGCCGCTCGCGAAAGTCCAGCTCCTGGCCGCGAAACGAGTTCCTGCCGTAGAGCGCCCGTCGCGCCTTGTCCACGGACAAGGGGCTGACGTCCATGCCGTCGACCTTGAACTGATGGGGTTTGAGGCCTGCATCCAGCAATGCCATGGCAATCGAATAGGGCTCTTCACCGGTGGAGCACGGCAGGCTGAGGATGCGCAGCGCCCGCATGTTGTTCAGCTCGGCCAGGCGTTTGCGCGCCAGTTTGCCCAGGGTGGCGAAGGATTCCGGGTAACGGAAAAACCAGGTCTCGGGGACGATCACCGCTTCGATCAGCGCCTGCTGTTCATCCCGCGAGCCTTGCAGCGTTTGCCAGTACTCGTCGGCCGTGACCGTCTGCGACAGGGTGATGCGCTGGCGTACGGCCCGCTCGATAATCGCCGGCCCCACCGAAGCGACATCGAGACCGATGCGTTCCTTGAGGAAGTCGAAGAAGCGCTGATCGCTGCTCATGGCTGTTCCTCAAGTCGCTTCGGGTCCAGCGGCGGCGTCGGAAACAGCAACGAACGCACTGACTCATCCAGCAAGTCGTTGACCCGCACCCATTGCACCAGCCCGCGAGCATCCTCCCGCACCGGGCCCAGGTACGGTGCCTGACGATTGTCGAGGCCGTACGGCTGGAAATCATCCGGGTTGCAACGCAGGGTGTCGGTGGCCTGTTCGAGAATCAGCCCGAGCCATTGCGACGGCTGCGAATCGTCCGCACGGTAATGCACCAGCACCAGACGTGTGCTGGTGCGTACCTCGGCGGGTTGACCGAAGGTCAGGGCACTCAGATCGATTACTGGCACCACCGAACCGCGATAGGCGAATACCCCCGCCACCCAGTGCGGCGCCCGGGCAATCGGCTTCAACGACAGGCGCGGCAGCACTTCGGCCACTTCGGTGGCGCGCAACGCATAGCGCTCGCTGCCGATACGAAACAGCAAGAACAAGGCCTGCTTCGCCACGGCTGCAGCGTTGCGTCTGGCGGTGATTTCGCTCATCAGACTTTGAATCGCGAAACGCCGCTGCGCAGGCCCACGGCCACCTGGCTCAGTTCGTCGATGGCGAAACTGGCCTGACGCAACGACTCGACCGTCTGGCTGCTGGCATCACCCAGTTGCACCAGCGCATGGTTGATCTGCTCGGCGCCCGTGGCCTGGGCCTGCATACCCTCGTTGACCATCAGCACCCGCGGCGCCAGCGCCTGTACCTGATGGATGATCTGCGACAGCTGCTCGCCGACCTGCTGCACTTCGGCCATGCCGCGACGCACTTCCTCGGAGAACTTGTCCATGCCCATCACCCCGGCGGACACCGCCGACTGGATCTCGCGGACCATCTGTTCGATGTCGTAGGTGGCCACGGCGGTCTGATCCGCCAGCCGCCGCACTTCGGTGGCGACCACGGCAAAACCGCGACCGTATTCACCGGCCTTCTCCGCTTCGATCGCCGCGTTCAGCGACAGCAGGTTGGTCTGGTCGGCGACCTTGACGATGGTCACGACTACCTGATTGATGTTGCCGGCCTTCTCGTTGAGGATCGCCAGTTTGGCGTTGACCAGATCCGCCGCGCCCATCACCGAGTGCATCGTTTCTTCCATGCGCGCCAGGCCTTGCTGCCCGGAACCGGCCAGCACCGAGGCCTGATCGGCGGCAGTGGAAACTTCGGTCATGGTGCGCACCAGATCACGGGAGGTTGCCGCGATCTCGCGGGAGGTGGCGCCGATTTCAGTGGTGGTTGCAGCGGTTTCAGTGGCGGTGGCCTGCTGTTGCTTGGAGGTGGCGGCGATCTCGGTCACCGATGTGGTGACCTGCACTGACGAGCGCTGGGCCTGGGACACCAGCGCGGTGAGCTCGGTCATCATGTCGTTGAAGCCCGTTTCCACGGCGCCGAACTCATCCTTGCGCTCAAGGTTCAAACGGCTGCTCAGGTCGCCCGTGCGCATGGTTTCCAGGATCTGCACGATGCGGTTCATCGGTGCCATGATTGCCCGCATCAGCAGCAAGCCACAGAGGCCCGCCGCGAGCACCGCCACCACCAGCGAAACGAACATGCTGAACTTGGCACCCGCCACGGCATCATTGATAGCGTTCATGGCCTGCTCGGAGACCTTTTTGTTCTCGTCAATGATGTCGTTGAGCTTCATGCGGCCGTTGATCCACGCCGGAGTCAACTTCTCGTTGAACATCTTGATTGCTTCGACTTCCTGATTACGTTTGTGCAGGTCCAGTACGACATCCTGGATCTGCATGTAATCGTCGTGATCCTTCTCGAATGCGGCGAACTCGGTGCGATCCTCGTCGGTGAACAGCGTATTGCGGTAGCTGCCCATGAACATCTGAAGCCTGGCCTCGAACGCCTTGTAATTTGCCGCGTCTTCGGCACTGACGCCCTGGCCTTCCTTGAACCCCAGCAACTCCTGGGTCTTCAAGTAGCTGTCGACCCAGCTGCCGCGGATCATCGAGCTGTAATAGACACCGGGAACCGCGTCATCACGCACGCTGCTCTCGCTGGCTTCGATCTTCAACAACCGTGAATACGAGACAACCACCATCAACAGCATGATGGCGATAATCACCGCAAAGCTCGCCAAAATGCGTTGGCGCAACGTCCAGTTCTTCACAGTCAGTCCTCGGAGCCAGGTCGAAATGCGGGGGAGTATAGCTGAGGGCGGTGTTTCATTTATAAGACGGTTTGCCGCGCCCGGCCCATCCCTTGGAAACGGGATGGGCTCTGGATCGGGACTTTCAAGTAACCGGAGGGGGCGTGCCAGTGACGTAATGGCAAAAAGGGGCGACGGATCGGTCATTCGTTGGTAGATGATCTGCAACCCACTGCCTCGGCATCGCCCCCGTAGAACCTCAGGCGTACGACTCACGTCTTTGCTTGCAG
Organism: Pseudomonas bananamidigenes; assembly: GCF_001679645.1. Lineage (GTDB taxonomy): Bacteria > Pseudomonadota > Gammaproteobacteria > Pseudomonadales > Pseudomonadaceae > Aquipseudomonas > Aquipseudomonas bananamidigenes. Next base: position 48,044 of record NZ_LRUN01000039.1, on the reverse strand, counting down.
CTTCGCTCGCAACGCCCCTCTGAAAAATCGATATACACTCGACGCAATCTATAAAAACCGCCCACCGGGTAAACCTTCCAATGATGACCTTGCGTCAGATCCGCCATTTCATCGCCGTGGCCGAGACCGGCTCGATCTCCGCCGCTGCGCAAACCGCGTTCATTTCCCAATCGACCCTGACCCTGGCCATCCAGCAACTGGAGGAAGAAATCGGCGTCAGTCTGTTCAACCGCCACGCAAAGGGGATGACCCTGACCCATCAGGGCCATCAGTTCCTGCGCCAGGCGCACCTGATTCTGGCCACCGTGGACAACGCCAAGCGCAGCCTGCAACAGAGCACCGATCAGGTCGCCGGGCAGTTGATCGTTGGCGTGACCAGTCTGGTGGCCGGTTATTACCTGGCGGATTTGCTCACTCGATTCCAGCGCGCTTATCCCAATGTCGAAATCCGGGTGATGGAGGACGAACGGCCGTACATCGAGCATCTGCTGGTCAGCGGCGAGATCGATGTCGGGGTGCTGATCCTCTCCAACCTCGAAGACCGTCACGCCCTGCAGACCGAAGTGCTGACCCACTCGCCGCACCGTTTGTGGCTGCCGGCCCAGCATCCGTTGCTGGAACACGACAGCATCAACCTCGCCGATGTCGCCCGGGAGCCATTGATTCAACTGAACGTCGACGAGATGGATCGCAACGCCCAACGTCTTTGGCGTGGCGCCGGGCTGCAACCGAAAATCACCCTCAGAACGGCGTCTACAGAGGCGGTGCGAAGTCTGGTGGCGGCGGGCCTCGGCGTGTCGATACAACCCGACATGACCTACCGCCCATGGTCGCTGGAAGGCGACATCATCGAGGCACGACCGATTGCCGATCTCAGCCAGACCCTCGACGTCGGCCTGGCCTGGCGTCGTGGCACTGCGCGACCCGCGCTGGTCGATCCGTTCCTGACCGTGGCCCGCGAGCAGCCCCACGGCGGACGCAAGCCATCTATTTAATCGAATGCCACCTTCAATATTTAGAATTTGTCGACCCCGGAGCCGCGCACTAGTCTTGCAGCATCAATAAGACGGTCGGCTCCCGGACAAGGGAGCGATATGCCTTTAAAACAAAAAGAAACGCAAGAAAAGAGAACCCTCAAAATGGCTGGCGCGCAGACCCACATGCATACCGCGTTGCTGATCGACGGCGAACTGGTCGCCGGCCAGGGTTTTGTCGAACCGATCCTCAACCCGGCCACCGGCGAAGTCCTGACCCAGATCGCCGAAGCCAGCACCGAGCAGGTGGAAACCGCCATCCTCGCCGCCCACCGCGCCTTTGCCGAGTGGTCGCGCACCACCCCGCAACAACGCTCGAATTTCCTGCTGGAAATCGCCAACGCCATCGAAAAACACGCCGACCACCTCGCCCGCCTCGAAGCCCTGAACTGCGGCAAGCCGCTGCACCTGGCGCGACAGGATGATTTGACAGCCACCGTCGATGTATTCCGCTTTTTCGCTGGCGCCGTGCGCTGCCAGACCGGCCAGCTCAGCGGCGAATACGTGCCGGGCTACACCAGCATGGTGCGCCGAGATCCGATTGGCGTGGTTGCCTCGATTGCGCCGTGGAACTACCCGATCATGATGGCCGCGTGGAAAATCGCCCCGGCCCTCGCCGCCGGCAATACGCTGGTGTTCAAGCCGTCCGAGCACACGCCGCTGTCGATCCTGGCGCTGGCGCCGGCGCTGGCCGAGATCCTGCCGCGTGGGGTGATCAACATTGTCTGCGGTGGCGGCGAAGGTGTTGGCAGTCATCTGGTCGGGCATCCGAAGGTACGCATGGTGTCGCTCACCGGCGACATCGTCACCGGCCAGAAAATCCTCCAGGCCGCCGCCAAAACCCTCAAACGCACACACCTCGAACTCGGCGGCAAGGCTCCGGTGATCGTGTGCAACGACGCCGACCTGAAAGCCGTGGTCGAAGGCGTACGCACTTATGGTTATTACAACGCCGGGCAGGATTGCACCGCCGCGTGCCGGATCTACGCCCAGGCCGGGATTCACGACAAACTGGTGGCCGAACTCGGCACGGCGGTCAGCAGCCTGCGCTTCGCCGGCAAGCGTGACGCCGACAACGAAATCGGCCCGCTGATCAGCACCCGCCAGCGCGACCGGGTGGCCAGTTTCGTCGAGCGCGCCCTCGGCCAGCCACACATCGAACGGGTGACCGGTGCAGCGGTGCACTCTGGCGCAGGTTTCTTCTATCAACCAACGCTGCTGGCCGGTTGCAAACAGAGCGATGAAATCGTCCAGCGCGAAGTGTTCGGCCCGGTGGTTACCGTGACCCGCTTCGACGAACTGGCGCAAGCGGTGGACTGGGCCAACGACTCGGAATACGGCCTCGCCTCGTCGGTGTGGACCCAGAACCTCGACAAAGCAATGCAGGTCGCCGCGCGCCTGCAATACGGCTGCACCTGGATCAACAGCCATTTCATGCTGGTCAGCGAAATGCCCCACGGCGGCCTGAAACGCTCCGGTTACGGCAAAGACCTGTCCAGCGATTCGCTACAGGACTACAGCGTGGTGAGGCACATCATGGCCCGCCACGGCCAGCATCTCTGACTACGCTAATAACAAGCCGCTGACGGCATGCTCCACCGCGTTCACAACTGCCCCGACCATAATTTAAAGAAGAGGGTTCATCATGTTCGTGCACAAGACCGCACTGCTCAGTGCAATCACCACGGCCCTGCTGGCCAGCGCCGGCGTTCAGGCGGCGGATCCGCTGAAGGCAGTCGGTGCCGGCGAAGGCCAGCTGGATATCGTCGCCTGGCCCGGCTACATCGAACGCGGTGAAAGCGACAAGGCTTACGACTGGGTGACCGGTTTCGAGAAGGAAACCGGCTGCAAGGTCAACGTGAAAACCGCCGCCACCTCTGACGAAATGGTCAGCCTGATGGCCAAGGGCGGTTACGACCTGGTGACCGCGTCGGGCGATGCCTCGCTGCGGTTGATCGTCGGCAAGCGGGTGCAACCGATCAACACCGCGTTGATCCCGAACTGGAAATCCCTCGACCCGCGCCTGAAAGACGCGCCGTGGTACGTGGTCAACAAACAGACCTACGGCACCCCGTACCAGTGGGGCCCGAACGTGTTGATGTACAACACCAACGTGTTCAAGACCGCGCCGACCAGCTGGAGCGTGGTATTCGAAGATCAGAACCTGCCCGACGGCAAGCCGAACAAGGGTCGCGTGCAGGCCTACGATGGCCCGATCTACATTGCCGACGCGGCGCTGTACCTGAAATCCACCAAGCCTGAGCTGGGGATCAAGGATCCGTATCAGCTTACCGAAGAGCAGTACAAGGCCGTTCTGGAGTTGCTGCGCGCCCAGCAGAAATTGATTCACCGCTACTGGCACGACACCACGGTGCAGATGAGCGACTTCAAGAACGAAGGCGTGGTCGCGTCCAGCGCCTGGCCGTATCAGGTCAACGGCCTGATCACCGACAAGCAGCCGATCGCTTCGACCGTGCCGAAAGAAGGCGCCACCGGTTGGGCCGACACCACGATGCTGCACGCCGAAGCCAAACACCCGAACTGCGCGTACAAGTGGATGGACTGGTCGCTGCAACCGAAAGTCCAGGGCGATGTGGCGGCCTGGTTCGGTTCGTTGCCGGCGGTTCCGGCGGCGTGTCAGGGCAGTGAACTGCTCGGGGCTGAAGGCTGCAAGACCAACGGGTTCGATCAGTTCGACAAGATCGCCTTCTGGAAAACCCCGCAGGCCGAGGGCGGGAAGTTTGTGCCCTATAGCCGGTGGACGCAGGACTACATTGCGATCATGGGTGGCAGGTAATCGATCGTTCCTGTGGGAGCGAGCTTGCTCGCGAAGTGGGTATCACATCCAACATTGCAGGTGACTGACCCACCGTCTTCGCGAGCAAGCTCGCTCCCACACCCGGTCACCGCCAATACCGCGATCTCACCTGGCAACAGATAACCGTTGTTCGTTTTTCAGAAGTCCAGGCAGGGCCGCTGCGACGGCCCTCGCCTTTTTGGAGCACCGCACCATGACGCTTGCAGTCCAGTTCACCAACGTTTCCCGGCAGTTCGGCGAGGTGAAAGCCGTTGACCGGGTTTCCATCGATATCCAGGACGGCGAGTTCTTTTCCATGCTCGGCCCTTCCGGCTCGGGCAAGACCACCTGCCTGCGCCTGATCGCCGGGTTCGAGCAACCGAGCGCGGGTTCGATCCGCATTCACGGCGCTGAAGCTGCCGGTCTGCCGCCCTATCAGCGCGACGTCAACACGGTGTTTCAGGATTACGCGCTGTTCCCGCACATGAACGTGCTGGACAACGTCGCCTACGGTTTGAAAGTCAAAGGTGTAAGCAAGACCGAGCGCCACAAGCGCGCCGAAGAAGCGCTGGACATGGTCGCCCTCGGCGGCTACGGCGCCCGCAAACCGGTGCAGTTGTCCGGCGGTCAACGCCAGCGTGTCGCTCTCGCCCGTGCGCTGGTCAATCGCCCTCGGGTGCTGCTGCTCGACGAACCGTTGGGCGCCCTCGATTTGAAGCTGCGCGAACAGATGCAGAGCGAACTGAAGAAGCTGCAGCGCCAGCTCGGCATCACTTTCATCTTCGTCACACACGACCAGACTGAAGCGCTGTCGATGTCCGACCGTGTGGCCGTATTCAACAAGGGCCGCATCGAGCAGGTCGACACCCCGCGCAATCTGTACATGAAACCCGGCACGACGTTTGTCGCCGAATTCGTCGGCACCTCGAACGTGATTCGCGGCGATCTGGCGCGCCAGCTCAGCGGCCATCCGCAGCCGTTTTCGATCCGCCCGGAACACGTGCGCTTCGCCGAAGGCCCGTTGGCCAGCCATGAAATCGAAGTCAGCGGCCTGCTCCACGACATTCAGTACCAAGGCAGCGCCACGCGCTATGAATTGAAACTGGATAACGGCCAGACCCTGAGCGTCAGCCAGGCCAACAATCAGTGGGGCGACAACAGCGCGCAGCACCAGACCGGTCAGCGCATCAGCGTACGCTGGGCGCGGGAAGCGATGATTGCGCTGCACGACACCGCTGCGAGCGGGGTGTGACATGACCGCCCTCGCCCTCCCTCAATCGCCGCCGTTGCGCAGGTTTTCCAACCTGCTCTATCGCAAACCGAATTTGTATCTGTCGATGCTGCTGGTGCCGCCGCTGCTGTGGTTCGGCGCAATCTATCTCGGTTCTCTGCTGGTGCTGCTGTGGCAAGGTTTCTACACCTTCGACGACTTCACCATGGCGGTCACGCCCGACCTGACCCTGGCCAACTTCGCCGCACTGTTCCAGCCATCGAACTTCGACATCATCCTGCGCACGCTGAGCATGGCCGTCGTGGTGTCGATCGCCAGCGCCATCGTCGCGTTCCCGATCGCCTATTACATGGCGCGCTACACCACGGGCAAGACCAAGGCGTTTTTCTATATCGCGGTGATGATGCCGATGTGGGCCAGTTACATCGTCAAGGCCTATGCCTGGACATTGCTGCTGGCCAAGGGCGGTGTGGCGCAGTGGTTCGTGCAGCACCTGGGGCTGGAGCCGGTTCTGCAGTTCATTCTGGGGATTCCCGGGGTCGGCGGCAGTACCTTGTCGACCTCGCACCTGGGGCGGTTCATGGTGTTCGTCTACATCTGGCTGCCGTTCATGATCCTGCCGATCCAGGCCTCGCTGGAACGCCTGCCGCCGTCCTTGCTGCAAGCCTCCGCCGACCTCGGGGCCACACCGCGCCAGACTTTCATGCAGGTGATTCTGCCGCTGTCGGTGCCGGGGATTGCCGCCGGTTCGATCTTCACGTTCTCGCTGACCCTGGGCGACTTCATCGTGCCGCAACTGGTGGGCCCGCCAGGCTACTTCGTCGGCAGCATGGTCTACGCCCAGCAAGGCGCGATCGGCAACATGCCGATGGCTGCGGCGTTCACGCTGGTGCCGATCGTGCTGATCGCCATCTACCTGTCCATCGTCAAACGTCTGGGGGCCTTCGATGCACTCTGACTCTTCATCACAAGGGCATGCCTCTCTAGGCCTGAAAATCGCAGCCTGGGGCGGGTTGGTGTTTCTGCACTTCCCGATCCTGATCATCTTCCTCTACGCCTTCAACACCGAAGACGCCGCGTTCAGCTTTCCACCGAAAGGCTTCACCCTGCACTGGTTCAGCGTGGCGTTTTCCCGGCCGGACGTGCTGGAAGCAATCAAACTGTCGTTGCAGATCGCAGCCATTGCCACGCTGATCGCCATGGTGCTCGGCACACTGGCTTCGGCGGCGTTGTACCGCCGGGACTTCTTCGGCAAACAGGGCATTTCGCTGATGCTGATCCTGCCGATTGCACTGCCGGGGATCATCACCGGGATCGCGCTGCTGGCCACCTTCAAGACACTGGGCATCGAGCCGGGGATGTTCACCATCATCGTCGGCCACGCGACCTTCTGCGTGGTGATCGTCTACAACAATGTCATCGCCCGTTTGCGCCGCACCTCACACAGTTTGATCGAAGCATCGATGGATCTCGGCGCCGACGGCTGGCAGACCTTCCGCTACATCATCCTGCCGAACCTCGGCTCGGCGTTGCTCGCCGGCGGCATGCTGGCGTTCGCGCTGTCGTTCGACGAAATCATCGTCACCACCTTCACCGCCGGCCACGAACGCACCTTGCCGCTGTGGTTGCTCAACCAGTTGAGCCGCCCACGGGATGTGCCGGTGACCAACGTCGTGGCGATGCTCGTGATGCTGGTGACCATGCTGCCGATCCTCGGTGCCTACTACCTGACCCGGGGTGGCGAGAGCGTGGCGGGCAGTGGCGGGAAGTAACCGAATAACCGAAGAAACCGGAACGAAATGTGGGAGCGAGCCTGCTCGCGAAGGAGCCGGCACAGCCAATATTGATGTCGACTGACCTGGCGCTTTCGCGAGCAGGCTCGCTCCCACAATGAAACCCGGTTTCTTCAGAAAAATAACAATTGCTTCAAAGAGGACTACCCCATGCAAACCAAACTCTTGATCAACGGCCAACTGGTCAACGGCGAAGGCCCGGCGCAACCGGTACTCAACCCGGCACGCGGCGAAGTGCTGGTGGAAATCAACGAAGCCACCGAAGCCCAGGTCGATGCCGCCGTGCGCGCCGCCGACAGCGCCTTCGCCGAATGGTCTCAGACCACGCCGAAAGACCGTTCGCTGCTGCTGCTCAAACTCGCCGACGCCATCGAAGCCCATGGCGAAGAACTGGCGAAACTGGAATCGGACAACTGCGGCAAACCCTACAGCGCCGCGCTGAACGACGAGATCCCGGCGATTGCCGACGTGTTCCGCTTCTTCGCCGGCGCCAGCCGTTGCATGAGCGGTTCGGCCGGCGGCGAATACCTGCCCGGCCACACCTCGATGATCCGCCGCGACCCGGTAGGCGTGATCGCTTCCATCGCACCGTGGAACTACCCGCTGATGATGGTCGCCTGGAAAATCGCCCCGGCCCTCGCCGCCGGTAATACCGTGGTGCTCAAACCGTCGGAACAAACGCCGCTGACCGCGTTGCGTCTGGCCGAACTGGCGTCGGATATTTTCCCGGCTGGTGTACTCAATCTGGTGTTCGGACGTGGGCCGAGCGTGGGCAGTCCGCTGGTGACCCATCCGAAAGTGCGCATGGTGTCGCTGACCGGTTCCATCGCCACCGGCTCGAACATCATTTCCGGCACCGCCGACAGCATCAAACGCATGCACATGGAACTGGGCGGCAAGGCCCCGGTGATCATCTTCGACGACGCCGACATCGATGCGGCGGTCGAAGGCATTCGCACTTTCGGCTTCTACAACGCCGGCCAGGATTGCACCGCCGCGTGCCGGATCTACGCCCAGCAAGGCATCTACGACAAGTTCGTCGAGAAGCTTGGCGCGGCGGTCAGCAGCATCAAGTACGGCTTGCAGGATGATCCGTCGACCGAACTGGGGCCGCTGATCACCGCCCAGCATCGCGACCGCGTGGCCGGGTTTGTCGAGCGCGCCGTGGCGCAACCGCACATCCGTTTGATCACCGGCGGCAAGGCTGTCGAAGGCAAAGGTTTCTTCTTCGAACCGACCGTGCTGGCCGACGCGCAACAGGACGACGAAATCGTCCGCCGCGAAGTGTTCGGGCCGGTGGTGTCGGTGACCAGGTTCACCGATGAAGCCCAGGCGCTGGCATGGGCCAACGATTCGGACTACGGCCTGGCGTCCTCGGTGTGGACTTCGGATGTCGGACGCGCCCATCGTCTGTCCGCGCGCTTGCAGTACGGCTGCACCTGGGTGAATACCCACTTCATGCTCGTCAGCGAAATGCCCCACGGCGGTCAGAAACTGTCCGGCTACGGCAAGGACATGTCCATGTACGGGCTGGAGGACTACACCACGGTTCGACATGTGATGTTCAAGCACTGACACACTGACGGCCCTCCCACAGTTCCCGTGGGAGCGAGCCTGCTCGCGAAGGTGTCAACTCCGGCTTCAAGGCAGAAACCGGCCATACGCACCAACAGGATTAAACACCCGACAATAACTACCGATCCGGGCGGCGCTCACCGAGCCCCGCCACGGTTTCGGCCATCCGAAATCTGCCGATTTCACGGAGCAGACACACATGAGTGCATCACCCGATCTCTCAGCCGCCGTTGCCGACAGCGATGCCGAACAACTGCGCCAACTGGGCTACACCTCCAACTTCAACCGCAGCATGAGCCTGTGGGAAAACTTCGCGTTGGGCTTCACTTATCTGTCACCGGTCGTAGGGGTTTATACCCTGTTCGGCCTGTGCCTGGCCGCTGGCGGGCCACCGATGTTCTGGGCCTACTTGCTGGTCGGTTGCGGTCAGCTGCTGGTGTGCCTGGTCTTCGGCGAAGTGGTTTCGCAGTTCCCGATTTCCGGCGGTGTCTACCCTTGGGCGCGGCGTCTGGTGGGCAAGAAATGGGCGTGGATGGTCGGCTGGATCTACTCCATCGCCCTGTGCGTGACCATCGCCGCCGTGGCGGTCGGCGCCGGCCCGTACCTCGCGGCCATGCTGGGTTTTGAACCGAGCAACAACACCAACATCGTCATTGCGCTGGTGCTGACATTGTTCGCTACGCTGGTCAATCTCAGCGGCACCCAAACACTGGCACGCATTGCCATGTTCGGCTTCCTCTGCGAACTGGTGGGCGCGGTGATCGTCGGCGTGTACCTGCTGATTTTCGAGCGTCACCAGCCGATCAGCGTGTTGTTCAACACATTCGACATCCGGGTCGACGGCTCTTACTTGCCGGCGTTCCTCACCGCATCACTGGCGGGGATGTTCCTCTACTACGGCTTCGAGGCCTGCGGCGACGTCGCCGAAGAAACCCCGAACCCGAGCAGGAAAATCCCGGTGGCCATGCGCATGACCATCTACATCGGCGGCATCGCGGCGATGTTCGCCTGCCTGGCGCTGATCCTTGCCGTGCCGGACATGCAAGCGGTGATCAACGGCACCGACAAGGACCCGGTCACCACCATCCTCAACAACGCCTTCGGCCCGTTCGGTTCGAAAGTGGTGATGGGCGTGGTGATGATTTCCTTCATCTCCTGCGTCATCAGCCTGCAAGCGGCGGCGAGTCGTCTGCTGTATTCCTACGCCCGCGATGAAATGGTCATCGGTAGCCGACTGCTGAAAAAGATTTCTCCTGCGACCCAGGTGCCGGTTGCTGCGCTGTTCGTGTCCGGCGTCCTGCCCGGCCTGATCATCGCCCTCGGCTTCTTCCTGCAAGACGCCGTAGCGACCATCGTCAGCTTCGCCGCCGTCGGCATCTACCTCGCATTCCAGATGATCGTCCTCGCCGCCCTGTACGCCCGCAGCAAGGGCTGGAAACCCAGCGGCAAATTCACCCTCGGCGCCTGGGGCTGGCCGGTGAACATCGGCGCGCTGGTGTACGGCGTCGGCGCAATCATCAACATGGCCTGGCCACGCACGCCGGATGCGGCGTGGTACATCAACTACGCGATGGTGCTGAGCACGGTGATCGTGATTGGGCTGGGGCTGGTTTACATGTGGATCGGCAAGCCGTATGACCATGGGAAGGCGCCGGCTGGGGATGCTTGGAAGGTGAGTCGCTAAACACAGTCGCCCCGGAAATTCAGATATTTCCGGGGCGATTTACGAATCCAAGATACTTAAAAACGCGCCTAAAAATCAGGAAGGTGTAATCAACTCGACGGAGGGGAAATAATTGCGGTAACGCTTAGAGTCTCGTGTCAACAACGGTAGTTTTTTTACAGCCGCATGAGCACCAATGAAAAAATCCGCCAACACATTGTGTTTTCCTCCGCCGACCTTTCGATAACGAACGAACGCTTTACCAGCTAAAAGAGCGCAGGTCGAGGGATTTCCTGCATGACTAAGCCGAGCTGATTAACCACCCCATCCAGAGCTTCAAACGTTGAAAACGTCTGGGATAACTCTGCATAGACGATCGGGTTAATGACCAACTCATGAATTAGAGACTGAGCGCGAAGTTGCTGGATAGACCAGTCAGCCCAAGCTGGGTCGTCTTCCAAAACATCAATCAACACATTGGTATCAACCAACACCATTAATCATCACCCCGAAGCAACGCCATCAAATCATCGGTCCGCCATTTGATATCGGCTTTGCCACGAACAGCATCAAATCGATCCGGAATTTTCGCTTTGCCTGCATCGGGCTTCGCACTGTGCAGCACCACCTCTCCCTGCTCATTGACACTGAACTCAATCGCCGAGCCCGGCGTGAGATGCAAGGCATCACGGATTGGCTTGGGAATCGTCACTTGACCCTTACTCGTCATGGTTGTCGTCATGTCATGCTCCTTGAGTATTACTCGCCACACCAACGTAATACTTGGTTTCGGGATCTGCAACCGCCGCTGATCGTAGGACTACTCCGACCGATTTAAAGGACGACAGCGCAGTGCTTTAAAGCGTTTTGCTCTGACGATAAACAGCTGCCACAGGTTGGATCGTCGGGAAGAAAACCTAAGGTTCGTTCCGTGGATTCGAATGAATATAGGAAAAATTGCGGCTCAGGGGCCTCCTCTCTGCAGAACATGCAAAAAAAGGAAATTCCTACAGATGCTACCTTCGAGAAAGATCTTCGATTCCTACAACAAGCGTCGATTAACCGGGCTTGGCACCATAAGCACCTGACCGATACGCTTCTTTTCGGCAGCGAAGTCAGCAGCCCGGTGTCGAAGCCGGAACAAAGTCAAAATGGCGCAACCGCACTCATTCGAGTGGCGGCTCTATTCTCAATATTGGAGTCGACGAATGCCCAATCAAACTCAAAATTCCTCTAAAGATCATCCTTACTTCATCCCGACCGTATTCACCCGCCACAACCGCTTCCTCCACGCCTTCCTGCTCGATCACCAAGCCTGGTTCTGCGCTCAAGATCTGGGCCGCATGATGGGCCATCCCTTGAACCCACGCGTCACGCTCAAACTCGACCCCGACCAACGCCGCATCGTCCGCATGCGCAAGTACGGCAAAGTTGTCGAGATGCCAATGGTCAGCGAATCCGGCATGTATGCGCTGCTGGTTCACCATTTCATCCCGGAAAACCGCAACCTGCGGCAATGGCTGAGCAATGAGGTGATTCCCATCCTGCGGGAAACCAGCTCAGTAACAGCGGAGAACTGCCCGAGCCTGAGCTCGGTGCATTGGGCCGGCGTCACCGTGCCGCTGCTGCACTGGCAACAACAGGCTTGGGTGAAATGGCGGGACATGCCTGAGTTGCTACAGGCGCAGCGTCCCCGGTAAATCTCAAAAATTGGAAAAGGGGCGAACTTTACAGTCCGCCCCTTTGGTTTTTCACTTCAAAACCGCGAAACACTCCTCATCGCATCCACCAGATACCGCATCGCAATCCGGTCGCTCTCCGACAGCTCCCGGTAACGCTCCACCAGCTTCAGTTCATCGGGACTGAGCCGGCGTCTTCGCCGGACGTGGGTGAGGCAGGGAAAGATGCCCAACATTTCGGTGATGCCTTGTCCTTTTGCCATGGACGATGTCCTTTTCCAGTACGTCAGAAATTTCTCGAAAACTCCATCGCCCTGCTCCTTTAGCAGCGATTTGAGCCCTGCCGGTCGGATCGGTCATGACCGGCGATGCCCATAGAATAGAAATTAATTCGGCGCTGAAAAGCGGTTTTTAGAGTAATTAGTCGAAAAAAGCAGAAATGCCCTGTAAATCAGAAAAGGCTGTGGGACAAGTAACCGTAACGTCTTGTTTCATTGAGACGCTATCGCGGTGCTATCAATGATTTTTGCAAAATCAGCGAACGGATTAAGCTAGCGCGCATCTGTTACTAGTCCGTAGCGTTTGGCCGAAGGCTTGTCCGAACCGTAATTTCTGATCCAGTACGTGCCAGGAACGGCGCGGGATTGTCCACGACAGGTTGTATCTATGCACCGCAGGAATTTGCTCAAAGCGTCCATGGCCATTGCGGCCTATACCGGTCTTTCGGCCACCGGCCTGCTGGCCTCTCGGGCCTGGGCCGCCTCTGGCGGTGCCGCCGACGGTGAAGCCCAGGCCTTCGACTTCGAAGCGCTGAAGCGCCAGGCCAAACAACTGGCCGGCAGCGCCTATCAGGACACCAAGCAGGTGCTGCCGCCGACCCTGGCGACCATGACCCCGCAGAATTTCAACGCGATCCGCTACGACGGCGAGCATTCGCTGTGGAAGGAGAACAAGGGTCAGCTCGACGTGCAGTTTTTCCACGTCGGCATGGGTTTCCGCCAACCGGTGCGCATGTACAGCGTCGACCCCAAAAACCGCACGGCCCGCGAGGTGCATTTCCGCCCTCAGCTGTTCAACTATGAAAACACCTCGGTCGACACCCAGCAGCTCAAGGGCGACCTGGGTTTTGCCGGCTTCAAGCTGTTCAAGGCACCGGAGCTGGATCGCCATGACGTGGTGTCGTTCCTCGGCGCCAGCTACTTCCGCGCCGTGGATGCCACTGGCCAATATGGCCTCTCCGCCCGTGGACTGGCCATCGACACCTACGCCAAAAAGCGCGAGGAATTTCCCGACTTCACCAAGTTCTGGTTCGAGACGCCGGATCAGAACGCGACCCGCTTCGTGGTCTACGCCCTACTGGATTCGCCGAGCGCGACCGGCGCCTATCGCTTTGACATCGACTGCCAGGCTGAACGCGTGGTCATGGAGGTCGATGCCCACGTCAACGCCCGCACCGCCATCGAACAACTGGGCATCGCGCCAATGACCAGCATGTTCAGCTGCGGCACCCATGAGCGCCGGATGTGCGACACCATTCACCCGCAAATCCACGACTCGGATCGTCTGGCCATGTGGCGCGGCAACGGCGAGTGGATCTGCCGTCCGCTCAACAACCCGGCGACGCTGCAGTTCAACGCCTTCGCCGACACCGACCCGAAAGGTTTCGGCCTGGTGCAGACCGACCACGAGTTCGCCAACTATCAGGACACCGTCGACTGGTACAGCAAGCGCCCGAGCCTGTGGGTTGAACCTACAACCGCATGGGGCGAAGGCTCCGTCGATCTGCTGGAAATTCCTACGACCGGCGAAACCCTCGACAACATCGTCGCGTTCTGGACGCCGAAGAAACCGGTCGCCGCCGGCGATTCGCTGAACTACGGCTACAAACTCTACTGGAGCGCACTCCCGCCGGTCGGTACACCGCTGGCGCGGGTACATGCGACCCGTTCGGGCATGGGTGGTTTCGTCGAAGGCTGGGCACCGGGCGAGCATTACCCGCCGGTCTGGGCCCGGCGTTTTGCCGTGGACTTCACCGGCGGCGGCCTCGAACGCCTGCCGCAGGGCACCGGGATCGAGCCAGTGGTGACTTGCTCCAACGGCAAGGTGCAGGACTTCAGCGTTCTGGTGCTGGATGACATCAAGGGTTACCGGATCCTGTTCGACTGGTATCCGACCAATGACAGCGTCGATCCGGTGGAACTGCGGCTGTTCATCCGCACCAACGACCGCACATTGAGCGAGACCTGGTTGTACCAGTACTTCCCGCCGGCGCCGGACAAGCGCAAATATCCTTGAAAGATCGCTGGTAACTGAGCGAGCCTCTTCGCGAGCAGGCTCGCTCCCACACTGAATGTCGATTGATTACAGAATTTGTGAACAACCGAAAACCTGTGGGAGCGAGCCTGCTCGCGATGACGTCAGTCCAGGCGACAGTAAAAGTGAATATCGTGGGGTTCGAGTGCAAACAGCCCGGGATCCGGTTGCTCCAGCAAACGGCAACCCTGGCGCTGGTAGAACTCCACGGTGTTGCGCGATTCGGTCGCCGAGACATACAACGCCTGGACCCCCACCTTGCGGCCATATTCGCAGGCGCGGGCAAACAGGCGCCCGCCCCATCCCTGCCCACGGTAAGCGCGGCTGATATGCAGAAACTTCATCTGGCGCATACTCAGGCCCTGATTGTGAATAACCCGGTTATCCACAACCACCGCCGCCACCAGTGTTTCTCCATCGAAAAGTCCGTGTAGCCAGCCGCCACTGCGCCAGCACTTTTCCAATACCCGCGCATTCTCCTCCGCTTCCCCCTCGGGCCATCCGCGCATGTCGAAATGCGCCGGATACAGAATCAGCTCACCGTTTTCCACGCGATAGCACGCTTCGACCCGTTCACTGCGGTCGATCAACGCCAACAGTGACAAGTCCGATTCAGTCAGCGCTCGTTCGATCAACATTGCGGTCCATTCCTTTGCAATTGCAGACGGCAGGCAAGAAAAAACCCGCCCTTTTATCGGCGGGTTTTATAGGCTTTGCGACACGTCGGAATCAATCCCGCAGATCAGACTCGTGAATCGGCTGATCCCGATGAGTCGCCCGCTGATACTGCGCCGGCCACACCGCTTTGCGACCGCCCAGGTCATCGTCGGCATGCAACGGCCAGTAAGGATCACGCAGCAGCTCGCGGGCGAGGAAAATGATATCGGCCTGACAGGTCCTCAGAATGTGTTCGGCCTGAGCCGGCTCGGTAATCATGCCCACGGTGCCGGTGGCAATGCCTGACTCCTTGCGCACCCTTTCGGCGAAGCGTGTCTGATAACCCGGTCCCACCGGAATTTCGGCATTGGCTGCAGTGCCGCCCGAGGAAACGTCGACCAGATCCGCACCGAGCGCTTTCAGGCGTCGTGCCAGCTCCACCGTTTCATCCGGATTCCAGCCGTCCTCGACCCAATCGGTGGCCGACAGACGCACAAACACCGGCAATTCCTTCGGCCAGACGGCGCGCACAGCTTCGGTCACTTGCAGCACCAGACGAATACGGTTTTCGAACGAGCCACCGTACTGGTCGCGGCGCTGGTTACTCAGTGGCGAGAGAAACTGGTGCAGCAGATAACCGTGCGCCGCATGCACCTCGACCACACTGAAACCGGCGGTCAGCGCACGTCTGGCTGCCGCCACGAAATCCTCGATGACCTGGTTGATCTGCCCTTCATCCAGCTGTTTCGGTTGGGTGTGCTGCGGGTCAAAGGCAATCGGCGACGGCCCCACCGGCGTCCAGCCGCCATCCTCGGGTTTGACGCTGCCGTGCTTGCCGATCCACGGCCGATGGGTGCTGGCCTTGCGCCCGGCGTGGGCCAGTTGAATGCCGGCCACTGCGCCCTGTGCGCTGATGAACCGGGTGATGCGTTGCAGCGGCGCGATCTGTTCGTCGTTCCACAGTCCCAGATCTTCGGCAGTGATCCGCCCGTCGGCGGTAACCGCCGTGGCTTCGGTAAATACAAGGCCCGCACCGCCCACCGCACGACTGCCGAGGTGTACCAGATGCCAGTCGTTGGCCAGGCCGTCGACGCTGGAATACTGGCACATGGGCGATACGGCGATGCGGTTGGACAGTGTCAGTTGGCGAAGGGTGAAGGGTTCAAGCAGCAGACTCATGGGGCACCTCTCGAATCAGTGGGCAGGCTCCAGGGTTCTGTTTGAAAAGTCGACGAGTGACAGGAAAAGGTACAGCACCCGCCCCCGCGGGCAAAAAAATCGACAAGACGTCACAAGGCCAATCAAGCAGTGCTTAGAGCCTAGTCGACATCCGAAGATGCAGGAGGGTTCAGAGTGATTCTGTATGTGTGTGCAAGTCCGCCTTCGCGAGCAGGCTCGCTCTTACAAGAACAACAGCGTGCCTGCTCGCGAAAGGCTCAACGCGGTTCGATGTGGGCAATCATCAACTGCACCGTCTCATTGCCCCGGAATTCGTTGACGTCGAGCTTGTAGGCCAGCTCCACCCATTGAATGGTCGGATTCGGCCACACGTCACGATCGATGCCGAACGCGATGCCATCGAGTTTCACCGAACCGCATTCGCTTTTCAGCACCACTTTCAGATGCCGTTCGCCGACCACCCGTTGCTCGACCAGCTGGAATACGCCGTGAAACAGCGGTTCCGGGAAATGCTGGCCCCATGGACCGGCGTGACGCAGGGCGCGGGCCAGTTCCAGATGAAACTCTTCGACTGCCAGGGTGCCGTCCGACAGCAGGCGCCCGGTCAGGTCCTCTTCGCGAAGCTGCCTGCGCACCTCGGCATCGAAGGCCTCGGCGAACAACGGGAAATTTTCCTGCGGCAAGGTCAGACCCGCCGCCATCGCGTGGCCACCGTACTTGCTGATCAGATCAGGATGCTGCGCTGCCACCACGCTCAGCGCATCGCGAATATGAAAGCCCTGCACCGAGCGCCCCGACCCCTTGAGCAAGCCGTCGCCGGCATCGGCAAAGGCGATGGTCGGGCGGAAATACCGCTCTTTCATCCGCGACGCCAGAATACCGATCACACCCTGGTGCCATTCCGGGTCGAACAGACAAAGACCGAACGGCATCGACTCGACCGGCAAATCCTTGAGCTGGGCCAGCGCTTCGCGCTGCATGCCCTGCTCGATGGATTTGCGATCCTGGTTCATGCCGTCCAGTTGCGCGGCCATTTCCCGCGCCAGAGCAAAGTCGTGGGTCAGCAGACACTCGATGCCCAGGCTCATGTCATCCAGTCGCCCCGCCGCGTTGAGGCGCGGGCCGACGATGAAGCCGAGATCGGTGGACGTGATGCGCGACGCGTCACGTTTGGCCACTTCGAGGATCGCCTTGATCCCGGGCCGCGCACGCCCGGCGCGAATCCGTTCCAGCCCCTGATGCACCAGAATCCGGTTGTTGGCATCCAGCGGCACCACGTCGGCAACGCTGCCCAATGCCACCAGATCCAGCAGTTCGCCGATGTTCGGTTGCGGCTTGCTCTCATACCAGCCGAGGCTGCGCAGGCGTGCGCGCAAGGCCATCAACACATAGAAAATCACCCCGACGCCGGCCAGCGCCTTGCTCGGGAACGCGCAGCCAGGCTGGTTGGGATTGACCAGCGCATCGGCCTGCGGCAGCTCATCGCCGGGCAAGTGGTGGTCGGTGATCAAGACCTTCAGTCCCGAGCGTTTCGCGGCGGCCACGCCTTCGACGCTGGAAATGCCGTTGTCCACGGTAATCAACAACTGCGGTTCACGGGTCAGCGCGACTTCAACGATTTCCGGGGTCAGGCCGTACCCGTATTCGAAACGGTTCGGCACCAGATAATCGACATGCGCCGCACCCAGCAAGCGCAAACCGAGTACACCGACGGTACTGGCCGTCGCGCCGTCGGCGTCGAAGTCACCGACGATCAGGATCCGCTGACGCTGCTCCAGCGCCGTCACCAGCAAGTCGACCGCCGCATCGATCCCCTTGAGCTGCTGGAATGGAATCAACCGCGCCAGGCTCTTGTCCAGCTCCGCCTCGGACTGCACGCCCCGCGCCGCGTACAGGCGGGTCAGCAGCGGCGGCAGATCACCGAGAAATGGCAGAGTGGCGGGCAACGGGCGAGGATCGATACGCATGGGGTGACAGCAACTTCTCTTGAATTCGTGGGATTTTTCGGGAGTGGCGCGGACTCAACCGCGCTCGCCCAGCAACCAGGTCAACTGCACTTCGTGCTGGCCACGGTCGTCGGTGACGAAGACCGTGCCTTCGCTGATCATCACGTCCCACTTGATGACGCGGGGCATGTCCTGAGCCAGGGTTTCCAGGACTTCCTGCGGAACGGCGGCGATGTTGACGTTTTTCAGGCCCTTGACCGCCGGCACCACTTTGCCTTCCCAGACGCGCAGGCTGCCGTAGGCCAGCAGGCTGGTGCGCTCGGTGCGACGGGAGCACCAGGTCAGGCGATCGACATCCGGCTGGCCGACTTCGATCCAGTGCAGGACGCGGTCGTCCAGGCTCTTTTCCCACAGCGCAGGTTCATCCACATCCGACAGACCACGACCGAAGGACAGTTGCTCGCTGTACCAGAGCGCGTAGGCCAACAGGCGCACGGTCATGCGTTCTTCGGTTTCCGAAGGGTGACGGGCGATGGTCTGCTTCACGTTCTCGTAGACGTTGCGGTCAAGATCGGTGAGGTTCAGTTCGAATTTGTAGGTAGTGGACGGCTGGGCCATGAACGGGCTTCTTGATACGAGGAAAGTCGGCAAGTCTAACCGATGCCGCAGGCAATCCACGAATTGATGGCGATCAACCTTGCGCGACTGACGGCCGGCTATGTTAAAACGCTGTATCTGCCCAGCCTTGTCCTACAGGATTTCGCATGCCGTTCGCCAACAAACCCCTCAGCGGTCTGAAAGTCATTGAATTGGGTACCTTGATTGCCGGCCCGTTCGCCTCGCGCATCTGCGGCGAGTTCGGCGCCGAAGTGATCAAGATCGAATCGCCGGACGGCGGTGATCCGCTGCGCAAGTGGCGCAAGCTGTATGAGGGAACCTCCCTGTGGTGGTTCGTCCAGGCGCGCAACAAAAAGTCCCTGACGTTGAATTTGAAACACCCCGACGGCCTGGCTGTCCTGAAAAAGCTGCTGGGTGAAGCCGACATCCTGATCGAGAACTTCCGCCCCGGCGTCCTGGAGAAACTCGGCCTGAGCTGGGAAACCCTGCATGCGCTGAATCCCAAACTGGTCATGGTGCGCCTGTCCGGCTTCGGCCAGACCGGCCCGATGAAAGATCAGCCGGGGTTCGGTGCCGTCGGCGAATCCATGGGCGGCCTGCGCTACATCACCGGTTTCGAGGACCGGCCACCGGTGCGCACCGGAATTTCCATCGGCGACTCGATTGCTGCGTTATGGGGGGTGATCGGCGCATTGATGGCTTTGCGTCATCGCGAGGTCAACGGCGGCCTCGGCCAGGTCGTCGACGTGGCGTTGTACGAGGCGATTTTCGCGATGATGGAAAGCATGGTCCCGGAGTTCGACGTGTTCGGTTTCATCCGCGAACGCACCGGTAACATCATGCCGGGTATCACGCCGTCCTCGATCCACACCAGCGCCGATGGCAAACATGTGCAGATCGGTGCCAACGGCGATGCAATCTTCAAACGCTTCATGTTGATCATCGGACGCGACGACCTGGCCAATGACCCGACGCTGGCCAGTAATGACGGACGTGACGCCCGTCGCGACGAGTTGTATGGCGTGATCGACCGCTGGGTCAATTCGCTGCCGCTGCAAACCGTGCTGGATCTGCTGAACCAGGCTGACGTCCCGGCCAGCCGGATCTTCAGCGCCGAAGACATGTTCAACGATCCCCAGTACCTGGCCCGGGAAATGTTCCTGCACGCCAGACTCCCGGACGGCAAACCCTTCAAGATGCCCGGCATCGTGCCGAAACTCTCTGAGACACCCGGTACGTCCGAATGGGTCGGACCGCAGCTCGGTGAACACAATGCGCAGGTACTCCACGATCTTGGCTACGACGAGAAGCAGATCGCCCGGCTGCGCGAAGACGGAGCCATCTGAGCTGAAACACCGACAGGTCCCGGCCTCCAACCGCGCCCACCACTGGTGGACGTGGCGGCTGTTCGGCCTGCTTTTTCTGCTGGTGCTGCCAGCGTGGGCGCAGGCAAGACCGACGCTGATCTGGCTGTTGCGCGATCTGCCGCCTCTGACCATTCTCGAAGGTCCGAAAAAGGGCCAGGGGGTCATCGATCAACTGATGCCGATGCTGATAGCCGGCATGCCGCAATACGAACACACCCTGATGCGGGTCAACCGCGCCCGCGGCATCCAGATGCTGCATGAACACACGTTTGCCTGCGATCCCTCACTGGTCTGGAACAAGGAAAGGGCGCAATGGATCGCGTTCTCCATTCCCGCCTTCCGCGCCGTCAGCAATGGGCTGGTGATTCTTCGCAAGGATCGCGAAAGACTGGAACCGTTTCTGGTCGAAGGCCAGGTCGATCTTTCATCGTACATGGCCACAGGCGAGAAAAAGGTCGGGGTGGTGGCTGAGCGAAGTTATGGTGACTACGTCGACACTCTGCTGCGCCAGGCGCCGAACGACTCGTTGACCCCTCACTACGGCAACGACGCGCTCAGCAGCCTGCTCTCGATGCAGCGGCTGGGTCGCCTGCAAGCGGTACTGGGTTACTGGCCGGAAATCCGCTACCAGGCACGTCAGGTTCAAATCGCTGAAGAGGATCTGGAATTTTTTCCCATTCATGGATCCGACAAGTACATCTCCAGCCATGTCGGCTGCACCGACACCACTGAGGGGCGGCAAGCGATCCGTGAAATCGATCAACTGCTGCGCACCTTGCCCCACGAACAGCTGAGTCAGTTCTACGCCGAATGGCTCGACCCTGAAATGCGCCCGGACTATCTGGAACAGGCACGGATTTACTTCCGGCAACAGGCTGCGCAGTAAATCTCGGGCAAAAAGAAACCCCGAGAAGTGGGGAGACGACTCGGGGTTAAACGTGGTCTTGATCAAAGACCCGTGACAGCAAGTGACAAGCACCGGAGCACAATGCTTGATCCTGCTGCTATCGGGTCTGACTGACAGGGATGCAGGAAGGTTCCCACAAAAGACAAATCTGTTTCAGAGTGCCGGATGCTTGTCCCGGGCGGCGTTGCGCAATGCCGCGATCACACAGGGCTCCAGCCGGCCTTCGGCAATCAGGATGTCGCGGTGCAGACCGTCGACCACATCCGTCAACTGGCGTTTGTCACTCAATTGCGCCTGATTGAATTCTCGTTCCACCACGATGGCGCCACTGCCGTTCTTCAGCGTCACCAGACATTCGCCATGCAGACCGCATGGGGCCAGCGTTACCTGATACGGGCTCAGAGCCTCACCGAGCAATAGACTGATACTTTCCATCCCGATCTCCACTCAATAGTCCGAAAACACAGTGCCTGGGGCGTGTACACAATCAATGACCACCGGCCCGAGAAGAAAGTTCTGTACTTCGGCGACCTCTTGCGCAGCGTCACCGTCGTGTTCGAGCATGCATGGAGAAGATGACAGAAAAATAACCGCCGGCTTCAGGAACCGACCGAACGTCGGGGCTGTGACAGGTAGCTGTCGAGCAGATTACGCATCAGTACTGCAGAAACCGGTGTACACAGCCTGCCCAGAAGTAGCACGCCGCCCTCACTCAGCACGGGATCCAGGTCAGCCAGCAGGCTGGGGGCCACCACTCCCAGCAGGATCAACGCTTGCGCCTCCTGTCGGGCAGCCAGATGCCTGATCAAGGCCAGTCCTTCACCGCTTTTGAGTTGCGGATTGCAGATGGCGATATCGACGGCCCCTCGCCGCTCCAGCGAACGTTTTGCCGCACCCAGCGAAGGCGCGGTCAACACGTCGTAGATTCCCATGGCGTTGAGCATCTGATGCAACGCCATCAACTGAAATGGATCGGGCTCGAGAAGCAGGATTCTGAGCGAGCGCATCGGATGACCTCTTGCAAGACAAACACGGCTTCTTGCCGCAGGGGTCTGTCACTCTAGGTCAGTCGTCCTAGGCCTCCCATCAGAAAAGTAGCCACGTCTTATAGGACGTTTCCTATCTTCAACCAGACATCGCCGTCCGCTTTCAGGCCTGTCTCTGGGTGATGTCCGTCCATCCCCCCAGCAAACCGCGCAACGCGCCGTCGGCACCGTAGAATGGCACGGTCCACTGATAGACCTGCCGTGGGCCGCTCTTGAACATCAGTTGCCGCTTGCTGAACAGTGTCCTGCGAGTGCGCAGTTGCACCATGAATTCATCATGCAGCATCAAGGCAGTGGCTTGCGGAAGTACATCAAGCTGATGCAGCGTCCGCCCCTGCACCTGCTCCAGACGCACCCCCAGCGCCTCTTCATAACTGCGGTTGCACATCACCAGACATCCCTGCAGATCGCGAACGAACACCGGGTCAGGCATGGCATCGATCAGTGCATGCTGAAAGGCCAGTTGATCGCCCAGCTTCTTCTCCACCTCACCTCGTTGCTTTATCTCGGCCGCGAGCCGACGATTCCATAACAGCGAAAGCAGGCCCAATACCCCGAAGGCGCCCATGCCCCAACAGCTCCACTTGAGCACGCGTGCTCCAAGCGACGGCGCCGGTGCAGGCGAAATGCCCTCCAGCCACTTCAGGCGCATGGCACGCAGTTCGGCAACCGAAAAGGCCCCCAGCGCCTTGTTCAGAATGCTCAGCAGTTCCGGCATGCCCTTGCGCACCGCCAGATGATCCGCTTCCCATTTACCTTCCACCAGCCCACCGACCCTGAGCAAGCCAGAGGGATACAGTTGCGCACCGATCTCGTTTTCGATCGTTGCGTAGGCCTCGCCACTCTCGACCAACGCCCGGGCCTCGGCATACGTCTTGACTGAACGTATCTCGATCGCGGGAAAGTCCCGGCGAATGATGTCCTCCAGAGCATGCCTTGCCGGCAGCACCAGAACCCGCTTTTGCAGGTCGTCAAACGATCGAACCGCCGCCCTGCCGGCATGCCCGACGAACACCCATCCCGCCCCGCCGAAGGCATGGCTGAAATCCAGGAATTGCCGGCGCTCCTCGTTCATTGCCAGGGTCGTGCTGATATCGGCAATACCGCTTTCAAGTCGCTCCAGCATATGGTCGGTGGAGAACGACTCCTGATGCACGAACTGCAAACCGGTCATGGCGCTGATGCGCTCGAGCACATCGTTGTTCAAGCCGCTCCACTGACCATGTTCGTCCTGAAACAGATACAGCGGGTACTGAACCGAGGCCACTGTCACCCTGGGGTTATCGCGTATCCATTGGCGCTCACGGGCGTCCAGTTCGATCGGCGGAACATCCAGCGCCGGCGCATGGGGACTCATGGACAGATGAGCCGCCGCGCTCCACTGCATAAAAAAAGAAATGCCCAACAAAACCAACCAGCTCAGTGCCGGCTTCAATCCTGAGTAAAACCGCATTGCCACATCCTTCGTCTTCGACTCGCCCATCCTTCATCGGCGAAACCCGAGCAGTGTGGCATCCAAAACAAGAAAGCCCGTCAGGAGACGGGCTTCAAAATGTGACAGCTTTCAGGGCTTAAAGCGGTTTGCCGCGGTTACCATGCTGACTGACAAAGGCCTGCACGGCTTTCAGTTCGTTTGCCAGAACGGTGCAACGTTCTTCTCTCTCAAACAAATCAGAAAGATGTGCAGGCAGTTCGAGAGCTTTTCCTACACCGGCTTTTTCCACCGCTTCGGGGAACTTGACCGGATGGGCGGTGCCCAGGATCACCATCGGGATGTCCAGGCTGCGACGGCATTCGCGGGCGGCTTTGACACCGATGGCCGTGTGCGGGTCCAGTACCTCACCGGTTTGTTCGAAGACCTGGGCGATGGTTTCGCAGGTTTGCGCATCGTCCACGGCCAGCGAATCGAACAGCTTGCGCGCCTCGGTCCAGCGTTCCTGTTCGACACTGAAACCGCCGCCCTGCCTGAACGAGTCCATCAGACCGGCAATCGCCGCGCCGTTACGACCGTGCAGGTCGAACAGCAAGCGTTCGAAGTTCGACGAGACCATGATGTCCATCGACGGCGACAGCGTGGCGTGCAGGGTTTCCTTGACGTACTGATTGCCGCTCATGAAGCGGTGCAGGATGTCGTTGCGGTTGGTGGCGACGATCAGTTGATTGATCGGCAGGCCCATGTTGCGCGCCAGGTAGCCGGCGAAGATGTCGCCGAAGTTGCCGGTCGGCACCGAGAACGACACCGAACGCGCCGGGCCGCCCAGTTGCAGGGCGGCGTGGAAGTAGTAAACGATCTGGGCCATGATCCGCGCCCAGTTGATCGAGTTCACCGCCACCAGACGTGTGCCCTTGAGGAAGCTCTGGTCGGCGAAGCTGGCCTTGACCATTTCCTGGCAGTCGTCGAAGTTGCCTTCGATGGCGATGTTGTGAATGTTGTCACCGAGGATGGTGGTCATCTGCCGACGCTGCACTTCGGACACACGGTTGTGCGGGTGCAGGATGAAGATATCGACGTTTTCGCAGTGCTTGCAGCCTTCGATGGCGGCCGACCCGGTATCACCGGAAGTGGCACCGACGATCACCACGCGCTCGCCACGCTTTGCCAGCACGTAGTCGAGCAGGCGGCCGAGCAGTTGCAGAGCGAAATCCTTGAACGCCAGGGTCGGGCCGTGGAAAAGCTCCATGACCCATTCGTTGCCGTTGAGCTGGCGCAGCGGTGCCACGGCGTTGTGAGCGAACACGCCGTAGGTTTCTTCAAGGATTTTCTTGAAATCGGCGTCCGGAATGCTGCCGGTGACGAACGGGCGCATCACCCGGAAAGCCAGCTCGTGATACGGCAGGCCGGCCCAGGAAGCGATTTCTTCCTGGGTGAAACGTGGCAGGTTTTCCGGAACGTACAGACCACCGTCGGTGGCGAGACCGGCCAGCAGGACGTCTTCGAAATTCAGGGCCGGTGCCTGGCCGCGGGTACTGATGTAACGCATGACTGACTCCAATGGACAGTGTTCGCAACACCGGGCCCACAGGCGGGCCCGGTGAAGGAGATCGGCTTAGTTCAAGTGCTCGACACGGATCCGCACGACCGGACCGACCACGCCCGCCAGGGCTTCAAGAGCGGCGATCGCATCGTTGATGTGCTGTTCCAGCACGCGGTGGGTCAGCAGGATCATCGGCACCAGGCCGTCGTGTTCCTCGACTTCCTTCTGCATGATCGACTCGATGTTGATGCCGCGCTCCGAGAGGATGCTCGCCACCTGAGCAAGAACGCCCGGATGGTCCTTGGCCTGGATGCGCAGATAGTAGGCGCTTTCGCAGGCTTCGATCGGCAGGATCGGATGGGCCGACAGCGAGTCCGGCTGGAACGCCAGGTGCGGCACACGGTTTTCCGGGTCGGAAGTCATGGCGCGAACCACGTCTACCAGGTCGGCGATCACCGACGATGCCGTCGGTTCCATGCCGCGCGGCGCCGTAGAACAGGGTCGAACCGGCAGCGTCACCGTTGACCATCACCGCGTTCATCACACCGTTGACGTTGGCGATCAGGCGATCGGCCGGGATCAGCGTCGGGTGTACGCGCAGCTCGATGCCGGCGGCGGTGCTGCGTGCCACGCCCAGGTGCTTGATGCGGTAGCCCAGCGCTTCGGCGTAGTTCACGTCGGCGGTGGTCAGTCTGGTGATGCCTTCGGTGTAGGCCTTGTCGAACTGCAGCGGGACACCGAATGCGATGGACGCCAGGATCGTCAGCTTGTGCGCCGCGTCGATGCCTTCAACGTCGAAGGTCGGATCGGCTTCTGCGTAACCCAACGCTTGCGCCTCGGCGAGCACGTCTTCGAAGGTGCGACCCTTTTCGCGCATCTCGGTGAGAATGAAGTTGCCGGTACCGTTGATGATCCCCGCCACCCAGTTGATACGGTTGGCGGACAGGCCTTCACGGATCGCCTTGATCACCGGAATGCCGCCGGCAACCGCCGCCTCGAATGCCACGATCACGCCTTTCTCGCGCGCCTTGGCAAAAATTTCATTACCGTGAACGGCAATCAGAGCCTTGTTCGCGGTGACCACATGCTTGCCATTCTCGATGGCCTTGAGTACCAGCTCGCGGGCAACGGTATAGCCGCCCATCAGCTCTATGACGATGTCGATCTCAGGGTTCGTGGCCACTTCGAAGACATCGTTGGTAATCGCAATACCGGTCGTCTGGAACTGAGGCTTTGGCGTGCGCATGGCAATTTGTGCCACTTCGATTCCACGCCCGGCACGACGAGCGATTTCCTCGGCGTTGCGCTGAAGTACGTTGAAGGTACCGCCACCGACGGTCCCTAACCCACAGATGCCTACTTTGACCGGTTTCACTGTGAACTCCCCATAAAACGGCCGACGCGAGGCCGGCCGTGAAAACAACCGCGCAATCGCGGCTCTCTATTGATGGCCCGGACAAACTGCCGCCGGGCCACGCTCGTCACGTCTTGACGTGACGAAGCGAATTACTTCGCGCCCAGCGCCAGTTTGGCGACTTGTGGCGCAGGCTGGTAGCCCGGAATGACTTGTCCGTCGGCCAATACGATGGCCGGCGTGCCGTTCACACCGATCGACTGACCGAGAGCGAACTGCTTGGAAACCGGGTTATCGCACTTGGCGGCCTTGATTTCCTTGCCATCGACCATTTTGTCCATGGCCGCTTTCTTGTCCTTCGAGCACCACACGGCTTGCAACTGCTCGTCGCCCGGCGAACCCAGGCCCTGACGCGGGAATGCCACGTAACGCACCTCGATGCCGCGCTTGTTCAGCTCAGGCACTTCGGCATGCAACTTGTGGCAGTACGGGCAAGTGGTGTCGGTGAACACGGTGATGTGCGACTTGGTCTCGCCCACGGCCGGATAGACCACGGTCTCGGCGACCGGAATCCCGTTGATCAGTTTGGAAATGCCCAGGCGTTCGGTCTTCTCGGTCAGGTTGACCGGTTTGCCATCCTTGAGCTGGAACATGTAGCCCTGGACGATGTACTGGCCGTCGGCGCTGGCGTAGAGCACACGGCTGCCCTTGAGCTTGACTTCGTACAAGCCCGGCAGCGGACTGGCGGTGATGGTGTCCACCGGGACATCGAGCTGGAGATTTTCCAGGCTCTGGCGGATGGCTTTGTCGGCCGCATCGTCGGCGACGGCAAAGGTGCTGACCAACGCAATGGCTGCGGCGGCGAAAATCTGGGTCAGACGCATGAGAACTCCTGAAGGCGGACAAATGGAGCGATCAGAACGCCCGTGCCGGAACACCGGGTCATAACCGCCCATCGTGCAAACCGGCAAAGCCTACCACATAAGGCCCGCATGGCCGAATGCGCCTGTCGCAATACAGAATGCTCAACCTCGCGGGTGATGTTTCGCATGCAGATCCTGCAGTCGCGCCCGCGCGACATGGGTATAGATCTGCGTGGTGGACAGGTCGCTATGACCCAACAGCATCTGCACCACCCGCAAGTCCGCGCCATGGTTCAGCAGGTGTGTGGCAAAGGCATGACGCAGCGTGTGTGGCGACAGCGATTTGCCGATCCCGGCGACCTTGGCCTGATGCTTGATGCGATGCCAGAAGGTCTGGCGAGTCATCTGTTCGCCGCGCTGGCTGGGGAACAGCACATCGCTGGGACGTCCGCCCAGCAATTCGGCACGTCCATCGCGCAGGTAACGCTCGACCCAGACAATCGCTTCCTCACCCATTGGCACCAGCCGTTCCTTGCTGCCCTTGCCCATCACCCGCAACACGCCTTGACGCAGGTTGACCTGCTCCAGGGTCAGACTGACCAGTTCGGTCACCCGCAACCCGCAGGCGTAAAGCACTTCGAGCATGGCACGATCTCGCTGACCGATGGCTTCACTCAGGTCCGGCGCCTTCAGCAGCGCTTCGACGTCAGCTTCCGACAGGGATTTTGGCAATGGCCGGCCCAGTTGGGGCATGTCGACGCGCAAGGTCGGATCGACCGTGATCAGTTTTTCCCGCAGCAGATAACGATAAAAACCACGTACGCCTGAAAGAAACCTGGCGGTGGAACGCGGTTTGTAATTCTGCTCCAGACGCCAGGCCAGATGATCGAGGATCAACTCGCGACCGGCGTTGATCAGCTCAAGGCCTTTTTCCTGCAACCAGCCGTTGAACAGAGCGAGATCACTGCGATAGGCGTCGCGGGTGTTGTCGGAAAGCCCCTTCTCCAGCCACAGGGCGTCGAGAAACTGGTCAATCAGCGGGTGGTCGATGGCGGGCATAAAAACTCTGGCAAGACAGGGATGGCGGACAGTCTTTCATAGCCCGCTCACTCACGAAACCGCCAGGCAACAAAACCTGGCAACACCGGTACCGGGCGCTTGTCATCATCAATGACTACAAAGCTGAAATGCATCGGATAAATTGCGGACAACAAAAAAGCAGCCCGTAGGCTGCTTTTTTCTGCATCGGAAGCTGGACTTAAGCCAGTTTTTCCTTGATGCGAGCTGCTTTACCCGACAGGTCGCGCAGGTAGTACAGCTTGGCTTTGCGTACATCACCGCGACGCTTGACAGCCATGCTGTCGATCTGCGGGGAGTAGGTCTGGAAAGTACGCTCTACACCAACACCGTTGGAGATTTTACGAACGGTGAACGCACTGTTCACGCCGCGGTTGCGCTTGGCGATTACAACGCCTTCGAACGCTTGCAGACGGGAACGATCGCCTTCCTTCACTTTCACCTGAACGACAATGGTGTCGCCCGGGGCAAAGGCAGGGATTTCTTTGCTCATCTGCTCTGCTTCGAGTGCAAGGATGATTTTGTTGGTCATGCTGTGCTCCTAAGGTAAATCGTCGGGATCTACCATCGATACGTTGTTAACTATCGTCCCGCTCGCGGATGTATTCCTCGAGCAGCTTCTTCTCTTCTCCAGAAAGCGAGCGGCTTTCCAGAAGATCGGCGCGTCGTTCCCAGGTCCGACCAAGGGACTGCTGTAAACGCCAACGCCGGATGTGTGCGTGATTGCCGCTTAGCAATACGTCGGGAACACGCTGATCCGCATACACCTCCGGTCGGGTGTAGTGCGGGCAATCCAGCAAACCATCCGTGAAGGAATCTTCCTCCGCGGAGTCCGCATGCCCTAAAGCTCCGGGCAGCAGTCGTGTAACCGCATCTATCAGGACCATCGCCGGCAGCTCGCCGCCAGACAGGACATAGTCCCCAATCGACCACTCTTCATCGACATGAGCCTCAATAAAGCGCTCGTCAATGCCTTCATAACGACCGGCAATCAGGATCAATGCATCCGATTTCGCCAGTTCGCGTACCGCCGACTGAGTCAGCTGACGGCCCTGGGGTGACAGGTAAATCACCTTCGCCGCCTCCCCGGCTGCTGCCTTGGCCTGAACCAGAGCATCTTCCAGGGGCTTGATCTTCATCACCATGCCCGGACCACCGCCAAACGGGCGATCGTCCACAGTGTGATGCCGATCCGTCGTGTAATCCCGCGGATTCCAACAGGTGAGCTGCAAGAGCCCCTGTTTGGCCGCACGACTGGTAATGCCGTACTCACTGATGGCCGAGAACATCTCGGGGAACAACGTGATGACTTCTACGCGCAGGCTCGCCATTGCTTAGAAATCCGCGTCCCATTCCACCCTCATTTCGCCTGCTTCAAGGTCGATGGCCAGCACGCATTGCTCCGTATAGGGCAACAAACGCTCGCGATCATCCAGGCTGCCTGCGCAGGGTTTGACCACCAGTACATCGTTCGCGCCGGTCTCCAACAGGTGATCAACCTTGCCGAACAGTTGTTCGTCCTGGTTGATGACTTTCAGACCCACCAACTGGTACCAGTAGTACTCGTCGGAAGTCAGGTTGGGCAAAAGGCTTCGCGAGATGCAAATCTCGTAACCGCTCAGAAGACGGGCTTCATCACGATCGTCGAGGCCTTTGAGCTTGGCGACCAGATCCTTTTGAGTGGAACGGCCACTGACCAGCTCTGCCTGCTTGACCACACCTTCGCGCCGAAGCGTCCAGTTACGGTAATTCAGCAGGTTTTCAATCGGATCGGTAAAGGAAAAGACCTTCACCTCGCCGCGAACGCCGTGAACCGAAAAAATCTTGCCGACAACGATAAGGTCGTCCGCTTTTTCTGGCGTCGCGTTCATATAGCTCAGGCTGCAGCCTTGGCTTTTTCCTTCAGCAACTGAGCAACACGCTCAGATGGCTGCGCGCCAACGCTCAACCAGTAGTTCAGACGCTCGTCGTTTACGGACAGACGAACTTCCTGACCACGGGCAACCGGGTTGAAGAAGCCGATCTGCTCTTTGTGGGAACCATCACGCGGGTTGCGCGAGTCGGTTACGGTCAGGTGGTAAAACGGGCGCTTTTTGGAGCCGCCAAGGGCAAGACGGATTGTTAGCATGTGAACATCGTTCCTGTAGTCGGTGCTGCAAATCTAAATGCACAGCGGGCATGGGTGCCCGAAAGGCCGCATATTCTAAGGAATATCCGGACTTTTGCAAATGACTTTTTCCGGCGCCTGTGGCATGCCGTGCAGATTTGCGATAGAGCCGTCGATGAAAACGGCCGGTCAGCTCCCGCCGAATGCGGGTTTACTGTGAATCCCGCTTCCATGCGGGACTGCGCCGGTACGACGACCGGCGAGTTCTTTTACAGTTTCGGCATGCCGCCGCCGGGCAACATTCCACCCATGCCGCGCATCATTTTCGCCATTCCGCCCTTGGCGGAGAATTTCTTCATCATCTTCTGCATCTGCTTGTGTTGCTTGATCAAGCGACCGATATCCTGCACCTGAGTACCGGATCCCATGGCGATCCGACGCTTGCGCGAACCGCTGATCAGTTCAGGGTCGCGGCGCTCGGCCGGGGTCATGGAGTTGATGATGGCTTCCATCTGCTTGAACTGCTTCTCTGCCGCGCTCTGGGCATTGCCCATCTGCGCCAGGTTGACGCCGCCGATGCTCGGCAGCTTGTCCATGAGCCCGCCCAGGCCACCCATGTTTTTCATCTGTTGCAGCTGATCACGGAAGTCTTCGAGATCGAAGCCCTTGCCTTTCTTCAGCTTCTTGGCCAGTTTGTCGGCCTTTTCCTTGTCGAGGGTCGCTTCAGCCTGCTCGATCAGACTGAGCACGTCGCCCATGCCGAGGATCCGCGAGGCGATACGTTCAGGGTGGAACGGATCCAGCGCCTCGGTCTTCTCGCCCATACCGATGAACTTGATCGGCTTGCCGGTGATGGCACGTACGGACAACGCGGCACCGCCACGGGCGTCACCGTCGACCTTGGTCAGGATCACACCGGTCAGCGGCAGCGCGTCGCCAAAAGCCTTGGCCGTGTTGGCGGCGTCCTGACCGGTCATGGCATCGACCACGAACAGGGTTTCGACCGGATTGATCGCCGCGTGCAGCGCCTTGATCTCGCCCATCATCTCATCGTCGATGTGCAGACGACCGGCGGTATCGACGATGACCACGTCGATGAATTTCAGTTTTGCTTCTTTAATGGCCGCGTTGGCGATGTCGACCGGTTTCTGGCTCAGATCGGACGGGAAGAACGTCACGCCGATGTCGTTGGCCAGGGTTTCCAGCTGCTTGATGGCGGCAGGACGATAGATGTCCGCCGACACGACCATGACCGACTTCTTCTTGCGCTCCTTAAGGAAGCGCGCCAGTTTGCCGGCCGTAGTGGTTTTACCCGCGCCCTGCAGACCGGCCATCAGAATGACGGCGGGCGGTACGGCGCTGAGGTTCAAGTCTTCGTTGGCCGCGCCCATCAGGCTTTCGAGTTCGGCCTGGACGATCTTCACGAACGCCTGACCCGGCGTCAGGCTGCGCGACACCTCGGTGCCGACAGCGCGCTCCTTGACCGAATTGACGAAGTCCTTGACCACCGGCAGGGCGACGTCGGCCTCGAGCAGCGCCATGCGCACTTCACGCAGGGTGTCTTTGATGTTGTCTTCGGTCAGTTTCGCCTTGCCGGTGACATGGCGCAGCGTCTGCGAGAGACGGTCGGTTAGGTTTTCAAACATTGCGCGATCCTTTCAGGCCCTGTGTAGACCGGGATAATGGCGGCCCGGACCGGAATCAACATGTACTCGGCGAGCCTGCGGCGTGGGCAGGTCGCGGATTATAGCGAAGACTGCGTCTGGCGGACACCTCGCTGTCAGCTCGTTGAGTCTTTCGTGCGATGGCGGTTCTATGCCAAACTCAGCCCCTTTCGGGCTTGCCTAACAGGATTTATGCTCCCCTTGTCACCGAGTTTGCTGACCACCCTCGCCGCCGCCCTTCTCTATGCCGCTGCGACCCTTTATCAGGGCACCCGCCTGGCCACTGGCGCCAAGGCCGACAAGCGCCTGCTGGTCACGCTTGGCGTGTTCGCCGTGCTGGCTCACGGCGCCAGCCTGCTGACCCACCTGTTGACGCCGATCGGTCTGGGCCTGGACTTCTTCAGTGCTTCGAGCCTGATTGCCGCGGCAGTCATTGCCCTGACGCTGTTGGCCTGCTCGCGAATCCCGGTGGAAAACCTGCTGGTCCTGCTGTTCCCGCTGGGAGCGATCACCGTGTTGCTGGCCCAGTTCGCGCCGACCGGCACCGTGCAGATCATCGACGAAGAACCGGGCATACTTGCGCACATCCTGCTGTCGATCCTCGCCTATGGCATGTTCACCATCGCCGTGTTCCAGGCATTGCTGCTGCTGGTGCAGGATCACCAGCTCAAGAACAAGCACCCGTCCGGGCTGATCAGGAACTTCCCGCCGCTGCAAACCATGGAAAGCCTGCTGTTCGGCTTCCTCTGGGCGGGCTGGACGCTGCTGTCGCTGTCGCTGATTTCCGGCTGGCTGTTCGTCGAGAACCTGTTTGCCCAACATCTGGTGCACAAGACCCTGCTGGCCTGCCTGGCCTGGGTCGTGTTCAGTGTGCTGTTGTGGGGCCGCAACCGCCTCGGCTGGCGCGGCCACAAGGCGATCCGCTGGACCCTCGCCGGTTTCTGCCTGCTGATGTTGGCGTATTTCGGCAGCAAGCTGGTCCGTGAATACATCCTGCATATCTGACGGGCGGCATAAATGGACGGTTTGCCCATAGGGCCGATGCTCGCGGTATTTGTCCTGCTGATTCTCTGGTCGGCGCTGTTCACTGCGATCGAGGTTGCGCAACAGCATCTGCTGGCGCAACGTACGGCCTCGCGCGCCAGCGACAAGCCGCTGGCGAAACTCGGTTTCCCGCTCGACAGCCTGATTCTGTGCAACACCCTGTGCCGCGCACTGGCCGTGGTGCTTGCCACGCTGCTGGCGATTTTCCTCTGTGAAGAAAACGGTCCCTGGGCAGCCGTCCTGGGTGCCGGCGCCGTGTTGCTGGTATTTGCCGACTACTTCCCGCGCAACCTCGCCCAACGCTATCCGGACGCCGTGCTGTCATTCGGCAATTCGTTGCTCGCCGTGCCGCTGAAAATGATCTATCCCCTCGCATGGCTGCTGAGTAGCATCAGTGGCTTGCTGATGCGCCCGCTGGTGCGCAAGGCTCAGGTCGTGCAGCAGAGCGAAGACGACATCCCGCCGGAACGCCTAGACGACACGGAACATCCGTCTCGGCCGCACCCGGTTTCCGGCATCCACGCGCTGGACAACATCACGGTCAACGACATCCTGGTCCCCCGCAGCGACGTCGACGGCATCAATCTCGACGATTCCATCGAAGAGATCACCGAGCAGTTGCGCTACAACAAGCGCACGCGCCTTCCGGTCTTCCACAGTGACATCAATCAGGTCGAGGCCGTCCTCAACACCCGACAGATCCGGCACTTGCTGGACGATCGCAGTCTGACCCGCGAAGCCTTGCTGGCCGCCAGTTACGAGCCGTACTTCGTTCCGGAAAGCACACCGCTGCAACTGCAACTGCTGAACTTCCACAAGCAGCAGCGACGTCTGGGCATGGTCGTGGACGAGTACGGCGAAGTGCTGGGCATCGTCACCCTGGAAGACATTCTCGAAGAAATCGTCGGCGAATTCGAAAGCGAGCACAGCCTCGACAATCCGCACATCCATCCACAGGCCGACGGACGCATGATCATCGACGGCGCCGCCTCGATCCGCGAACTGAACAAATGCCTGGGCTGGCACCTGCCCAGCGACGGCCCCAGGACGCTCAACGGCCTGGTGACCGAAGCACTGGAAACCATCCCGGAAAGCGCGGTGTGCCTGAAGATCGGACGCTATCGCCTGGAGATTCTCGAAACCGAGGAGAATCGTGTGAGCAAAGTACTCATCTGGCACACCAGCTCGGCGCCAGTGCTCGCCGCTGTCCGCTAGTTCGCCCCTTGTTCATTCGTTAGCCACCTTCCTATAATCAGGGCGCTTACCCAAGCCCCGCCGAGCCGTGTGCTTACCCCGCACCCGACAGGTTCCGGCCGGTCCACCGCTGCTTTGCGCATTACACCGACGATTGTTCCTACCTGGAACAGCGCTCGCGCCCTATCCCACATCCCCGGGTAGTCGACCATAATAATTCGCTCCAATGGAGCTCATGACTGTCAGGGATCACCGCATGACGACCAGTACCGCTTACAGCGACACCGCGCCGACCCAACCGGCCAACTCCGCCACTCGGGTGGCCACCGCGAGCTTCATCGGCACCGCCATCGAGTTTTATGACTTCTACGTCTATGCCACCGCCGCTGCGCTGGTGATCGGGCCGGTGTTCTTTCCGCAGACGTCCGGCACGGCTCAGATGCTCTCGGCGTTCCTCACCTTCGGCATCGCCTTCCTCGCCCGCCCGTTGGGTTCGGCATTGTTCGGCCATTTCGGCGATCGCATCGGGCGCAAATCGACGCTCGTGGCGTCACTGCTGCTGATGGGTGTCTGCACCACGTTGATCGGCGTGCTGCCGGGTTACGACAGTATCGGGGCCTGGGCGCCGATCCTTCTGTGCGTGCTGCGCTTCGGCCAGGGCCTGGGATTGGGTGGCGAATGGGGCGGTGCGGCGCTGCTGGCCACCGAAAACGCCCCGAAAGGCAAGCGGGCGTGGTTCGGCATGTTCCCGCAGCTTGGCCCTTCGATCGGTTTTCTGGCGGCCAACGGCCTGTTCCTGACCCTGGCCATGACCCTCAGCGACGAACAGTTCCGCAGCTGGGGCTGGCGGATTCCGTTCCTGCTCAGCGCCGTGCTGGTGATGGTCGGGCTGTACGTGCGTCTCAAGCTGCATGAAACCCCGGTATTCGCCAACGCCATCGCCCGTCAGGAGCGGGTAAAAGTGCCGCTGGTCGAGCTGTTCAGCCAGTACTGGGCTCCGACACTGCTGGGCGCGGCCGCGATGGTGGTCTGCTACGCGCTGTTCTACATTTCGACCGTGTTTTCCCTGAGCCATGGCGTATCAACGCTCGGCTACAGTCGCGAGACATTCCTCGGTCTGCTCTGTTTCGCGGTGCTGTTCATGGCAGCCGCCACGCCGTTATCGGCCTGGGCGAGTGACCGTTACGGGCGCAAACCCGTGCTGATCGTCGGTGGTGTGCTGGCGATTCTTTCCGGCTTTCTGATGGAGCCATTGCTGACTCAGGGTTCGACCTGGGGCGTGGCGCTGTTCCTGTGCATCGAGCTGTTCCTGATGGGCGTGACCTTCGCCCCGATGGGTGCGCTGCTGCCGGAGCTGTTTCCGACACACGTGCGCTATACCGGCGCCTCGGCGGCCTACAACCTCGGCGGGATTGTCGGGGCCTCGGCGGCACCGTTCTTTGCGCAGAAACTGGTGGCGATGGGTGGTTTGAGTTACGTCGGAGGGTATGTATCGGGGGCGGCGGTGCTCAGCCTGATCGCTGTGCTGTGCCTGAAGGAAACGCGCCACAGCGACCTGAATCAGGTGCCATAAGCGCATTGATTGCTCCCGCATGGGCGGGAGCAATCGAACCGCGAGATTACAGTTCTACAACGACCGCCTGGGAAGCACGGGTCGCCTTGGCGCGAGCCGCTTCGATCGACTCGTCACGCGCCAGGGCTACGCCCATGCGACGCTGACCATTGACTTCAGGCTTGCCGAACAGACGCAGCGCGGTATCCGGTTCGCCAAGAGCGGCGCCGAGATTGGCGAATGCGGTCTGGGTCGACTGACCTTCCACCAGAATCACCGCCGAAGCCGATGGGCCGAACTGACGGATCAGCGGCACCGGCAGGCCGAGGATTGCACGGGCGTGCAGGGCGAACTGCGAGAGGTCCTGGGAAATCAGGGTCACCAGACCGGTGTCGTGCGGACGCGGCGATACTTCGCTGAACCACACCTGATCCCCCTTGATGAACAGCTCGACGCCGAACAGGCCACGGCCACCCAGCGCTTCGGTCACGGCTTTGGCAACACGCTCGGACTCTGCCAGCGCAATCGGGCTCATGGCCTGCGGCTGCCAGGACTCCTGATAATCGCCCTTCTCCTGACGGTGACCAACAGGTGCACAGAAGGTCGTGCCACCGACGTGACGAACGGTCAGCAGGGTGATCTCGTAGTCGAAATCGATGAAGCCTTCGATGATTACGCGACCTTTGCCGGCACGGCCGCCTTCTTGCGCGTAGTCCCAGGCTTTCTGCACGTCATCGGCGCTGCGCAGCAGGCTCTGGCCCTTGCCCGACGAACTCATCACCGGTTTGACGACGCACGGGAAACCCAGGTCCTGAACGGCTTTGCTGTAGTCCTCGAAGGTGTCGGCGAAGTGGTACGGCGAAGTTGGCAGATCCAGCTCTTCGGCGGCCAGACGACGAATGCCTTCGCGGTTCATGGTCAGTTGAGCGGCGCGGGCGGTCGGGATCACGGTGAAGCCTTCGGCTTCCAGTTCGACCAAGGTGGCGGTGGCAATGGCTTCGATTTCCGGCACGATGAAGTGCGGTTTCTCGGCTTCGATCACCGCACGCAGCGCAGCGCCGTCGAGCATGTTGATCACATGACTGCGATGGGCGACCTGCATGGCCGGCGCATTGGCGTAACGGTCAACGGCGATCACTTCAACGCCCAGGCGTTGCAGCTCGATCACCACTTCCTTGCCCAACTCACCACAGCCACACAGCAATACGCGGGTCGCGGTCGGCGACAATGGAGTTCCGATACGGGTCATCTCAGGTCCTCAAAGAAGCGGATCATCGAGGGACGCGGCCAAAGGCGCACTTCCCATGGGGAGAAAGCGCGGCATTTTACATGAACCTGAGGGTTTGGCTTCAGCCGGCGACAGCCTGTTTGCGTTCGCGCCAGGCCATGATCAGCCAGACCGCGGTGACACCGGCAAACTTCGAGGCCAGCGCGGTGATAAGCACCGGCGGCGTGAGCAGATCGATCATGCCGAAGAAGATGAACGTATCGAGGGGAATGCTCAGCGCCGAACTTATCCACAAGCGGTCACGCAACGGCCGTTTGGTAATGGTGAACACCAGCCAGTCGATGCACTCGGAGACCGCGAAAGCCGTAGCGCTGGCCAGCGCGATCGAGGGATCGGAAGTGACGTACGACAGCACGAGCGCCGCCAGCATCGCCACAATCGCGCCATGCCCGAAGCGGATCTGCACCATGTCGCGCAGCACGAACACAAGCCCGCCCCACGCCGACCAGATGATGTCCAGGTGCGGCGCGGTGGAGAAGGCGAAGTTGATCAGCACGACACTGCTGATATAAGCGATGAGGAAAATCATGGACGTGACCTGTCAATTTGGCGCACAGGTTACTTCAGCCCTTCGGTGACGCCAATCGAATCGGCTATTGCCCTGGCGTTTTGCCGACCATCCAGACCAGGCCACTGGCCTTCGCCCGCTCATGACACAACCCGAGTACCACCCGTCTCTCGTCATTGGTCA
Organism: Pseudomonas bananamidigenes; assembly: GCF_001679645.1. Lineage (GTDB taxonomy): Bacteria > Pseudomonadota > Gammaproteobacteria > Pseudomonadales > Pseudomonadaceae > Aquipseudomonas > Aquipseudomonas bananamidigenes. The sequence goes on along the minus strand of NZ_LRUN01000039.1, from coordinate 10,430 downwards.
TACGGCTCCAACGGGTGATCTCCTCGACGGTGCGCTGGCAGCCGGTACAAATGTCGTCCTCGTCCAGTGCGCAAATACTGACGCAAGGCGAGGCGACAGGTCTTTCGGACGTTGTCATTCTTCTTGCTCGACCAGATCCCGCGCATAGCGCTGCGAGTTATGTACATAGTGCGCGGCACTGGCTTCGAGCATCTTCTTTTGTGGCTCGGTGAGTTCGCGCACCACTTTGCCCGGCGAGCCCATCACCAGCGAACCATCGGGAATTTCCTTGCCTTCACCGATCAGCGAATTGGCGCCGATGATGCAGTTCTTGCCGATCTTCGCGCCGTTGAGGATGACGGCGTTGATGCCGATCAGGCTGTAATCGCCCACCGTGCAGCCGTGGAGCATGGCGTTGTGGCCGATGGTCACGCCGGTGCCGATGGTCAGTGGATAGCCCATGTCGGTGTGCATCACGGTGCCATCCTGCACATTGCTGTTCTTGCCTATCAGGATCAGCTCGTTGTCGCCCCGCAGGACGGCGTTGAACCAGACGTTGGCGCCCTCTTCCAGTTTGACCTTGCCCACCAGCACGGCATTGGGGGCCACCCAGCTCTGCGGATGGGTCTCGACTCGGGCGTCGCCCAGGCGGTATTTCATCGTGTGGTCCTCGGAGCTCGCGATGGCTTCAGGTGTTGATAAAGCTTTTCGGTGGCTGGTGCAGGCTGATTCTGGCGTCATAGAGAAGGTTGATCAACTCGACGATCATGATCGCCGTCAGCCCCCAGATCTTGTATTCGCCGTAACGATAGCTCGGCACGTACCAGCTGCGACCCTGATAATCGATGCGGTGGGTGTGTTCGCGGGGATCCTTGCGGAAAAACTCCAGCGGCACGCTGAATACCGCAGCGATCTCGGCATCATTGGCCCGGTATTCGACGAAATCCGGAATCACTCCGACATAAGGTGTGACCTTGATGCCGTGCAGGGAGATCAGCGGGCTGAGCGGCCCGATCACTTCGACCAGACCGGGCGGCAGACCGATTTCCTCTTCAGCCTCTCGCAGCGCGGTGAAGGTCAGGTCGGGATCTTCCGGATCACGCCGGCCACCGGGAAAGGCGACCTCGCCACCGTGGGTCGAGAGCCCGCTGGCGCGCAAGGTCAGGACAAGCTCCGGTTCGTCACTGCGAGTAATCGGCACCAGAACGGCGGCCTCGGGAAAACGCGTGTCGGTCTCCAGCGTGCGCGGCGTGTGATTGCTTACCCGGTGCAGTAGCTCGTCCAGCATAAGTGTTCTCGATCTGTGCCTTGCCCTGCATCATGCACCAATCATGGCGACCGCCCAAGCCCCGGACAGGCGTCATGTCGCGAAACGACAACTTGCCGACAGCCACCTCTGCGCGCCAAGATAGGCGCAGCATTCAGGAACCCCAGCATGAAATTTTGCAGCCAGTGCGGCAACCCGGTGACCCAGCGCATTCCCGATGGCGATTCGCGGCTGCGATTTGTCTGCGACAGCTGTCAGACCATTCACTATCAGAACCCCAACATTGTGGCCGGGTGTGTGGCGACCTGGGGTAGCAAGGTTCTGCTCTGCCGCCGCGCCATCGAACCGCGCCTCGGTTACTGGACACTGCCCGCCGGCTTCATGGAGAACGGTGAAACCATCGAACAGGCCGCGATCCGCGAAACCGCCGAGGAAGCCTGCGCCCGGGTACGCAACCTGAGCATCTACACCCTGATCGACGTGCCACACATCAGTCAGGTGCATGTATTCTTCCGCGCCGAGCTTGCAGATCTGGACTTTGCCGCCGGCCCCGAGAGCATCGAGGTGCAGCTGTTCGACGAAGCCGACATTCCGTGGGACGAGCTGGCTTTCCGCACCGTGGGACGTACCTTAGAATGCTTCTTCGCTGACCGCCGTGCCGAGCTCTACCCGGTTCGCTCCGAGTCGATTCCACCTCTGGCCCAGCCTGCCATCACCTGAAAACACCTATAAATAAAGTATCTGCGTCACTTCCTGGGGAATTGTTTCAATGCGCTGGTTGCTTGCCCTGTTCTGTCTGTCGTTCGTCACTGTTTCCCAAGCGTCATTCGTGACCACCGTGACGCCTTCGAACACCCCGATGATCGAAAAAATCCTGGTGCTCAAATCCGCTCATCAACTGCAATTGATCGCCAACGGCAAGCCCATCAAGACCTATCGCATTTCTCTGGGCAAAGGCGCGAAGAAGGGCCCCAAGCTGATCGAAGGCGACAAACGCACACCTGAAGGGCTCTATTGGATCGACTGGCGCAAGGTCAGCGAAAAATTCAATCTGGCCATGCACATCTCCTACCCGAACATCAGCGATTCGGCGCGCGCCCGGCGTGAAGGCGTCGAGCCTGGCGGGATGATCATGATTCACGGCACGCCGGACACGGAAGAAACCCCAGAAGACCTGTTCCATACCCTGGACTGGACCGACGGCTGCATTGCCATGCGCAACATGGACATGCGCGAAGTCTGGGGCCTGGTGCCGGACGGTACGATGATCGAGATCCGCCCGTAACGCCCGACCACTGGTCGCCCTCAAAAAATAATTCAAGAGATCGCCGTTTTCGGCAGCACCGGCAGGAGTGATACCACTCTGATTTGCCGGTACTGGCGCAGACCGCGATCTTTTGCTTTTTACAGCCCACCACTAATACCACTTGAAAATACCCTGCCCTGAACCCTCGATTTCATGGGGCTTACGGCCAATCCACTGCGTTGACATGGTATTGAAGTGGTATTAATTTCCGCCCGAGAAGCGAGCCACAACAATCCTATACTCTCGCCGGAAATCGCCTACATGAACGACCTCCATTCCCTACGCCCGGACGACTCTCAGCCTACGCCGCTGTACCTGCAACTGGCACGTAATCTGGAATCGGCGATCCATGCAGGGCAGTGGAAAGCCGAGCAGGCGATGCCGTCCGAACGCCACCTCAGCGAGCAATTGGGCATTTCCCGCGTCACCGCCCGCAAAGCGCTGGAAGTCCTCCTCGACCAGGGTCTGATTCGCCGCCTGCAAGGCTCCGGCACGTTCATCACCCCACGCCTTGAACAACCGCTGTCACGCCTGTCGGGATTCAGTGAAATGCTGCGTCTCAAGGGCTTCGTACCCGGCTCGCAATGGCTCGAGCGGGAAATCACCCTGCCGACCCACGAAGAACTGATCCGCCTGGGCCTGTCGCCGAACGACAAGGTGGCGCGCATGAAACGCCTGCGCAAGGCCGACGACACCGTGATGGCCATCGAAATGAGCACCCTGCCCGCCTCGATCATGCCCAGGCCCCAAGTGGTGGGCGACTCGCTCTACGAACACCTCGACAGCATCGGCAAACCGGTCGTCCGCGCCCTGCAGCACATTCAGGCCATCAATGCGTCGGACGAATTCGCTGCCCTGGTCGGCATCGCTCCCGGCACCGCGATGCTGCTGATGACCCGGGTCGGCTATCTGGAAGACAACACGCCGATCGAAGTCACCGACACCTATTGCCGCAACGACTATTACGACTTTGTTGCAGAGCTGCGCCGCTGACCGGCAGCCAGGCCAAACGAGAGAAGCGAAATGTCCGAAGACAACATCCTCACCGCTGACGGCTGGATTCGCGGCCGGCTGATCCACGAACACGGCAGAGTCGTGTCCATCGAAGGCGTGCCCTGTGATCCGGCGGACAACGACCTGCCTTATCTGCTGCCGGGGTTTATCGACCTGCACGTCCATGGCGGTGGCGGCAAAGACATCATGGAAGGTGCCGGCGCTTTCGAAACCATCACCCGAACCCATGTGCGTTTTGGCACCACCTCGCTGCTGGCCACCACCATGACCGCGCCGAGTGCCGAGATCGCCAGCGTGCTCAAGGATGTCGGCGAATTCTGCGAACAGCGCCCGAAGGGCTGCGCCCGGGTTCTCGGCGTTCACCTCGAAGGCCCGTACATCAATCCCGGAAAACTTGGCGCACAGCCGAATTTCGCCCACACCGCGTTGATGGCTGAAGTCGAAGCGTATCTGGCGCTGGCGCCGATCCGGGTAATCACCATCGCCCCGGAAATCTCCGGCCATGACGACTTGATTCGTGAACTGAGCCGTCGTGGCATTCGCATGCAGATCGGTCACACCCTCGGCAGTTACGAGGAAGGTGTCGCCGCCCTCGAGGCCGGCGCCACCAGTTTCACCCATTTGTACAACGCCATGAGCCCGCTGCATCACCGCGAACCGGGCATCGTCGGCGCGGCGCTGGCCCACGCCAGATTCGCCGAGCTGATTCCGGACTTGCTGCACGTGCATCCCGGCGCGATCCGCGTCGCCCTGCGTTCGATCCCGTGCCTGTACTGCGTCACCGATTCGACCGCCGCTGCCGGCATGCCCGACGGTGAGTACAAGCTTGGCAGCCACACGGTCACCAAATGCCTGGGCGGCGTGCGCCTGCCGGACGGCACGCTGGCCGGCAGCACCCTGACCATGGATCAGGCCCTGCGCAATCTGGTGAAGATCGGTCTGCCGCTCGCCGAGGCCTCGCAACGTCTTTCGCAATTCCCCGCCGACTACCTCGGCATCACCGAACGCGGGCGCCTGCAACCCGGCGCCCGGGCCGACTGCGTGCGGCTGGATCGCTCACTCACACTGACCGCCGTCATGGTCGAAGGAGAAGACATTGACTTCAAAAATGCTTGAGGAGGCGCTGTCCTCGTCCGAGGCCGTGCAAGCCCAACTGCAACAGCTCGATGCTTCGATGATCGAGATCGCCGGTCGCCTGCGCCGCCAGCCGCCACAAGTGGCGATGACCGTCGCCCGTGGCAGTTCCGACCATGCAGCGAGCTACTTCGCCTACCTGACCATGCAGCAACTGGGCATCCCGGTGGCCTCGCTGCCGATGTCGGTGGTGACCATGCAGCAAGCGCCGTTGAAGGTCAGCGGTCAGGTCGCGTTCGCGTTTTCCCAGTCGGGCCAGAGCCCGGATCTGGTCAACAGCCTGCGTCTGCTGCGCAAACGTGGTGCCCTGAGCGTGTCGATGGTCAACGCCTCTGATTCGCCGCTGGAGGCCGCGTGCGAATTCAGCCTGCCGCTGCTGGCCGGCACCGAAAGCAGTGTCGCCGCGACCAAAAGCTTCATCGCCACCCTCAGCGCCAGCGCCCGCCTGATCGCGCACTGGAAGGAAGACAGCGAACTGCTCGAGGCACATGACGCTCTCCCGGAAGGCTTGCGCGAAGCAGCGCAACAGGACTGGAACGCGGCCATCGACGCCCTGCGCGGTTGCGAACGCTTGATGGTGATCGGCCGTGGCGCCGGTTTCGCCATCGCTCAGGAAGCCGCGCTGAAATTCAAGGAAACCTCGGCGATCCAGGCCGAAGCCTTCAGCAGTGCCGAAGTGCGTCACGGCCCGATGGCGCTGATCGACGAAAACTACCCTTTGCTGGTCTTCGCCCCGCGCGGCGCCGAGCAGGCCGGCCTGCTGAGCCTGGCGGCGGAAATGCGCCAGCGCGGTGCCCGCGTGCTGCTGGCCGCACCGGATGACGTGCTCGAACGCGACCTGACCCTGAGCCGTGCCGAACACCCGGCGCTCGATCCGATCCTGGCGATCCAGAGTTTCTACGTGATGGCCGCCCACCTGGCCGTGGCCCGCGGCATGGACCCGGATCAGCCGCGCCACCTGAGCAAAGTCACTCGTACGCACTGAGTCCGAACCGAACGTTTTCCTGATGAGACCGAGCCATGCACAACAACAATAAAGAGCTGACTTTAAGCGCCCCGCTCAGCGGCCCGGTGCTCACGCTCGCCAAAGTTCCGGATGCCGTGTTCGCCAGTGGCGCAATGGGCGACGGCATTGCCATCGATCCGTTGAACGACACCTTGTATTCACCTTGCGCCGGCGTGGTGATTCACGTCGCCCGCACCGGTCACGCGCTGACCGTGCGTGCCGACAACGGCGCGGAAATCCTCCTGCATCTGGGGCTCGACACCGTCGAGTTGCAGGGCGAAGGCTTCTCGATGCTGGTCAAGGAAGGCACGCGGGTCAGCAGTGGCCAGCCGCTGGTGCGCTATGACCTGGACAAGGTCGGTCGCCGATGCAAAAGTCTGATCAGTCTGCTGATCCTGACCAACAGCCAGGATTTCCAGGCGCGGCCCATCACCCTGAAAACGGTAAAAACCGGTGAGCCGCTGCTGCACATCGTCGCCCGTCACAGCACCGCGGCGAATGCGGAAGAATCCGGCGGCCCGGAAGTTCACGGTCACGTGCGGGTCGCCCACCGTGGCGGTCTGCATGCGCGTCCGGCGGCGTTGATTCGCCAGACGGCGCAAGGTTTCAAGAGTCAGTCGCAGCTGCATTTCGCCGGCAAATCGGCGCCGTGCAACAGCCTCATCGGTTTGATGGGCCTGGCGATTGGCGAACAGGACGAAGTGCAAGTCAGTTGCCAGGGTTCCGACGCGCAAGCGGCGTTGCAAGCCTTGCTCACTGCACTGGCCACAGCCCTGCCGGAGGATCATCACGCCGCTGCACCGGTTGCTGCCGCGCCGTGCAATCGCCCGGCCGAGGCCGGCGTGTTGCATGGTGTTTGCGCCGCACCGGGTCTGGTGGGCGGGCCGCTGTTTCGCTTGAATGCCATCAGCCTGCCGGCGGACTCCGGCAATCATCAGCCCGAGCAACAATTGCAGATTCTCGACAGGGCGCTGAATCACGTTCGCAGTGAAATCGACGGCACCCTCGCCCAGGCGAAAAAGCAGCGTAACGCTGACGAGGAAGCGATCTTTGCCGCGCATCTGGCATTGCTGGAAGACCCGGCCCTGCTCGACGCCGCGCAACAATCGATTGCCACCGGCACCGCGGCGACCCACGCCTGGAGCCTGTCCATCGATACGCAATGCGAAGTGCTGCAAAGCACTGGCAGCCCGCTGCTGGCCGAACGTGCCAATGACCTGCGCGACTTGAAACAACGAGTGCTGCGCGCGCTGCTCGGCGAAGCCTGGCATTACGAAGTGCCGCCCGGTGCCATCGTCGCCGCCCACGAACTGACGCCTTCGGACCTGCTGCAACTGAGTGCGCAAGGTGTCGCCGGCTTGTGCATGGCCGAAGGGGGCGCGACGTCCCACGTGGCGATCCTGGCCCGGGGCAAAGGCCTGCCGTGCCTGGTCGCCCTGGGCTCGGCGTTGCTCGATCAGGCCCAAGGCCAGTCCGTGGTTCTCGATGCTGACGGCGGTCACCTCGAACTGACACCGAACGCCGAGCGTCTGGCCGACGTCCGACAAGCGCAACTGGACCGTCAGCAACGACGTGAAGCCCAGCAACTCCAGGCCCATCTCCCGGCCGAAACCCGCAACGGCGTGGCCGTCGAAGTGGTTGCCAATGTGGCGTCCAGCCATGAAGCGACGGATGCGTTCGCCAACGGCGCCGATGGCGTTGGCCTGTTGCGTACCGAGTTTCTGTTCGTCGATCGCCACACCGCGCCGGACGTCGAAGAGCAACGCAGCGCTTACCAGGCCGTGATCGATGCCATGGGCGACAAATCGGTGATCATCCGCACCATCGACGTCGGCGGCGACAAACAACTCGATTACCTGCCACTGCCGGTGGAAGCCAACCCGGTGCTGGGTCTGCGCGGTATCCGCCTGGCCCAGGCCCGCCCGGAAATCCTCGATCAGCAACTGCGCGCCCTGCTGCACGTCAGCCCGCTGCAGCGTTGCCGGATCCTGCTGCCGATGGTCACCGAAGTCGACGAACTGTTGCACATCCGCCAGCGGGTCGATGCGCTGTGCCTGGAACTGGGTGTCAGCCAGCGTCCGGAAATCGGTGTGATGATCGAAGTCCCGGCCGCCGCGCTTCAGGCCGAACAACTGGCCGAACACGCCGACTTCCTGTCCATCGGCACCAATGACCTGTCGCAATACACCCTGGCCATGGACCGCGACCATGCCGGCCTTGCCGCTCGGGTCGATGCCTTGCACCCGGCGCTGCTGCGCCTGATCGCCATGACCTGCGAAGGTGCGGCGGTGCATAAACGCTGGGTCGGCGTATGCGGCGCCCTCGCCTCTGATCCGCTGGCAACGCCGGTGTTGATCGGCCTGGGCGTGACCGAACTGTCGGTGAGCCCGGTACAAATTGGTGAAATCAAGGATCGCGTGCGCCAGTTGCACGAAGCCGAATGCCAACGCCTCGCCCGTGACCTGCTCAAGCTGAGCAGCGCCGCCGCGGTGCGCCACGCCTGTCATCAACATTGGCCTCTGCGCTGACAAAAACAACAAGGACAATCGCCATGTACCAACTCTTCATCGAAGGTCTGCAACGTCTTGGCCGGGCGCTGATGCTGCCCATCGCGATCCTGCCGATTGCCGGTCTGCTGCTGCGTCTGGGTGACACCGACCTCTTGAACATCGCGATCATCCACGATGCCGGCCAGGTGATCTTCGCCAACCTGGCGATGATCTTCGCCATCGGCATTGCGGTGGGGTTCGCCAGGGACAACAACGGCACCGCAGGCCTGGCCGGGGTGATCGGTTACCTGGTGATGATCTCCACGCTCAAGGTGCTCGACGCCAGCATCAACATGGGCATGCTCGCCGGGATCGTCAGCGGCCTGATGGCCGGCGCGCTGTACAACCGCTTCAAGGACATCAAGCTGCCGGAATACCTCGCCTTCTTCGGCGGACGACGCTTCGTGCCGATCGTCACCGGTTTTGCGGCGGTGGGCCTGGGCGTACTGTTCGGTTATATCTGGCCGCCGATCCAGCACGGCATCAACATCTTCGGCAGCCTGATGATGGAAAGCGGCAGCTTCGGCGCCTTCGTCTTCGGCGTGTTCAACCGCCTGCTGATCGTCACCGGCCTGCACCATATCCTCAACAACATGGCGTGGTTCGTGTTCGGCAACTTCACCGACCCGACCACCGGCGCGCTGGTCACCGGCGACCTGTCGCGGTACTTCGCCGGTGACCCGAAGGGCGGCCAGTTCATGACCGGCATGTTCCCGATGATGATCTTCGGCCTGCCCGCCGCGTGCCTGGCAATGTACCGCAACGCCCTGCCGGAACGGCGCAAGGTGATGGGCGGGATCTTCCTGTCGATGGCCCTGACTTCATTCCTGACCGGCGTTACCGAACCCATCGAATTCGCCTTCATGTTCCTGGCTCCGCTGCTGTATCTGGTGCATGCGCTGCTGACGGGCCTGTCGATGGCGATCACCAACGCGCTGAACATTCATCTGGGCTTCACGTTCTCCGGCGGCTTCATCGACATGGTGCTCGGCTGGGGCAGGTCCACCAATGGCTGGCTGGTGATTCCGGTGGGCCTGGCCTATGCGGTCATCTATTACGCGGTGTTCGACTTCTGTATCCGTCGCTTCAACCTGAAGACACCGGGGCGCGAGGACGTCGCCACCGCCGACAAAGCGGTGCTGACCGAAAACGAACGCGCCGGCGCGTACATCAAGGCCCTCGGTGGTGCAGAGAATCTGGTGACGGTTGGCGCGTGTACCACGCGGCTGCGACTGGAAATGGTGGATCGCAACAAAGCGTCGGATGCCGATCTGAAAGCACTGGGTGCCATGGCCGTTGTGCGTCCGGGCAAGGGCGGCAGTCTGCAAGTGGTCGTCGGGCCGATGGCCGACAGCATTGCCGATGAGATTCGACTGGCGATGCCCGCATTGGGCCGAGCTGCAGCGACTGCTCCTGTCGCCGTCATCGAAACCAGCGAACCGGTTGCAGTCGCTGCGCCGCTTGCTCAGCAATGGCTGACCGCTTTGGGTGGCAGCGACAATGTGCTGCAACTGGACTGCATCGCCATGAGCCGGATTCGCCTGCAACTGGCCGATGGCAAGGCACTCTCGGAAAGCCGATTGAAAGAGCTTGGATGTTTGGGCGTGAGCGCGCTGGAGGGTGGCGTGTGGCACTTGCTGGTGGGTGAGCGGGCGCAGAGTTTGAGTGCGGCGCTGGAGGGGTTGGTCAATCGGAGTGAGGTGAGTGCGAAGGTTTAGGGCTACCACTCAATCGATGGGTGAGAGGTGATTTGACGCGTCTTTGTACGGACTCAGCCCCCCCCTCACCCTAACCCTCTCCCAAAGGGAGAGGGGACTGACCGAGTTGTTTTGGGGAGGTACGCCGACGTGAAATACCGAGGTGAACTCGGGTTTTAAAACGTATGCAACTCCTCTCCGGCTTTGATCTTTTAGCTTTGGCTTTGGCTTTGGCTTCCACCACTCAACACGATGAGCGTTAGCTCGAGTACCGCTTTTGACTTGCCGGCCCCATCGGAAGGCTGAGTGGAGGGATTTATCCGGGGGTGGGAGCGCAGCGACCGTGCGGCGCAGCCGCATGCATCGAGAGGAGGTGCAGCGAAGCAAACCGTAGGCGATGCCCCCGGATGAATCCCGGAACGAAGGAACACCGAGCCAAAGCGAGGTGCCGAACGCAGGGGCCCAGCGTTTTTGGTTA
>NZ_LRUN01000038.1 GCF_001679645.1 Pseudomonas bananamidigenes | reverse complement strand
CGACTCGGATCACTGTGGGAGCGAGCCTGCTCGCGAAAGGGCCATCTGCATCAATCAAAGCATTTCAGGCAAACAAAAAGGCCCGCATCGCTGCGGGCCTTTTCATGTGTGGCGTTGGAGCAGGGCGGTTTAACCCGCCACCAGCACCCGGATCGCTTCCAGTCGCAGCGCAGCCTTGTCGAGCATGGCCAGGCCTTGCTCGCGCTGTTCGCGCAGGGCAACCAGTTCGCTGTCGCGTACGGTCGGGTTGACCGCCTGCAGGGCAGTCAGGCGCGCCAGCTCTTCGTCGGTGTCCGCCGCCAGACGGCGGCGGGCCTCGGCCACGCGCTCGGCATGGCGCGGGGTGACCTTTTGTTCACCGGCGTTGATCCGTGGTGTCAACTGATCACGCTGAGCCTGGATGAACTTGTTGGCGCTGGCGCGTGGCACGCTTTCCAGCTGATCGTTCAGGGTTTCGAACGCCACCCGGGCCGACAGGTCGTTGCCGTTGGCATCGAGCAGGCAGCGCAGGGCGGCCGGTGGCAGGTAACGGCCCAGTTGCAGCGAACGCGGAGCCACCACTTCACTGACGTACAGCAGCTCCAGCAGCACGGTGCCCGGTTTGAGCGCCTTGTTCTTGATCAGTGCGACCGCAGTGTTGCCCATCGAGCCGGACAGCACCAGATCCATGCCGCCCTGCACCATCGGGTGTTCCCAGGTGATGAATTGCATGTCTTCGCGCGACAGTGCCTGGTTGCGATCGTAGGTGATGGTCACGCCTTCGTCGTCGCCCAGCGGGAAACTGGCGTCGAGCATTTTTTCGCTCGGCTTGAGGATCAGGGCGTTTTCCGAGTGGTCTTCGCTGTCGATGCCGAATGCGTCGAACAGGGTCTCCATGTAGATCGGCAGGGCGAACTGGTCGTCCTGTTCCAGAATCGCCTCGACCAGCGCCTCACCTTCGCCGGCGCCGCCGGAGTTGAGTTCCAGCAGACGGTCGCGGCCGGTATGCAGCTCGGCTTCCAGACGCTCGCGCTCGCGGCGTGCCTCGTCGATCAGGGCTTGCCACTCGCCGTCATCCGCCGCTTCAAGCAGCGGCAGCAGGCGCGGGCCGAACTGATGCTGCAAGGCGTTGCCGGTCGGGCAGGTATTGAGGAACGCATTCAGCGCTTCGTGGTACCACTGGAACAGGCGTTCTTGCGGACTGGTTTCCAGGTAGGGCACGTGCAGTTCGATGGTGTGTTTCTGGCCGATCCGGTCCAGACGGCCGATCCGCTGTTCCAGCAGGTCCGGGTGCGACGGCAGATCGAACAGCACCAGATGATGGGCAAACTGGAAGTTGCGGCCTTCGCTGCCGATCTCCGAACAGATCAGTACCTGCGCGCCGAACTCCTCGTCGGCGAAGTAGGCGGCGGCGCGGTCACGTTCGAGGATGCTCATGCCTTCATGGAACACCGTGGCCGGGATGCCGGAGCGTACGCGCAGGGCGTCTTCCAGGTCCATCGCGGTTTCGGCGTGGGCGCAGATCACCAGCACTTTGGTGCGCTTGAGCATTTTCAACTGATCGATCAGCCACTCGACGCGCGGGTCGAATTTCCACCAGCGTTCTTCTTCGCCGGCGTCCGGCTGGGCCTGGAAGCTGACCTCCGGGTACAGCTCGGCGTGATCGCCCAGCGGCAGTTCGAGGTATTCGTCCGGGCACGGCAGCGGGTACGGATGCAGCTTGCGCTCCGGGAAACCCTGCACGGCGGCACGGGTGTTACGGAACAGCACGCGGCCGGTGCCGTGGCGGTCGAGCAACTCACGCACGAGGCGGGCGCTGGCTTCGGTGTCGCCATCGTTGACGGCGGTAAGCAGGGCTTCACCTTCGTTGCCGAGGAAACCGTGGATGGTCTTGTGCGCTTCTTCCGAAAGGCGGCCCTTGTCCAGCAGTTCCTGAACGGCTTCGGCCACCGGGCGATAGTTCTCGCTTTCGGCACGGAAGGCGGCCAGGTCATGGAAGCGGTTCGGGTCGAGCAGGCGCAAACGGGCGAAGTGACTGTCCTGACCGAGTTGTTCCGGGGTGGCGGTGAGCAGCAGCACACCGGGGATGGTTTCGGCCAGTTGCTCGACCAGCGAATATTCCGGGCTGACTTTATCTTCGTGCCAGACCAGATGGTGTGCTTCGTCGACGACCATCAGGTCCCAGCCGGCGGCGAACAGCGCGTCCTGGGCCTTCTCGTCATCGACCAGCCACTCCAGCGCCACGAGTGCCAGCTGGGTGTCTTCGAACGGGTTGGAAGCATCGCTTTCGATGAATCGCTCTTCGTCGAACAGTGCGACCTGCAGGTTGAAACGGCGGCGCATTTCCACCAGCCATTGGTGCTGGAGGTTTTCCGGCACCAGGATCAGTACGCGGCTGGCGCGGCCCGAAAGGAGCTGACGATGGATCACCAGGCCGGCTTCGATGGTCTTGCCCAGACCCACTTCGTCCGCCAGCAATACCCGTGGCGCGATGCGGTCGGCCACTTCACGGGCGATGTGCAACTGGTGCGCGATCGGTTGCGCACGCGCGCCACCCAGCCCCCACAGCGAGGACTGCAGCTGGCGGCTGGTGTGTTCCAGGGTGTGATAACGCAGGGAAAACCACGACAGCGGGTCGATCTGGCCGGCGAACAGGCGGTCGCTGGCCAGACGGAACTGAATGAAGTTCGACAGCTGGGTTTCCGGCAGGGTAACGGCTTCGTTCCCGGCGTTCAGGCCGTGATAGACGAGCAGGCCATTGGCATCCTCGACTTCGCGCACGGTCATTTTCCAGCCTTCGAAGTGGGTAATGGAGTCACCCGGCGAGAATCGCACACGGGTCAGGGGCGCATTCCTTAGCGCGTACTGGCGGGTTTCGCCAGTGGCCGGGTAAAGCACGGTCAACAAGCGGCCATCCTGTGCCAGAACGGTGCCTAAACCAAGCTCTGCTTCGCTGTCACTGATCCAGCGTTGCCCCGGTTGATACTGCTGCGCCATGCTGCCTGACTCCCACCTTGAAAAAGCGGGCTATCTTAACGGAATGAGGCCCTGAGGCCAAAGGATTAGGAGTCGTGACAAGCTTTCAGCTGCAAGCCGCGAGTAAGGGCAAATGCGGTCATCTGTCAGTTTTAAGCACAGCCCGGGCACCTGTGAGTGCCAACCCGGTCACAAGTTTGCGACCGATGGCTCAAGGCACCGATGCCGCAGCCGATAGCCTGCTGACAGGAGACCCTTCATATGCTGCCACCGATGCTCCCCCTGAGCGCCGTGCCGATCACTTCCCAGCAGGATCCGATCCGCCAGCGGCCGGACATTCCTCCGGTGGTGCCGGTGCAGGAAAGCTCCAATGAAAGCACCATCGACCTGCAAAAGCGTGACCCGGAAGAAGACGGCCTGCTGCTGCGCGAAGAACAGCGTCGCCAGCAGGAGCGCGACCGTCGCCGCCGCGAGGCCGACGAAGATCCACAGGAACACCTCGCGGTGCCGGGCACCGAACTCAATGCCGACAACACCGTGCCGGTGGTGCCGCTGATGGAAGATCAACCCCGTCAGGGCTTGTGGGTCGATATCGAGATCTGAGGCTGCCCGGCTGGCGTCCTGAGTACACGATTCGTTGTATCCCTTTTTATTGATGACTAGCCAGCGCTGGCGTCAGGCCGCATTATTGGCGCAGTCCTGTCGGCGGTCCGGCAGTTGTGATTCAGTCCAAGCGATGCACCGAACGCCATGAGCCAAGACGACAAACTGATCGACCTCGACACTGAGCGCGCCAAGCGGGTTCATGACCTCAACGAAAAACGCCTGAATGAAGTGCGCAAGGCATTCGAACAGGCCATGCCGTTGGGAAAACCGAAGAAAAAGTCGAAAAACAAACCAAAAAAGCGTTGATCTTCCCCTGTATCCGTTGATGCAGGTCAGTTATTTCCCTCCCTTTCCTCCGCACCTTTACTGGTATTGATCCCGGTCAATTCCTGCGCCTGCCTGATTGGTTAACTTAGCTCCATCGCAGCAAAGCAGGGGCCAGGAGGCCAGTCATGTTTTTCGATAACGTGGTGTTTGCCGGGGTTCTGACGGTAGGGCTCATGGTTCTGTTTTTTGCAGGGTTTGGATTTTTTATCTGGAAGGATGCGAATAAGCGCAAGAAGCCTTAGTCCTTCCGGATTTGATGAGCACGCAAGGCATTTTGGGCAACTTCGGTTGCCCTTTTTTTTTGTGTATTGGCGGCCTTTGGGCCGACCATGCTTTGGGTTGTTTTGGGTGAATATCCGTTTCTTTGGGTGTTGCGGCTGGCGGTTT
>NZ_LRUN01000037.1 GCF_001679645.1 Pseudomonas bananamidigenes | reverse complement strand
TCTGCGTGGGAATGACTCAACGGACGCTCCGCGTTCGGCTTCGGAAGGGACGCAGAGCGTCCCGGGCTGCATTCCCACGCAGAGCGTGGGAACGATCAACCGGGGGCGGACTTCAGCGAAACCTCTGCAAGTGCTCGCCAACCTTGGCAGCCGGTACCTTCTGCAATTTGCACAGCAGATCATGGGACAACTCCCGCACCCCATGCTTGTGCCGCAGTTCATCCGCCAGATGCACCATCAGGTTCGCCGCCATCTCCGCATCCGCCATTGCCCGGTGCGCCTGGCCGGTATGCGGCAATTGGGCAAAAGTGGTGAGTGTGCCAAGCTTGTGGTTCGGCGCCGCCGGCATCAGGCGGCGGGCCAGCAGCAGCGAGCAGGCAAAGTTCTGCAAACGGGTGCGTTTGATCCGGCCCAGTTCGAAGTCCCAGAACTTTTGGTCGAACGCGGCGTTGTGCGCCAGCAGCGGCGTGCAGCCGACGAATTCGTTGACTTCGTTCATCACCTGCTCCGCCGACGGCGCGCTGCGCAGCATGGCGTTGCTGATGCCGGTGAGTTGTTCGATAAAGGCCGGGACGCGCACGCCGGCGTTCATCAGGCTCTGGTAACGCTCGACGATGCGGCCGTTTTCCAGCATGACCACGGCGATTTCCGTGGCCCGGCAGCTGCTGCTCGGCGAGATGCCGGTGGTTTCAAAGTCGATGACTGCAATGCGTTCCAAACCGGGTTCAACTCCGTTCAATTCTTCAGCAAAAGTGTGCCTTCGATCGGCACATAACGGCTGGCGGCGCGGATCAGCGAGTTGGCGGTCAGGCCGGGAACGCCGTAGGCCACCGCTTGTACACCGTGTTTGTTGATGATGCGTTCGAGCAGCATGTCGAAATCGCCATCACCGGAGGCCAGGACGATTTCATCGACATGGTCGGCGGCGTCCATGATGTCGAGGGTGATGCCCACGTCCCAGTCGCCCTTGGCCGAGCCGTCGCTGCGCTGGATGTAGGGTTTGAGTTTCACGGTGAAACCGAGGTTGCGCAGGATCTGCTGGAACTGCTGCTGTTTGCTGTCGCCCCGGTCGATCGCGTAGGCGTAGGCCTCGACGATCTGCCCGTGCCGGCTGACATCCGCCCACAGCGCCGCGTAGTTGAAGTGGCAACCATAGGCCTGGCGGACGGTGTAGTAGAGGTTCTGCACATCGGCGAACACTGCGATTTTTTTCACCGGAGTTCCTGTGAGCGCTGACGCGCATGAGCCGGATCAGGCATCAGGCCCGAAAAAGGTGCTCAGTATGCCAGTAAAAAGCAGTGTGGCGAGGGAGCTGGCTCCCGCTGGACTGCGCAGCAGGCCCATCCTCTTGAAGACGGATTTGCTGCGCGGCTCAGCGGGAGCAAGCTCCCTCGCCACGGAGTGTGGTATTACCCGGTGACCTACCGTTTATCAGACAAAGGAATCATCGTCATCGAAGAACGATGAGTTGTCATCGCTGTAGTCGGTGTCGGTGAAGCCACCCTGGCTGTTGCCCCAGGAGTCGTTGTTGGCCATGCGCTGGTCATCGCCCCAACCGTTGTTGCCCTGGTCGGCCACTTGCGCAGGCTCTTCCTTGATCACTTCGACGATTTCCTGCGGCTGCTGGTTGTGATGGAACAGGCTGCTGATGCCCTGTGCCAGCATCACACCACCGGCCACACCGGCTGCGGTTTTCAGGGCGCCGCCGAGGAAGCCGCTGCCGGCCGCCGGGGCCGCTTGTGGCTGGCCATAACCCGCTGGTGGCGCGCCGAAGTTCTGTTGCGGCGCGGGGGCACCGTAGTTCTGCTGCGGAGCCGGTTCACGCCAGCCGCCGGTGGAAGCCGGGGCGCTCTGGGTCGGTGCCGGGCGCGGACTGCTGCTCCCGAAGATGCTCGACAGGAAACCGCCGCCGCTCGACGCCGGGGCTGCGCTTTGCGCCTTGGCCGATTGCAGTTCGGCCTGCAGTTGCTGAACCTGTTGAGTCAGTTGCTTGTTCTGTTCGTCGAGGCTCTTGATCGCGGCCTCCTGCACCAGAATCGCCTGGGTCATGAAATAGCCTGCGGCCGGCTGGCGCGTCAGGTGTTCCTTGATCCGCGCCTCGGCCTGGGCGTCGCGCGGGGCTGCCTCCGTTTCGGCCTGTTGCAGCCGGGAAAACAGTCCATCGATCAGGGTTTGCTCTTCGCTGTTCATGGCGACCTCGTAGATTGCCGGAAATAACGTTGCCCTCGTCCACGGTGGAGGAGGCGCACCTACGTAATGGAGGCAATGACAGAATGTTTCAATGGTCTTTACCGAACGTTTACGTTTGCGCCTCGCCGCACTTCATCGGTTAAAGTGAGCCACTGTTTTTGACCTGCGATACCGACTGATGAATGCCTTCGATGTGCTGCGTGACTCGCTGTATTTCTTTAAACGCAATCTGGCGCGGATCGTCCAGCTGTGCCTGCCGCTGGTGATCTTCGAAGCCGCGCTGCAACAAGTGGTCGATCATGCCAGCGACCCTGACGGTTATTCGGCCATCAGCGTGATCGTCGGCCTGCTGGTCTACCCGCTGTACACCGCCGCGCTGATCCTGTTTCTCGATGCCCGCACCCGTGGCGAATTCCCGCAGACCCTCGACTTGCTGGCGATGGCGGCGCGTCTGTGGCCACGCTTTGCCGTGCTCACTGCGCTGAACACGTTGTTGATTCTGCTCGGTCTGTCCCTGTATTTCCTGCCAGGCCTGTGGCTGATGGTCACCCTGGCCTTCGGCGAATACCTGCTGGTATTGCGCGGCTACGGCCCGTTGCAGGCGATGAAGGAAAGCCTGCGCCTGAGCCGTGGGCATTTCCTGCGGATTCTGGTGTGCATTCTCTGTGTGATGGGGCCGCTGTGGCTGCTCAAGGGCCTGACGTTGCAGGTCTATCCCGACCCACAGAATCCGTTGATCGCCGTACTGATCGACAGCGGTCACAGCTTCCTGCAACTGTTCACCAGCGTGGTGCTGTTCCGCCTGTTCATGCTGATCAGCGAATTGCCCGACAAACGTGACGGAAGGGTCTGACCGCTCCGGGCTTGGGCCGAGCGACGGGTCTCGGGTATGCTCGGGACCACTTCCGTATCGCTACAAGCCGAGCCATGACCCGTCTACTGCGCTACATCCTGCTCTCTGTGCTGCTGGCCGTCGCCCTGATCGGCGTGATGATTTTCAGCCTGACCTGGCGCCCCGACGCCCGGGAGTCCCTGCCGGTCAGTTGCACCGGGCAACCACCGACGCTGGTGCCCGGCCAGGCGCTGAAAGTCATGACCTGGAACGTGCAATACCTGGCGGGCAAGCGTTACGTGTTCTGGAACGACCTGGCCCGTGGCGACGATGAAGCCCCGACTCCGGAGGACATGGCCTTCAGCCTCGATGAAGTGGCCCGGGTGATCCGCGACGAACAGCCCGATGTGGTGCTGATCCAGGAACTGGATGACGGCGCCAAGGCCAGCGACTATCAGAACCAGCTAAAGCTGTTGCAGGAACGCCTCACCGACCTCTACCCGTGCAGCGCACACGCCTTTGACTGGAAGGCCGATTTCGTCCCCGATCCTCATATCTTCGGCAGCGTCGGTCGACAGCTCGCCACCCTGAGCCGCTACCGCATCGAACACGCCGAACGCCTGCAATTGCCGGTGCAGCCGCTGAATTTCATCAGCCGCCAGTTCCAGCCGAAAAACGCCCTGCTCGCCACCATTTTGCCGTTTAGCGATGGCGGACAACTGGTGATGTTCAACACGCACCTGGATCGCGCCATGCAGCCGGACGAAACCTTGCAGGCGCAGGTCACGGCGGTGGCGAAAGTCCTCGACAAGCACGAAAGCCACGGCACGCCGTGGCTGATCGGGGGCGACTTCAACCTGTTGCCGCTCGGCCAGTACCGGCGCCTGCCGGTCGAACAGCGCACGCCCTACTCCGTGGACAGTGCGCTGCATCTGCTGTGGGACAAGTACCCGATGATCCCGACCAACAACGAAGCCGGCGGCATCGACCGCGCCAGGTGGCTGACCCACTATCCCAACGACCCTGGCCTCAACGGCCCGGACCGCACGGTCGACTACCTGTTCTACAGCCCGAAAATCAAACGGGTCGAGGCCACGGTGCGGCAGGACGATACCTTGCGCATTTCCGATCACTTGCCGGTGATTGCGAAGTTCCTCCTGCCACCCAACTGAACTCAGTGAGCCTCTTCAAGATCGTCGTGCAACAGCCCGAAGATCTGCCGCTTCATGTCGATGAACGAGCGTTCCATGACCATGTCCAGCGAACGCGGGCGTTCGATCGGCACATCGAGAATCTGCTTGATCCGCCCGGGCCGCGCGCCCATCACGTACACCCGGTCACCAAGCAGGATCGCCTCATCGATATCGTGAGTGACGAACAGTACGGTTTTCTTGCTGTTGCCCCACACCCGCAACAACAGTTGCTGCATTTGCAGACGGGTCTGGCTGTCGAGGGCGCCGAAGGGTTCGTCCATCAGCAGGATCTGCGGATCGTTGGCCAATGCACGGGCAATCGCCACCCGCTGCATCATGCCGCCGGACAACTGCTTGGCGTAGTTGTCGGCGAAGCCTGACAGCCCGACTTCGTGCACGTAGTGATCAACGATTTCCTTGCGCCTGGCCGCCGGCATGCCCCGACGCTTGAGACCGAACTCGACGTTCTGCCGCACCGTCAGCCACGGGAACAGCGTGTAGCTCTGGAACACCATGCCGCGATCCGCACCGGGGCCCTGCACTTGCTGACCGCCGACGTAGATCTCGCCGGAGGTCGGCTCGGCCAGGCCGGCAGTGAGGTACAACAGACTCGACTTGCCGCAGCCCGACGGCCCGACCAGCACCGCGAATTGCTGGTCCGGCACTTCGAACGACACTTCTTCCAGCGCGGTGAAGGTTCCGCCGCCGGGTTTGCTGTAGCGCAGGCTGACCTTGTCCACCTGCAACCTTGGCGCGGCGTGTGCCGGTGCGGCGACCGGCTCGATGAAACGACGGTTGGCAGCGGTTACTGAGCCCATGCGGCAATCCTCAAACGCAAGAAGCGGAACAGTTGATCGGTGACCAGGCCGAGCAGGCCGATGATCGCGATGGCGAGAAAAATCACGTCGACCTGAAAGCCGCGCATGGCCTTGAGGCTCAAGTAACCGAGGCCACTGGATGCGGCGACCAGTTCGGCCACCACCAGATAGGTCCAGGCCCAGCCCATGGTCACCCGCAAGGTGTCGAGTACACCGGGCAACGACGCCGGGGCGATCACATGCAGCACCGCGTCACGCCGGTTGGAACCGAGGGTGTAAGAGGCATTGATCAAGTCCTTGGAAATGCCTTTGGACACGTCCGCAACCATCACCAGTTGCTGGAAGAACACACCGAAAATGATCACCGACACCCGCTGCTCCAGACCGATGCCGATCCACAGGATGAACAGCGGCACAAACGAGGTCACCGGCAGGTAGCGGATGAAATTGACCATCGGTTCGAGGAATGCCTGGACGATGCGGAAGCTGCCCATCAGCAGGCCCAGCGGCACCGCCACCAGCGACGAGACGATGAAGCCGACCATCACCACTTCGACACTGGCCCAGACATGCTGGCCGAGGGTGCCGTCGCGACTCAGGCGCAGCGCCGCTTCGACCACCGCACCGGGCGTCGGCAGGAACATACCCGGCACGATGCCGCCGTAGGACAATCCGGCCCACAGGCCGACCAGCAACACCCAGGCCAGACCGCTGGCGCTCCACACCACCGGCACCGGCAATCCGGTCTTCGGCGTGATGCAGCGGCTCAGCCATGAATTGCGCTTGAACATGAGCAGTCTCCTAGAGCGGGCTGACGAAACGGTTGTCTACCAGATCGTCGTTGCTGACGTTGTAGGGCTTGCCCTGCAATTCGCTGGCGGTTTCGTTGGCCAGTTTGATCAGCGGAGCGCTGTCACCCGGCGCGCCCGGTTTGCCCAGCAGCTTCTCGCTCATGGCCTGATCGTAGAAACGCACGCCTTGCGCGGCGGCGGCCAGCTCCTTCGGATCGGACAGGTAACCGCCGACACCCCTGGCCATGATTTCGTAGGCTTTCTGTGGATGGTCCTTGGTGTATTGCACCGCTTTATAGAGACCGGCAACCAGCGCCTTGACGTCTTCCGGCTGTTTCTCGATCACCGTGCAGTTGAGCGCCACCACGTCGACGATCACGCCCGGCGTACTGCTGCTGTCGACCAGCACCTTGCCCTGCTGCTTGTCGCGCACCATCGACAGATGCGGTTCCCAGGTCACGGCAGCCGGTACGCGACCGGCGATGAACGCGGTGGCGGCATCGTCGGCGGTCATGTTCTGCACGGTGATGTCGCTCATGCGCATGCCGTTCTTTTTCAGCAGATACGAAAGCCAGAACTGCGAGGTCGAACCCTCGTTGACGGCCACGGCCTGGCCCTTGAGTTCCTGCAGGCTCTTGACGTTTTTGCCGACCAGCACGCCGTCGCCACCATGGCTGTCATCCAGCGCGGCCACGGCCTTGAAGCAGAACTGCGGGCGGTACTTGAGCACTTCGTCGATGGTCGAAGCCGAGCCGGACAATTGCCCGGACGCCTGAGCGGCCATGTACATCGAGGCTTCCTCGACTACCGGCAATTCGACGGTCAGGCCGTTTTCCTTGAAGTAACCCAGATCCTGGGCCAGATACAGGGTGCCGTAACCGACCCACGTGGTGTGGCCGATCGACAAGGTGCCGGCCTGGGCGCCGGTGACCGAAAGGGCGGAAATCGCCAGAGGACATGCAAGACGGGTAAACAAGGACTTGTTCATGGAGCACTCCCAACGCTGTTGATTTAGTTGTCATGGGCAGTACGGCCGGCCGGGGTGTCGCGATTGCACGCTGCGGTCTCTGTCGGACTCTGGCAGGCAATGCCTTGGCTGGCGAAATCGATGTTGACCCAGGCCCGGCGTCAGGAAAACGAGGAAATAGTTAGACGCGAACGATGAAAAAACTGGGTAGTGCGCACCACGAAAGGGCGCGTCGGGCGGGGGGGCACGGAGGGAGTGCAAGACAGCAAAAACAGTGGTGAATCGACTGACGCAATCGCGAGCTGGCTCGCTCCCACAGGGGGACGTTATCGCCCACAAATTTTGTGTACGACGCTGGTCCACTGTGGGAGCGAGCCTGCTCGCGAAGGGGTTCCGAGATCCTTCCCACGCTCCGCGTGGGAACGATCCGGGGGGGGTTAGAGGCGGCCGTATTCCTGCGCCGTACGATCAACCGCTTTCAGGGTCTTGCCCACCAGCTCGTCAATCTCTTCACGACTGGCAATCAGCGCCGGCGCCATGATCATCCGCCCCAGGGTCGAACGAATGATCACCCCCTCTTCAAAACCGATCGTGCGGCAGCGCCAGGCCATGTCGTTTTCATTGACGAAGCGTTTGCGGGTCGCTTTGTCTTCAGCCAGCTGCAACGCCGCGACCATGCCGGTGCCCTGAATATCGCCCACCAACGGGTGATTGCCGAACACCTCGCGCAGGCACTGTTGCAGGTACGGGCCGATGTCATCCTTGACCCGCGCCACCACCCCTTCATCGCGCAGGGCCTTGAGGTTGGCAATCGCCACCGCCGCCGCCACCGGGTGCCCGGAATAGGTCAGGCCGTGGGCGAACACGCCACCCTGCTCCACCAGCACGTCAGCCATTTTTTTCGACAGAATCAAGCCACCCATCGGGATGTAGCCGGAGGTCAAACCCTTGGCGATGGACAGGGTGTCCGGCTCGAAACCGAAGTATTCGTGGGCGAACCATTCGCCGGTGCGACCGAAGCCGCCAATCACTTCATCAGCGCACAACAGCACGTCGTACTTGCGGCAGATGCGCTGGATTTCCGGCCAGTAGCTTTCCGGCGGAAAGATCATCCCGCCCGCGCCCTGGAACGGTTCGGCGATGAAACCGGCGACCTTGTCGGCGCCCAGTTCGAGGATTTTCGTTTCCAGCTGCTGCGCCGCCCGCAGGCCGAATTCCGCCGGGGTCAGATGGCCTTCGTGGGCGAAGAAGTACGGCTCGTCGATGTGCGCGATGTCGGGAATCATCCCGCCCATTTCATGCATGAATTTCATGCCGCCGAGGGCCGTCGCCGCCAGAGTCGAACCGTGGTAGCCGTTCCAGCGACCGATCATGACTTTCTTCTCGGGCTTGCCCAACACCTGCCAATAACGGCGCACGGTGCGGATCAGCACCTCGTTGGCTTCGGAGCCGGAGTTGGTGTAGATCGCGTGGCTGTAGTGCCCCGGCAGCAGGCTGAACAGCAGCTCGGAGAGTTCGATCACCTGCGGGTGGGTGGTGTGAAAAAACATGTTGTAGTACGGCAACTGCTCCAGTTGCCGGCTCGCCGCCGCGTTCAGATCCTTGCGCCCGTAACCGAGGTTGGTGCACCACAGCCCGGACATGCCGTCGAGGTAGCGCCGACCGTCGTTGTCCCAAAGATGCAGGCGTTCACCGCGCACCATCACCCGTGGGCCTTCGTCGTTGAGGGCCTTCTGGTCGACGAACGCATGAATGTGGTGCGCTGCATCGGCGGCTTGGTAGTCGCGGGTTTCACGTGAGGTGGTCATCGCCGGATCTCCTTTTTTGTTGTGAGCGGCTGTCATGAGCGCAGTTGAAACCAGGTGGTTTTCAACTGGGTGTATTTGTCGAACGAGTGCAGCGACAGATCGCGGCCGAAACCCGATTGCTTGCCGCCGCCGAACGGCACGGTTACGTCCAGCGCATCGACGCTGTTGACCGACACCGTACCGGCTCGCAATTGCCGCGCCACCCGATGGGCACGGTGCAGATCATCGGTCCACAGCGACGCCGCCAGACCGTAGACGCTGTCATTGGCCAGTTGCAAGGCGTGGGCTTCATCATCGAACGGGATCACCGCCAGCACCGGGCCGAACACTTCTTCGCGAAACAGGGTCATGTGCGGCTGCACGTCGGTGAAGATCGTCGGCTGAATGAAGTTGTCCGAACCGTTGAAGCTCAATTGCTGCCCGCCACAGACGCGGGTCGCGCCTTCACGCTCGGCCTGGTGGATGAAGCGCAGAATGCTCTCGGTCTGACGTGCGTCGACAATCGCCCCCGCCGCACTTGTCGGATCCAGCGGATTACCCGGTTGCCAGCGTTCGGCCTGCGCTTTCAGCCGTTCAATGAACTCGTCATGAATCGAGCGCTCCACCAGCAACCGCGAGTTGGCCGAGCAGACTTCGCCCTGATTGAAGAAGATCCCGAAGGCGGCTTTCTGCGCCGCCAGATCCAGATCATTGCAGTCGGCGAACACCAGGTTGGCGCTCTTGCCGCCGCACTCCAGCCACACCTGCTTGAGGTTCGACTGCGCGGAGTACTGCATGAAATATTTGCCTACCTGAGTCGACCCCGTGAACACCAGACAATCGACATCCGGGTGCAGGCCCAGGGCTTTGCCAGTCTGCTCGCCGAGCCCCGGCAGCACGTTCAGCACACCGGCCGGCAACCCGGCCTCCAGCGCCAGTTCGGCCAGACGCAATGCGGAGAACGGCGATTGCTCGGCGGGTTTGAGGATCACCGAGTTGCCCGCCGCCAGCGCCGGGGCGAGTTTCCACGCGGCCATGTCCAGCGGGAAATTCCACGGCACCACGGCGGCGACCACGCCCAGCGCTTCGCGGGTGATGGTCGCCAACACATTCGAGGCGCTCGGCGCGACCTGGTCGTAGAGTTTGTCGAGGCTTTCGGCGTACCAGCGGAAAACCCCGGCGGCGCCCGGTACGTCGATGTTGTAAGCGTCCATCACCGGTTTGCCCATGTTCAGCGAATCGAGCAGCGCCAGTTCTTCGCGATGGGCCAGGATCAGATCCGCCAGACGCAGCAGCACTTGCTTGCGCTCGGTCGGTGAACGCCCGGCCCAGATGCCGGCCTCGAACACCTGCCGCGCATTGCGCACCGCCGCATCGACATCGGCTTCACCACACGCGGCCACATCAGCCAGAAACCTGCCGGTGGCCGGATCGATCGCGGCAAAGGTCTGGCCCGACAGCGCGTCACACAACTTGCCGTCGATCACGGCCTGGTACGGATAGCTCAATTCAGCGGCCTTGCGCTGCCAGTCTGCAAGTTCGAACACGGTGGATGCTCCCTGGACTTTTATTTTTTATAAACAGCTTCAGTCGATAGTCGCTCAGGCCCGCACGGGGCAAAACCAGTAAAAATGTCTTCGCAGACAATAAAAAAGGTAACCAGCCGATGGCCCCCTCGCGCGCGTATGGGGCTATTGTTCAGGGACAAAAAAAACCGCCGACAGAACGGAGGCCGGCGGCGTACAAATTGCTTGGATGTGAAATCCGTTCGCTTTGAGGTTCACCGTGGCCGCTTACAACCTGCGTCAGTTGAAATACTTCATCACCACCGTCGAATGCGGCAGCGTCGCCGAAGCCTCGCGCAAGCTGTACATCGCGCAACCGGCGATTTCCACGGCGATCAAGGGGCTGGAAGACAGCTTTGGCGTGCAACTGCTGATCCGCCATCACGCTCAGGGTGTGTCCCTGACGCCGAGCGGCGCGCGGTTCTTCCGCAAGGCCCAGGAACTGCTGCGCATGGCCAAGGAGTTCGAACAGAACGCCCTTGCCGATAACGACGTGGTGGCCGGGCAGATCGACATCGGCTGTTTCGAAACCGTCGCACCACTCTATTTGCCGCAACTGATTGCCGGCTTCTCGGCGCTGTATCCGGGGGTGAAGATCCGCATCCGCGACGGCGAACAGCAGGAACTGGTGCAAGGCCTGACCTCGGGCACCTTCGACCTGGCGATCCTGTACAAGCACGACCTCGACGCCACCATCGAAACCGAACCGCTGATGCCGGCCCAGCGGCCTTACGCCCTTCTGCCGGCGGATCATCGCTTCGCTCAGCTCAAGCAAGTGTCGCTGCGGGATTTGTGTCTGGAGCCGATGATCCTGCTCGACGTGCAACCGAGCCGCACCTACTTCGTCAGCCTGTTCGAAGAACTCGGACTGTCGCCGCGCATTGAATTCAGCTCGCCGTCGATTGAAATGGTGCGTGGCATGGTCGGCCAGGGATTCGGCTTCTCGATCCTGGTGACCCGCCCGCATTCGGAATGCACCTACGATGGCAAGAAAGTCGTGTGCGTGGACATCGTCGAAGACGTCACCGGCTCAGGGCTGGTCGCGGCATGGCTCAAGCGCGGGCAACTGACCAAACCGGCGCAGTTGTTTGCCGATTACTGCCGGGAGCAGTTGACGGCGAAGGCCAGCCGCTGACTCTCAAGTACCCCGCGGTTTGGCCCGTGCGGTCGCTTCAGCCACCAGCGGATCATCCGGCCAATAATGCTTCGGATACCGCCCCTTCAGATCCTTCTTCACCTCGGCATAAGTGCTGCGCCAGAAGTTGGCCAGATCCTGCGTGACCTGCACCGGACGTCGTGCGGGCGACAGCAGGTGCAGCTTGACCACTTGCCGGCCGCCGGCGATGCGCGGTGTGTCGGCGAGGCCGAACAGCTCCTGCAAACGCACCGCGAGAATCGGTGGTTGTTCGCTGTAGTCGAGGCGAATCGACGAGCCTGACGGTACGCTCAAGTGATGCGGTGCCTGTTCGTCGAGCTGTTGCGGCAGTGGCCACGGCAGCAGATTACGCACGATGCTCGACAAGTCGAGGTTGGCGAAATGGCTGAGGCGCGAGACCTTGCCCAGATAAGGCATCAGCCAGTCTTCAAGGGTTTTCAGCAGCGTAGCGTCGCTGACATCCGGCCATTGGCTGTCGCCTTTGGCGTCCAGATCGAGCTGGCGCAACAAGGCGACTCGCGCCTGCCACTGGCGCAGGTCCGGGGTCCACGGCAGCAGCTCAAGTCCCTTGCGTCGCACCAGATTGACCAGTGCCTGACTGCGAGCGTTTTCGTCGAGACCGGTCAGCGGTTCACGGCTGAGGATCAGTTCGCCGACCTTGCGCTGACGCTCGGCGCGCAGCACGCCTTCACGTTCATCCCAGTCCAGTTGATCGACGGTGTGCACCTGCTCGGCCAACACTGAATCGAACAGCGCCGGGTCGAAATCCGCCGCCAGATAAATCCGCTCTTCGCGCTGGCCCTGACGGCTGCCGAGGTCGGCAATCACGATCCACGGTTCTTTCATCAGGCTGTCGGCTTCAGCGAACAGCGCCGCCCGGCCGTTGGCCAGACGGTATTCGGCACCACCGGCTCGCCGCTGCTGAGCGACGCGATCCGGGTAGGCCAGCGCCAGCAGAGCACCGAGCCAGCGCGGGTGGTCGGGATCGCTGACCGCTTGGCTCGGCTGGCCGCGCAACAAGCCGCGATATTGCCGCGCCAGTTGCCGGGCGCGCTGCACGCCGCCCTGAGCACCGCGGGCCGCGCGCTCTTCGCCGGACAGCAGCACCAGACGGCTGTGCAGATCCGCCCCGGCGCCGCGCAAGATATCCCGTTCACCCAGCAACGCGGCGACGTCACACGCCATGTTCGCCAACCCCAACGCCTGACCGCGCAACAGTAAATGAGCGATGCGCGGATGTGCCGGCAATTCAGCCATGGCCTGACCGTGGCGATTCAGGGTCTCACCGTCCAATGCACCGAGGCGCTGCAACAGATCCTGAGCCTGTGCATAAGCGGCGGCGGGCGGTACGTCCAGCCAGATCAGATCACCCGGCGCCACGCCCCAGCGTCCGAGTTGCAGAGCGAGTCCGGCGAGATCCGCCGAAAGGATTTCCGCACTGCCATAGGCCGCCAGTTGTTCGTGCTGATCCTGCGACCACAGCCGATAACACACGCCCGCTTCCAGACGCCCGGCCCGGCCTGCGCGCTGGGTGGCGCTGGCTTTGGAGATGCGTTGAGTGTCGAGGCGAGTCATGCCGCTGCCCGGATCGAAACGCGGCACCCGCGCCAGTCCGGCGTCGATCACCACACGCACGCCGTCGATGGTCAGGCTGGTCTCGGCGATGTTGGTGGCCAGCACCACTTTGCGTTTTCCATGCGGTGCCGGGTCGATGGCGGCGCGCTGGGCATTCAGATCGAGTTCGCCGTGCAACGGGCAGAGCAACACATCGCTGCGCTCACCGATGGCGTCCGCCAGTTGCTGATGGACCCGGCGGATTTCCGCCTGCCCCGGCAGGAACACCAAGAGGCTGCCGGTTTCATCGTGCAGGGCTTCGAGCACCGTCTGCGTGACGCGCTGATCGATGTATTCGCCGGGCTGGAACGGTCGGCCCCAGCGCATCGTCACCGGGAACATCCGGCCCTCGCTGCGCAGGATCGGCGCGTCGTCGAGCAAACCGGCCAGACGCTCGCCTTCGAGGGTGGCGGACATCAGCAGAATCTTCAGCGGTTGTTCAGCTCGAAACAGCTCGCGACCGTTCAGACTGAGGGCCAGCGCCAGATCGGCGTCGAGACTGCGTTCGTGAAATTCGTCGAAGATCAGCAGGCCCACGCCTTCCAACGCCGGGTCGTCCTGCAAGCGCCGGGTGAGAATGCCTTCGGTGACCACTTCGATGCGTGTATTGGGGCCGACCTTGCTGTCGAGGCGAATGCGATAACCGACGGTTTCACCGACCTTCTCGCCCAGCTCGCTGGCCAGCCGTTCCGCCGCTGCGCGCGCGGCCAGTCGACGCGGTTCGAGCATGAGAATGGTCTGCCCGTTGAGCCACGCTTCATTGAGCAGGGCCAAGGGCACGCGGGTGTTTTACCGGCGCCGGGCGGTGCTTCGAGCACGGCTTCGTGGCGTGTCGCGAGGGCTTCACGCAGGGCGGGTAAAACGTCATCGATCGGCAAAGAAATCATGCTGGCTCCCCAGGGCGTGCCCACAGTAAATTGCGAGTCGCGTTAAAGCTGTGAGCGTGCCAGGCAAGGCGCGGGACGCAGGTAAGGGTCGTTTCCTTGCCAAGTCTCGCAACGCAGCATGGCGCGCTCACAGCTTTAGCCCGGAGGGCCGAACCCCGAAAGGATTCGGTAGCCATCACGCGGTATGGATCTGGAGAAAACAACTTCAATCCTCAACGTATTTCGATAGGGGTGAGACGGGGCCGCAATTTACTGTGGGCACGCCCTGCCGCGGCGAGTATAACGGCGAACTGCTGAGCGTTCGTCAGGGTCTTAACTTCACACGATGACGCTTCGTTAACAGATGACTCAGGAGATTCCCATGCGCTTACCTTTTCGCCTGATCGGCGGTGTACTGGTTGCCACCCTGCTCACTCAGATCACTGCGTGCGGGTCGATTTTCTATCCCGACCGGCGCGGCCAGCTCGACGGCAAGATCGACCCGGCGATTGCCGTGCTCGATGCCGTGGGCCTGCTGTTCTACATCATCCCCGGCCTGATCGCGTTTGCCGTGGACTTCACCACCGGCGCGATCTATTTCGAACCGGGCCACACGGCGCAGGTCGATCCGGCCAAACTCAAGCAAGCCATCGGCCCGGACGGTCAGGTCGATAACCTCAAGTTGCAGGCTATTCTCGAAACAGAGCTGGGCCGCAACCTGCCGCTGGACGACCCGCGCCTGATCCAGCACAAGGGCAGCACTCAGCAACTGGCGATGTTCGGCCTGCAACCTGCCGCATAAGGAATCGACGCCCCCATGACCTCCAGCCCCGAACACGCCCACCTGCTGCGGCTGGCGACCCGCGCCTCGGTGGCGGTGGCCTGTACGCTGATCATCGCCAAAGCCATCGCCTGGTGGCTGAGCGGTTCGGTGAGCATGCTCGCCGGCCTCACCGACTCGGCCCTTGATGGCGTCACTTCATTGCTCAATCTGCTGGCGGTGCACTACGCGCTGCGCCCGGCAGATGACGATCACCGTTATGGCCACGGCAAGGCCGAGTCTCTGGCGGGCATGGCGCAGGCGCTGTTCATTGGCGGCAGTGCGGTGCTGATCGCATTGCAGGCTTACGAGCGCATCCAGCGACCGGAACCGCTCGGCGCGCCCTGGATCAGCATCGGCGTCATTGTGTTTTCATTGGTGCTGACGGCGGCGCTGCTGATGCTGCAACACCGGGTGATCAAACAGACCGGCTCCAACGCGGTGCGGGCGGACTCGTTGCATTACCGTTCGGACATGTTGCTCAACGGCAGCATCCTGATTGCCCTGATCCTGGCGGGTCTGGGTTTTCATCAACTGGATGCCTGGTTCGGTCTGGGGATTGCCGTGTACATCCTGTGGAGCGCGATCCAGATCGCCCGGGAAAGTTTTTCGGTGCTGATGGATGAAGAGCTGCCGGTGGATGTCAGCCAGCACATGCTCGAACTGGCCTGCGCTGTGCCGGGCGTCTTGGGCGCCCACGATCTGCGTACGCGGATTTCCGGCAATCACTGGTTCGTGCAATTGCATCTGGAGTTGCCGGGGGAGCTGACGCTGTCAGTCGCCCACGGCATCAGCGATCAAGCGGCGGATGCGATTCATGCGGCCTACCCGCGGGCCGAAGTGCTGGTGCACGCCGACCCGCAGGAAGTGGTGCAAGCTGCCCGTGCTCAGTAGTTGACCTGATAACCGCGACTGCTCAGGCAATTGCCCTGGGCCTGGCGGTAGGCCTGCACCACCTCGGGCGCTGGCTGATAGGTTGCGGTACGCGGATCGAAGCCGCTTTGTTGCACCGCATACTGGTAGCACTGATAGCCGTCCTGCTGGACCTGCTCCGGCGACTGGCCGTTGGCGGGATACGCTTCCACGTCATAGCCGTTGCCCGTCGGTTGCGGCGGTTGCTGCACCGGCGGCTCGACGACTACGTAATCCTGGGTCGCTTCCTGATAGGCGTAGTACGAGCCTGCCGCCAGGAACAACAGCGAACCGCCGATCCACACCTCACGGGCGTAATCCGGCAGGTACTGGATGCGGATCCCCCGTGGCGGCTGAACCACGACATAACGCGGACCTTGCGGGCGATACCAGTAGCCGCCGGAATAGAAATAATCCTGACCGCGATACGGCACGCGGAAGTCGCGATCCGGGAAGCGGTCGATTACGTGGCCCGGACGATACTGCGGGCCCGGGCCCCAGCCATTGCCATGCCCGTCCGGACGCCCCGGCCAGCGGCGATCATCGGGTCGGTTGCCGGTCTGCCAGTTCGGGTGATAACCGTTCTGCGGACGCTCGTCGCGGTAGTAGCCCTGACGCGGCTCCTGAGTCTGGCGCACGGTATCGGGGCGCGGCTGGATCGGCAGATTGTTCACCGGCGGCGGAGGCGGCTGATGAACCGGCGCGGGTTGAACGGGCGGGCGATTCTGCCACTGCCCGTTGTTGTGTTGCTGACCGTTATGCTCGAACTGACGGCTGTTGTCGCCGCGAATGATCTCGTTGTTCTGCGGTCGTGGCTGATTCTGTTGCGGCTGGTTTTGTGGACGCGGCTGATTGTTGCCCTCGCGACCTTCATTGTGCCCCCAATGCTCCCGTTCACGCCCGCCTCCCTCAGGGCCACGATTCTGCGGCTCATCGGCCAGCACCTGGGCACAGACACTCACACACAGCAAACCAACACTGGCCACACGCCAGATACGCGACTTCATGAAATTCCTCACTGCGGGCCAAAGCCTGTCATTAAGAGTGCCTGTAGCTAAGACCGGGAAGGGGCACACCGGGTTCTGCAACAGGTTATCAGTCACGCCATTTATTTATTGAGCGGGAGAGGTCAAATCGCGGGCAAGAAAAAAGGGAGACCCGTCGGCCTCCCCTTCAGAGAACTTCGTCCTGGCTCGACGCTTTTGACGCCGGCTCACCTCACGCCGTCTTCTGGACAGTGTGCAGCTCGGGGGCCGGCACGTCCCCGGTGGGGGCGGCGGCCGCGGCGGGCCTGATTGGGCGGGCCGCAGTGGACTGTGTTACCGAGCAGTGATTCTGGTGATAAGGATAGGCCTGAGGCTGCGACAGATGATTGCGAAGATTGCTCAAATAAACATCACTTGCGCAATTTTTAACCCCGGATAGATAATCCGCCGCAATAGTCAGGACAAAGGACAGATTCATGAGCAAACTCGACCGCTACGACCTGAGCATTTTGGCGGAATTGCAGCGCGACGCCCGCATCTCCAACCAGGAACTGGCCGAGCGCATCGGTCTGTCACCGTCCCCATGCTCGCGTCGGGTCAAGCAACTGGAGGACGACGGCTACATCTCGCGGCAGGTGGCCCTGCTGGACCGCAAGATGCTCGGCCTGAGCCTGACAGCCTACGTGCTGATCGGCATGGACCGGCACACGCCGGAGCGTTTCGAGAACTTCGAAGCGGCCATCCGCACCTTGCCGCAGGTGCTCGAATGCAGCCTGGTGACCGGGGTCGATGCCGACTATCAACTGAAAGTCGTGGTGCCGGACATGGACCATTATCAGAAGCTGCTGCTGGGACATTTGACCCGCATCGAAGGCGTGACCAGCGTGCGTTCGAGCTTTGTGCTGAATCAGGTGCTCAACAGCACCGAACTGCCCTTGACGCATCTGCGCAACTGAAACCGTCTTCGCGAGCAGGCTCGCTCCCACAGGGGAATGCATTGCAAACGCGAAGAAGCCAGTGCAGGCGACGAATGACTGCGGCACACCGACGCAGGTCAATGCCGCGTCAACCGTCGCTGGCGTATACTCCCCGCCGCCCTTTCTGCCGCACAGTGCCGGAGATGCCCGATGGATCCAGCCGTATTTGAAGAGTGGATGATGACCGGTCTGGTCAGCATCCTGATCATTTTCATGGGTTTCATCGTCTGGGATCTGGCGAAGAAGTCCAAGGCCGGGCGCTTCGGCTCGTTCATTCTGTTCTTCGTGCTGGGCCTGGGCGTGGCCGCGTTCATCATCAAGAGCGTGGTGATCGGCCTGATCGAATCCGGCGCCTTATAAACGCGCCGGCACTTCTTTCCACTGGCCCTGATCGAGCCCTTCGATCGTCCAGTCACCGATCCTGACCCGCACCAGCCGCAATGTCGGCAGCCCGACCGCTGCCGTCATCCGCCGCACCTGACGGTTGCGCCCTTCGCGAATCACCAGTTCCAGCCAGGTGGTCGGAATGGTCGCGCGAAAGCGTACCGGCGGATTGCGCGGCCACAGTTCAGGCTCATCCAGTTGCCGCGCTTCGGCGGGCAGGGTCATGCCGTCATTCAATTCGACACCGTCACGCAGGCGCTGCAACTGCTCGGCCGTCGGCACGCCTTCGACCTGCACCCAATAGGTTTTCGCCAGTTTGTGCTTCGGGTCGGCGATTCGCGCCTGCAACTGGCCGTCGTTGGTCAGCAGCAGCAAACCTTCACTGTCGCGATCCAGTCGTCCGGCCGGGTAGATGCCCGGAACGTCGATGTAATCCTTGAGCGTCGCCCGCCCTTCACCGTCGCTGAATTGCGTCAGCACATCGAACGGTTTGTTGAACAGGATCAGCTTCGGCTCGGCCGGCGGCGCCTTGGCGACACGGCGCGGGGCTGAAGAGGACGGCTTCGCGCCGGGGCGGCGGGAAGGTGGACGTTGGGGACGGGACATGGGCAAAACAACACCTAACGGTCGGAGCTGCTAATGCTAGTGCCCCGACCGCCAAATGACCACGACAAACCGTTAGCGGAACGGCGGTTCGTCGAAGCTGCGCAGTTTGCGCGAGTGCAGCGAGTTGAGTTCGGTGCGCAGCAGGTCCACTGCTTCGATACCGATCTTCAAGTGCTGGCTGACCGCGCGCTCGTAGAACGCGTTGGCCGAACCCGGCAGCTTGATTTCACTGTGCAGCGGCTTGTCCGAAACGCACAGCAACGTGCCGTACGGCACCCGCAGGCGATAACCCTGAGCGGCGATGGTGCCGCTTTCCATGTCCACCGCCACGGCGCGGGACAGGTTGATCAGCGGTCGCTCCTGGGCCCAGCGCAATTCCCAGTTGCGGTCGTCGTAGGTCAGCACGGTGCCGGTGCGCAGGCGTTTTTTCAGCTCTTCGCCCTTCTCGCCGGTGATATTGGCCGCCGCTTGCTGCAACGCCAGCTGCACTTCGGCCAAGGCCGGTATCGGAATGTTCGGCGGTACCACCCGGTCGAGAATCCCGTCGCGACGCATGTAAGCGTGGGCCAATACGTAGTCGCCGATGGTCTGCGACTGACGCAGGCCGCCGCAGTGACCGATCATCAGCCAGCAATGCGGACGCAGTACCGCCAGGTGATCGGTGATGTTCTTGGCGTTGGACGGGCCGACGCCGATGTTCACCAGGGTCACGCCGTGGCCATCGCTGGCGATCAGGTGATAGGCCGGCATCTGGTAACGGTGCCAGACCACGCCGGCGGCAATGGCCGAGGCTTCGCCGTGGTCCATGCCTTTTTCGATGATCACGTTGCCCGGCAATACCATGCGCACG
Source organism: Pseudomonas bananamidigenes (assembly GCF_001679645.1). Taxonomy (GTDB): domain Bacteria; phylum Pseudomonadota; class Gammaproteobacteria; order Pseudomonadales; family Pseudomonadaceae; genus Aquipseudomonas; species Aquipseudomonas bananamidigenes. The sequence continues at coordinate 142,579 of NZ_LRUN01000037.1, read as the reverse complement.
AAACGCGGATCGCGGCGCAGTTGTTCCAGGCCATGGACGATGAACTGGTCGACGTAACGGTGATAGTTGGTCAGCAGAATCCATGGCTGTACATGGCGCCAGTCGCTGCCGGTGTAATGCACCAGACGACGCAGCGAAAAGTCGACGCGCGCCGCATCGAACAGCGCCAGCGGCAGCGGATGGGTGTTTTCCCAGTCGTAGAGACCGTCGGCGATGCCGTCGGTGGCGGCAGACAGGTCGGTACTCGGGAACACCCGCGCCAGCACGGCGGCGGTGACACCGGAGCCGGCCAGTTCATCACCCTGCTCGACCACGTACGGGTACGGAATATTCTGCTCGCTGACACCGACTTCGACGGTCACCGTGAAGTCGTGCATCAGCGGCGTGAGCTGCTCCAGCAGGTATTTGCGAAACGCCTTCGGGTGGGTGACGGTAACGCTGTAGGTGCCAGGCAACTGCACCTTGGCGTAAGCGCGGGTGGTCTGCGGGACTTCGCCCTGGCAGTGGTAGGTCAGACGCAGTTCGGGATAACGGAACAGGGCTCGTTGCCCGGCGTCGGGCTCGACGCGATCCTTGAGATAACGCTTGAGCGCCGAGTTCAGCGCCGTGGTGGCCCGCTCATGCAGCTCGGCCAGACGATCCACGGCCTGTTCGGCGGTTTGAACGACAATAAACGCTTCGGTCACGATCAGCTTCCTGTGTTCTGACTTGCAGAGCTTCATCTTGCCTGCATCGTGGCTTCACGGAAACAGTGGCGTTGTGGCTATTCATCAATCTGACAGGGACTTTCGGTGCCTGGAAATTGCAGTCAGAAACCTTGCGGCGTCGAGCGGGCGACGATCGCTTCGACATCCAGCCCACGGGGCAACGCGCCGTAGACCCGGCCGCCGCCACTCAGGCGACTGGCGATAAACGCATCGCTGACCACCGAATTCCCGGCCTCCAGCAACAGCTTCGCCTGCAACCCCAGCGCGATGTCTTCGGTCAGTTGCCGCGCCCGGTATTGAATGTCGCCGGTGTCCTTGAACGAGGCCTGCAATTGCTGGATATGTGCGGCCAGCCGCTTGTCGCCATGGCCGTCACCCAGTTCGTTGAACAGCACATCGAGAACGCCCGGCTCTTTCGACAGTGCACGCAACACATCCAGGCATTGCACGTTGCCGGAACCTTCCCACGTCGAATTCACCGGCGCTTCGCGGTACAGGCGCGGCAGGATGCTGTCTTCGACATACCCGGCGCGCCCATGCATTCGGCGGCTTCATTGATCATCCCCGGCGCACGTTTGCAGATCCAGTATTTGCCCACCGCCGTCACCAGCCGGGCGAATTGCGCCTCATGGCGATCATTCAGATGATCCAGCGCCTTGCCCATGCGCAGGCTCAGGGCCAGCGCGGCTTCGCTTTCCAGTGCCAGATCGGCCAGCACGTTCTGCATCAGTGGCTGTTCACTCAGCAGTTTGCCGCCGACCTTGCGGTGGGCGCAGTGATGGCTGGCCTGGGTCAGCGCCTGACGCATCAGCGAGCTGGAACCGACCATGCAGTCGAAACGGGTCATGGCCACCATCTCGATAATGGTCGGCACGCCGCGCCCTTCCTCACCGATCATCCACGCCAGTGCGCCCCGGAACTCCACTTCACTGGAGGCGTTGGACTGATTGCCGAGCTTGTTCTTCAGGCGCTGGATATAGAACTGATTGCGCGTGTCATCCGGACGATGACGCGGCAGCAGGAAGCAGGTCAGGCCCTTGTCGGTCTGCGCCAGCGTCAGGAACGCGTCGCACATCGGCGCCGAACAGAACCACTTGTGGCCCACCAGCTCATAAGCCTGGCCCGGGCCGCTGGCCCCCACCGGATAAGCCTTGGTGGTGTTGGCCCGCACGTCGGTTCCACCCTGTTTCTCGGTCATCGCCATGCCAATGGTCACACCGGCCTTGTGGGCCATGCCGACATTTCGCGGGTCGTATTCGGTGGCGAGGATTTTCGGCAGCCATTGCTCAGCCAGATCAGGCTGCAAGCGCAGCGCGGGAACACTGGCGAAGGTCATTGTCAGCGGGCAACCGCTGCCCGCCTCGGCCTGGCTGTGCAGGTAAGTCATGGAGGCCCGGGCCACATGGGCACCGTCCTGTGGATGGGCCCAGGGCAACGACGTCAGGCCATGCTCGATGGCCGTGCGCATCAGCTCGTGGTAGGCGGGGTGGAATTCCACCAGATCGATGCGATGACCATAGCGGTCATGACTGGCGAACACCGGTTTGTTCTGGTTGGCGAGAAACCCGGCCTCCATCAGCGGACCACCGGCCAGCGCACCGTAGGCATCGATCCGCGACTCGGCCCAACCGGCGCCGAACCGCCGCGACCATTCCTGCAACGGCAGGTCGATACGGTACAGGTTGGTACCGTCCAGCGACGGCGGCTGGTTGGTCACTTCGTGGGTTTCGGCGAACTGATGCAGGTTCATGACGGGGCTCCTCGATCGGCCAGAGCTTCAGTTAAGCACCGCCTCCAGACCGATCAAAGTGTCATATCGGCCTAAATCGCGGCGCTTTCACCCCATCAGCAACTCAATACCCGTCGCTGCATGGCGACCTGCAAGTCCTCGAATTTCACCGGTTTGCTCAAGTAATCGATCACCCCGCCCGACGCACAGTGCTCGCGATCGGCGCCCTGCGCGATCATGAACACCGGCAGGTGGGCGCAGCCCGGCAAGTCATGGATCTGGCAGCACAGCGACACACCATCGAGCGGTGGCAACTGGCAATCGATCAGCACCGCATCGAACGGCTCGCGCTGCAGGCATTCGATGGCGGCGGCACCGTGGTCGGCGGTGCGCACGCGGAAACCGAGTTTGAGCAGCATGCCGCGCATCACCAGTTGATTGACGCTGTTGTCGTCCACCAGCAACACGGTGCAGTCCTGCGGTGCGCGTATGGCATCGCGAACAAGCGTCGGCGCGGCTTCAACCGCCGGCAACTCGAACTCCACGTCCAGTTGAAAACGGCTGCCGCGCCCCGGCTCGGAACGGTGCGTGAGCTTGCCGCCGAGCAATTCCACCAGCTGTCGGCAGATCGCCAGACCGACGCCCAAACCGCCGTACTCGCGAGTCATTGAACCGTCGAGCTGGAAAAAGCGCTGATACAGCGTGGCCTCGCCCAGATCGGTAAATCCGATGCCGGTGTCGATCACGGCGAAAGACAGCGCCAGGCGATTGTCCGTCGACGGCTTGCCGGTGACCCGCAACGCCAGGCCGCCGACCCGGGTGAACTTGATCGCGTTGTCCAGCAGACACTCCAGGCATTGCACGAGTTTGGCGCTGTCGCCATTCAATCGATCCGGCAGTGTCGGCAGCACGTCGACCTTGAAGTCCAGCGACTTGCTCGAGGCGTTGCCTTCGAACTGCACGCGCAGCGCCTCCACCACCGCCCTCAGGCTGAAACTGCCCGGCGTGGCCTTGAGCTTGCCGGCCTGCAATTCGGTCAGGGTGAGGATACCGTTGACCATGCGCATCATGTCCCGCGCCGAACCGGCGGCGGTCTGCTGGTATTGCTCCAGCTCCGGATCCAGTTCGACGGTCTGCATCAACTCCAGCGAGCCGATCACTCCGTTCATTGGCGTACGCAGTTCGTGGGTCAGGGTCGCGAGGAATTCGTCCTTGAGTTTGTTGCTGTGGGCCAGTTGCTGGTTGAGCAATTCGAGTTTCTGGCCGGCGTCGAACAGCGTCTGAGCCTGCTGCTCGCGCATGGCATTGATACGGTCGGCCAGCGCCAGAGACAGCAGGGCCACCTCGATGGCCGAACCGATCTGACTGGCGTACATGGTCAGGAACACATTCGGCAGCAAGCCCAGCACCATCATCGTGTTGACGATCCCGCCGAGCAGAAACGCCGACCAGGCGATGATGAAGTAGCGCGCCACGCGCAGACCGCGCCACCAGGCAAGGATCCCGGCGGCGAAGATCACCACGGTAAAGGTCAGTGCCAGCGTCGTCGCCAGGCGCAGCGCCAGGGCGTAACTGGTCATCAACGACAGGCCGATCACCACGGCGCCGAAGATGATCAGGGCGATCAACAGACGGTCGAGCCAGCGACTGTGGTTTTTGGTCTGCAGGAAACTGCGGGCGAACTGACTGCCGAACAGCCCCGCGCAACCAATGAAGAAAGGCGTGGCGGCGTTGGCCCACCAAGGGTTGTCGGGCCAGAAATACTCGACCGCCGCACCATTGACCGACAGTTGGTACAGGCCGAACGATGCGATATAGAAGATGTAATAGAGGTAACTGGTGTCGCGCACGCTGAGGTAGATGAACAGGTTGTAGACCAGCATCCCCAGCAGCACGCCATAAATCAGGCCCAGCACGTAAAGACGCAACGGCTGATCTTCGAGGTACGCGGTGCTCGACCACAACGTCACCGGGGCCTGGATGGAACCTTCGCTGGACAGCCGCAAATAGACGGTCTGCTGCTGGTCGGGCTTGAACGTGAGGTTGAACAGATAGTTGTTCTGCCGGATCTCGCGACTGGCGAACGGCAATGCGTCCCCGGTCTGACGCACCAGACGATATTCGCCGGCGGCATCGGGCAGATACAGGTCGAGGTGATCGAGTGGCGGATAGGCCAGCTCCAGCAGCCAGGTACGCTGCGCCGCCGGATTGCTCGGGCGGTAATGCAGGTCGATCTTCAGCCAGAACGCCGAACGTGAGTAACCGGCATTGAGCGTGGCTTTATCGTGAACCTTGAATTGTCCGGCAGCGGCCTGCGCGCGGACGTCGGCAATGCTCGCCTGACCGCTCGGGTCTTCGAACACTTGCAGGGATCGACCCAGCGGGAGGCTCTGGGTGAACTCGTCGAACTCGACGGCGTTTGCCAGGAGGGGCAAACAGAACAGCAACATCAACAAATAGCGCATTGAAGCCCCAGCGTGGCTTGTCCGGTTGCGTCAGGAAGCCCCCCATTCCCTTTGAGATGACGTAAAACCGGTATTACCTGTTATTGGTTTGGATCCACTCTAGCATAGCCGTTGATGGCCATTGAGCACCATGGAAATTTTTCCTACAAAGGCTCTAGAACGGGCGTTTCAGAGCAAAGCACCGAGCTAGAGCTGTCGAATCGGTCGGTTGCAGGATGCCGCTGGGCTCCGGATATCCGGGTTATCGGCCAAGGGCTGCGCCACAACACCCGAAAAACAGGTTTGGTGGTAAGCTCGCGCACCATGAATATCTACAGCTCACGCCCCGTTGTCCTCTGTCTCTCCGGCCACGACCCCAGTGGTGGCGCCGGCCTGCAGGCAGATATCGAAGCCCTGCTCGCCCAGGGTTGCCATGCGGCTCCGGCCGTCACCGCCCTGACCGTGCAAGACACCGTCAACGTCACTGACTTTCGCGTCCTGGACCGTGAGTGGGTACTGGCCCAGGCCAATGCCGTGCTCAACGACTCCGACGTTGCGGCTGTGAAGCTGGGCATGCTCGGTTCCCTGGAAATGGTCGACACCGTTGTCGAGCTGCTCCAGGCGCACCCGCACTTGCCAGTGGTCTGCGACCCGGTGCTGCGCGCCGGCGGCGGCGGACGTCTGGGCAAGGACGAGGTCGGCTACGCCATGCGCGAACGCCTGCTGCCGCTGTCGATCATCGCCACCCCCAACCTTCCCGAAGCCCGGATCCTCGCCGAACTGCCGGAAGGCACCGCAGACGAGTGCGCTGAAAAACTGTTGCCGTTCATCAAGAACCTGCTGATCACCGGCGGCCACGGCGACGAAACCGAAATCCACAATCGCCTGTACAGCCGGGACGGCCTGCGCGAAACCTTCAAATGCCAGCGTCTGCCGGGCAGCTATCACGGCTCCGGCTGCACCCTCGCCAGCACCCTCGCCGGTCGACTGGCTCAGGGTGACAATCTCGCCAGCGCCGTGCGTACCGCGCTGGATTACACCTGGCGCACCCTGCGCGATGCCGAACGACTGGGCAAAGGCCAGTTCGTGCCGCGTCGCCTGCCGCTGGATTTCTGCTCGTAATGTCGTGAGGTGTGCCTGATGAAACTACGTGGCCTGTACGCCATTACCGACGGTCCGTTGCTGGCCGGCAAGTTCCTGCCGTATGTGGAGGCCGCGCTGGAAGGCGGCGTCACCCTGCTGCAGTACCGCGACAAGAGCAGCGACGAAGCCCGCCGCCTGCGTGAGGCCGAGGCCTTGCGTGATCTGTGCGAGCGCTACAAGACCCGGTTGATCATCAACGATGACGCCGAACTGGCCGCGCGCCTGAACGTCGGCGTACACCTGGGCCAGACCGACGGCCCGCTCTCACCGACCCGCGCCCTGCTCGGGTCGAAAGCGATCATCGGTTCGACCTGCCACGCCCGGCTTGAACTGGCCGAACAGGCTGTCAAAGAAGGCGCGAGCTACGTCGCCTTCGGTCGCTTCTTCAATTCCAATACCAAACCCGGCGCACCGACCTGCAGCCTGGACCTGCTCGATCAGGCCCGCCAGACGCTGCACCTGCCGATCTGCGCGATTGGCGGCATCACCCTCGACAACGCCGCGCCGCTGGTGGCCCACGGCGTCGATCTGCTGGCCGTGGTCCATGGCCTGTTCGGCGCCGACAGCACCGCTGAAGTCACCCGCCGTGCCCGCGCATTCAACGAATTACTAAAAGTCTGAGAGCCCGATCATGTCCCGTTCCGAAACCCTGTTTGCCAATGCCCAGAAACACATTCCCGGTGGCGTGAACTCGCCGGTTCGCGCGTTCAGGAGCGTTGGCGGCACTCCGCTGTTCTTCAAGCACGCCGAAGGCGCCTATGTCACCGACGAAGACAACAAGCACTACGTGGATTACGTCGGCTCCTGGGGCCCGATGATCCTGGGCCACAGCCATCCCGAGGTGCTGGACGCCGTGCGTGACCAGCTGCAGCACGGCCTGTCCTACGGCGCGCGACCGCGATGGAAACCGAGATGGCCGATCTGGTCTGCTCACTGGTGCCGTCGATGGAGATGGTGCGCATGGTCAGCTCCGGCACCGAAGCCACCATGAGCGCCATCCGTCTGGCCCGTGGCTTCACCGGCCGTGACAGCATCATCAAGTTCGAAGGCTGCTACCACGGTCACTCCGACAGCCTGCTGGTCAAGGCCGGTTCCGGTGCCCTGACCCAGGGCGTGCCTAGCTCGGCTGGTGTACCGGCCGCGTTCGCCAAACACACCCTGACCCTGCCGTTCAACGACATCGACGCGGTTGAGAAGATGCTCGCCGAAGTCGGCCAGGACGTGGCGTGCATCATCGTCGAGCCGGTGGCCGGCAACATGAACTGTGTGCCGCCGGCGCCGGGTTTCCTCGAAGGCCTGCGCTCGCTGTGCGACAAACACGGCGTGGTGCTGATTTTCGACGAAGTGATGACCGGTTTCCGCGTCGCCCTCGGCGGCGCCCAGGCTCACTACGGCGTGACTCCGGACCTGACCACCTTCGGCAAGATCATCGGCGGCGGCATGCCGGTCGGCTGCTTCGGCGGCAAGCGTTCGATCATGGAGCGCATCGCGCCACTGGGCCCGGTCTATCAGGCGGGCACGCTGTCGGGCAACCCGCTGGCGATGGCCGCCGGCCTGACCACCCTGCGCCTGATCAGCCGTCCGGGTTTCCACGCCGAGCTGACCGACTACACCACTCGCCTGCTCGACGGCCTGCAACAGCGCGCCGACGCGGCGGGCATTCCGTTCGTGACCACCCAGGCCGGCGGCATGTTCGGTCTGTACTTCAGCGGCGCTGATGACATCGTTACTTTTGAAGACGTGATGGCCAGCGATGCAGCCCTGTTCGGCCGTTTCTTCCACCTGATGCTCGAAGGTGGCGTGTACCTCGCTCCGAGCGCATTCGAAGCCGGTTTCACCTCGATCGCCCACGGCGAAGCGGAGTTGAAACTGACCCTCGACGCTGCCGAGCGCGCCTTCGCCAAACTGAAGTAATGGCTGGATCGCTGACGTTGGCCATTGCCAGCGTCAGCTTTCACCTACATTCCAGCGTTTTCTCCGACGCTTCTGCCAAAAACCTCCCGCAAACCGGGTGATCCATGCCCCACACAGCAGAAAATCGAGTAAAGACTTTGTAAGGTGGCCCCTGCTTATTTCATAATGCGCGCTTATTGGATCCCTCGACGGGTCCGCGCGCCCTTCAGAGGTAAGTCGATTCCCATGAACCGCACCGGCCGCACCCTTGCCTTGGGCTGCCTGTTGCTCCTTCAGCCGCTGCTCGCACATGCACAGGCAGGCGGCAACTCGTTGTTGATCCCGGCGATGGGTCGCTGCACCCTCAATACTCAGCCGCAAGATGTCACGCAGGCCCTCGCCGCCTGCCAAAAGGCAGCGGATGAAGGGGATGCGCAAGCGCAATACGAGTTGGGTGAGTTTTACTACGACGGCAAGAATGCGCCGCACGACCTCAATCAAGCCCTGAGCTATTTCGAAAAGGCCTCGCTGCAAGGCCACGCCCAGGCGCAATTCAAGCTCGGCACCATGTTCTTCCACGGTGAAGGCGTGCAGGCCAACAACATTCAGGCTTACATCGTGCTGAAGATGGCCGCGGTCAACGGCGCCGAAGATGCGCTCGACACCGCTGACGAAGTCTCTGAAAAGATGTCCCGGGAAGATCTCGAGACCGCAACCCAGGTCCTGGGGCAAATTTTCCGTAAATACCTGATGGAACTGCAGAGCGCCGACGGACGTACGCCGTTCTCGCCCCTGCCTTAACGCCTTTCCCGCCCCGCTTACTTCTCGGGCATCGGCACCGGGAACGGCATCACATTGCCAACACCGCCGCGGGCCTCGCTGATTTTCGGCGTACCGAGACGCTCCACTTCGTCGATGCGCACGATCGAATGCATCGGCACAAAGCTGCGCACCACGCCTTCGAACTGAGCCTTGAGCTTCTCTTCGCTCGGGTCGACGACCACCTGAGTGCGCTCGCCAAAGACGAACTCTTCCACTTCCAGAAAGCCCCACAGGTCACTTTGATAGATCTGCTTGGCGTACATTTCGAACACCTGGCCCTGGTTGAGGAAAATCACCTTGTAGATTGGAGCTTCGCGTTTGGTCATGGTGGGCGGACAACACATCGGGGTAAAAATGAGGGCGCGAACTATAGCATAGCCGCCGGACGCGCAACGGTAGGAACCTGGGGACATGTTCCCTATAATGCGCGGTTCTTTGAACCACGTGACGACCCTATTCCATGGCCAAGAAGCTTTATATCGAAACCCACGGTTGCCAGATGAACGAGTACGACAGCTCGCGCATGGTCGATCTGCTGGGCGAACACCAGGCCCTGGAAGTCACCGCGCGCGCCGAAGACGCCGACGTGATTCTGCTCAACACCTGTTCGATCCGCGAACGCGCCCAGGACCGGGTGTATTCCCAGCTCGGCCGCTGGCGCGAACTGAAACTGGCCAACCCGGAGATGGTGATCGCCGTCGGCGGTTGCGTGGCCAGCCAGGAAGGCGCGGCGATCCGTGATCGCGCCCCGTACGTCGACGTGGTGTTTGGCCCGCAGACCCTGCACCGTCTGCCGGAAATGATCGACGCTGCGCGCATCAGCAAGCTGCCGCAAGTCGACGTCTCGTTCCCGGAAATCGAAAAGTTCGACCACCTGCCCGAGCCGCGCATCGACGGCCCGAGCGCCTACGTCTCGGTAATGGAAGGCTGCAGCAAGTACTGCACGTTCTGCGTGGTGCCTTACACCCGCGGCGAAGAAGTCAGCCGGCCCTTCGACGACGTGATCGCCGAAATCATTCATCTGGCCGAGAACGGCGTGCGTGAAGTGACCCTGCTGGGGCAGAACGTCAACGGCTATCGCGGCCTGACCCACGACGGGCGCCTGGCGGACCTGGCCGAACTGATCCGCGTCGTGGCCGCTGTCGACGGCATCGACCGCATCCGCTACACCACCTCGCACCCGCTGGAGTTCTCCGACAGTCTGATCCAGGCTCACGCCGAGGTTCCGGAGCTGGTCAAGCACCTGCACTTGCCGGTGCAATCCGGTTCGGACCGGATCCTGGCGGCGATGAAACGCAACCACACGGCACTGGAGTACAAGTCCAAGCTGCGCAAACTGCGTGCCGCCGTACCGGGCATCTGCATCAGCTCGGACTTCATTGTCGGCTTCCCGGGGGAAACCGAAAAAGACTTCGAACAGACCATGAAGCTGATTGCGGACGTCGGTTTCGACTTTTCCTACTCGTTTGTCTACAGCCAGCGCCCTGGCACCCCGGCTGCCGACCTGGCCGACGACACCCCGGAAGAACTGAAGAAAGAACGCTTGAACGCCTTGCAGCACCGCTTGAATCAGCAAGGCTTCGAGATCAGCCGACAAATGGTCGGCTCGATCCAGCGGATTCTGGTGACCGACTATTCGAAGAAAGACCCCGGCGAGCTGCAAGGGCGTACCGAGAATAATCGTATCGTCAACTTCCGCTGCGACAATCCGACCCTGATCGGACAGTTTGCCGACGTGCACATCGATTCGGCACAACCGCACTCGCTGCGCGGCTCGCTGATCCAGTAACACCGCAAGGAGACCGCGCCAGAGGGCTGAATCGGTGCCAGGCTTTTTAAGAGCTTTCGCACCCACGCCACTGGCGTTATCCTTGATTTCATCCCAATTGCCCCAGGGCGGCTAAATACGACCTTGAACGCACCCATAGAACCTCATCGTTTCATCCTCGAGCCTTTTGAGGCTCGCCGCTTCGCCAACCTGTGCGGGCAGTTCGACGAGCACCTGCGCCTGATCGAACAGCGCCTGGCCATCGAGATCCGCAATCGCGGCAATCAGTTCGAGCTGATCGGCGAACCCAAACACACCACTTCCGCGGAAAACCTGATTCGCCGCCTGTACCGGGAAACCAAGGGTTCAGAGCTGTCGCCGGATACGGTTCACCTGTTCCTCCAGGAGTCGGCCGTCGAGCAACTGGACAACCACGCTCCCGCCGAAGCTTCCGTCGCCCTGCGCACCAAGAAAGGCATGATTCGCCCCCGCGGCCTGAATCAGCTGCGCTATGTGAAGGAAATCCTCGGCAACGACATCAACTTCGGCATCGGCCCGGCCGGTACCGGCAAGACTTATCTGGCCGTGGCCTGCGCCGTGGACGCTCTGGAGCGCGAGCAGATCCGCCGCATCCTGCTGGTGCGTCCGGCGGTCGAAGCGGGTGAGAAACTCGGCTTCCTGCCCGGCGACCTGTCGCAGAAGATCGACCCGTACCTGCGACCACTCTACGATGCGCTTTACGAGATGCTCGGCTTCGAATACGTGGCCAAGCTGATCGAACGCCAGGTGATCGAAGTCGCGCCGCTGGCCTACATGCGCGGTCGTACACTGAACAACAGCTTCATCATTCTCGACGAGAGCCAGAACACCACCATCGAGCAGATGAAGATGTTCCTGACCCGGATCGGTTTCGGCTCCACGGCGGTGATCACGGGCGACATCACTCAGGTCGACCTGCCGCGCGGCACCAAGTCCGGCCTTCATCACGTGATCGAAGTCCTGAAGGATGTGCCGGGCATCAGCTTCACCCACTTCCAGCCCAAGGACGTGGTGCGCCATCCATTGGTGCAGCGCATTGTCGAAGCCTACGAGCGCTTCGAGACGCGTGCAGTTGATACAGCGCCAAAGGACACTCGCCACGATGCTTGAGCTTGACCTGCAAATCGCGACCGAAGCGTCGGCGCCGACCGAAGCCGAATTTCGCCGATGGTGCGAACTGGCCCTGCGCCAGCGCACCGCCGACTCGGAAATGACCATTCGTCTGGTCGACGAAGAAGAAGGCCGCGAACTGAATCACACCTGGCGCCACAAGGATTACGCGACCAACGTCCTGTCCTTTCCCGCCGAAGTGCCTGACGAGTTTCTCGACATCCCGTTGCTGGGCGATCTGGTGATCTGCGTGGCCGTGGTCGAGCGCGAAGCGGCCGAACAGGGCAAGGCACTTGACGCCCATTGGGCACATCTGGTCATTCACGGCTGCTTGCATCTGCTTGGTTACGACCATATAGAGGACGAGGAAGCCGAGGAAATGGAAGCACTGGAACGCGAGTTGCTTGCCGAACTGGGTTATCCCGATCCGTACGCGGACGACGAAACCGAAACATCCCCTATCGTTACAACAAAGGATTCAGAGTAATCGCTATGAGCGAAGATCGATCGAGCAACGGGCAGAAGTCCTGGCTGGGTAAACTGACCCAGGCTTTTGCCCACGAGCCGAAGAACCGCCAGGAGCTGCTGGAGCTGCTGCGCGATGCACATCAGAACAAACTGCTGGACAGCGAAGCGCTGGCCATCGTCGAAGGCGCCATCCAGGTGGCTGACCTGCAGGTGCGCGACATCATGGTGCCGCGCTCGCAGATGATCAGCATCAAGGCGACCCAGACACCCCGTGAATTCCTCCCCGCCGTGGTCGATTCGGCCCACTCGCGCTACCCGGTCATCGGCGAAAGCCATGACGACGTGATGGGCGTGCTGCTGGCCAAGGATCTGCTGCCGCTGATCCTCAAGGAGAACGGCGACAGCTTCAACATCAAGGACCTGCTGCGCCCGGCCACGTTCGTGCCGGAGTCCAAGCGTCTGAACGTGTTGCTGCGTGAATTCCGCGCCAACCATAACCACATGGCCATCGTCATCGACGAATATGGCGGCGTGGCCGGTCTGGTGACCATCGAAGACGTGCTCGAGCAAATCGTCGGCGACATCGAAGACGAGCACGACGTCGAAGAGGACAGCTACATCAAGCCGCTGCCCAGCGGTGATTTCCTGATCAAGGCCCTGACGCCGATCGAGAACTTCAACGAGTTCTTCGACAGCGAATTCTCCGACGACGAGTTCGACACCGTCGGCGGGCTGGTGATGAGCGCGTTCGGGCACTTGCCAAAACGCAACGAAATCACTGAAATCGGCGCCTATCGTTTCCGCATCCTGAACGCCGACAGCCGTCGGATTCACTTGCTGCGACTGACGCCAATCGCCCGGTAAACATTCCGGTAAACATTAAGGACTGGGGTATGTCATCAGCTATTTCCTGCATCGCGTTACGCCTGAAAGCGGGCCAGGCAAGGCGCAGTCCGCAGGGAATGGCATTCCCTTTCCAAGGACTGCAACGCAGCATGGCCCGCTTTCAGGCGTAACCCGCAGGGCCGGGCCTGCTGTTACGCAGGGCTGCGTTACTCGTCGTTCATTTGAAAAACCAAACTTCACTCCTCGCGCCTTGCCCTGCGTAACAGCAGACCCGGCGCGATACAGGAAATAGCTGATGACATACCCCCTGCGCTGGACAACCCGCCCCGGCTGGCCCGGTAACCTGCTGGCCGTGGCGGCCGGCGCAATCACCACCTTCGCTCTCGCGCCGTTCGATCTCTGGCCGCTTGCATTGCTGGCGGTCGGTCTGTTCTATGCCGGCCTGCGCGAGCTGAGCCCGCGCCAGGCCCTGGGCCGTGGCTGGTGCTTCGGTTTCGGTCTGTTCGGCGCCGGCACCAGCTGGATCTACTACAGCATCCACCACTTCGGCGGCGCTTCGGTGCTGCTGGCCGGGTTCCTGATGCTGATCTTCACGGCGGCCATTGCCTGGTTCTTCGCCCTGCCCGCATGGCTGTGGGCGCGCTGGTTGCGTCGCAACGAGGCGCCGCTGGCCGATGCCTTGGCCTTCGCGGCGTTGTGGGTCGGCCAGGAAGCTTTTCGTGGCTGGTTCCTCACCGGTTTCCCGTGGCTGTATTCCGGTTACAGCCAGCTCGATGGCCCGCTGGCCGGCCTCGCGCCGGTGGGCGGCATGTGGCTGGTGTCGTTCGTCCTGGCGCTGACCGCTGCGCTGATCTACAACGCACCGCGGCTGCTGCAGTCCGGTCGTAAAGGCTTTATCGCCGCTGGTCTGGTGTTGTTGGTCGGCCCTTGGGCGGCGGGCATCGCCTTGAAGGGCCATGCCTGGACCAGCCCTTCCGGCGCACCACTGACCGTTGCCGCCATCCAAGGCAACGTCGAGCAAAGCATGAAATGGGACCCGGCGCAGCTCAACGCGCAACTGGCGCTGTACCGTGACCTGAGTTTCCGCTCCAAGCCAGTGGACTTGCTGATCTGGCCGGAAACCGCCGTCCCGGTGCTCAAGGAGTCCGCCGAGGGCTACCTGAACATGATGGGCACCTTTGCCGCCGAGCGTAAGTCGGCACTGATCACCGGCGTGCCGATCCGCCAGACCGTTCGCCACGAAAAGCGCTTCTTCAACGGCATCACCGTGGTCGGCGAAGGTGATGGCACCTATCTGAAACAGAAACTGGTGCCGTTCGGCGAATACGTACCGCTGCAGGATCTGTTGCGCGGGCTGATCGCGTTCTTCGATCTGCCGATGTCCGATTTCGCCCGCGGACCGGCCGAACAGCCGCTGTTGCAGGCCAAGGGTTATCAGATTGCGCCGTTCATCTGCTATGAAGTGGTGTATCCGGAGTTCGCAGCAGGCCTGGCCGCACACAGCGACCTGCTGCTGACCATCAGCAACGACACCTGGTTCGGCACCTCCATCGGGCCTTTGCAACACCTGCAAATGGCACAGATGCGTGCGCTTGAAGCCGGGCGCTGGATGATTCGCGCCACCAACAACGGCGTGACCGGCCTGATCAACCCGTTCGGCCAGATCACCGAACGCATTCCGCAGTTCGAGCAAGGCGTGCTGTACGGCGAAGTGGTGCCGATGCACGACCTGACGCCGTATCTGCAATGGCGCTCTTGGCCGCTGATCATCCTGTGCGTGGTGCTGTTTGGCTGGGCGCTGATGACCAACCGGATCTCCAAGACCCTCTGAAGCAACACCGGTCGCTGTGGCGAGGGAGCTTACTCCCGCTCGGCTGCGCAGCAGTCGTCAGAGCAGCGGAAGCAACCGCCCTCGCCACAAGTCTGTTCAACGGTAGAACAACGAATAGCCGACCTGCCCCACCGCCTCGTTCATCAACTGCCCGCTCTGCCAGATCGACTTGAACTCCGGCAGCCAGCCGCCGAACGGCCTGGCATTGTCCGTACCGAGGAAGCCGACCGGTGCCGGCACCACTTCGAATCCGGCCTGTTGATAACTCCACACGGCACGCGGCATGTGCCAGGCCTGGGTCACCAGCACGATACGTTTGACCCCTTCCGGCAACAGCACTCTGGCGCTGTACTCGGCGTTCTCCCACGTAGTACGGCTCTCACCCTCCTGCCATTTCACCGTCACACCGAAATCATCGCGCAACGAATCGGCCATCAGTTTCGCTTCGGTCGGCGGTGTTCCGTAATGCAGACCACCGCTGGTCAGCACCGGCAGTCCTGAAGCCTTGGCCAGGCGTGCCGCATAACGCTGCCGTTCGAGCCCGACGCCGGTCGGCTGATCCTCACCCCAGGCCAGATCACCGCGCTCACGTCCGGAGCCCAGCACCACAATCGCATCGGCACGTTGCGCCAGGCTTGTCCACGCTTCCCGGGCCAGTGGCGGCTCACGTTCCAGCGCCTTGGCGCCCCATTGCACGACCACCGGCAGGCTCATCAGCCAGAACCCGCCAAAACCCAGGGCAAAACACAATCCGGCCAGTCGCGGCCGTGAACGCCGCAACCACCAGGCGACGAGCAACAGCAGCAAGAGAACGCCGGGCGGCAACAACAGTTGTTTAATGAAATAGCGAAAAGGCATCGGGCATCTCCAGAGATGCCCGAAGCCTAAGTGGGTTGATACAGCGCGACAACCGGCAGGTGCGGATCCCGTTGAAAAAGATCCGTTTTTTGACCTGCCACGGGTTTACTTGGCCTGCAGGGTACGGACCTTGACGGGGTCTCTGCCGGGCGCCTTGTCCTTGAGCCAGATGACCTTGGCCGAGTGGACTGCATCGAGTTGCTTCACTGCCTGTGACAGGTATCCGTGGGATTCACGCTCACTGCGATCCAGATAGGCCTTGACCAGATTGAACTCGGCGGGGCTCAAGCCACGCAATTCCAGCTCCAGGGGACGTTCGTCGCGCAGCCGTCCAGCGGTTTTCGCAGCGTCCAGGGCCATGCCCAGACGATCGATCAACCGCTCGTACAACTCGGGTTTGGTTATGTTTCTTTGCCGTGACTCCACCATCCCTCACCTCATTGAAGATAAGACTCACTCCCCAGTTAGAGCTTAGCTTCGCTGCACAAACCGGCTGCGCGCCGCGACCAACGGCCCCCGCCACGATTTCAGCGGGTCAAACGGCTGCAATCAGGGTTTCCCTAGGCCAAGCGCGGTCATGTATGCTACGGCGCTTCCTGTAACTCCACTTCCAGCCCGTCCGGCCCGCTCCGGATGTCGCATTGAAGAGGATTAGGCCACCCCTATCCAGTACAAAAGTAGCCATGCACGAACAATATCAGCCCCGTGAAATCGAAGCCGCCGCCCAGTCTTTCTGGGACGAGCAAAAGTCCTTTGAAGTCAGTGAACAGCCAGGCAAGGAGACTTACTACTGCCTGTCGATGTTCCCTTACCCCAGCGGCAAGCTACACATGGGGCACGTGCGCAACTACACCATCGGTGACGTGATCTCCCGCTACCAGCGCATGCTGGGCAAGAACGTCCTGCAACCGATGGGTTGGGACGCCTTCGGCATGCCGGCGGAAAACGCCGCGATGAAGAACAATGTGGCCCCGGCCAAGTGGACCTACGAAAACATCGCCTACATGAAATCCCAGCTGCGCAGCCTGGGCCTGGCGGTGGACTGGACACGCGAAGTCACCACCTGCAAGCCGGAATACTACCGCTGGGAACAATGGCTGTTCACCCGCCTGTTCGAAAAGGGTGTGATCTACCGCAAGAACGGTACCGTGAACTGGGACCCGATCGACCAGACCGTTCTGGCCAACGAGCAGGTGATCGACGGTCGCGGCTGGCGCTCCGGCGCGCTGATCGAAAAGCGCGAAATCCCGATGTACTACTTCAAGATCACCGCCTACGCGGATGAGCTGCTGGAGAGTCTCGATGAACTGGATGGCTGGCCGGAACAGGTCAAGACCATGCAGCGCAACTGGATCGGCAAGTCCCGCGGTATGGAAGTGCAGTTCCCGTACAACGTCGACTCGATCGGCGAAAGCGGCACCCTGAAAGTCTTCACCACCCGTCCGGACACCCTGATGGGCGCAACGTATGTTGCCGTGGCTGCCGAACATCACCTGGCCGCCCTCGCCGCGAAGAACAACCCCGAGCTGCAAGCGTTCATCGCCGAATGCAAGGGCGGCAGCGTCGCCGAAGCCGACGTCGCCACTCAAGAGAAGAAAGGCCTGCCGACCGGCCTGTTCGTCGAGCACCCGCTGACCGGTGAAAAACTGCCGGTGTGGGTCGCCAACTATGTGCTGATGCACTACGGCGATGGCGCGGTCATGGCTGTGCCGGCTCACGACGAGCGCGATTTCGAATTCGCCCACAAGTACAACCTGCCGGTCAAATCCGTGGTGCGCACCAGTTCCGGTGACACCAACCCTGCGCCATGGCAGGACGCCTACGGCGAACATGGCACGCTGATCAACTCCGGCGAGTTCGACGGCCTGGACTTCGCCGGCGCGTTCGACGCCATGGAAGTCGCCCTGATCAAGAAAAACCTCGGCGCCTCGCGCACCCAGTTCCGCCTGCGCGACTGGGGCATCAGCCGTCAGCGCTACTGGGGTTGCCCGATCCCGATCATCCACTGCGATGCCTGCGGTGACGTGCCGGTGCCGGAAGACCAGCTGCCGGTCGTGTTGCCTGAAGACGTGGTACCGGACGGTGCCGGTTCGCCGCTGGCGCGCATGCCCGAGTTCTACGAATGCAACTGCCCGAAATGCGGCCAGCCTGCCAAACGTGAAACCGACACCATGGACACTTTCGTCGAGTCGTCCTGGTACTACGCCCGTTACGCTTCGCCGCACTTCGAAGGCGGCCTGGTGGAAAAATCCGCGGCCGACCACTGGTTGCCGGTGGATCAGTACATCGGCGGTATCGAACACGCCATTCTCCACCTGCTTTATGCGCGCTTCTTCCACAAGCTGATGCGCGACGAAGGCCTGGTGAGCTCCAACGAGCCGTTCAAGAACCTGCTGACCCAGGGCATGGTGATCGCCGAGACCTATTATCGTCGCGAAGCCAACGGCGCCTACACTTGGTTCAACCCGGCGGACGTGGATCTGGAACGCGACGGCAAAGGCAACGTGACCAGTGCCAGACTGAAAACCGACGGCCTGCCGGTGGAAATCGGCGGCACCGAGAAGATGGCCAAGTCGAAGAACAACGGCGTCGACCCGCAGTCGATGATCGACCAGTTCGGCGCGGACACCTGCCGTCTGTTCATGATGTTCGCCTCGCCACCTGACATGAGCGCGGCGTGGTCCGACTCCGGCGTCGAAGGTGCGCACCGCTTCCTCAAGCGTGTCTGGCGTCTGGCACAGGCGCACGTGATTCAGGGCCTGCCGGGCAAACTGGACATCGCCGGCCTGAGCGACGAGCAGAAAGCCGTTCGCCGTGCGACTCACCAGGCCATCAAGCAGGCCAGCCACGACGTCGGCCAGAACCACAAATTCAACACTGCCATCGCCCAGGTGATGACGCTGATGAACGTACTGGAAAAAGCCGCCCAGGCCACCGAGCAGGATCGCGCACTGATCCACGAGGGCCTGGAAGCCGTGACCCTGCTGCTGGCTCCGATCACGCCGCACATCAGCCATGAGCTGTGGAACCGCCTGGGCCACGCTGACCCGGTGATCGACGCCGGCTGGCCTGTGGTCGACGAAAGCGCACTGGTGCAGGACAGCCTGACCCTGGTCATCCAGGTCAACGGCAAACTGCGCGGCCAGATCGAAATGCCGGCCGCCGCCACCCGTGAAGAAATCGAAGCCGCCGCCCGTGCCAACGAAAACGTGCTGCGCTTCGTCGATGGCCTGACTATCCGCAAAGTGATCGTAGTGCCCGGGAAACTGGTCAATATCGTCGCCAGCTAATTGGATCGGGCGCCGGGCTTGCCTGGCGCCCTGTAAAACCTTTCGGGCCGCAGAGCCGGCCCACATGGTTTCAAGGGGAGCAACACAATGATCAAACGCAACTTGCTGGTGATGGGCCTCGCGGTCCTGTTGAGCGCCTGCGGTTTCCAGCTGCGCGGTACCGGCACCACCGAACTGACGATCAAGGAGCTCGATCTGAGCGCCCGCAACGCCTACGGCGAAACCGTGACGCAGCTGCGCCAACTGCTGGAGGCCAGCGGCGTCAGGATCGTCTCCGGTGCGCCATACAAGCTGTACCTGGCCGATGAGCAGGAAAACCAGCGCATTCTCAGCTACGCCGGTGCCGGCCGTACGGGCGAGTATCAGGTAAGCACCGTGCTCAATTACGACATCCGTGGCGAAAACAACCTGCTGCTCAAAAGCGACAAGCTTGAAGTGCAAAAAGTGTTCATCCATGACGGCAACAACCTGGTGGGCTCCGATCAGGAAGCCAACGATGCTCGCCGTGAAACCCGCCGCGAACTGGTCCAGCGAATGATGCTGCGTCTGCAGCAACTGACGCCGGCTCAGCTCGATGCCTTGCAGCAAACCGCCAATGCACGGGCCAAGGCTGAAGCCGACGCTCTGGAAGCGGCGCAGAAGGCTGAAGCGGAAACGCCGCAGCAGTCGCCGCTCGAACTGCCGCAGCAATAAGAAGTTCGGGGCGCTCAGGCGCCCCGTTCGCCCTTTCTTATGAAGCTCGCTCCCGCCCAACTCGGCAAACACCTGCAAGGTGTTCTCGCGCCGGTCTACATCATCAGCGGCGATGACCCGCTGCTGTGCCAGGAAGCGGCCGACGCCATTCGGTCCGCTGCCCGTCAACAAGGTTTCGATGAACGCCAAGTCTTCGCCGCCGACGCCAATTTCGATTGGGGAACGTTGCTGCTGGCCGGCGCCAGCATGTCGCTGTTCGCCGAAAAGCGCCTTCTGGAACTGCGCCTGCCTTCGGGCAAGCCTGGTGACAAGGGCGCCGCCGCATTGATCGAGTACTGCTCGCGTCCTGCTGAAGACACCGTATTGCTGATCAGCCTGCCCAAGCTGGATGGCAGTGCGCAAAAAACCAAGTGGGGCAAAGCACTGATCGAAGGACCGCAGACCCAGTTCATCCAGATCTGGCCGGTGGATGCCAATCAGCTGCCGAGTTGGATTCGTCAGCGCCTTTCCCAGGCCGGACTGTCGGCCACCCAGGATGCAGTGGAACTGATCGCCGCGCGGGTCGAAGGCAACCTGCTGGCTGCCGCGCAGGAAATCGAAAAGCTCAAGCTGATGGCCGAGGACGGGCAGATCACCCTCGAAACCGTGCAGGCGGCCGTGGCCGACAGTGCGCGCTTCGATGTGTTCGGCCTGACCGACGCGGTACTCAACGGCGAACCGGCTCACGCGCTGCGCATGCTCGAAGGGCTGCGCGGTGAAGGGGTCGAACCGCCGGTGATTCTCTGGGCCCTGGCCCGGGAGCTGCGCCTGCTGGCCAACATTTCCCTGCAATACAGCCAGGGCACGCCGCTGGACAAGTGCTTCAGCCAGGCAAAACCACCGGTCTGGGACAAGCGCAAACCGCTGATGAGCAAGGCCCTGCAACGCTACTCGGCGCCACGCTGGGCGCAATTGTTGCTCGAAGCCCAGCGCATCGATGCGCAGATCAAGGGCCAGGCGACCGGTTCGCCGTGGATGAGCCTGAGTCGACTGGCGTTGTTGATGGCAGGTCAACGCCTGACATTACCCGCCGAATGAAACTCGGGATCGCCCTGTGTGCGATCCCGCATTTCCTACAGAACCTGCCGCCTTCGGCCCTATGGACAGACGCCCCACATCGGCAGATCATTTGCCGCGCAAAACCCACTCACTCGCGAGAATCCCATGAGCAAGAAGCCATCAAAACATGGCCACAACAAGGCCAAGTCCATCATCGCCCAACCCCTGTTCCGCAGCCGCCAGGAACGCCCCTCCAAGGGTAAAGGCAGCTACCGCCGCGAAGCCTTCCAGTCTGACAGCTGGGAGGCTTCTTGTTTTCTGGCCGCTTGAAGCGCAGCACCCCCTCCTCATGGTAAGGTCTGCACCTGATTCGTATTCCCCTGGACCTGTGCATGCCCCTCAGTCTTTCCCGTCGCTGGCCCGTTCGCCAGTTGATCGCTGCCACAAGTTTCATTCTGCTTGTCGCCTGCGCGGAAAAACCCACCGCCGCCGACGCGCAACCGCTTCAGGCCGCCCCCGCTGCCACGGCACCTGCCATCGTCCCGCCGGTAGTGCCATCGGGTGACGACCTCGACCTGCAACCGACCCAGACGTTCGCCGAGTGGCAGGCAGGTTTCCGCAAGGACGCCCTGGCCGCCGGCATCCGCCCCGACGTGTTCGATCGCGCCTTTGCCAATGTCAGCTTTGACGCGAGTGTGATTCGCGCCGATCGCAGCCAGCCGGAATTCGCCCGGCCGGTATGGGAATACCTCGATGGCGCCCTGTCGCCACTGCGAGTGCGCAAAGGCCAGGCGTTGATCAACCAGTACGCCGATATCCTGCAACGCATCGAGCAACGCTATGGTGTCGATCGTCAGGCGCTGGTATCGGTATGGGGCATGGAAAGCAATTTCGGCCAGTTCCAGGGCACCAAGTCGGTGATCAATTCCCTGGCGACCCTGGCCTACGAAGGTCGCCGCCCGGCCTTTGCCCATGCGCAACTGATCGCGGCCCTGCAGATCCTGCAACAGGGCGATATCACACCTGAGAAAATGCTCGGTTCCTGGGCCGGCGCCATGGGCCAGACCCAGTTCATCCCGACCACCTACAATACCCACGCGGTGGACTTCGACGGTGATGGTCGCCGCGATATCTGGGGCAGCCCGGCTGACGCATTGGCATCCACCGCGCACTACCTGCAAAGTTCCGGCTGGCAACGCGGCCAGCCATGGGGCTTCGAAGTGCAGCTGCCGAGCGGTTTCAACTACACCCTGGCCGATGGAGCGATTCGCAAGAGCGTCGCCGAATGGCGTCAACTGGGTGTGATCCTGCCAAACGGTGGCCAGGCACCCGCCAGCTCCGAGCAGTTGTCGGCTGCCCTGCTGCTGCCGGCCGGCTATCGTGGCCCGGCGTTCCTGATCCTCGACAACTTCCGCGCGATCCTCAAGTACAACAACTCGTCGTCCTATGCCCTGGCCGTCAGCCTGTTGTCCGAGCGCTTCAACGGTGCCGGCCTGATCAACGGCAGCTGGCCGAAGGATGATCTGCCGCTGAGTCGTACCGAGCGCATCGAGCTGCAGAACCTGCTGACAGCGCGCAACTACGACGCGGGCACCGCCGACGGCATCATCGGCGCGAATACGCGCAAGGCGATCCGCAGTGCGCAGCAATCATTTGGCTGGCCGGCGGATGGTTATCCGACGCACAAACTGCTGGAAAGTCTGCGTAACCAGTAAAAGCATCGCGGGCAAGCCCGCCTCCACAGGTTTAGAGGTGGCCGCAGCTCTGCGTACAACCTGAAAACTGTGGGAGCGGGCTTGCCCGCGATGACTGACTATCGGGCGATCAGTTTCTATGCCTTGATCACCAGATCCTGCTCCAGCATCAACTCCTTCTTCCCCGCATCCAGCCGAACCAGCGCCCCCAGAGGCAGGGTCAGATTCGGATCGCAATGGCCGCTGCGCCAACCTGACAGCACCGGAATCCGCAGTGGCTCGAAGGTCTGTTTGAGCAGGCGATTCAGAGCGTCCACATCCACTCCCGCAATATCCCCGACGAGCACCCCGCGCAATCTGGACAGCTTGCCGGCCAGACGCATCTGGGTCAGCAAGCGGTCGATGCGATACAGCGGCTCGTTGACATCCTCGATGAGCAGGATCACGCCCTCGACATCGATTTCGTATGGAGTGCCCAAGGTCGATGCGATCATCGCCAGATTGCCACCCAGCAGACGCCCGTGAGCGACGCCGGGTTCGACCGTGGTCAGTGGATACGCCACCGGATGGCTCAGTACGCTGCCGGCCTTCACTTGACCGCGCAGCATGGCAAAGAACGACGTCACCGTCGGCGGCTCCTTGTCCCCCAGCAGGTCGGCGTTCAACAGTGGCCCGTGAAAGGTCACGAATCCGGCATAGCGGCTGATGGCCAGGTGCAGTGCGGTGATGTCGCTGTAGCCGACGAAGGGCTTGGCATGGCGTGCCAGCAGATCGTAGTCGATCCGGTCCAGCAGCCTTGGCGTACCGTAACCGCCCCGCAGACAAATGATGGCATCGACCTCTTCGTCAGCGAACGCGGCATGCAGATCATTCAGACGCACCTCATCGCTGCCGGCCAGATAGCCATCCTTTTCGTAAACACCCGGGAACACCCGCAAACCGTAACCCCGGGCGCGCATCCACTGAATGGCCTTTTCAGTATCCAGCGCACCTGGACCGGCTGGCGCGATGACGCCTATCAGTCCTTCCGCCGGCAGCGCCGGCACAGGCTTGTGCGGAAAAAGGGTGTGGGTGGGTCGAACGGTCATCCATGGATCTCCCTGTGTGCGGTCATGCACACACAGTAGTCAGGAACGGCGACAAACTGAAGGGGCACAGCTGCGCCGCAGATTGCGGGAAAAGTCACTGACGAGCGTAGGCCGGGCAAAAAAATGCCCGCCGGACGTTCAACCCGGCGGGCATTTTCGTATTCAGCGCTGAATCAGGAACCGAGCAGCTCGGCCTTGACCAGTTTCGCCTGCTCGTCGGCGTGGTACGAGGAGCGTACCAACGGGCCGGAAGCGACGTTCTTGAAGCCCATCCTGTAACCTTCCTCGGCGAACCAGGCGAAGGTGTCCGGGTGCACGAAACGCTGCACCGGCAAGTGGCTGCGAGACGGTTGCAGGTACTGGCCCAGGGTCAGCATGTCGATGTCGTGTTCGCGCATGCGCTTCATCACTTCGATGACTTCGTCATCGGTTTCGCCCAGCCCCAGCATCAGGCCGGACTTTGTCGGAATGTGCGGCATCATCTGCTTGAAGCGCTGCAGCAGGGTCAGCGACCACTGGTAGTCCGAACCCGGACGCGCGGCCTTGTACAGGCGCGGCACGGTTTCCAGGTTGTGGTTGAACACATCCGGCGGCTCGGCCGCGGTGATTTCCAGGGCGATGTCCATGCGGCCACGGTAATCCGGAACCAGCGTCTCGAGCTGTACGTTCGGCGACAATTTGCGGATTTCACGGATGCAGTCGGCAAAGTGCTGGGCACCGCCGTCACGCAGGTCGTCGCGGTCCACCGAGGTGATCACCACGTATTTGAGTTTCAGGTCGGCGATGGCGATGGCCAGGCTTTCCGGCTCGTTGACGTCCAGCGGCTTCGGACGACCATGGCCGACGTCGCAGAACGGGCAGCGACGGGTGCAGATGTCACCCATGATCATGAAGGTCGCGGTGCCACCGGAGAAACATTCGCCCAGGTTCGGGCAGGATGCTTCTTCGCAGACGCTGTGCAGCTTGTGCTTGCGCAGCAGGCTCTTGATGCGCTCGACTTCCGGCGAAACCGGGATGCGCACGCGGATCCAGTCGGGTTTCTTCGGCAGTTCGGTGGTCGGAATGATCTTCACCGGAATGCGTGCAACCTTCTCGGCGCCGCGCAGCTTGACGCCGGCTTCAACCTTGGGACGCGGGGCCGGGCGCTCGGTCACGTCGAGCGTCGGGATCATGGTTTGCACTGCATCAGTAGTCATATCAGTCGATTCCGCCCGTCAGGGTCGTCTGCTCAGCATAGTCGAGGTGTTTGACGAGCTGCGCGCGCAGCCGGGCACTTACCTCGGCAAATTCAATCGATCCTGCGTGATCGCTCAGCTGGGTCATCGCCAGCCCGGCATAGCCGCAGGGATTAATCCGTCGAAACGGCTCCAGGTTCATGTCCACGTTCAGGGCCAGGCCATGAAAGGAACAACCGTGGCGAATCCGCAAACCCAGAGAAGCGATTTTCGCTCCATCGACATAGACGCCGGGAGCATCAGGTTTGGCCACGGCGGTGACGCCGTAGCTGGCCAGCAGTTCGATCAGGCACCGCTCCATGCGGCTGACCAGATCCCGCACGCCGAACCCCAGCCGGCGCACATCCAGCAGCAGGTAGGCCACCAGCTGGCCCGGACCATGGTAAGTCACCTGCCCGCCGCGGTCGACCTGCACCACCGGGATATCTCCCGGCAGCAACAGATGTTCGGCCTTGCCGGCCTGGCCCTGAGTGAATACCGGCGGGTGTTCGACGAGCCAGATTTCGTCGGCGGCATCACTGCCGCGCTCGTTGGTAAAGCGTTGCATGGCATGCCAGACCGGCTCGTAAGCCATCCGGCCAAGTTCGCGAAAGCCCAGCGTGGCCGGCATCACAACACCATGTGTACGAAGCCGGTCGCCCGCAGTTCGCTGTTGATGTTGTACAGCTGATCCTGGTCGGTCGCGACGATGTGCAACTGGATAGTGGTGTACTTGCCGTTGCTGCTCTGACGCTCGTCCACACGCTCGTCGTTGATCTTCGCGTGCTTCTTGACGATGTCGATGATCTTGTCTTTGTTGCCGACGCCCGTGTCGCTGATCACCTTAACCGGATAATCAACCTGCGGAAATTCGATCTTTGGCGCCTTTACTTCGGTATCGGTCATGGCGTAACGGCCTCTAAAGCGTAAGCCCGGTAACGAACAAGGCCCCGCTCCGGAGGGGAACGGGGCCCTGCAGGTCAACTCGTATCAGTTGAACAAGCCGTAGAAGAATAGACGGATGCTATCCCACATGCGGCGGAAGATACCACCCTCCTCGACAGCGTCGAGGGCGATCAGGTCGGCGCTGTGCACCACCTTGTCATCCAGCTTCACTTCGACTTTACCGATCACGTCGCCCTTGGCGATTGGCGCGGTCAGTTGCGGGTTCATGGTCATGCTGGCAGCGAGCTTCTTCAGCTGGCCTTTCGGCAGGGTCATGGTCAGATCTTCGGCCAGACCGGCCTTGACCTGGCTGGTGGTGCCTTTCCACACCGGGGCCTGAGCCAGTTCGGTGCCCTTCTGATAGAAGGTCTGGGTTTCGAAGAAGCGGAAACCGTAGGTCAGCAGCTTCTGGGTCTCGGCGGCACGGGCCACTTCGCTGTTGGTGCCGAACACTACGGCGATCAGACGCATGCCGTCACGTACGGCCGAGGACACCATGCAGTAGCCGGCTTCGTCGGTGTGACCGGTTTTCAGACCGTCGACGGTCTTGTCGCGCCACAGCAGCAGGTTGCGGTTAGGCTGCTTGATGCCGTTCCAGAAGAACTCTTTCTGCGAGTAGATCGCGTAGTGAGCCGGATCTTCGTGAATGATCGCGCGCGCCAGGATCGCCATGTCATGCGCCGACGAGTAGTGCTCGGGGTTCGGCAGACCGGTCGGGTTCATGAAGTGGGTATTGGTCATGCCCAGATCGGCGACCGTCTTGTTCATCAGGTCGGCGAAGGCGTCTTCGCTGCCGGCGATGTGCTCGGCCACCGCGACGCTGGCGTCGTTGCCGGACTGGATGATGATGCCGTGCAGCAGGTCGCTGACGGTCACTTGCGAGCCGACCTTGATGAACATCCGCGAACCGCCGGTGCGCCAGGCGTTTTCGCTGACGGTCACCGGATCGTTTTCACCGATCTGGCCACGACGGATTTCCAGCGTGGCGATGTACGCGGTCATCAGCTTGGTCAGGCTGGCCGGTGGCAGACGCTGGTCACCGTTGTTCTCCACCAGCACGTTGCCGCTGCTGGCGTCCATGAGCACATAGGCCTTTGCGGCCAGTTGAGGTGGCGACGGCATCATCTCGGCCGCGAAGGCGGCTGGCGAGAGGAGCAGCGGGACTAGCAGGCACAGGCGTTTGGCAAAGGTGGTGATGTTCATCCGTCTCTCGAAATCGCTAATGGAAACTGCCCAAGGGCAAAATTTAATCAGATGTCTTTCAGGCTTTGCCCGAAACCTGCCTGCGCGACGATCATGCTGCGTTAAAAACAGATTCGGAATGCTCATGCAGGTCCCCTACACTCCGCTTCCTCACCTGTTTTTGCCTTGCCTGATCGCCGCTCGGCGAGCTTTCGAGCAAACCCTACGAGCATCGCGTGTTCAGTTGCTCACTCCAGTCACCCTTTGCCGGGCTTTTGTTCTTCGACGAGCCAACAACCTGGTTCACCCCCCAATCGCTGGTGAACCGTCAATCAAGTCCCACGTTTACTCGGTGACCACACTTGGCGAACCAAGGTTGGCCAGGCGCACGCTGTTCTGCACCTGGGCGATTTCACCCGGCGTACCGATCGGTCCCAGGCGTACCCGGTGCAGGGTCTGCTGATTGCGCACGATCGAGCTGATGAACACCGGAGCGCTCACCATCCCGCTGAGCTTCGACCTCAGGAGTTCTGCAGCGTCCGGGTTGGCGAACGCGCCCACCTGCAGATACTGGCCAGACGCTCGCGCAGAAGCGTTTTTTTTTTGCGCCGATCTGTACAGGTACAGTGTCGGAGGCATGTTGTTGCGGCGGAGGCGTCCACTGCTCGATGGTGCCCGCCGAAGCCGTGATCGCCGGCACGTTATTCTGCGCGACTTGTGGCTCGTTGAGCATCAAAGGCGCCGGACGGCCCCTGGCGGCCCACCATTGTTGCGGGTCGATACCCTCGACCTTGACGCGCGCGGTGCCGATTTCGGCATAGCCGAGTTTCTTCGCAGCCGCATAGGACAGGTCGATGATCCGGTCCGAATAGAACGGTCCACGGTCGTTGACCCGCAGGATCACGCTCTTGTTGTTGTCCAGGTTGGTCACACGAACGTAACTGGGCAGTGGCAGGGTCTTGTGGGCGGCACTCATGCCGTACAGGTCATAGACTTCGCCGTTGGCGGTGTTCTGCCCATGGAACTTGGTGCCATACCAGGATGCCGTGCCCGAGGCCACGTAGGTCTTGGATTCCTGCAACGGGAAGTAGGTCTTGCCCAGCACGGTGTAGGGGTTGGCCTTGTACGGCCCGGTGTGCAGAGTCGGCGTGGCATCCGGGATGCGCGACACATCGACGTCCCACCATGGCGCGCCGTCCTTGTGGGCCCGGTTGATGTCCAGACCCGGCTGGGCACGAACGGTGTTGGAGGCGTATTTCTGGGTGGGCGCACGACTGGTCGAGCAACTGGCGACCATGATCGCCAGCGCGGCGAATGCCACCAGTTTCAGGGGTTTGTTGATAGGCCATGCCTGCATTACTTGACGCCCCGTGCTTTTACCAGCTCTTCAGACAGTTGATGTACGGCCATGGCGTACATCACGCTGCGGTTATAACGCGTGATCGCGTAGAAATTCTTCAGGCCCATCCAGTATTCCGGACCGTTGTCGCCTTCCAGGCGAAATGCAGTAACCGGCATATCATCGCGCAGCGCATCATGACTTGACCAGCCCAGCGCTCGCAACTCTGCGACGGTTTTCGTCGGTTCGATGCCGGCGGTCAGGCCTTCATCCACCTGTTCGCCGCGCACATCGGCACGACTGACCACCGGCTCGCCGGCCACCCAGCCGTGACGATTGAAGTAGCTGGCGACGCTGCCGATCGCATCATCCGGGTTATTCCAGATATTGATGTGTCCGTCACCGTCGAAATCCACCGCGTAGGCGCGGAAGCTGCTCGGCATGAATTGCGGCAGGCCCATCGCCCCGGCGTAGGAGCCCTTGAGGGTCAACGGGTCGACCTGCTCTTCGCGGGCCAGCAGCAGAAACTCACGCAACTCCTTGCGGAAGAATTCGGCACGGGGAGGATAGTCGAATCCCAGCGTGGACAACGCATCGATCACCCGGTAATTGCCGGTATTACGTCCGAAAAAGGTCTCAACGCCGATAATCGACACGATCACCTGGGCCGGAACGCCGTATTCCTGCTCGGCGCGGGCCAGGACCGCTTCGTGTTGACGCCAGAAGTCCACACCGCGGGCAATCCGCGCGTCGGTAATGAACATCGGCCGGTATTCTTTCCACTGTTTGACCCGCTCGGCGGGTTTGGAAATGGCATCAAGAATCGCCTGCTTGCGCTGCGCCTCGCGAAACACCGCCATCAGTTGCTCGCCGGCAAAACCGTAATCGCGGGTCATTTCGCCGACGAATTCGGCCACCTGGGGCGAGCCTTCGTAATCGCCGGCCAGCGCTTCCTGCGCGCTGCCAAGGATGCCTACCAGGCCGAGCCACGGTGCGTATCGTGTCGCCCAGTCACGCATTACTTGCATTGAACTCTTCACCTTATTCAAACCTGTGCGATCCACTTGCGATGCGTATGAATCGACATCAAAACCCCAAACGCTGACAGCAGCGTCACCAGCGAAGTTCCGCCATAGCTAATGAACGGCAACGGCACCCCTACGACCGGCAACAGGCCACTGACCATACCGATGTTGACGAAAACATAAACAAAAAACGTCATGGTCAAGGCACCGGCGAGCAATTTGCCGAACAGCGTCTGCGCCTGGGCGGTAATCACCAGACCGCGGCCGATGAGCAGCAGATAGATCAGCAGCAGCGCGCAGATGCCCACCAGGCCGAATTCTTCGCCCAGCACCGCGATGATGAAGTCCGTGTGGCTTTCCGGCAGAAAGTCCAGGTGCGACTGGGTGCCCAGCAGCCAGCCCTTGCCGAACACGCCGCCGGACCCGATGGCGGCCTTCGACTGAATGATGTTCCAGCCGGTGCCCAACGGATCGCTTTCCGGGTCGAGGAAGGTCAGGATCCGTTGCTTCTGGTAGTCGTGCATGATGAAGAACCACATGGCGATCGCCACGGGTACGGCAGCCGCCAGCACGCTGAGGATCCAGCGCCAGCGCAGCCCGCCCATGAACAGCACGAACGCACCGCCGGCCAGAATCAGCAGCGACGTGCCCAGGTCCGGCTGACGCACGATCAGAATGAACGGCACACCGATCAACATCAGGCTGATCCCCACATGCTTGAGCTGCGGCGGCAACGTGCGCTTGGACAGATACCAGGCGATGGTCGCCGGCATCAGGATCTTCATGAATTCCGATGGCTGGAAGCGGATCACCCCTGGAATGTTGATCCAGCGGGTCGCGCCCATGGCGTTGTGGCCCATGATGTCCACCACCATCAGCAGCACCACCCCGATCACATAGCCGAGCGGCACCCAGCGGGCCATGAAGCGTGGCTCGAACTGGGCGATGACGATCATCGATACCAGACCGATGCCGAACGACGTGGCCTGCTTGGCCAGCAGGTCCCAGCTCTTGCCACTGGCCGAATAGAGCACGAACAGACTGCCGGCGGCGAGGATCAGCAGCAGGACCAGCAAAGGACCATCGATATGCAGACGTTGCAACAGCGTCGCGCGGCGACGCATCACATCCTCGCTGGAGAGCATGCGATCGAAATTATTCTTCACGGGCCGTAGCCTCCGCACTGATTGGGCTGGCGTATTCGGCCTTCAAGCGTCCGTCCTGATCCAGCAGCCAGGCGTCCATCACCTGACGCACCACGGGCGCGGCGACGCCGGAACCGGACTCACCGTTCTCGACCATCACCGACACCACGATTTTCGGGTTGTCGGCCGGGGCGAAACCGACGAACAGGGCGTGGTCGCGATGGCGTTCCTGGACCTTGGAGCGGTCGTACTTCTCACCCTGCTTGATCGCGACCACCTGGGCGGTACCCGACTTGCCGGCGATCCGGTATTGCGCGCCGATCGATGCCTTGCGCGCCGTACCGCGAGCGCCGTGCATCACCTGCTGCATGCCATGGTTGACCTTGTTCCAGTCCGACGGGTCGCGCAGGACGATGTCCGGCATCGGATTCTCGTCCTTGGGTTTTTCGCCCTCGATGGTCTTGGCCAGGTGCGGACGGTTCCACACACCCTTGTTGGCCACCAGCGCGGTGGCCTGGGCCAGTTGCAGCGGCGTCGATTGCATGTAGCCCTGGCCGATCCCGAGGATCAGGGTCTCGCCCGGGAACCACGCCTGCTTGCGGGTGGCGCGTTTCCACTCGCGGGACGGCATCAGGCCCGGAGACTCTTCGAACATGTCCAGCGAGACCTTCTGGCCGATACCGAACTTGTTCATGTACGACGACAACCGGTCGATGCCGAGCTTGTGGGCCAGGTCATAGAAGTAGGTGTCGTTGGAGCGCATGATCGCCGTGTCGAGATCGACGAAACCGTCACCGGTACGGTTCCAGTTGCGGTACTTGTGATCGTAGTTGGGCAGCATGTAGTAACCCGGGTCGAACACCCGGCTCGACGCCGTCACCACGCCCGCGTCCAGACCGGCAATCGCCACCGCCGGTTTGATCGTCGAACCCGGCGGGTACAGGCCACGCAGGACACGGTTGAACAGTGGCCGGTCGATGGAGTCGCGCAGCTCGGCGTAAGCCTTGAAGCTGATACCGGTGACGAACAGATTCGGGTCGAAGCTCGGCTGGCTGACCATCGCCAGCACTTCGCCGGTGCTCGGATCCAGCGCCACCACCGCGCCACGTCGCCCGCCCAGAGCGGCTTCGGCAGCTTCCTGCAGCTTGATGTCGAGGCTCAGGACAATGTCCTTGCCCGGCACCGGATCGGTCCGCTTGAGTACCCGCAACACACGCCCCCGGGCGTTGGTCTCGACTTCTTCGTAACCCACCTGGCCATGCAGTTCCGCTTCGTAGAAACGCTCGATACCGGTCTTGCCGATATGGTGGGTGCCGCTGTAGTTGACCGGGTCGAGGGTCTTCAGCTCTTTTTCGTTGATCCGTCCCATGTAACCCACCGAGTGCGCAAAATGCGCGCCCTGCGGATAGTGACGAACCAGTTGCGCGACCACTTCCACCCCCGGCAGACGGAACTGGTTCACCGCGATGCGGGCGATCTGCTCTTCGGTCAGCTCGAACAGGATCGGCACCGGCTCGAACGGCCGGCGCCCCTGACGCATGCGTTTTTCGAAGATCACCCGGTCTTCCGGCGTCAACTGCAACACTTCGACGATCACGTCGAGCACCTGCTGCCAGTCGCCGGAACGCTCCCGGGTCATGCTCAGGCTGAAGCTCGGACGATTGTCTGCCACCACCACGCCGTTGCGGTCATAGATCAGGCCGCGGGTCGGTGGAATCGGCTGGACATGGACGCGATTGTTTTCCGAAAGCGTCGAGTGGTACTCGTACTGGATGACCTGCAGGAAATACAGCCGGGCGATCAGCACACCGATCAGTGCAACGATCGCAATGGCCCCGAACACGACGCGACTACGCACCAGGCGTGCGTCTTTTTCGTGGTCCTTGATGCGGATCGGCTGGGACATGAGGGCAGGATTACTTGTGGTAAGGGTGGCCGGACAGCACGGTCCAGGCACGATACAACTGTTCGCCGATAAGGATGCGCACCAACGGGTGCGGCAGCGTCAACGGCGACAACGACCAGCGCTGGTCGGCGCGGGCACAGACTTCAGGCGCCAGCCCTTCCGGGCCGCCGACCATGAAATTGACCGTGCGCGAGTCCAGTCGCCAGCGGTCGAGTTCGACCGCCAGTTGCTCGGTGCTCCAGGGCTTGCCGTGCACTTCGAGGGTGACGATCCGCTCGTTGTGCCCGACCTTGGCCAGCATGGCTTCACCTTCCTGACGGATGAAGCGCGCCACGTCGGCATTCTTGCCACGGGTATTGAGCGGAATTTCCACCAGTTCCAGCGCCAGCTCGGACGGAAGACGCTTGGCATATTCATGCCAGCCTTCTTCCACCCACTTGGGCATGCGTGAACCGACGGCGATCAGTCGCAGGCGCACGGCGATCCCTTACAGCTGGTCTTTGTTGAGCTTGGCGAAATGCTCGTGGGTGTTTTCCGGGCTGTGATGCTTGCCATCACTCGCACGGCTTTGCTCGGCACCGGCCCACAGGCGCTCCAGGTCGTAGAACTGACGGGCCGAGGCGGTCATCATGTGCACGATCACCAGATCCAGGTCCAGCAGTACCCAGTCGCTGTCACCCTTGCCCTCTTCGCCCAACGGACGAGCGCCGTTCTTCTTGACCTCTTCGCGAACCTTTTCCAGCATCGCGTTGATCTGGCGGTTGGACGTACCGGTGGCGATGATCATGTAGTCGGTGATGCTCTGCTTGTCGCGCACATCGATGATCTGGATGTCCTGGGCCTTGACGTCTTCCAGGGCTGCCACGGCCACCTTGACCAGTTCGTCGCCTTTCAGCGGCTCCTGGGCGTTGGCGACTTCCGGCAACGGGGCGCTCTTGAAAGTACCTTTGCGCTTAACTTTGCTTACATCTTTGTCAGTCATATAAAACTCGTTTTGCTCATGTATTCGGCGGCTTGGCGATACGTTGACCCGTATCAGTGAAGCACGCCTTGTTCAGTTCGACGCACGATACAGACCGTGCGCATCGATGTAGGCCAGGACCGCGTCGGGCACCAGGAAACGTACCGACTTACCGCTGGCCAGCAGTTGACGGATCTGGGTGGCGGAGACCGCGAGCGGTGTCTGCCAGACGAATGCAATCTGTCCGCCCGGCCCTTTCAGGGCCAGCGGGTCGCTCACCGAACGCGCTGCCAGCAGGTTGCGCAAGGCATCCGGCGGCTCGCTGTCGGCGTCCGGGCGCTGTAGCACCAGGATGTGGCAATGCTGGAGCAACTCCTCCCAGCGATGCCAGGTGGGCAGGCCGCAAAATGCGTCCCAGCCCAAAAGCAGAAAAACCTGGGTCCCTGCGGCCATTTCGGCACGCAGCGACTCCAGGGTGTCGATGGTCCAGGACGGTTTGTCCCGCTGAAGCTCGCGGGCGTCCACCACCAGCGGCGGCACTCCGGCCACCGCGCATTCAACCATTGCCAGCCGATCCTGCGCCGATACCTGCGGGGTATCGCGGTGCGGCGGGCGGGCGCTGGGCATCATGCGCAGCTCATCGAGCCCCAGCGCCTCGGCGACTTCCAGCGCGCCACGCAAATGGCCGACATGTACCGGATCGAAGGTTCCGCCCAATACGCCAATACGCCGGGGACGGGGCTTTCTGCCGGACTTCGGCACTTTCGGGTCGAGGTCGGACAAGTCAGACCGTCGCCTGGCCGCGCAACTGGCCATCACCGACCACAACGTACTTCTCGCAGGTCAGTCCTTCGAGGCCCACCGGGCCACGGGCGTGCAGCTTATCAGTAGAAATGCCGATCTCGGCACCCAATCCGTATTCGAATCCATCGGCGAAACAGGTCGGGGTGTTGATCATCACCGACGCCGAGTCGACTTCAGCCACGAACTGCCGGGTGTCGGCGAGGTTTTCGCTGACGATCGAATCGGTGTGATGGGAGCCGTAACGGTTAATGTGTTCGATGGCCTGGTCCAGGCCGTCGACCACGCGGATCGACAGAATCGGCGCCAGGTACTCGGTGCTCCAGTCCTCTTCGGTCGCCGCTACAGCCTCGATGATCGCCCGGGTGCGCTCGCAACCACGCAGCTCGACGCCTTTTTCGTGGAACTGTTCCGCCATCGACGGCAGGAAATCCTTCGCAACACTTTGATCGACCAGCAGCGTCTCCATCGCGCCGCAGATGCCATAACGATAGGTCTTGGCATTGAAGGCGATGCGCCGGGCTTTCGGCAGGTCGGCGTGCTCGCCGACATAAACGTGGCAAATGCCGTCCAGGTGTTTGATCACCGGCACCCGGGCGTCGCGACTGATGCGCTCGATCAGGCCACGGCCACCGCGTGGCACGATCACATCGACGTACTCGGGCATGGTGATCAGGGCGCCAACGGCGGCGCGGTCGGTGGTTTCCACCACTTGCACCACGGCGGCCGGCAGTTCGGCTTCGGCCAGACCGCGCTGGATGCAGGCGGCAATGGCACGGTTGGAGTGAATTGCCTCTGAGCCACCGCGCAGGATGGTTGCGTTGCCGGACTTCAGGCACAGGCTGGCGGCATCGATGGTCACGTTCGGCCGGGATTCGTAGATGATCCCGATCACGCCCAGCGGCACGCGCATCTTGCCGACCTGAATCCCCGACGGACGGAAGCTCATGTCGCGGATCGCGCCGACCGGGTCCGGCAGGGCCGCCACCTGACGCAGACCGACGATCATGCCGTCGATGCGGGCCGGGGTCAGTTCCAGACGTTCCAGCAATGCCGGCTCCAGACCGTTGGCGCGACCTGCGGCCAGATCCTGTTCATTGGCTGCCGCAAGCTCGGTGCGGGCGGCGTCCAGAGCATTGGCGGCAGCCAGCAGGGCGCGGTTTTTCTGCGCGGTACTGGCACGGCCGATGACCCGGGAAGCTTCGCGGGCGGCGCGACCCAATCGGGTCATGTAGTCAAGAACGGACTCAGTCATGGTCTGCTGGGGTCTTGGCAAAGAGGAAAGCGGCAGATTATAGCTGTCGTGCCCCGGGACTAACAGCGGTGACGGGCGGATGGTCGAAATGGACGGCGATTTGCCGATGTTCAGCCGAAATTAAGGCTCGGATTGCTATCATCACGACCTCTTTTGTCTGGATAAACACCGTTTGCCATGTCCAACCTGACCGTTCGCGCCCATGCCGGGCGCCTGCCGCTGGGCCTTCCGGACGCTTTTTTCGACCGCGATGCCCAAGTGCTGGCCCGGGATCTGCTGGGCAAAGTCATCCGCCACCGGGTCGGTGACCTGTGGCTCAGCGCCCGAATCATTGAAACCGAAGCGTATTACTGCGCGGAAAAAGGCAGCCATGCCTCCCTCGGCTACACGGAAAAGCGTAAGGCTTTGTTTCTGGATGGCGGCCACATCTATATGTACTACGCCCGTGGCGGCGACTCGCTGAACTTCAGCGCCCAGGGTCCCGGCAACGCGGTGCTGATCAAATCGG
This sequence comes from Pseudomonas bananamidigenes, assembly GCF_001679645.1. Classification (GTDB taxonomy): domain Bacteria; phylum Pseudomonadota; class Gammaproteobacteria; order Pseudomonadales; family Pseudomonadaceae; genus Aquipseudomonas; species Aquipseudomonas bananamidigenes. Next base: position 106,837 of record NZ_LRUN01000037.1, on the reverse strand, counting down.
CCTATCCGTGGGTTGATGAAATCAGTGGTCCGGCCAGCCTCGCACAGATGCTGCTGAACAACCCCGACGCTCAGGGTCGCCCGCGCCCGCCACAAAAGCTCTGCGCCGGGCAGACTCTGTTGTGCAAGGCGCTGGGGCTGAAGGTGCCGGTGTGGGACGCCAAGCGTTTCGACCACGAAATCCTGCTGGTGGAAGACACCGGCCCCGCGCCAGGCCACATCATCCAGACCACCCGCCTGGGCATTCCCCATGGGCGTGACGAGCATTTGATGTACCGCTTCGTCGACGCATCCTACGCCCAGTGGTGCACCCGGAACCCGCTGCGCCGGGGTCAGGTCGAAGGTCGCGATTATTTTCTGCTGTGAGTGTCCTCTCTGCGGTACGCCGGCCAGGGGCATCAATGAAATGGAGTGTTGTGTATGGGCCCATGGCTCGATAGCGTGACCGGGTGGCTGGCCGCCAACCCGCAGTGGCTGGCCGCCGCCGTGCTCATTGTGGCGTTCGTGGAATGTCTGGCGATTGCCGGATTGATCGTGCCCGGTACGGTGTTGCTGTTCGCCGTGGCTGTCATGGCGGGCAGCGGTGCGCTGTCGTTGAGCGAAACCCTGTTGCTGGGGTTTCTCGGCGGGATTCTCGGGGATGTGATTTCGTATTTCCTGGGTCGCCACTTCCACCAGAACATCCGGCGCCTGCCGGGCCTGCGTCATCATCCGGAATGGATGGCCGGCGCTGAAACCTACTTCCAGCGCTATGGCATCGCCAGCCTGCTGGTCGGACGGTTCATCGGCCCGCTGCGTCCGATGCTGCCGATGGTCGCCGGGATGTGCGACATGCCCTTCCCGCGCTTCGCGGCAGTCAGCCTGCTGGCAGCCGCCGGCTGGAGCATCGCCTACCTGCTGCCGGGCTGGGCCACCGGGGCGGCGATTCGTCTGCCGCTGCCGGAAGGTTTCTGGCCGCAGGCCGGGATCGTCGCCGCCAGCATTGCGGTGATGGTCGGCCTGAGCGCCAACAGCAGCCTGCGCCGTCACCGTCGGGCGACAATCTGGATCAGCAGCATGAGCCTGTCGATCCTGATTGCGCTGTTCATCGGCTATCCCTATCTGACGGCACTCGACCAAGGCGTCATGACCCTCGTGCAAGAGCACCGCAGTGCAGCGCTCGACGAGGTCGCAGTGGTCTTCACCCTGATCGGCGAATTCCGCAACATGTTGCTGTTCAGTGCCCTGCTGACAGGCTTGTTGCTGCTGTGCCGACAGTGGCGCCAGGCGATCTTCGCGGGCGGCACGCTGCTCGTCACTGCGCTGGCCAACACCGGCACAAAACTGTTTTTCGCCCGGGTACGCCCGGAAGTGCTGACCGATCCGATCACCAGCTACAGCATGCCAAGCGGTCATGCGTCCGGATCGTTTGCACTGTTCCTGACGCTCGCGGTGCTGGCGGGACGCGGGCAACCGCCAAGACTGCGCCTGACCTGGCTGTTGATCGGCTGCATGCCGGCGCTGGCGATCGCGCTGTCGCGGGTGTATCTGGGCGCCCACTGGCCGACGGATGTCCTGGCCGGCGCCATGCTCGCCTCCTGCGTCTGCGCAGCGAGCCTGTGGCTGAGTCAGCGCCGCTCCCCTCTCGAAGCGATGCCGCAGAAAGTCTGGTGGCTGGTGCTGCCTGCACTGGTCGCCCTGTTCGGGTTCTTCGTATTGCGGCATTTGCCACACACCTTGTTGCGATATGCCTACTGAGCCCGCACTCAACGCTCATCGGCACACTCCGCGCCGGTGAGCGTCCTCAAACATTTGGCAAAGCAAATGCTCATGAACAAGTCCGTGCCCCGTGCAACATTCCGGCAGATAAACCACAAACGGACTTGTGAAAAGAGCAATGACTTCGACAAATCGACTGAACACCCCACCTCAGACTGACAGGCCGTCAGCGCCGATCAAAATATCCGACCTGAACATCCCGCCAGAGCCACAGGTTCCCGCCTCAAATCAAACGCCCGGCCTTGCAGACCTGGATGCCCTGTTCGGTCCCTTGCACATCGGCGAATTCAGCGTCAGTCGCCGGACACTTCAAGCCTTGGGTGGCCGAGTCGACGGGCAGGCCATTTCGCCAATCAACACCTACTTTTCCGAACCTGACCAGGCGTTCATCGATGCACTGGAATTCGATACGGCTCGGATCGAACAGCGCATGAGAGCCGTTCCCTCAGCGGAAAACGCTCAGATCCCGCCCCTGCTGTACGAGATCGTCACCCAGCGTTCTCCCGATGCCCCACCACTCATGCGAGAGATGCCAACCGGCGAATTCGCTGACGCCATGAACAGGATCAACCACCTGCTGAACGCCACCCAGCGCCTCGATATTCGTCGAGACCCGCTACCCGAACACCTGCCGGACTGGGTCGATAAAACCAAAAGCCGCGGGATGGCCAGCGTGGGCGTCGGGATGCAGGCGTACGGACTTTACAGCGCTTACATCGGTGCTATCGACGCCTTGAAGAAAGGCGATACAGCTGAGGCGCTGATCAACGCAGGCGGAGGGCTCGCGGAAATCACCTCCCTGGGTGTCGAGTACGCCTTGAGCAAGACCGGCGAGCAAATGATCCGCCAGGGGTCCATGGCGTTCGAACAATTCGGCAAGACCTCCATGGGCAAATGGCTGTGTCGCGGGGCGGGGTTGATCGCCAGCGTGCTGACGCTGCCCTTCGATATCTATACCGCCATCAAATCCTTCAACGATGCCGCCAGGACCCAGGGCAAGGAGGCGCAGGACCTGTATGTCACCGGCGGGTTGAGCGTATTCAGCGGTGTGCTTTCACTGGCTCTCGGCTGTGCAGCTTTGGCGGGATTTCAGGCAGCAGGCCCGGTGGGGCTCGCCGCCGCCGCGATCATGATTGTCGGGGCGAAAATCTATGGCGCCGTCCGGGCGGTCGACGACATTGACGACTACATCGAACTGACCGTGAACGAGCGCTGGCGTGCCGGCTGGTTTGCGTTCACCGGTCAGGATCAGGACAAGGCGCTGATGTATCGCTACCTGGTCGCCAAGACCACTGCGGACTACGCCAAAGCCCTGAAGACCCGCAGCCTTGGCTGGCTGGACAATGAATTCAAGGAAACCGTCGATGTGATCGTCAATGGCCAGTACGAGGTCCGGCTGCAGCCCACTCGCATCTATTACTATGCGTGGAACAACGGCGAGTCGCCGTACAAGACCGAGAACCTGCCGGTCATCGTTGATACCGATGACATTTACGACGCAAGAGCTGGCCTGCCGGCATCGGATTCCATCCTTTCCAAAGTAAAAAGTGATCCGGCCAAGGGTGTGTTCTGGAGCCTCGGCGGTGGCCAGGACGCGGTGCAGGGCGTGCGGAACAAAGCCAACTTTTTCAGCTATGGCACCGGCAGAAAAGTGCTGCATGGCGGCGACAAGGGTGACTCCTTTATTTTTCAGTCGGCGTCCGAAGCTCTTTCATACGATCCGATCAAGGCAAGCGAGCTGTCGGGAGGGGACGGTATCGATCTGTTATGGCTGCAAGGCACGCACAGACATCTGGATCATATCCCCGACCCGCCGCGTCACCTCGGCTATCACATCGACCTGAAAAACGGCGCGCTATCGTTGCGACCCGAGGACCCAGAACTCGAGCCGGTGCTGCACTCGACGCTCAGCTCCATCGAAAAGGTCGAGACGCTCGCCGGCGCGATCAATCGCGTGACCGGCTCCGAACAGGCCGACATCATCGCCGCCAATGGCAATGATCGTGTCGATGCCGGTGCCGGGGACGACCAGATTTCCGTACGTGGTCTGCATGTCACGGTCGACGGAGGCCCTGGCAGCGATACCTATCAGCTGGACCCGACGAGTCACCACGTTTCCATCACCGAAGATGGCCAGGAGCCCAGCAAGGTCTATCTGGGCGTACCGCTCGAAGCCATCCAGCGTTGGTACATTCGCAATGACGCACTGGTCATCGAATCACTACGCGATGACGACGTGCGCTCGCCACGACGGGAACTGACTCTCGAAGCGGTGTACCGGACCGTCGATGGCAAGCGCTCGTTGCGCAATGCCAAATGGACGTTCATCACCCAGGACGGTTACCACCTGCAACCGGAGTGGCCTGCCGAAGTTACGGACCTGAACGATCTGTCGGTGGGTGTCAGCGTTCTGACTGCCGGCATCGCCAAGGCTTCCCCGGTTCCGGTCAATGACCGCCCTTTCAATCTTTCGGACAAGACGCACTCGTCCTACTTCGTTTCCCGCGATGTCCATCACACGATCCTGGTGGCCACGCAGAACGACAAGCCCTCCCGGAGCACCCTTTATATCGATCGCGACAGTTCGGAAATCGACGAAGTCCGGGCCATCTATACCGTAAAAAAAACGGAGCCCGGTGCGTTCACGTTTCTCGGCTACTCGAACGTTCACTTCGCCATCACTTTCGGTCCGGGAGGAGGGCTGCTCTCTTTGCACGGCGCAGTAGAAGAAGGTCCGGGCAAGAAAAGCGATATGGGTGCCGGGATCATGGCCTCCGGCTGGCTGATGAAACATCCCGTGACCCTGGTCATGCGCGACGGCGTTTCCTACGCCCTCGAATTCCCTGACAACTCGTACCTCGAGGATGCAAAAAACAGCGGTTACACCAGTATCCAGAGCCGCGCCTCATTGCGTGAACGGGCCGGCAAATACATTTTCGTCCGGCCTTTCATCGAAAAACGCACCTTGAAGGCTACGCCGCAACGGATCGATTTTCGGGCTGCCGAGCACCATGCGACCTACTGGCTGGAAGGACGATCCTCGACTTACGAGCTGTTTCCCGCCAGCCACCTCTCCATTCGACTGTCCACCACCGAGGCCGACGCCAGCATTTCGGGGTCATCCACCTGGCACGTTCACACACAACATCTGCAGGAACAGATCACCTCGCGCGACCTTGCCATAAAGGACAACCTGCTGAAGATCGGCAGCATCCGGATTCATCTGCCGGACAGCAACGACCCGACGTTGCCACTGGAAACTGTCGAGGTGCTGGTCACATCGGGGAACCGTTACAGGATCAACGCCCTGTTCGAGGTAATCGGTCTCTACGCCGTGGATGCCCGCGCTTATTCATCGATTCAGGCAATCATCCAGGACATCGCTGACCACCAACAACGCGACGAACTCGAGACCCGTCACGTGCAGGTTCGCAATATTCGCCTGCGCGATGGGGCTGCCGGCAGGATCTTCTACAACACCGACACCCGTGCCTGGAGCTCGGAAAGTGCTCCGTCCCGCTCGATACCGATCGAGCACCTGATCAACGTCAAGGAATGACACCATGCGCCCCAAACCGCCCGCACCACCCGGCCCTACCAGGCCAGACACGCCTGTCGTCCCACTCGCTCAACCACCCCGGTTACGACCACTGCTTCCACAGTCGCCGCAACATCAATCGCCCGACTCGTTCACGCCACGTGGTCAAAACCCGGGGCATACCCCGCCACCCGCCGGTACATCCGAACCGCCACGTGTACAGATATCGGATTTGCCATCGGGACTCCGTCAATCAGCCACAGGCTTGAACGGCTACCTGCTGAACCCCGGACTGCTGCGCAACATGCAACCGCCCAACGACGAAGGCCTGCGTTACATCGTCGGGCGCCAGTTCGTCGATGTGAAAGAGGTCGGCACGGTATACGTGGAGTTCGATGACAGCCTTGGCACTTACCGGGCAATGGATCTTTACAAGAAACTTGCGCCCGGCCCGGCCCTCTACCGAAATACCGGTGAGACAACGTGGAGCCTGTCGAGACCGCTGAAACGACCGCACCCGACGGACACTGACGGCGCAGCGATTGTATCGACCAGGCAACCCTCGCCCGAACCGCTAACGATAGACTTGAAGGCCGCCACCACCGAGTTGTTGAACGAGCACTTCAAGCGGCTGTATCCACAAATGACCCACGGTGAACGCGTCGTACTGTTGCGCGCCTACAACCTGTCCCCCCGTCAGCACGTGCGACTGCGCGACGATCTGATCGCCAATCCGTTGATGCTTCCCCGCTGGGCGGACAGCCACAAGCTTCGCTCAATGGACGTAGACGATCCGACCCGCTTCGATGCGTTCCACCAGGAAATCGAACCGCTGCTCCTGCCATTGCGCAACGGCAAGCTGCTGCGCCACGGTCTTGGCGGCTTCGATGAAAGTGTCAGCGGAGAGTTTCTGGACGCTTTTCTTGCAAAGCTGGGTTATTTGCGCAACAGCAGCAATTGCCTGTACCGCACCGACATTCCCGGTCTGTTCAGGGGCGATGAACGTACGCCTTTCGAGTTCTTTAACGACGGCCGGATGCTGCCGCGTCTGAAGCATCCCCGTGGTGCGACAACGGAGAAGCCGATCAGCGCCACGGTCAGCCTTGAGCTGGTCAGGGGATACGCCGGTCGCGGTACCGAGTCCCCCGATCCGGAATACCTGCGCTACAACAACCAGAAAAACAAATACCCCGGCAGAAAGCCCGGCGAGCCGGATGTCGAGTCGGGCGAATCGGACAACGACTGGTCTGATGTATCCGACGTGGAACTGGACCCCGAGCGCAACTACGAAACGATCCGCCACAATCAGCAGTTTGTTTTTGCCTACGTCATCGACACGCGAAAGCTGGAAGTGGTCCTCAGGGAGGAAAACCAGTTTCTCAATGACGCAGCCATCCGCAAAGGTGCGTGGTTTCCCGACGATGAACTCGAAGCACTGATATCGACCTCGAAGCGGGGCATCGAGTCGCAGCGCCTGTGGCTGCTCGACTCAACGTTCACTCGCGCAGCGAAGGTCGACGACATTGGCGAGCAGGCACAATACGGCGACTCCATTGAAGAGCGCACCCACAGTGGTGCGTTCAACCGGCATGAATATGACGCCCTGATCGACAAGGTTGCCCTGGCAGGCAAGCCGATCCTGACACTGGACAGGGGCAAGGAGTGGTTCGCCAACGATATCGTCTGGCCCGAATAAGCCGCTTCAGGCGAAAAGTTCGCCCTGTAACTCGTCGAGCAGCGCCTGGATCGCATCCAGTCGCTGCTGCGGATCGTCGAGTTGCAGCAGGTCGATCTTGTCCTCTTCGGCGAAGGGCAGCAGATAGGCCAGTTGGTTGGCCAGCGACTGCTGACCGACCGCTTCGGTGCCCATGTTCAGCGCTTCGACCATCGGATGTTCGGCGAGGGCCTTGAGCAGCGCCACCAGATCGGCGTCTTCATCCTGCAAGGGTTGCTCGGGCTCTTCGTCCAGCCACTCCACCTCGGCGACGATCAGCTGATCGCGCTGCACGTCGCTGTGCTGCACGATGAAGCGGCGCCCGCCTTGCACCCGGATACCCAGCAGCCCGTTGTCCTGCTGCTGGAAATCCGTGATCCGCGCCTCACAGCCGACCATCGCGTAACCTTCGGGGGCGACGCCGACTTCATGGCCTTCGAGAATGCACACCACACCGAACCCGCCGCCCTGTTTCATGCAGCGACCGATCATGTCCAGGTAACGTGCCTCGAAGATCTGCAGATCCAGATTGCAGCCGGGAAACAGCACCGTGTTCAGCGGGAAAAGCGGCAGACTCATAGACATTTCCTTACACCACCATTGTCACCGCCAACGGCAGGAAGACCGCCGTGGCCACGCCCATCAGACTCATCGCCAGCGCCGCGAAGGCGCCGCACTCGTCGCTTTCCTGCAACGCCACCGACGTACCGACCGCATGCGCCGTCATGCCCAGCGCCATGCCTCGCGCCTCCGGACTGTGCACGCCGAGGCGGGTCAACAACGCCGGGCCGAAGATCGCGCCAATCACCCCGGTGATCAGCACGAACACCGCCGCCAGCGCCGCGACACCGCCAATCTGCTCGGCCACCAGCATCGCGATGGGCGAAGTCACCGACTTGGGCGCCATGGTCATCAAAATCATGTGATCGGCGCCGAACCACCAGCCTAACGCCACACCCATACCCGTGGCGACCACCCCGCCTATCACCAGCGTAGTAAAAATCGGCCAGAACAATTGGCGGATGCGCCGCAGATTCAGATACAGCGGCACGGCCAGCGCGACGGTCGCCGGACCCAGCAGAATGCTGAGGATTTCCGTGCTCTTGCGGTATTCGGCGTAGGTCAGACCGCAACCCACCAGCACAGCGATCACCAGCAACATCGAAACGAGCACCGGTTGCAGGAAGATCCAGCGGGTTTTCTCGAAGGCTGCCAACACCAGTTGATAGGCACCCAGGGTGATGCCGATGCCGAACAGGGGATGGTGAATCACCGAAGCCCAGGCACCTTGCCAGTCGAACAGCATCAGTAATCCTCCGAGTGCGGTGCGTGACGCTTGACCAAGCGTTGCATCAGCACCCCGGCGAAGGCCATGGACAGAATCAGCGAGACCACCAGCGCGCCGACGATGGCCCAGAAATCCGCGGCAATCGCCGTGGCATAAACCATTACACCTACCGCCGGCGGCACCAGCAGCAACGGCAGATAACGCAACAGACTGCCGGCGGCCAGGTTCAGCGGCTCGCCCACTTCACCGCGCACGATCAAAAACGCCAGCAACAGCAAAAGACCGATGATCGGCCCCGGCAGCACCGGCAACAGCAAATGATTGAGGGCCGTGCCGAGCAATTGAAACAGCACCAGGCACGTCAGGCCGCGTAGCAACATCCGTCATCTCCGTCTTACTTTCCAACCCGCAAGTCGTCGGCATTATAAGCACGCCTGCGCTATGGATCGGCATTCGCCAAAAGCATGGTCGGTTGACCTGAGCAAATCGCCATGATGATCTACAGTGGTTCGCAGGGCGGGCAAATCCCCCACCTGAAAAACGATAAAACCGATGAACCCAAGGAGAGTCTCAATGCCCTATGTTCCAGTTGCAGAGCTCAAAGATTATGTCGGCAAGGAACTCGGACGTTCCGAATGGCTCACCATCGATCAGGAACGCATCAACCTGTTCGCCGAAGCCACCGGGGATTATCAGTTCATCCATGTCGATCCGGTCAAAGCAGCGCAAACGCCATTTGGCAGCACCATTGCACACGGTTTCCTGTCGCTGTCGCTGATTCCCAAACTGATGGAAGACATCCTGATCCTGCCGCAAGGCGTGAAGATGGTGGTCAACTACGGTCTGGACAGCGTGCGTTTCATTCAGCCGGTCAAGGTCAATTCCAAAGTCCGGCTCAAGGTCGATCTCGGTGAAGTGACCGAGAAGAAACCCGGCCAGTGGCTGCTCAAGGCCACCGCCACCCTGGAGATCGAAGGCTCGGACAAACCGGCCTACATCGCCGAACCGCTGTCACTTTGTTTCGTCTGAGTGCCGGGATGCGAAGCGGCTCACGCGGTTTCGCATCCACTCCTCTCTGCCGGCTGTATAAGGTCACATAGCTGCGGCATACTCGGTCGCCTAATTGCCCGGATCCCGCTATGCGCCAACTTGCTGCTCTTGCACCGCTTGCCCTGACCCTGATGCTCACCGCCTGCGGCGACGGCGAATCGCTGTTGCCCCCGGACGCACGGCTGCCCGATGGCGGACGTTACCGCGGTGAACTGGTCAACGGTCTGCTGCAAGGCCAGGGACGGGTCGACTACCCCAACGGCAGTTGGTACGCCGGCACCTTCGACAAGGGACAGTGGCACGGCCAGGGTGAATGGCACGGCAGCAATGGCGAGGTCTATCGCGGCAACTTCCAGCAGGGCCTGTTCGACGGCCAGGGCACGCTGACCACTCATGGCGGCAGCTACACCGGCGGTTTCAAGCAGGGACGGCGCGAAGGCGAAGGCACTCTCAAGGAAAACGCGATGACCTATCGCGGCGAATTCAAGGACGACCAGTATTCCGGGCTCGGTCGCCTGGAGCTGGATGACGGCAGCTCCTATCAGGGCCAGTTCCTCCACGGCAAACCCAACGGCGAAGGCCAGCGCGGCGATGCCAGCGGCAATCAGTTCAGCGGCCATTTCATCAATGGCCAGCTCGAAGGCAACGGCACCTTCAACAGCGCCGACGGCGACATCTATGTCGGCGGCTTCAAGAACAATCAACTGCACGGCAAGGGCCGTTACGAAAACGCTGACGGCGACGTCTGGCTCGGCCAGTTCAAGGAAGGCGCGCTGACCGGCAAGGGCGAACTGATCGGTGCCGACGGCAGCCATTACATCGGCTACTTCAACGACTGGCGTTTCAGTGGCCAGGGTCGTCTGAACCTGTCCGATGGCAGTTTCTACATCGGCGGATTCGACAGCGACAGCTACTCGGGACGCGGCACCCTGGTGCTCACCGACGGCACCGTGCTCAGCGGCACCTGGATCAACGGCCAGCGTGTGCGCGACGCCGACGGCAAATTGTTGCCCGACACCCTCGAACTCGGCCTGCTGGCCCAAGGGCGGCTGCTCGACGAAGCGCTGGCCAATGTGCCGGCTTCGACCCCGGCAGTGGAGCTGTACACCCTGACCCTCGGCGGCGACGGCAAGCAAAGCGTGTTCCTGCGCGAATCCGACTACGTGGCCAACATGCTCACCAGCCGTTTCGGCGCCGTTGGCCAAATCCGCCTGGTCAATCATCGCGACCACCTCGGCGACCGGCCGATGGCCACCCGCGAAAACCTGCGTCGCGCCGCCCAGACCCTGGCCGAACGCAGCGGTCCGGAAGACCTGGTCTTCATCTACCTGACCAGCCATGGCACCGCCGAACACGAACTGGTCCTCGACCAGCCGCGCATGGAACTGGCCGATCTGCCCGCCGACGAACTCGCCACCGTGCTCGCACCACTGAAGAACCGCGACAAGATCATCGTGATTTCGGCGTGCTATTCCGGCGGCTTCATTCCGGCACTCAAGGACGAACGCACACTGATCATGACCGCCTCGCGCGCCGACCGCGTATCGTTCGGCTGCTCGGAAGAAGCCAATTTCACGTATTTCGGCGATGCCCTGTTCGCCCAGGCACTGAATCAGACAGACGACCTGGAGCAAGCCTTCAAACTGGCCAAGGCCACCGTGGCCGAGCGCGAGCTGGCGGACAATTTCGAAGCGTCCGAACCACAAATCTGGGCACCGAAAACCGTGCTTTCGCATTGGCAGCTACTGCGCAAGCAACAGGCGAGAAAAGCATTGCAAAGTGCTGCATTGAACGACGGAGCGACAAACAGCAACTAAGCTGAACAGTATCAAGGGAGAGACACTATGTACTTGACGCCTCAGCATGTCTTGCTTGCCGGCGCCACCGGGCTGACCGGTGAGCACCTGCTCGATCGCTTGCTCAACGAGCCGACGATCACCCGTGTCCTGGCCCCTTCACGCCGGCCACTGGCCGAACATCCACATCTGGAAAACCCGGTCGGCGATCCACAGACCTTCCTGCCGCAACTGGCCGGTCGTGTCGATATCGCCTACTGCTGCCTCGGCACCACCATCAAACAGGCCGGCTCCGAAGAGGCGTTTCGCGCCGTGGATCTGGACATGGTAGTGGCGTTCGCCAAGCGTGCCCGGGAAATGGGGGCACGGCACCTGATCGTGATCAGCGCCCTCGGAGCCGATCGCCGGTCCTCGATTTTCTACAACCGGGTCAAGGGCGAGATGGAACACGCATTGCGCGCGCAGGACTGGCCGCAACTGACCATCTGCCGGCCGTCACTGCTGCTTGGCGAACGCAGCGAGCCGCGCCTGGGCGAGCAGCTTGCCGCGCCGTTCTCGAAACTGATTCCCGGCAAGTACCGTGGCATCGAAGCCTGCCAGCTGGCCCGGGCCATGTGGCGCCTGGCGCTGGAAGAACAGGACGGCGTGCGGATCGTCGAGTCGGATGAGCTACGCAAACTCGGCAAGTGAGTTCGCACATCAAGCGGTTCGACACAGGTCCAGACCGTGATTTTCCGATCAAGTCCGAGAACCCTGTGTTGAACCGTCCGACACCATAAGCCGATTCGATTCGCCAACCGCGTCGTAACTATCTACCACACACACCATTCCTTTCATCAATAACGTGCCTTACGGCAGGCAATCAATGAAAGGACCCCTGATGGCACCCAGAAATCCGACACCGAAAAAACCTGGCACCTCCCCCACGCCCCTCGAGCCCCCGCTACCGCCATCGACTCCGCGCATCGAGCTTCCTGGGCTCATTCGAGCCGATGGACCGAGCGTTCGGCAATCCGACTCACCGTCGTCGACAACACAGCCCTCGAGCGCGACGTTGCCCACGATTTACCTCCACGACCTCGTGCCCACTCCCGTGGAAAGGGAGACAAGTTCATCCCGTAACCCTCGCCCCGCCGCCCCCATACGCGACTATGAACTGCCGCCACAGGTCCAGACGCGTTTGCCCGACGCCAATGCTGAAGGGCTGCGAGTTCACAGAGGGCGCATTTATGCCGAAGTGCAATACACCACAACCACCACGGTGATGGTGGGATGGGACGACAGCATCGGAACCTACCGGGCGAAATTGCCCCAGGAAGCACAACCGTCAGGTCCGGCCCTGGATTTCGATTCCGACAGCCATTCCTGGCGGGTCCGTGAACCGGACGCCCCCCGTCCCTCGGTTTCACTGGCGATATCCGGACAACCGACCACCACCGGCAACATGCCGGTCCAGACACACTCGTCGCAAGCCGCGCAGCCGTCTCAGACATCTCCAGGCTCGAATGTCGCGTACGTAGACCTCCAGCATTACGTGTGGAACAAAGCCGTCACCCACCATCATGGCTACACGATCATGCATCGCATAAGGGGACGGAGCAGCGCCGTCGGTCCCGAGCTGCTTCACGCCTTCAAGGACGACAATGGATCGTTCGTCAGAGTCGAGCCTTCCGCCACTCATGTCGATCAGCCTGCAGATCTGTTGCCTGGGTGGACGGATCACGACATCTGGGATCTCTACGGTCTTCAGGGTGCAGACATCACCCGCTTTCGCACCGAGGCACACAACCTCGGCAAAAGACCCTTATGGGCCAGAGTCCGGACGCAACGACAGCAGAAGGTCTATCTGGACGCAGAGTTGAACCGTTGGCAAAGCTGGGGGCTGGAACGCGAAAGGTCCGGTCGTCCTCTGAACCGTCAAGACACCACATCCGCCGAGGATGCAGGTGAACGCACCCACGTTCCTCTGCAAGGTGAAACACCCGACTCCCCAACGCATTCGCCACGCCTGGAAACAGTCGACACGTCCGGGACAACAGACGTCGCACCCTATGGCCATCAGACCTATTACACCTGGGATCACGGCCAGACGGATTTTCACGGGTATGTCCGGTTGCAGCGCAAACCCGGTCTGAGTGACCGTCACGGCCCGCTGACGCAGGCCGCGTTTTACGACGGCACCACTCTGAAAATTGTCACGCCAGCCAGATATACGGCCAATAACAAGATATTTCGCCCTTATTGGCGAGACATCGATATCTGGAACCTGTACAGAATCGAAGGGAACGACATCGTGCGCTTTCGTCGGGATGTTGCGATCAAGGGGATCGCGCCAGACTGGGTCAAACCCCGGGAATATCCATCACTCAGGGAGCAGTTGATCGACTACTTGCGACTGTGGACAAATCCGCATTCACCGCTTCAAACACAGGAGCAAGTGATTGCCCGATTCCAGCCCTACAATCTTTCCATCGAGCAATTGACACGCCTCAGTCAGGAAATATCGCCAACCGGGCAATTCAACAACCTGATCGGCGATGAAGTACCAACCTGGGTCAAGTCACACCAGGCTCGCACACTGGTGGTGACCAGATTTGAACAATTCGAGCCGTACCTGTCGGAAATCCATGCCGAGATCATCAGGTTGAGGCGTCAGGGTGGAGGCTCAAGCCTGCTGCAGGCCAGTCTGACACCTCCGTTCTTTCGGCAGTTGCTGGAGCGCTGTGGCTACAAACGCAACAAACATAATTATCTGTACAGAGATGACATTCCTGCCGTATTCAAAGTGGATGAGCGGACACCGTTTGAATTCGCCCGCGCAGGTGCAATGATTCCACAGCCCTTGTCACTCGAGGGTTCCACGAGTGCAACTGCCGTGAGTGCACTGTTCAGTCTCAAGACTGCGATGGGTTTCATCGGTCAGTTCAATACAATGCCTGCTGCCTCCAGCGCCCGACCGAGGGAATCACTGACACGCCAGGAACCCACCCGGATCAATGACGTCACTTCCAGCCCCCACTCTCCACGCCTCCTGTTTTGCTACCTGATCGATACCCGTAATGTCGAGGTGGTCCCGGGTTCGGACAACCGCATCTACAACGCAGCGCGGGTCAACCTGCGTTCTGCAGATGACAGCACTTTGTTTCCTGCCATGAAGCTGGAGGGACACGTTTCGATGCAGCCCGCCGGGTTCAGCTCAAGGCGTATCTGGCTGGTCAACTCGGCCATGACGCGTGCAGCCACCGTGGACGACCTGTACACGCAGGCACGAGCAAGAAGCCAAGACCTGGCAGTCGAAGTCCTGAACCGGGATGAATACGACGCCTTGATCGATGAGGTGGCAACGGCCGGGAAACGGGTGATGGAATGGCCGCCAGGAAACGACATCTTTTCCACCGACATCACCTTTCCCGTCGAAACCATTACGTTGTAGAAAAAATCATGAGCCGGCAGTCTGGCGGGCCGGAGGCTTCACAACCCTCCAGTCGCCTGGAACCCCACGCCAATCACGGTGAGCAGCGACAACGGCAACAACAGAGTATCGAGCAACGCACTGGCCGGCAGATCCACGCCGGGATAGCTCGGCGCCTCGGCGCCGAACCGATCCATCGCGCAACAGCCGCCATGCATCGCATACAAATCCAGTCGCGTGCCGGAATACACCACCGGCGCGCCGGGTTTGGCGGCATCGAGCGTTCGGGCCGTGGCACAGCCGGTCAATTGCAACATCAGCAGGATCGCCAGCAGCTTATTCATCACTGCTCAGATGGTGCTCGCCCCAGCGCGGCAGCATGTCCTGGGGGATGCCCAGCAGATTGAGAATCCGTGCCACCACGAAATCGATCAGGTCATCGATGGTCTGCGGCTGGTGATAGAAGCCCGGCGAAGCAGGCAGGATGGTCACGCCCATGTTCGACAGCTTGAGCATGTGCTCCAGGTGAATGCTCGAATACGGCGCTTCGCGCGGCACCAGAATCAACTGGCGGCGCTCCTTCAGCGTCACGTCCGCCGCGCGTTCAATCAGGTTGTTGCAGGCGCCGGTGGCGATGGCCGACAAGGTGCCGGTCGAACATGGCACCACCACCATCGCCGCCGGCGCCCCGGAGCCCGAGGCCACCGGCGACATCCAGTCTTCCTTGCCATACACCCGGATCTGCCCGGCGGCGGCACCGGTGTATTCGGTCAGGAATGCCTGCATCGATTGCGGTTTGGCCGGCAGCGTCACATCCGTCTCGGTGGCCATCACCAGTTGCGCGGCCTTGGAGATCAGGAAATGCACCTCCCGATCCTCGCGCACCAGACAATCCAGCAGGCGCAGGCCGTACTGGGCGCCGGACGCGCCGGTCATCGCCAGTGTGATGCGTTCCGGGCCGCCGTCCTGAAAGCGAGTGTTCATTTCAGCGCCTCGGCAAGTTTGCCGTGCAGTCCGCCGAAACCGCCGTTGCTCATTATCACTACGTGGGTGCCGGGCTGGGCCTGGCTCTTCACGCGTTCGATGATGCCTTCCAGCGAATCGCTGACAATCGACGGCACGGTGCACAGCGCGGCAGTGCCCGCCAGGTCCCAGCCGAGGTTGGCCGGGGCGTACCAGATCACCTGATCGGCATCCACCACGCTGTCCGGCAGGCCGTCACGGTGAGCGCCGAGCTTCATGGAGTTGGAGCGCGGCTCGATGATCGCGATCAGCGGTGCATCACCGATGCGTTTGCGCAAGCCATCGAGGGTGGTAGCAATCGCGGTCGGGTGGTGGGCGAAGTCATCATAGATGGTGATGCCGCGCACTTGCGCGACTATCTCCATCCGGCGTTTGACGCTCTTGAAGCTGCTCAACCCGGCAATGCCCATGGATGGCACGACACCGACGTGACGTGCGGCGGCCAGAGTGGCCAGGGCATTGGCAACGTTGTGCTGACCGGTCAATTCCCACTCGACCACACCTTGGGACTCGCCTTCAAACATCACCTCGAACGCCGAGCCATCTTCTTTCAGCAACTTGACCTGCCACTGGCCGCCGGCACCTGTGGTCTGCACAGGCGTCCAGCAGCCCATCTCGATCACGCGCTGCAAGGCCGGTTCAGTGGTCGGATGGATCACCAGACCTTCGCTCGGAATCGTGCGCACCAAGTGGTGGAACTGCCGCTCGATGGCCGGCAGATCGGGGAAAATGTCCGCGTGATCGAACTCAAGGTTATTGAGGATCGCGGTGCGCGGACGGTAGTGGACGAACTTCGAACGCTTGTCGAAGAACGCGCTGTCGTACTCGTCGGCCTCGATCACGAAGAACGGCGTGCCGCCCAGACGTGCCGACACCGAGAAGTTCTGCGGCACACCGCCGATCAGGAAACCCGGGCTCATGCCGGCGTGCTCCAGCACCCAAGCGAGCATGCTGCTGGTGGTGGTCTTGCCGTGCGTACCGGCAACCGCCAGCACCCAGCGATCTTGCAGCACATGGTCGGCCAGCCATTGCGGACCGGAAACGTACGGCAGGCCTTTGTTCAGCACATATTCCACTGCCGGATTGCCCCGGGACATGGCGTTGCCGATCACCACCAGATCCGGTGCCGGATCGAGCTGGGCCGGGTCATAACCCTGGGTCAGTTCGATGCCCTGGGCTTCAAGCTGAGTGCTCATCGGCGGATAGACGTTGGCATCGGAGCCCGTCACATGATGGCCCAGCTCTTTGGCCAGAACCGCCATCGAACCCATGAAAGTCCCGCAGATACCCAGAATATGAATGTGCATAGTCGACCTCGTAAAACATGGCCGCAGGGTAGCGCAGGGAGGGGGAAATCGCACTCTTTAGCTGATCACCCGACATGATCGTTCCCACGCGGAGCGTGGGAACGATCAGGAGGGGTATTCAGGCAGTTCGGGCAATCCCGTGTTTGCGCAGTTTTCTATAAAGGGTGTTGCGACTGACGCCAAGCTGCTCGGCCGTATGGGTCATATGCCAGCGCGTGTGCTCCAGTGCATTGAGCAACGCCAGCCGTTCGGCATCCTCCAGCGGCTGTCCGGACGACGCCTCATCGACTTTGATCAACAGTGGCTGTATCTCCCGGAACATCGCAGGCAGATCCTCCAGTCCGATCCGCCCTTCATCGCACAACGCCGCCAGCGTGCGCAACACATTGCGCATCTGCCGCACGTTGCCCGGCCAGTTGAACCGGAGCAAGGCCCGGCGCGCCGGTTCTTCGATCAGGATCGTTTCACCACTGGCCTCTTCGGCCAGCAGGAAATCCAGCAATTGGGATTTGTCACTGCGCTCGCGCAATGGCGGCAGCGCCACTTCCAGCCCATTGAGGCGGTAATACAAATCCTCGCGGAAACTGCCGTCCGCCACTCGCTCCAGCAGATTGCGGTGAGTGGCACTGATGATCCGCACGTTGACCGCCTCCGGCTCGCCACCGATCGGCACCACCTGCCGGTCTTCGAGCACTCGCAGCAGACGGGTCTGCAAGGCCAGCGGCATGTCGCCGATTTCGTCGAGGAAAAGCGTGCCGCCATCGGCCTGTTGCAATTTGCCGCGCATGCCGTCCTTGCGTGCGCCGGTAAAACTGCCGCCGCGATAGCCGAACAGTTCGCTCTCGATCAGGCTCTCGGGAATCGCTGCGCAGTTGAGTGCGACAAACGCTTTGCCTGCGCGTTGACTGGCGTTGTGCACAGCCTTGGCGAACGCCTCCTTGCCGGAGCCGGTTTCGCCATTGATCAACAGCGGCACGTCGCGCTCGAACACCCGCAAAGCCTTGCGAAAGGCCGTCTGCAGCCCGGCATCACCCAGGCAAATGCCGGCCAGGCGCGGTGTTTCGGGAACTGTCGGTTTCGGCAGGACGGAAGACGGCTTGCGCGCTTCTCCACGCAATACGGCAAACAGATGCCGTCCGTCACGGCTGCGCAACGGCCAGCTGGCGCTGGCCTGGGCACTGGCGCGCCCGAGCAATTCATCCAGCGAACAATCGAAAAACGCCTCCACCGGTTTGCCGAGCAAGCCGCCACGAATGTGCCCCAGCAGGTTCAATGCGCTCTGGTTGACCGCACTGATCCGCCCTTCCCCGTCAAACGCCAGCAACCCTTCGCTGAACAGCCCCACGGACTCGGCCTGGAGATGGAAACGCAGCAACCATTGATTATCGAAACAACGCAGGAAGTAACAGCTCTCGATCATCTTCGCCGACAGATTGACCAGCGCCATGGTGTGAAACTGGCTCTGGCGCGAAACGTCCGGCCGCGCCGAGGACACGTCGAGCACCGCCAGCAGTTCGCCGTGGGGATCGAACACCGGGCTCGCCGAGCACGTCAGGCCGGTGTGGCGTCCACGGAAATGTTCGTCCTGATGAATGGTCAGGGCCTGACGCTCAACCAGGCAGGTGCCGATGCCGTTGGTGCCTTCACAGGCCTCGCTCCAGTCTGAACCCAGCCAGAGGCCGGCGCGCTCGAAGATCTTGCGTTCGGCAGGAGCGGTGACGCAGTTGAGGATCACCCCCCGCGCGTCGGTCAGCAGCACCGCGTGGCCGGCCCCGGAAAGTTGTTGATGCAGGCTGCTCATTTCATTGCCGGCGATCTGCAACACCTGCTGCAGGCGTTCGCGGCTTTCGAGGACACGACCGTGTTCGAGCACCGTCGGCGCCATGGTCAGGGCCGGGTCGAGGTGATAGTCCTCAAGACAACGCAGCCACGAACGGGCAATCGACGGGTCGGCACCAGGGCCATGCAGGTGCGGCTTGCCCTGGGTGACGGTGAGAACCTGACGGGCATGGCGACTCAAATGGTTGTCGTGCATTTCTTATTATTCTCCCCGAGGCTCATCGGCCCATGCGTGAAGTGGTGCTCAGCATCCTCCAGCCAACCGGTCTTTGCAATGCTGGCAAGACCGCCCGGTCACGGGTTGTGCCAGAAGCGGTACAAACTGTCACCCGGGCTGTACCGATACCGTCACAGGCGCTTGCCACTTGTCCGACAGAAATCACGCAAAGCCTTGATTTTCCTGAGCTGCACGGCAGTGGCCCGGCCTTTGCTCTACGCTTATGGCAAGCGCACATGCGCCTCCCGACAAATACAAAAGCCAAGGAGAAATCGTCATGCGTTACGCTCACCCCGGTACTGAAGGCGCCAAGGTCTCGTTCAAGAGCAAGTACGGTAACTACATCGGCGGCGAGTTCGTCGCGCCTGTCAAAGGTCAGTACTTCACCAACACCTCGCCAGTGAATGGCCAGCCGATTGCCGAATTCCCGCGTTCCACTGCCGAAGACATCGAAAAGGCCCTGGACGCCGCCCATGCCGCTGCCGATGCCTGGGGCTCGACCTCCGCCCAGGCCCGCTCGCTGATCCTGCTGAAAATCGCCGACCGCATCGAACAGAACCTCGAAACCCTGGCAATCACCGAAACCTGGGACAACGGCAAAGCCATCCGCGAAACCCTCAACGCCGACATCCCGCTGGCTGCCGACCATTTCCGCTATTTCGCCGGCTGCCTGCGCGCCCAGGAAGGCAGCGCCGCCGAAATCGACGGCAACACCGTGGCCTATCACATCCATGAACCACTGGGCGTGGTGGGCCAGATCATCCCGTGGAACTTCCCGATCCTGATGGCCGCGTGGAAACTCGCTCCGGCGCTGGCTGCCGGCAACTGCGTGGTGCTCAAACCTGCCGAACAAACCCCGCTGGGCATCAGCGTGCTGCTGGAGTTGATCGGCGACCTGCTGCCGCCGGGCGTGCTCAACGTGGTGCAAGGGTTCGGCAAAGAAGCCGGCGAAGCCCTGGCCACCAGCAAGCGCATCGCCAAGATCGCCTTTACCGGCTCGACCCCGGTCGGTTCGCACATCATGAAATGCGCTGCCGAGAACATCATCCCGTCCACCGTGGAACTGGGCGGCAAGTCGCCGAACATCTTCTTCGAAGACATCATGCAGGCCGAGCCAAGCTTCATTGAAAAGGCTGCCGAAGGCCTGGTGCTGGCGTTCTTCAACCAGGGCGAAGTCTGCACCTGCCCGTCCCGTGCTCTGGTTCAGGAGTCGATCTATCCGCAGTTCATGGAAGCGGTGATGAAGAAAGTCAGCCAGATCAAACGCGGCGATCCGCTCGATACCGACACCATGGTCGGCGCCCAGGCGTCCGAACAGCAATTCGACAAGATCCTTTCGTACCTGGAAATCGCCAAGGGAGAGGGTGCCGAGCTGCTGACCGGCGGCAAGGTGGAAAAACTCGAAGGCAACCTGGCTTCCGGTTATTACATCCAGCCGACCCTGCTCAAGGGCAACAACAAGATGCGCGTGTTCCAGGAAGAAATCTTCGGCCCGGTGGTGAGCATCACCACTTTCAAGGACGAAGCCGAAGCCCTGGCGATTGCCAACGACACCGAGTTCGGCCTCGGCGCCGGCCTCTGGACCCGCGACATCAACCGCGCCTATCGCGTGGGCCGGGCCATCAAGGCCGGTCGTGTGTGGACCAACTGCTACCACCTGTACCCGGCGCATGCCGCGTTCGGCGGGTACAAGAAGTCCGGTGTCGGCCGTGAAACCCACAAGATGATGCTCGACCACTACCAACAGACCAAAAACCTGCTGGTGAGCTACGACATCAACCCGCTGGGCTTCTTCTGAAAAACCGGGCGACACCGAACTATCGGTGTCGCCCTCCAAATTGCTATCGCTGGCAAGCCAGCGATGGCGTCCTCGATGACACAACACAAAGCCTGGCCGCTCTGGCACGGGCCTTGCGTACCCGTCATTCAGGATTTGCGTGAACATCGCCGCTGCGTGAACAGCACCCACTCACTCAACCGCTGCACCCGAAAGTCCAACAGATCGAACAATAAAAAGAGAAAGAGAGGACTTATGACTTCCACCACACAGCTCAAACCCACACTCGGCACCCTGCACCTGTGGGGCATTGCCGTCGGCCTGGTGATTTCCGGCGAATACTTCGGCTGGAGTTACGGCTGGGGCACGGCGGGAACCCTGGGATTCCTGGTCACCGCCCTGATGGTCGCGACCATGTACACCTGCTTCATCTTCAGTTTTACCGAACTGACCACCGCGATTCCCCACGCGGGCGGGCCGTTTGCCTACAGCCGCCGGGCCTTTGGCGAGAAAGGCGGACTGATCGCCGGGATCGCCACCCTGATCGAATTCGTCTTCGCCCCACCGGCCATCGCCATGGCCATCGGCGCTTACCTCAACGTGCAATATCCGGAGCTCGATCCGAAAGTCGCGGCGGTCGGCGCGTATTTCGTGTTCATGACCCTGAACATTCTCGGCGTGAGTATTGCCGCGACCTTCGAACTGGTGGTTACCGTGCTCGCCGTCGCCGAATTGCTGGTGTTCATGGGCGTGGTCGCACCGGGCTTCAGCTTCAGCAACTTCGTTCTCAATGGCTGGTCGGGCTCCAGCGAATTCAGCCTCGGCTCGATTCCCGGGATCTTCGCCGCGATTCCTTTCGCGATCTGGTTTTTCCTCGCCATCGAGGGTGCGGCCATGGCGGCTGAAGAAGCCAAGGACCCGAAACGCACGATTCCCAAGGCTTATGTCAGCGGCATCCTGACCCTGGTGTTCCTGGCCATCGGCGTGATGGTGATGGCCGGCGGCGTCGGCGACTGGCGACAACTGGCGAACATCAACGACCCGCTGCCCCAGGCGATGAAAGCCGTGGTCGGCAACAATTCGACGTGGATGCACATGCTGGTGTGGATCGGCCTGTTCGGGCTGGTGGCGAGTTTCCACGGGATCATCCTCGGCTACTCGCGGCAGTTCTTCGCCCTGGCCCGGGCCGGTTACCTGCCGAAAAGCCTGGCCAAACTCTCGCGCTTCCAGACCCCGCACCGGGCGATCCTGGCCGGTGGCGTGATCGGCATCGCGGCGATCTACAGCGACGGTCTGGTCAATCTGCAAGGCATGAGCCTCACCGCTGCGATGATCACCATGTCGGTGTTCGGTGCCATCGTGATGTACATCATCAGCATGCTCAGCCTGTTCAAACTGCGTAAAACCGAGCCGAACCTTGAGCGCACCTTCCGCGCTCCGGGCTATCCGATCGTGCCGGGGATCGCGCTGTTTCTGGCACTGGTGTGTCTGGTGGCAATGGCGTGGTTCAACACCCTGATCGGCTGTGTGTTCCTGGGCTTCATGGCTGCCGGCTATCTGTATTTCCAGCTGACCGCCAGGCAACGCTCCGAAGCACCGGCAGACGCTATGCTCGAAGGTATTTAAAACGTTAGCCGAGTTGCACCGGCATCGGGCCTGATGCCCGATGCCTGCACTGAAAACATTCATTCAGGAGTAACGCGCCCCATGGCCGCATTTGCGCATACCGTCGGCGCCCGGACCTACCGCTTCGACAGTCTCAAGGATGTGATGGCCAAGGCCAGTCCGGCGCGCTCCGGGGATTTTCTGGCCGGCGTCGCTGCGCACAACGATGGCGAGCGGGTGGCCGCGCAAATGGCGCTGGCCGACATCCCGCTGAGCCATTTTCTGCAAGAAGCGCTGATTCCTTATGAAGCCGATGAAGTCACCCGACTGATCATCGACAGCCACGACAGACAGGCCTTTGCGGTCGTCAGCCACCTCACGGTCGGCGGTTTTCGCGACTGGTTGTTGAGCGAAGTGGCCGACGAGACCAGTCTGCACGCCCTCGCCCCCGGCCTGACGCCGGAAATGGTCGCCGCCGTGTCGAAGATCATGCGCGTGCAGGATCTGGTGCTGGTGGCGCAGAAGATCCGCGTCGTGACGAAGTTTCGCGGCACCCTCGGCCTGCGTGGAAGGTTATCCACAAGGCTGCAACCCAATCACCCGACCGACGAACCGTCCGGCATTGCCGCGAGCATTCTCGACGGGCTGCTGTACGGCAACGGTGACGCCATGATCGGCATCAACCCGGCCACCGACAGCATCGCCTCGATCTGCGCGATGCTGGAAATGCTCGACGCAATCATCCAGCGCTACGACATTCCGACCCAGGCCTGCGTGCTGACCCACGTCACCACCTCCATAGAAGCGATCAACCGTGGGGTGCCGCTGGATCTGGTGTTCCAGTCGATTGCCGGCACCGAAGCGGCCAATGCCGGTTTCGGTATCAACCTGAACATTCTCAAGGAAGGCTACGAAGCCGGACTCAGCCTCAATCGCGGCACCCTTGGACAAAACCTGATGTATTTCGAAACCGGTCAGGGCAGCGCGTTGTCGGCCAACGCCCACCACGGCGTCGATCAACAGACCTGCGAAACCCGGGCCTACGCCGTGGCGCGGCATTTCAAGCCGTTTCTGGTGAACACCGTCGTAGGCTTCATCGGCCCGGAATACCTCTACAACGGCAAGCAGATCATCCGCGCCGGCCTCGAAGACCACTTCTGCGGCAAGCTGCTCGGCGTGCCGATGGGCTGCGACATCTGCTACACCAACCACGCCGAAGCCGACCAGGACGACATGGACACCCTGCTGACCTTGCTGGGCGTGGCGGGGATCAATTTCATCATGGGCATCCCCGGCTCCGACGACATCATGCTCAACTACCAGACCACCTCGTTCCACGACGCGCTCTATGCGCGCCAGACCCTGGGCCTGAAACCGGCGCCGGAGTTCGAGCAGTGGCTGGCGAAGATGGGCATCTTCACCCAGGCGGACGGCAAGGTCCGCTTCGGTAACAACCTGCCGCCGGCCTTCCGCCAGGCCCTGGCGCAACTGGGATGAGTCAGATGGAAAAACCGCCCGTCGATCCACAGAACCCCTGGCTTGAGCTGCGTCGCCTGACCCCGGCGCGAATCGCCCTCGGTCGCACCGGCACCAGCCTGCCGACCCGCGCCCAACTGGATTTCCAGTACGCCCACGCACAGGCCCGGGATGCGGTGCATCTGCCCTTCGATCATGCCGGGCTCAGCGCTCAACTGGCCGAGCGCCAGCGCGACAGCCTGCTGCTGCACAGCGCGGCGGTGGATCGCAACAGCTACCTGCAACGCCCGGATCTGGGGCGCAGGTTGAGCGATCAATCGGCGCAAGCCCTGCGCGAATACGCCCTGGCGAATCCAGGCGGCGTGGATCTGGTGATCGTAGTGGCCGACGGGCTCTCGGCGCTGGCGGTGCACCGGCATACCCTGCCATTGCTAACCCGCCTGCAAGAACAAATGGCCGCCGACGAATGGTCAATTGCGCCCGTGGTGCTGGTTGAGCAAGGCCGAGTGGCGATTGGCGACGAAATCGGCCAGTTGCTGGGCGCCAAAATGGTCGTGATGCTGATCGGAGAGCGCCCCGGCCTCAGCTCGCCGGACAGCCTCGGTTTATATTTCACCTACAATCCAAAGGTCGGCCTCACCGATGCCTGCCGCAATTGCATCTCCAATGTGCGGCTTGAGGGCTTGAGCTACGGCATGGCGGCGCATCGCTTGCTGTATCTGATGCGCGAAGCCTGTCGGCGAAAGCTGTCGGGGGTCAATCTGAAGGACGAGGCGCAGGTTCAGACGCTGGAATCGGAAGCCGGTGCAGATATGAAGAGTAATTTCCTGCTCGATCCACCGACGGCCTGAACCGTTTCCGCATTGCCTTGATGCGCCGGTTTCAGGCAGGATCGACGCACGGCCGCCCGGGTTTCCCATCGCCGTCAGAGCAGTTGAAGACAGCCACTTGAAGACGAGACCTATCATGCGGATTATTCAAGCGACCCTCGAACACCTGGACCTGCTGGCTCCGCTGTTCGTCAAATATCGTGAGTTCTACGGCTCCCTGCCCTATCCGGACTCGTCCCGGGCATTCCTCGAAAAACGCCTGCGGCGCAAGGAATCGGTGATTTACCTGGCCCTGGCCGATGACGACGACAAAAAGCTCATGGGCTTCTGCCAGCTCTATCCGAGCTTCTCCTCGCTGTCGCTCAAGCGCGTGTGGATCCTCAACGACATCTACGTCGCCGAAGATGCCCGGCGTCAGTTGGTCGCCGACAACCTGATCCGCACCGCCAAGCGCATGGCCAAGGAAACCCAGGCCGTGCGGATGCGCGTTTCCACCAGCAGCGACAACGAAGTGGCGCAGAAAACCTACGAGTCCATCGGATTCAAGGAAGACACCGAGTTCAAGAACTACATTCTGCCGATCAGCGACGAACTCTGATTTTTTCTAACAGGCCATCGTGGCGAAGGAGCAGTCTGCCTCGCCACCAGGCCTGCGCCTCGTTTCCCCTCGAAACGCCCCGCTACAAAACCAACGCGCTTTTCACCTGACAGATCGTATAATCCTGTGCTTTCCGGCCTGTAAGAAAAACTACACCCGCTTGTAGGCTTACACCGAATCATCCGCACAGGCCTGCCGAGTCGGGCCATTACCACAGGTGCCCACATGGATTTCAACCCGATCGACATCATTCTGCATCTCGACGTCTACCTCGACATGCTGGTGAACAACTATGG
The DNA here is from genome assembly GCF_001679645.1 of Pseudomonas bananamidigenes. Lineage (GTDB taxonomy): Bacteria > Pseudomonadota > Gammaproteobacteria > Pseudomonadales > Pseudomonadaceae > Aquipseudomonas > Aquipseudomonas bananamidigenes. Next base: position 81,314 of record NZ_LRUN01000037.1, on the reverse strand, counting down.
GACCTGGATCTACGCCATCCTGTTTCTGGTCATCTTTTGCGAAACCGGTCTGGTGGTCACGCCGTTCCTGCCGGGCGATTCGTTGCTGTTCATCGCCGGCGCAGTGGCCGCAGGCGGCGGCATGGACCCCGTGCTGCTGGCGGGCCTGCTGATGTTGGCGGCGATTCTCGGCGACAGCACCAACTACGTGATCGGACGGACGGCAGGGGAAAAACTGTTCAGCAATCCGGATTCGAAAATTTTCCGTCGGGATTATCTGCAACAGACCCATGACTTCTACGACAAGCACGGTGGCAAGACCGTGACCCTGGCGCGCTTCCTGCCGATCATCCGTACCTTTGCGCCGTTCGTCGCCGGCGTCGCAAAAATGCCTTACCCGCGTTTCTTCGGCTTCAGTGTATTCGGCACGATCCTGTGGGTTGGCGGTCTGGTGACCCTGGGCTACTTCTTCGGCAACGTACCGTTCATCAAGAAGAATCTGTCGCTGCTGGTGGTCGGTATCATCCTGCTGTCGCTGGTGCCGATGATCATCGGCATGCTGCGCAGCCGCCTTGGCGGCGCCGGTTCCAAAGCCGAATCGCGCTGATCCGATGTGGTCACTGAGCGCCTGGCGACGCCGGCGCATTCTGGCCAGGCACCCGATTGCCGATGACATGTGGCAACGGGTGCGCCACCATCTGAGTTTTCTTGACGGCATCAGCCCGGCAGAGGACCAATGGTTGCGCGAAGCCTGCGTACTGTTCCTCGAAGACAAGCACCTGACCGCCCTGCCCGGTGTCGAACTGCATCAGGAACAGCGGCTGCTGCTCGCAGCCCAGGCGCAGTTGCCGCTTTTGCACCTCGGCGATCTGAACTGGTATCAGGGCTTCCACGAAATCATTCTGTACCCCGACGACTTCCTCAGCCCGCAGCGCCATCGCGATGCCAGTGGCGTCGAACACGAGTGGGATGGCGAGCACAGCGGCGAAGCCTGGCAGCAGGGGCCGGTCATTCTCGCCTGGCCCGGAGTGATGGCCAGTGGTGGCTGGGAAGGCTATAACCTGGTGATCCACGAACTGGCGCACAAACTCGACATGCTCAACGGCAACGCCAATGGCCTGCCGCCGCTGCACGCCGACATGCGGGTCAGCGACTGGGCCGAGGTCATGCAGGCGGCCTACGATGATCTCAACCGTCAGCTCGACCGCCATCCCGACGCCGAAACGGCCATCGACCCGTATGCCGCCGAGAACCCGGCCGAGTTCTTTGCCGTTACCAGCGAGTACTTTTTCAGCGCCCCGGACCTGCTGCACGAGGCTTATCCACAGGTGTATGCGCAACTGCGACTTTTCTACCGCCAGGATCCATTGGCCCGACTGAAGCAACTTCAGGCCACGGACCCGGTCTATCAGGCACACGAGTAAGGCCCGGACGACTTTCGGTGCATGGCATCGCGGGTCGAATATGCCTATAATCGCCGCCACTTTTTGGTCAATCCGGCCAAGTGTTTTGGTCTACTAACGGGGGCAACGCCCAATGAGCTACAGCAAGATTCCGGCTGGCAAAGACCTGCCGAACGACATCTACGTCGCGATCGAGATCCCGGCCAACCACGCGCCGATCAAGTACGAAATCGACAAAGACAGCGATTGCCTGTTCGTTGACCGTTTCATGGCCACCCCGATGTTCTATCCGGCCAACTACGGTTTCATCCCGAACACCCTGGCTGACGACGGTGATCCCCTGGACGTGCTGGTCGTGACCCCTTACCCGGTTGCGCCAGGTTCGGTGATCCGCGCACGTCCGGTCGGCGTCCTGAACATGACCGACGACGGCGGCGGCGATGCCAAAGTCATCGCAGTCCCGCACGACAAGCTGTCCCAGCTGTACGTGGACGTGAAGGAATACACCGACCTGCCAGCCCTGCTGATCCAGCAGATCGAGCACTTCTTCGCGAACTACAAGGATCTCGAGAAAGGCAAATGGGTCAAAATCGAAGGTTGGGACGGCGCTGACGCTGCCCGCGCCGCGATCACCAAGTCGGTTGCTGCCTACAAAGGCTAAGCCTCTCGACCTGCGACACGCTTGAAGAAAACCCCGGTTGATCCGGGGTTTTTTGTGCCTGACGGGCAGTGACTTAAACGCTTTGTTTATGGCTGCCTACAGAAAAGTTTTAGCGTGTGTAATTTCCTACAAGTACGTCTTACATCCCGTCGCAAAATTTGCCTCGATTTTGAACGCCAGGTTTATTCAAAGCGCTCTGGGCCGGCCTTAGACTCGTGTTTATGAGAAAGAACACTAGCGGTCCAAGATTCAAGGCACTCCTGGAAGCTGCGAACATCACCACCACGGGATTCGCAAAGTTCTGGGGCACGGAAGCCCAAAACGTTCATAACTGGTACACCCGGGGCGTCCCCGCGTACCGCATGGAAGAGGTGGCGCGCCTGTTATCGGTCAACAGTCTCTGGCTGAGAACCGGCGAAGGCCCGAAAGACGCCCCGCGTCTGCAGGCGGGTCCGGGCGATACGTTCGATGCCCAGTCCATCAGTGGCGTTTACACGGTGCTCGAATCCACCGACATCGAACTGCCGCTCTACAAGGAAGCGCCCACGGCAGCCGGTTCCGGCAAGACCCACGTCATCAAGGACCCGGAGCAGACCGTGCGCCTGCCCCGCAGCCACCTTGAATCCCTGGATATCCACCCCACTGACGCCATCTGCACCCACATGATCGGCAACAGCATGGCCGAGAAAATCGAAGACGGCTCCACCCTCGCCATCGACCGCAGCCTGACCCAAGTGGTGGACGGCGAAATCTACGCCATCGAACACGACGGCATGTTGCGCATCAAATACCTGCACCGCATGCCCGGCAACGCCTTGCGCCTGCGTAGCCACAACAGCGCGGAATACCCGGACGAGATCTTCAGGGCTGCGCAGATCGAGGAGCAGAGAATTCATGTGTTGGGGTGGGTGTTCTGGTGGTCGACGCTGGGCAAACGGCGGCCGGTGGTGCCGTTTCTTTGACCTGGTGTGACCCGGCCTGCTGGTGATGAGCCCCTGAAACTCGGTACAAATCCTCGATTTTCTGCAGTTTGATGGCTCTAAACCGCAGTTCAAGCTGGGAATCCCCGGCAAAACTCAGTATCCTGCGCCCCACATTCGCGCATCGCCCCGCCCTGCGGCCCAGATGACGCCTGACGCGGCAGACCACTGTCTGACCAAGTCCCACAGCCGGACGCAAGATCCGGATGTACGTTTTGAAGGCTGGCGCGGTTTACCAAAAATAAACCAAGCCAGTCCCCGAGAAGCCGGCCACAAGCCGGCTTTTTAATGCCTTCAGAAAAGCTGCTGATCCTGCATGAACATTGCCGCCACTGCTCTCCTGCAAAGCATCGACGCCTGAAAAAGTAAGCAGCCTCTCTTTCTACCGAAGGAAATGTCCTAGAGCAGTCCGTCCCGCTTGCGCCTGGGGAGTACGCTGGCTAACCTTCGGCCCTGCCTGCAAAACTGCAAGGCCGCACCGATGAAACCAAGCGGAAAAAGCATGCGCCACACCCCTGTTAGTCTAAGTGCACAACCCGAGGGTTACAGCGTCTGGCTGACCGAATTGAAGAGCCGTATCCATGATGCTCAACAACGCGCAACGTTGGCGGTCAATCGGGTGCTTGTGCTTCTTTACTGGGAGATCGGCCACGATATTTTGTCGCGGCAAGCACAACAAGGCTGGGGTACAAAGGTAATCGATCGCTTGGCTCAGGATTTACGCGCAACCTTTCCAGATATGAAAGGGTTTTCCCCCCGTAATTTGAAATACATGCGCGCTTTTGCTGAAGCGTGGCCGGATAGAGAATTTGTGCAACAAGCTGCTGCACAATTACCTTGGGGCCACAACCTAGTGCTGTTGGACAAGCTGTCCTCCCGTGAACCTCGTTGCTGGTACGCATCTCAGGCCATCGAGCACAACTGGTCACGCAGCATTCTGGTAATGCAAATCGAGACGCGCTTGCTGGAGCGCAGCGGCAAGGCAGTCAGTAACTTCGACAGCAACCTGCCAAAACCTCATTCCGACCTGGCCCGCGAATCGCTGAAAGACCCGTACCGTTTCGACTTCCTCGGTCTGACCGTAGATGCCCAAGAAAGAGAAATTGAAACCGCTCTAATCAAACATGTCACTGATTTCCTCTTGGAACTGGGTGCAGGCTTTGCGTTCGTCGGTCAGCAAGTACTGCTGGATGTGGGTGGTGACGAGTTCTTTATCGATCTGCTGTTTTATCACCTCAAGCTCCGTTGCTATGTGGTGATAGAACTCAAGGCTGGCAAATTCAAGCCCGAGCATTTGGGGCAACTGAGTTTTTATCTGACCGCAGTCGATGCACAGCTCAAACACCCCCAGGACAGCCCGACCATTGGTCTACTGCTGTGCAAAAGCAAGAATAAGGTGGTGGCTGAATATGCCCTTCGTGACAACGCCCGCCCTATAGGGGTGGCGGAATACCAATTGGTAGAGTCTCTGCCGGTAGAATTTCAAACCAGCCTGCCCAGCATCGAACAAATCGAGCGTGAGCTGGCGAGTGATGACATATCGAGGAACGGTGACGAGCACTGATCGCACGACCTTTGAGGTTAAGACAGAGGTCATTATTTGGTCCCGAGAAACATCGACCACGCGGAGAGTTTCACCGTTACCCGGCACGGAAAAGCAAGGAACAATATTGCACAAGGACGTTTCAAAATTGATAACCCACCTCATGAATTCACGCCTGACATCTGCTGCCCTGACAACGACTGCATGCCTCAGCCTGACAGCATGCGTGGGAGTAGGTGTTTCCTTCCCTGAAAAAACCACACTCAAAACCGACGCCTACAGAGTACAAAACTACCGTTCGACTCCCCCACAGATCACCAGAACAGCAAAATCGCCACCCGTCCGAGAATGGTGCGGAGTTACTATCTGGGCACTGGTTCCGGTGCCGTTGAAACTGCCGGTGTGCGCGTCGTATTCCGAGCAATCCTTCGGCAAAGACGAGTTCGGAAACGAAGTCGTTCTGCTCGACACCGAGCAAAAAGTGCCATCTCCGCTATACGCTTGTGGCCCATTCATGGTGCTGGGACCCATCGTTCACGGATATGAAGGCAATGCACTGTGCGGGGTTTTTTCTAAATGATCCGATAGTTCAGGGATAACTAAACGACTTCACCAACGTCAACTCCCCCACCGCCCGCATCGGCACCACGAACGTCTCCATCTTCTCGCTCGGCGTCCCTTCCTCGGTAATCACCGTCACCTGCGCGGTGGTCAGCGGCTGCACCGCCTCTTCCCCGCCCTCGTCATCCCCGCGATAGCCACCGCCGAAGTAGTTCACATACACCAGATACTGCCCCTTGATCGGCGCCGGCATGGCGAAGATTTCCGGGCCGTAGCCGGTGGTCACGTCGACGTCCAGGGCCGCGCCGTTGGGGGCGACGCGGTCGCCGTACCAGATGTGTGCGCCGTCGGGGGTGATCAGGTGCAGGTCGAGGTCGGTGCCGTCGCTGTCCCAGGACAGCAGCACGCGCAGTTTGGCCGGCGTCGCACCGCCGCTGGCGTTGAGGAACTGGGTGCGGTGACGTTGCTGGCCGTCGGGGCTGCGGACTTCGACGCTGTTGCTGCCTTTGGGGAAGGAGAACGGGCGGTCGAAGCGGCCGCTGTCGTCGATTTTCAACGGCATGCTGACACCGTTGACGATCAGCCGGCCGGGCTCTTTGCTTTTCGGTGTGGCTTTGATTTCACCGCTGATGCGGGCGGTGTTGGCCTGGCCGACCGGGGTGTTCACCGAGGAGGCCGGGTAGTTGACGGTCTGGCGGAAGTCTTCCCCCTCGCCGTCTGGCGCGCCTGTGCGCCAGCCACCGACCGGAGTGTCGAGTTTGACGCTGTCGGCGGCCATCGCCATCGGCAATGCATTGAATGCGCAGAGCAACAGCAGGGCCTGTGGAAAACGGAGTGTCATGGTCTATTCCAGCAAAAGGTGACGGGCGAGCCCTTCGATGTAGGTTTCATCCTGGCCGTTGGGGTGTGCTTCAAAGGCCAGGTGCAGGTATTCGTGAGTCAGATCGAGGCGATCCTGCAACGACAGCACGCCGCGCACGTAGATGCGCTGGCGTTCGCGGTCGACGAAGGGTCGCCCGAACGCGAGTTTGCAGACGGCGAAAGTGCTGACTTCGCTGTAGCCGGTTTCGCTTTCCAGCTTCGGACGCCAGCCACGCCGCTGCTTCTGCAGCCAGTCCTGTGCGGCGGGCAGTGCTTCGCAGGACGCCACCGGGTTGTCCCAGCGACTGAGGCTGGCGCGCGGATAGGCGTGGAGCAGAATCGCGTCGTAGCGCTGCCCGGCATTGGCTTGTTCGACGGCTTGTTGCCAGGCCAGTTTGTCGGGGCCGGGTTGATCGGAGTGATAGGTGACAGTGCTGCCAGCCAGTACCAGATCCGCCGTCCATGCCGCGATGTTGCGCGATTCGGCGGACGCCGGACGCGGAGCGACACGCTGGCGGGTGCTGCTGTCATCGATGCTCAGACATTCGCCGTTGCGTGTGGCGTTCTGCAGCAGATAAGTGCGGATCGCCACGGCAAGGGCTTTGGCGGCTTCGGCGGGTTCCGGTCTGGCTTCACGTTCGAGGACACGAGCGACGTATTCTTCGCGATCCAGCCGCGCCACAAGCTTGTCATTGAGCAGAAACAGTTCGCCGTCGCTGTGGATATCCAGCGCATTGCCGTTGGCGAATTCGACGCGGTAATCGCCCTGCAACGGGCCTGAAGTCACCGCCCGATCACCGGTCATGACCCGGGCAACGGGATAACGCGAAAACAGACCGACTTCGACACATCGCCCCGCGTCCGCCGGCCATGATGCGGGCAACACGGTTGCCAGGGCCGAACCGTAATGCCGCAACACCATCTGACTGGTCCCCCGGCCACCGGCCCAGATCGGCGAGCCATCTGCCGTCCAGCCGGCGAATCCGCCCTGACGTGATTGCGGGTCCTGATCGCCGAGCCAGCTCCAGGTCTTCACCCGCAAGCGGCCGCCGAGTTCACCGACGACATTGCCATCCGCCGCGTTCAGCACCACGTCGAGCAGCACGCGACGCATCTGATCCTGAGCCGGCAACCAGGATAAAACCTTCAGCAAGTCAGCCACGGACACCCGAGTAGCCGGCTGCATCGACGGCAGGTTCAGCAACCACGACGGCGCCTGTCGCGCCTGCCAATAGGTTTTCCAATCGCCAGCGGTTATGCCCAGCCGCGCCGGCTCGAAATACAACCCGCAGGATTTCACCAGCGCCTGATCACGCTCGATCCTGCCGCCCGCAGTGCAGCAATAGACTTCCTCCTTCGACTGTCCGCGACATTCATACGCCGGTTCCCGTGCGCCGGTATCCACCAGCCACGCGTAGACGAACACCTTCCACAAACTGCCCAGCGGCGTATCCAGCGACGACGGCAACGGCTCGCGGGCGGTCAGTTGCGTGGTGTTCAGCGACAACAATTCGCCCTTGTAGGCCACGCGCAGCGGTTCATCCTGCGCCGTCGCCAGCGCAGGAATCAGACACAGCATCAGCCACAGCAGCGGCCGTTTCATGTCAGTTGACCGTGACCTGACCGAGGGCCGCTTTCGCTTCCTGAGCCTGATGCTGCGGCGCGTAGACCTGAGTGAAACGCACCGGCGGCAGGTTGAACTGGCCCTTCTGCGAGAAGCGCACCAGATGCCGCAGGCGCAATTCACCGCTCAGCGCATCCACCGGCACGGCGTAGGCCAGTTGGCCCGGTTCGAACCGTGCCTTCTCCAGCGCGGTCGGCTCGGTGCCATCCTTGCCCAGCAACTTGATGCCCCACGTGGTGCGCTCGACATCGGCGCCCGGCGGCAACGGCACTTCGAGCATGCCGTAGCGCAGTGGTTTCGGCGCTTTGCTGGTGAGGATCACTTCGTCCAGGTACAGACTGTCGCTGGACAACGGTTTGGTGCCGACCGGCTCCAGCTTGAAGGTGAAGGCTTCGTCACCCGGCACCAGACGCGACAGGCGACGGGTGATGGTCACGGCCATCGGATCGACCGCCGGTTGCTGGGTCTGGAAGCTCAGCGCCGCAAGCAACGGGCGCTCCTGAGTGCCCGACACTGTCAACACGCTCGGCACCGGCGTCGCACCTTGCCACGTCCAATACATCTCGCCGGTCGCGCCGTAGTTTTTCTTCCAGCCTTCGCCGGGTGCCAGCGCGATGGTCGGCGAGGCCTGAGCGATGCTGCGTTGCAGCCAGGTCAGCGCCAGCGCACGTTCGAGGGTCGATTGCTGCGGCAACAGGCGTTGCAGCAGCGCTGTCGCACGGGCCTGATCGAACGGTTGCAGCGACAGGTTCAGCGCTTCGACAAACGGTTGAGAGCTGACGGCCAGACGCTGTTGCGCAGCGCTCAGCTGACGATTGAACGCATCCGGCAACGCGACTTTGGACTGGGTGGCCAGCGATGCGGTCAAGACCCGCGCCGCCGCCAGACCGAGCGTCGATTCCGGATCGCTCATCACCAGACTGTCTTCACCGTCGTCCATCAAGGTTTCGGCATTGCCTTCACCGGCCCTGGACAGATCCTCCATCAAGCCACTGAGCAATGTGTTGACCGGCAGATGCATCTGTCTGGCGAACGACAGGATCAGCGCCCGTTGCAGCAATGGTGTGTTCGGTGCCTGCTTGGCGTAGACCTCCAGCACCCGCTGCCAGTGCTCCGGCGGCAGGGTCAGCTCGAGCACCCGGCTGGCGTTCCAGTCGGCGAAATAGGCATAAGCGGTGAGGAACGCATCCGGCTCGCCGTCGAAGCCCCACCAGGTGAAGCTCGCCGACGGCCCGGCCATTTGCACCAGACGCAGACGGCTGTTCTGCATGATCAGGCGCAAGCGGTCGCGGATCTGCGGGTTGGACGCCAGCGACGGGTAAGCAATGCTCAGCGGCAGCAGGCGGCTGGCGGTCTGCTCGACACCGCCGTAGGGATAGCCGAGCAGATCGTCGAGGGCCGAACGGAACAGCGCTTGCGGGCTGTCATCCAGACGCAGGCGAATGTCGGTGGCGTCTGCCGGCAGGCTCAACGGTGTATCGCCGCTGGCCACGTCCAGACTCTGGGTCTGCGTCACTTGCCAGCCTTCACCGGTGGCGGTCAGGCGCACCGCGAGGGCGTCGGCGGTTTTGCCGTCCTGCACCAGCTCGGCGGTCCACTCGCCGGAAGCCAGGGCGAACGCCGGCAACGGCAGGTAGTTGATGCCGTTGTTGAGGGTCACCGGCAGGCGCTGTTCGGTGCCGGCGTAGTGAGTCACCAGTTCAGCCTTGACCGGTTTTTCGGCCTGGCTGAAGGCGAACACGCCGAGTTGCGGCTGATCGCCCTTGCGGAATTTGCTCGGCCCGCTCCACTTCAGGTACAGCGGTTTTTCCGAGCGCACGAACTGCTTCTTCTGCCCGACCTGACCATCATCGGCAATCGCCCGCGCGGTGATGCGCCAGCGGGTGAGCGAGTCCGGCATCTTGAAGGTGAAACGGGTCTTGCCGTCGGCGTCGGTCAACAGCTCCGGCTGCCACGCGGCGGTGTCGACGTCTTCGCGGCGAGGCCGTTCCAGCACTTTCACTCCGCGCTCGCTGCGATTGGCCTTGCCCGGCGCGCCGGGGCTGCCCGGCAATGCCACGTCGTAACTGATGAACGACAGGCTGGCGCTGGTGCGCACGTTGTTGCGGCGCGGGTGGTAGAAGAACTGGTCGATGGTCGGCGCGACTTCCGGTTGCAGCGCGTAGACCATTTCGTCGACCACGCTGACCGTCAGGTGCGCCGGCACAGCCTTGCCGGCGAACCGGGTGGTCAGGTCGACCGTCACGGTATCGCCTGGCTGATACGTCTCTTTGTCGGTCTTGATCGCCACATCGATCTGCGGCGCGGCGACCTTGATCGCGGCGTTCTGGAAGCTGTACTGACCGCCCTTGGTGTACAGCACGGAGAACGTCAGGTTCGGCGCGAAGTTGTCCTTCACCGGGATGCGGGCTCGGTATTGGGTGTCACTGAGTTTTTCCAGCTTCAGCCAGTCGCCGCCCTTGGCCAGCAGCGCGGTGGCTTCGACCTTGTCGCGCTCCAGCGACAGCAATGCATCGCTGACCGGCTCGGGGAAGGTGATCAGCGCCAGTGCTTCGTCATCGGCCTTGTACTCGGGTTTGTCGAGGACGATTTCCACGGTGCCCGGCACGGCCTTGACGCCATCACCGGTGACCGAATGACCGGTGCCACCGAGCACCCGGCCAAACTGATCCTTCAGCGACAGGTTGTAAGTCCCCGGACGATCGAACGTCACACTGAAGCCTTTGTCTTTCGCTGCCAGTTTGCCTTCGCCGGTGCTCTGGTCTTCCAGACGCACCCAACTGTAGCTGCTCGGCACAACGGCCCGGGCCTGTTCGCTGCCCCCCTCATTGGCGTAGCTGAATGCGACCTTGTCACCGACTGCGCTGAAGCGCTGCGGTGCGTTCAGGCGGAAACTGGCGGCGCCCCGGTCGATGAGGATTTCCTTGGTGGTCTTGACCCGATACGCCGCGCCATCACTGGCAAACACAGTGAGCATGTAACGGCTTGGTTTGTCCGTGGCCGGCAGGTCGAGGGTCGCGCTGCCCTTGCTGTCGGTGGTCAGTTCGGTGCTGGTCAGTTCCACCGGGAATTGCCCGAGGTATTGCAGCTCATTGTCGACCATCGACAGTTGCTGGGCGCGCAGGCTCAGAGACAGTTTGGCGTTGGCCACCGGTTTGCCGTCCGGGTACAGCAGCACCAGGCTGCCCTTCACCGCTTCGCCGGTGCGATAGTCCTGTTTGGCCAGATTCAGCGAGATTTCAAAGTGCGGCTTGATGTACTCCGCCACCCGGAACGCGCTGCTGTAAGCCTGATCCTTGTAGTTGAAGCGAATCTCGTAACCACCGGCCACCGCGTTGTCCGGCAACTGGAAACGGCCCTGGGTACCTGCCTTGGCATCAAGCTTCAGATCGAGACGCTGCAACTCGGTGCCGGTGGCATCGAGCACGCTGACATCGACGTCCGCCGCGCCCGGCAGTACCGAGTCCCGCGCATTCTTGAACTCGCGACCGACGATTTTCAGCGACACCCAATCACCCGGGCGATACAGCGGCCGGTCGGTAAAGGCATAGAGTTTGGTGTCGTAGATTTCGCTGTCGTAATAGAAGTTTTCCGAGACAAATACGCCGCCCTCTTCGTCCTCGCCAATGACGAACGAACGCTCCGGGCTGACGTGTTTCAGGCGCAGCAGACCGTCGGTGTCGGTGGCGCCGCTGCTCATCACGCCGAGGCCGTCAGTCCACAGCACATTGACCTTCGGCACCGAGCTGCCTTCGTGCTTGCGTGCAGCCCAGACCAGCAGTTCATCACCGGCAATCTTGCTCACGGCAACGGTGTTGGAAACGAAGACCATGGTGGTTGCGCGGTACTTGCCGATCAGCGCTTCGACCAGATACAACCCCGGTTTCAGATTGCCCAGCGGGATGTAGACGTTACCCGGTGCGACGCTGACGAACTCGCTGGAGGATCCGGCCAGATTGACCCCGGTCGGCGGCTGGATCGGCTTGGCCTGCCACAGCGGATAACGGAACTGGCTGACCACCGGCAGGCCCGGAATCAGGGCGAACTGCGGTTGCGCGTCGTACGGCGTCGGCGCGGCGATGGCGTTGCCCATTTTCAGTTCCGGTACTTGCTCGGTGACTTGCTGGCGCGATTCGTAGGAAAACGCACGCTGCATTACCCGACGGGATTTGCGGTACCAGTTGTCCCACAGATACGCGAGGGTGTTCGACAGGCCTTCGCCCTTGAACTGGCCGTCGCTGACCACGCGGTGCAGGTTCTTCTGGCGCTTGAGGAAGTCCAGCGGCTTGTCGATCCTGTACACGCGGATGTCGGCCCCGCCATACGGTTCCATGCGGAAACGGCGGTAGTCACGGCCCGGCGCTTCGAGGCGCACCACCGCCTGCTCGTCACTGGCAAAACTGCTGTCGGCCAGCAGGAAGAAGCTTTCACCGGAGACCGGTGCGTAGCCGCTTGGCTCAACAGAGTCATCGGCATTTACCGCCGAAAACGGCAGGGCTAACAACAACAGAAAAGGCAGTAAACGCAACATGCGGGCACCGGTCATTGGGAGAGAAAGTTCAGTCGATAGACGCCGATGAAGTTGGGGTTGGCTGCGTCGGGTATCCATCGGGTGTCCTTCCATGTCATGAGTTGCTGCAGGCTTGCCGAACGCATGCCGTTGTCGGTTGGGGTGGTCGTGCCGGTGTGATAGGCGATGTAGCGGCCCATCCAGATCATCAGGTGCTGGTCGTCGCCCTGATCGAAAAACATCAGATCGCCAGGCCGTGCCTGGGACACGTCGCGGCCGATCAGATGGCTGTTGAACTGAATCAGTTTGATCGCATTGACGTAGGGCCCGACCTTGCCGCCGCCCTGCTGCCATTGCTGGGCGAGCTTGCGCTGGTCGGCGCTCAGGTCCAGCTCCGGCGGCAAATAGCGATTGGATACGCCGTTGCTGCGCAGCCATTTGTCGTCATGGACTTTCAGCGCTTCGTTGGCGGCAAACCGCACCAGCCCGGCGCAGTCCTGCTGATACCAGCGCGGGCTCGGGCCTTTGCTCAACTGCTCCTGAGCGATGCGCACGAACCAGGCGCGAAAGACCTGAGATTGCGCGGGGTCGAGCGCCGGCGTTTCGACCGCTCGGGCGCCCGCGCTCAGTAGCAGTGCGAACAAGCCGAGGCTGCGGATAAGTGCTGTCACAGCGCTTTCCACTCCAGCGGCAGCCATTGCCAGTGACCGTCGGGCTCACTGCCTTCAGGCAGGGTCAGGGCATATTTGCCGTAGCCGCCGAGGGTGCGCAGTTTCGGGATCAGGTAGGTTTGCGCGGCGTTGTAGAACACCGGCTCCATGTCCTGGGGCAGGCTGTCGAGGGTTTCCTGCTGCATCAGTTGCGCCATGGAGTCCGGGCCGAAGTAGATCGGCATCAGCACGTCTTTCGGCAGCACGTCGGCCATCGGCGGGAAGCGCTTGTCGAGGGTGCCGAGGGCCTTGTCGACCAGTTTGTCGTCGAGGGAAAACAACAGCGTCGAACCGTGGCGCGCGAGGCTGACCTTCATGAAGGCACGCCCCGTGATCGCATCCGGGTTTTCGGCATCCTTCGCTGCATACGGACCGAAATTGGAGCTGACCTGACGCTGCCAGAGATGGCTCTGGCCTTCCTGCTTCTCGACCACCGGGAAGGCGTGGTCGTCGACCTTGCCTTCATAGGCGCCGACCATCGAATCGAACAACGTGCCGATATCAGCGTCGAGCTTGCCGCTGTCTTCGTCCTTCAGACTGGCCACCAGCAACGGCGTGTACAGCCGCGAATCGGCGTACCAGCACAGGCCCGCCGCGCCGGCCACGTGTTCGGTGAGTTTCTGCGCCACCGCTTCTTCGGCACCGAGCTTCACCAGCAATGGTTTCTGCGGCTCGGCCGCCACCGGCAAGGTCACACAGGCACTGGCGCCCAAGGGCATGGCCTGCCACACCGGTTTGAAATCGAAGTCCGGCTGATTGTCCAGTTCATCCATGGCCAGGAAGCTGTGCCAGCCCTTGTCATCCATGTCGAAACGCAGGCCGGCGAAATTCGGGATGAAACGCTGGTAACCCATGGCCAGGACGCTGGAATTGACCGACAGACGCTGTTTGATTTCCGGTGCCTTGACCGGCAACCCGAACGCTTCGGGGAACAGCTTTTCGCCGTTGAGCAGCGCCGCCAGCGCTTGCGTAGAAACATGGCCGGACTCTTCGGAAGCGCCGTTTTCCGGATCGTAGAACTTGGCCGGGTTGGACACCACCACCAGCTTGTCGCCACGGGAAGCGAACAACAGGGATTTGCTGGCGTTGTAGGTCAGTTGATACAGCGGCACATCATCGCCGCCGACTTTCAGAGTGCTGAGCACGCTCAGTTGCGAGTCATCCAGTGCAACTTTCGCCAGCGGTTCCAGCAGCCTGGCCAGCCCGCCGCGGTCCATCACCAGCAGGAAATCCTTCAGGCGACCATCGGCGCCGCGCCACAGCGCGACGTCTGCCGGTTGATCGAAGAGTTGCTCGATCAGGCTGTCCTGCAGCTTCAGGTCATGCTCGTAGATGATCCGCCGCAGACTGCCGATCAGCCCGAGACGGTCGGCGTGGGTCTCGTAATAGAAGACGAAATCCTCGGTGAGCGTGGCCTTGAGGAACGGCACCGTCAGCAGGTCCTTGGGCAACTGGCTCAGGGAGCGCGTTTCCAGCAGCGCATCCGGGCGACTCAGGCCGAGCTTGTCGCTGGCCAGTGCCGCCGCCGGCAGCCTGGGTTTGTGCATCAGCCAGCCGAGCCCGCCCGCCACGCCGGCCACCAGGCACAGGCCGGCCACCAGCAACGGCCAGCGCCGGAAAGGTTTGGCGGTGGGTGCGGCGGTCGCCGGGGTCTCAGTGTTTTCGCTCATCTTCTCGCTCATGTTCCCAAAGCTCGGCAGTTCATCCGTGGTTGCGGGATGCTTAATAGTTGAAAGTCTTGACCAGCAGCAGATCACCGATGGCCCGCAGGGGCACGATGAACGTTTCGCGTTTTTCGTCGACGGTGTTTTCGTTGAGCACCAGCGTGATTTGCGAGGTGATGACCTCGTTCTGGTTGCTGGTCTCCTCGAAGTTATAGCCGCCGTCGCCGAAGTTGCCCCAATAGTTGACGTAAACCAGATAGGTGCCATGCAGCGGTGCGGTCATGGTGAACATTTCCGGGCCGGGGCCATCGACGCCGTCCGGGTCCAGACCGCCGCCGTTGGTCAACGCCGTGTGGGCGAAAAACGCATGCTGGCCGTCCGGAGTGATGATGTGCAGGTCCAGTTCGGCCTTCGGATCGTCCCAGCCCAGTACCACTCGAATCCGCGCCGGTGTGCGCAGATTGTTCGCTTCGTAGAACTGCACGCGTTTGAGCGACTGGCCCTCGGCGCTGCGCACTTCGACACTGTTGGAGCCCGCGCCGAACGCATAAGGCCGGGCGAAGCGCCCGTCATCATCGGTGTACAGATTCAGCGGATTGCCGTTGACCGCCAGGGTGTGCGGTCCGCGCTGGTTGCCGATGGCCTTGAGCTGGCCCTGGATCATCGTGCGATTGCGCTGGATGCCGCGATCGATCGGCGGCGTGGGATAGGCGACTTGCGGGTTTTCACTGCGGTCGAGCAAGCCGTTGTAGCGCCAGCCGCCCACCGGTTCCGTCATCTCGGCAGTCGGCGCAGCCCACAGAGCCGGCGCAACGGCCAGCCCGATCAGCAGCAAAAAAATTGAACGCATGTAATGCCTCCTGCCATGCCTGAACGAAACCTTGCACCCGATCCTCGGTACTTCACAGCGGTGAAAACTGCGTTTCGTCTGAAAGACCCGTGACTGTAGGGTCGTAGAAGGCGCGAAGGTTAGCGATTCGGCAGTTTTTTAACAATCGGATACATCTTGAAATGCGGCAGAAATCACGCAGATTTACGAGGTGTGAGCCGAATAGCGGAATTATTCGGCTCACGAAATGAGCCGAATAACTTTCGTCACGTTCAAAACCCGTTTCCCATCCGCCCGCGATGACCGTGAAACCGCCGCTCATTTGCCCATAAACCCCCTATCTGCTAGTGTCGCGCCGGTTTAACGTCAACCGGAATTAGCCGCCATGGCCCGCAAAAAAGCTGCACTGGATTTCGAACAGTCCCTCGCCGACCTGCAAGTGCTGGTCGAGCGTCTGGAGAACGGTGAATTGTCTCTGGAAGACTCGCTGACCGCTTTCGAGCAGGGCATCGGTCTGACCCGTGACTGCCAGGCAGCGCTGGCCCAGGCCGAGCAGAAGGTCCAGGTGTTGCTGGAGCGCGATGGCGAACTCGCCGAGGAACCCTTCGACGCGGACCAGCCGGAATGATCGCGGCGTATTCGGCGACCAGCCAGGCGCGGGTCAATGCGGCACTGGAAACCCTGTTCAACGCGCCGCTGCCAGAGCTGGCGCGGCTGTACGAAGCCATGCGCTACAGCGTGATGAACGGCGGCAAGCGCGTGCGTCCGCTGCTGGTTTACGCGGCATGCGAAGCCCTCGGCGGCAAGGCTGAACAAGCCAACGGCGCGGCGTGCGCGGTGGAGCTGATCCACGCTTATTCGCTGGTACACGACGATTTGCCAGCGATGGACGACGACGATCTGCGTCGCGGCCAGCCGACCACCCACAAAAAATTCGACGAAGCCTGCGCGATCCTTGCCGGTGACGGCTTGCAGAGCCTGGCGTTCAGCGCCCTGCTCGATCCACGCCTGAGCGATCTGAGCGCGGATATCCGCCTGCAACAGGTCACGGCACTGGCGCACGCGGCAGGCCCGGCGGGCATGGTCGGCGGCCAGGCCATCGACCTCGGCTCGGTCGGCCTCAAGCTCGATCAGAAAGCTCTGGAACAGATGCACCGGCACAAGACCGGCGCGCTGATCGAAGTCAGCGTGAAACTCGGTGCCCTTTCCAGTGGCCGTGCCGAGAAGGATGAACTCAAGGCCCTGCAAAGTTATGCACAGGCCATCGGCCTGGCCTTCCAGGTGCAGGACGACATCCTCGACGTCGAAAGCGATACCGAAACCCTCGGCAAGCGCCAGGGCGCGGACATCGCCCGCGACAAGCCGACCTACCCGGCCCTGCTTGGCCTGGATGCAGCCAAGGCCTACGCCCTGGAACTGCGCGATCAGGCCCTGCACGCACTGCGACCGTTTGACGCGGCCGCCGAGCCATTGCGCGATCTGGCCCGGTATATCGTCGACCGGCGCAACTGAAGGCTGATCAGCCAAAAAAGACCAACGCGTGGGCAGGGAACGATGCATCAGGTAAACTGCCGCATCTTTTATACCTATAACGATTCGCCTGATGCCCACGACGTTCCATGAGATTCCCCGCAAGCGCCCGACCACGCCCCTGCTCGACCGCGCGAACACGCCGGACGGCCTGCGCCGGTTAGGCGAAGCCGAGCTGGAAACCCTGGCTGATGAGTTGCGCCTGGAATTGCTCTACACGGTCGGCCAGACCGGTGGGCATTTCGGTGCCGGCCTGGGCGTCATCGAGCTAACCATCGCGTTGCATTACGTCTTCGACACCCCGGACGACCGGCTGGTGTGGGACGTCGGTCATCAGGCCTATCCGCACAAGATCCTCACCGGTCGTCGCGAGCGCATGAAAACCCTGCGCCAGAAGGACGGCATCGCCGCTTTCCCGCGTCGCTCCGAGAGCGAGTACGACACCTTCGGCGTCGGCCATTCCAGCACTTCGATCAGTGCCGCGCTGGGCATGGCCATTGCCGCCCGCCTGCAGAACAGTGATCGCAAGGCCATTGCGGTGATCGGCGACGGCGCACTGACCGCCGGCATGGCCTTCGAAGCGCTGAACCACGCGCCGGAAGTCGACGCCAACATGTTGGTGATCCTCAACGACAACGACATGTCGATCTCGCGCAACGTCGGTGGTCTGTCGAACTATCTGGCGAAGATCCTTTCCAGCCGCACCTACGCCAGCATGCGCGAAGGCAGCAAGAAAGTGTTGTCGCGCCTGCCCGGTGCCTGGGAAATCGCTCGCCGCACCGAAGAATATGCCAAAGGCATGCTGGTGCCCGGCACTCTGTTCGAAGAGCTGGGCTGGAACTACATCGGCCCGATCGACGGCCACGACCTGCCGACCCTGATCGCCACCCTGCGCAACATGCGCGATCTCAAGGGGCCGCAGTTCCTGCACGTCGTGACCAAGAAAGGCAAGGGCTTCGCCCCGGCGGAAGTCGACCCGATCGGTTACCACGCCATCACCAAACTCGAACCGCTGGACGCCCCGGCCGCCGCGCCGAAAAAGGCCGGCGGACCGAAGTACTCCGGTGTGTTCGGTGAATGGCTGTGCGACATGGCCGCTGCCGACCCGCGCCTGGTGGGCATCACCCCGGCGATGAAAGAAGGCTCGGATCTGGTGGCGTTCAGCGAACGCTTCCCGCTGCGCTATTTCGACGTGGCGATTGCCGAACAGCACGCCGTGACCCTCGCGGCCGGCATGGCCTGCGAAGGCGCCAAACCGGTGGTGGCGATCTACTCGACGTTCCTGCAGCGCGGTTACGACCAGCTGGTGCATGACGTCGCGGTACAGAACCTCGACGTGCTGTTCGCCATCGACCGCGCCGGTCTGGTGGGCGAGGACGGTCCGACCCACGCCGGCAGTTTCGATCTGTCCTACCTGCGTTGCATCCCGGGCATGGTGATCATGACCCCGAGCGATGAAAACGAACTGCGCAAGATGCTCACCACCGGCCACCTGTACAACGGCCCGGCGGCGGTGCGTTACCCACGCGGCACCGGCCCGAACGCGACCATCGAGAAGAACCTCGAGCCGATCGAGATCGGCAAGGGCGTGATTCGTCGTCAAGGCAGCAAAGTCGCCCTGCTGGTGTTCGGCGTGCAACTGACCGAAGCGTTGAACGTCGCCGAAACCCTGGACGCCACCGTGGTCGACATGCGCTTCGTCAAACCGATGGACGAAGCGCTGGTGCGTGAAATCGCCAACAGCCATGACCTGCTGGTGACCGTCGAAGAGAACGCGATCATGGGCGGCGCCGGCGGTGCGGTCAGCGAATTCCTCGCCCGCGAAAATATCCTCAAGTCGGTGCTGCATCTGGGCTTGCCGGACATCTACGTCGAGCATGCCAAACCGGCGCAGATGCTGGCCGAGTGCGGCCTGGACGAGGCCGGGATCGAAGCGGCGGTGCGTGAGCGTCTGGGGCTGCTTGACCGCTAATCGCCAGACCTGTGAATAACCCTGTGGGAGCGAGCTTGCTCGCGAAGACGGACAGTCAGTCGACTCATTCTTGACTGACACACCGCATTCGCGAGCAAGCTCGCTCCCACAGTGGTTTGTGCAGCTTTCAAAATTCAATTCGCTTTATGTACCAACGGATTCCGATGAACCTCTCGCGTCTCGCCCTGCCCCTTCTCCTGCTGCCCACCACCAGTGCCCTCGCCGACACTTTCGAACGTGATCAGGCCCTGAAGTTGCCGGACCTGCTGATCAGCGCCAACCGCCAGGTGGAAGCGCGCAACGACAGCAGCGCCGCCAACACCGTATTCACCCGCGAAGACATCGAACGTCTGCAACCGCGCAGCGTCACCGATCTGCTGCAACGGGTGCCCGGCGTACAAGTGGCACAAACCGGCGGGCGCGGAAGTCTGCCGGGGATCTATATTCGCGGCACGCAGTCGGCGCAGAGCCTGGTGCTGGTCGACGGCCAGCGCATCGGCAACGCCACCTCCGGCGACAGCAACCTGCAACACCTGAACATCGAGCAAATCGAACGCGTCGAAGTGCTGCGCGGTTCGCGCTCGGTGATCTATGGCAGCGATGCGATTGGCGGGGTGATTCAGATCTTCACCCGGCGCGGCGGCGAACAAGGCTTGCAGCCGCGGATGCATGTCGGTTTCGGCAGCAACCAAACCTGGGAACGCAGTGTCGGCCTGTCCGGCGGTGACGACAAAACCCGCTTCAACCTCGGCGCCAGCCTCGATGAAACTGCCGGCATCGACCGCACCCACCAGTCCTATCCCAGCGACAGCGATCACGATGCCTACCGCAACAAATCCATCAGCCTGAGCCTCAGCCATGCGCTGACCGATGACATCGAAGTCGGCGCCAACCTGCTGGATAACCGTGGCAAAAGCGAATTCGACAATCCGTTCGGACGCTTTGACCCGGCCACCTTCGACTCCGTCCAGCAACAGCCTTACAGCGAATTCGCCGTCAGCAGTTTCAGCAGCTACATCGACGCGCGGATCAACGAACGCTGGAAAACCCGTCTGGAACTCGGCCACAGCGAAAACCGCGACAAATCCCTCGACAAGCTCAGCGACGAACGCACGGTATTCAACACGTATCGCGACTCGCTGACCTGGCAGAACGACCTGACTCTGGATGCGCGCAACAGCCTGATCCTTGGCGGTGACTGGTACGAGGACCGGGTCAACAGCAGCACTGCGTTCGACGAGGACAGCCGCTGGAACCGTGCCGCATTCATCCAGCATCGCTTCCAGGCCGACAGTTTTTCCACCGAACTGGGCCTGCGCCGTGACGACAACCAGCAGTTCGGCGGCCAGAACAGCTGGAGCGGCACGCTGACGTTGCCGGTCAACCCGGACAACGACCTGTTGCTCAGCTACAGCGAAGGCTTTCGCGCACCGACCTTCAACGACCTGTACTACCCGGACTTCAGCAACCCGAACCTGAAACCGGAAACCTCGAAAAGCTACGAGCTGCAATGGCGCAGCCAGCTGAGCGACAGCAGCCGCCTGGAAGCATCGCTGTATCGGACCGATCTGCAAGACGCGATCATCTTCGGCAGCAACTCACGCCCGCAGAACGTTGCCTCGGCGCGGATCAACGGCTTCGAAGCGGCGCTGAAACAGGAGCTGCTCGGCTGGCAGAGCAACCTCGGCGTGGCAATCATCGATCCCCGCGACCGCGACACCGGCCACACCCTGGCGCGGCGCGCCCGTCGCACCTTGAGCTGGGATCTGGATCGACAATTCGACCGCCTCGGCCTCGGCGCCAGCTGGCAGGCCGTCAGCAGCAGTTATGACGACCTGAGCAACCAGCAGCCATTGGGAGGGTATGCGTTGCTCGGGCTGCGCAGCAGTTGGGCGCTGAACCGCGAGATCAAGCTGGACTTCAAGGTGGATAACCTGCTGGACAAGGGTTACAGCCGGACGCTGTACAGCCATGATGGCGGTCAGTATGGCTATCGCGAGGAAGGCCGGGCGTTCATGTTCGGTGTGACCTGGACACCGCAGCTCTGACCCAGAACTTTCGCCGCTTTGACGGGCCTCATCGTCGGATCGCCGCCCGGAGCAAGCTCGCTCCCACAGGTTCAGCGTGATCCCTGTGGGAGCGAGCTTGCTCGCGAATGCAGGCGCTGCGGTCTCAGCGGTCTGGCGCTATCAGTTGGCAGAGCCTGGCAGTCGCCTCGACCATTTGCCCGCTCGGACGCTCCAGCCCCTTGTCGGTGACCAGCAGCAACTGCCGGTGCTTGACCGCCGCCAGCTGCGGCCAGGCATTCCACGCTTCCAGTTGCAGCTGATCGCCGGCCAGAATCACTTCGGGATCACGCTGTAAAACGGCCTCGATGCTCACCTGCGGCGCCGGCAGCGTCATGTCGGCGAACACGTTGCGTGCGCCGCACACTTCAAGCGCATCACTGATGATCTGCCCGCCGCCGACGGTGTACAGCGGCTTGTCCCAGACTTGATAGAACACCCGCAGCGGTGTTTCCCGTCGGTAGCGCTGGCGCAGCTCTACGAGCCTGTGCCGCAATCCGGTCGCCAGCTCGACGCCACGCTCAGGACGACCGAGTTGCGCAGCGATGGCTTCGATCTGCAGGGTCAATTGCTCGAAATCGTGGGGTTCGGCAACAAAGGTCGGGATATTCAGATGCTTGAGCTGATCGCGCTGAGCCGGGCCGACACTGCCGGGCCACAACAGCAACAAGTCAGGTTTGAGGCTGAGCAGCCGCTCCAGGTCGAGCTGACCATAACGGCCCACCGAAGGCACGTCCTTGATCGCGGATGGCCGGTCACCGGCATCCAGAGCACCCACCAGCAGATCGGCCGAATCCAGTTCAACGACGATTTCAGACAACGATGGCGCGAGACTGACCACCCGCAGAGCGGCCAGGGTTTCGCTGCTGACGGCCAGCAGCAGAACCGCCAGCCACAGACGACGCATCAACCGAGCTGACGCGGGATACGGTAGAGGTAGAACAGCACCGCCGTGGACAACGCCAACAGCATCAGCGGCACCGCTTCCAGGCCGACGAACACCGCCAGCGCGCCGATCCACGCCGGCAATCCCGCCGCCAGGAACGCCGTGCGTCGCCGCGCCGCCAGGGCGATCCAGGCGGCAGGCTCTTCAGGGGTATCGAGGGCCTTTTGCGTGGCGATCAGCGCGTGCTTGTAACGACCGAAAAACTTCAGGCTGACAAACATCGAGGCCACGCCGGCGATGAACAACGGCATCGCCAGCACCGGCATGATCGCTTCGCTCTCGCCGAACACGGCGTTGAGCACGAACAGCGGCACCAGTGCCAGCGCCAGGTATTTCCACCAGGCGACCGACAGGCGGCGGCGCACCTGACCGCGGGTCACGCCCGGTCTACCTCGCCCTGATGTTCGTTGCCCATCATGTGATCGAGCTTGCTGGCCTTGGTCGCCAGGTAGAGTTTGTTGTGCGGGTTGTGGCCGGTGTGCAGCGGCACGCGCTCGGCGACGACGATGTTCATGTCGGTCAGGGCTTTGACCTTGCGCGGGTTGTTGGTCATCAGACGCAGGGATTTCACGCCCAGATGCTCCAGCATCGGCAGGCACATGGCATAGTCACGCTGGTCGGCGGCAAAACCCAGACGCTCGTTGGCTTCAACGGTATCGGCGCCGCCATCCTGCAATTCGTAGGCACGGATCTTGTTCAGCAGGCCGATGCCACGACCTTCCTGGCGCAGGTACAGCAACACGCCACGACCTTCACGGGCAATCGCCTTGAGCGCGGCCTCCAGTTGCGAGCCGCAGTCGCAACGCTGGCTGAACAAGGCGTCGCCGGTCAGGCATTCGGAGTGCAACCGGCCGAGTACCGGGGCACCGTCGGCAATCTCACCCAGGCTCAGCACGACGTGTTCGCGGCCGGTGGCTTCATCGAGAAAACCGTGCATGGTGAATTGCGCAAAAGGCGTTGGCAGCTTGGAAGCGGCGACAAAAACGACAGGCACCGGTGTGCTCCTGATCTAAAAAGTCCGAGATTCGCTGGGCGGCATTGTAACAGCAGGTTCCTGCAGACGCTTAGGCTGAATTATCGGCCATAACGATCAAAAAGTTTGATGACAGGTCTGCCGTCATTGCCCTCGGTCGAACGGATACGGTTGCTTCCAGTGTTCGAAGATCGGCTTCAACTCGCCGCTTTTCACCAGATGCTCCATGCGCTGGTCGTAGATCGACATCAGTGCGCGAGCCTGCGGGGTATCGGCAAACCCGAGGTACAGGGGTAACTCCGCGAGGTGCGTATAGCGAAATTGCGAAGCATCGGCGGTATTTCTCAGCACCGCCTCGATTTCCGTCAATGCGTCGATGTAGTAATCCGCCCGTCCCTGCCTGAGCATCGACAGGATTCCGGTGCGGCGCTGGATCTGGTTGTAACGCTTGATGTTCGGCAGGTAGGTTTCATACCGATAACCGCGCACCCAGGCCAACCGGTATTTGCCGAGCGTGGCTTCGGTCGGGGCCGGATTGCTGGCCAGCCCCAGCGCGTAGATGTGATCGGAATCGAAATTCCATTTCGGGTACAGCACCTGATCCGCCTCGCCCCGATAGGAACCGACCAGGGCATCGACTTCCTTCAACTGCACCAGCCCCACCGAACGGGTGTAAGGCACGGTGCGGATATCCAGGGTCACGCCGGCGGGTTCGAACACCTTGCGCAATACGTCCCAGCCCAGACCATGACCGTCGGCGGCGGTGTAGTCTTCCCACTCTTCGCTGGCCAGGTGAATGACCGACGGCGGTGCATCCTGTGCCTGGGCAACAGCACCAAACAGGATAAACAACAGTATCGCCAACCCGCGTCGAGCCATCCCTGTGTCCTCATCCGCACCTTGAAATCAGGCGAAAATCCACACCAGACCCTGCATGGCCAGCCAGGCGAAAACCCCCGCCAGCACGTCATCGAGCATGATGCCGACGCCGCCATGCACATGTCGGTCGATCCAGCGGATCGGCCACGGCTTGAGAATGTCGAAAAAGCGGAACATCAGGAACCCGGCGAGCAGCCAGTACCAGCCTTCCGGCACCAGCCACAGGGTGATCCACATCCCGACCATCTCGTCCCAGACGATGCCTTCGTGGTCGTGTACCCGCAGATCGTCGGCGACCTTGCCGCACAGCCAGAAGCCGAACAGCATGGTGATACCGAGCATCAGCCAGTAGCCCCAGTCGGGCAACATCTGCCACAACGGTATAAAGGGTAGCGCAACCAGCGAACCCCAGGTGCCCGGTGCCTTGGGCAAGGTGCCCGAACCGAAGCCGAACGCAATGAAATGCCAGGGATTGCGCCAGACCGACGGCGGAACGAACTCGCCGGGAACCTGTTTCGGGTGATCTGTCACGGTGACTCCTGAAAATGTTGATAACCCCGGACTTGAGGGGTGATGTCGTGTCCTTCGCGGTCCAGCAACACGACGCCCTGCCCTTCGGCCACACGCCCGATCACATGGATCGGCCAGCCATCGGCAATCAGCGCCGGCAACTCGATGGACGGCAGTGTGAAGGCCAGCACGTAATCGTCGCCACCGCTCAAGGCCGCCCGTTCGGCGCCACGCTGGCCGAGAAACGCCACCAGCGCGTCCGACAGCGGCACGCGCTCACGCTCGATTTCCAGGCGTACCTTCGAGGCCTGGGCAATATGGCCGCAATCGGCGAGCAGGCCATCGGAGATATCCAGCGCCGAAGAGGCCTTGCCACGCAGAGCCTGACCGAGGGCGAGTTGCGGTTGCGGCGACCAGTAATGATCGAGCAGCGGTCGGGCGATGTGCGGGTCGGCTTCACGCTGCCCCAACACCAGCGGCAAGGCGCCGGCGGCGTTGCCCAGCTCACCGCCGACACACAGCAGATCGCCCGGCTGCGCGCCACTGCGGGTCAGGGCCTGACCGGTCGGGACGCGACCGAACACCGTGACGGTGAGGCTCAACGGCCCCCGAGTGGTATCGCCGCCGACCAACGCCACACCACAGCTTTGCGCCATGCGGTTCAAACCATGGGCGTAGGCTTGCAGCCAATCGGCAGTCACCGTCGGCAAGGTCAGGGCAAGGGTAAAGGCAACGGGCATGGCGCCCATGGCGGCGAGGTCGCTGACCGCCACGGCCAGCGAACGCTGACCGAGCAGAAACGGATCGCAGGGATCGGCGAAATGCACGCCGGCCACCAGCGTATCGGTGGAAATCGCCAGTTGTTCCCCGCAAGGAACCGCCAGCAAGGCGCAGTCGTCACCGATCCCCAGTGCAACGCCCTCACCGCCCTGCGCACAGGGCGCGGCGGCGAAGAAATTGCGGATCAGCTCAAACTCGCCCATGGCCGAGAAAAAGTGTTCAAGCGCGGATCAGCGCTTGAACGCCTTCACTTCAGCTTCACGCAGGCGCGGAGCCAGCTTGTCGAGCACGCCGTTGACGAACTTGTGGCCGTCGGTGGAACCGAACACTTTGGCCAGCTCGATACCTTCGTTGATCACAACGCGGTACGGCACGTCGACGCGCTTGAGCAGTTCCCAGGTGGACAGGCGCAGAACCGCCAGCTCGACCGGATCCAGCTCTTCGATCGCCAGATCCAGGCAAGGCGTGAGCGCGTTGTCGATTTCGGTACGGTTGGCCGGAACCCCGTGCAGGATCTCGCGGAAATACGCGCCATCGACATCGGTGAAATCGTTGTCGACCCGGAACTGCGCTTCGATCTCGTTCAACGACTGCCGAGCCATGTGCCACTGATACAGGGCCTGAGTCGCGAGCTGACGGGCTTCGCGACGCTTGGCGCTTTTCGATGGCTTGCCGGCATCCGCAGGTTTCGGATCGCGCGGGTTGAAACGATCGCTTTCGTCGCTAATCACTTGGCCTCCAACTGCGCCAGCAGGCTGACCATTTCCAGAGCGGACAGGGCAGCTTCAGCACCTTTGTTGCCGGCCTTGGTGCCGGAACGTTCGATGGCTTGCTCGATGGAATCGACGGTCAGGACGCCGAAAGCGACCGGTACGCCGAACTCCATGGACACCTGGGCCAGGCCCTTGGTGCATTCGCCAGCCACGTATTCGAAGTGCGGAGTGCCGCCACGAATGACCGCGCCCAGGGCGATGATTGCTGCGAACTCGCCTTTCTGGGCGACTTTTTGCGCAACCAGCGGGATTTCGAAGGCGCCAGGTGCGCGGATGATGGTGATGTCGCTTTCGCTCACGCCGTGGCGTACCAGGGCATCGACTGCACCGCTGACCAGGCTTTCAACCACGAAGCTGTTGAAACGGCCCACTACCAGAGCGTAGCGGCCTTTAGGGGCGATGAAGGTACCTTCGATGGTCTTCAGGGTCATTCGTCAGATCTCTTAAAGAGCCGGGACGCGTCTGTTTGGCGTCCCTCAGTGATTTATTTGCCGCGAATTCGGGTCCGGAAACAACCGGTCATTATTCGGAGGGCACGTATTCTACAACTTCCAGATCGAAACCGGATATCGCATTAAATTTCATTGGCGCAGACATCAGGCGCATTTTGCGCACGCCGAGGTCACGCAGAATCTGCGAACCGGCACCGACGATGCTGTAGGTGGTCGGTTTTTTCACCGCCGCCTGATCGCCGGTTTCACGGATGTGCGCCAGCAGCACGTCACCATCCAATGGGTGACCGAGCAGCAGCACCACACCGCTGCCGGCCTCGGCGACCGCGGCCATGGCGGCGCGCAGGCTCCAGCGGCCCGGCTGCTTGACCATCAGCAGGTCGCGCAGCGGGTCCATGTTGTGCACGCGAACCAGGGTCGGCTCTTCGGCGCAAACGGTGCCCAGGGTCAGTGCCATGTGCACGTCGCCTTCCACGGAATCACGATAGGTCACCAGGTTGAATTGGCCCAGTTCGCTGTCCAGCGGCTGCTCGGCAATCCGCTGAACGGTACGTTCGTGGATCATCCGGTAGTGAATCAGGTCGGCGATGGTGCCGATCTTGATATTGTGCTCGGCGGCAAAAGCTTCCAGTTCGGCGCGACGGGACATGGTGCCGTCGTCGTTCATCACTTCGCAGATCACGCCGCTCGGCTCGAAGCCGGCCATGCGCGCCAGGTCGCAGGCGGCTTCGGTGTGACCGGCACGGGCCAGGGTGCCGCCGGCCTGGGCCATCAGCGGGAAGATGTGGCCGGGGCTGACGATGTCTTCGGCTTTCGCGTCTTTCGCTGCGGCCGCCTGCACGGTGCGCGCACGGTCAGCGGCGGAAATGCCGGTGGTCACGCCTTCGGCCGCTTCGATCGAAACGGTGAACTTGGTACCGAAACCGGAACCGTTGCGCGGCGCCATAAGCGGCAGCTTCAGGGTTTCGCAGCGCTCACGGCTCATCGGCATGCAGATCAGGCCACGGGCGTGCTTGGCCATGAAGTTGATGTGCTCGGCCTTGCAGCATTCGGCGGCCATGATCAGGTCGCCTTCGTTCTCGCGGTCTTCGTCATCCATGAGGATGACCATCTTGCCTTGGCGGATGTCTTCAACCAGTTCTTCGATGCTATTGAGCGCCACAAGGCACCCCCTTCAGTCAGGATTTGAGGTAGCCGTTGGCGGCCAGAAAGCTTTCGGTGATCGTAGCGCCGGCGCTCGGCTCTGCTGCCTTGTCGCCCAACAGCAGACGCTCCAGATAACGCGCCAGCAAGTCGACTTCCAGGTTCACCCGGCGACCCGGCTTGTAGGACGCCATGATGGTTTCGCTCAGGGTGTGCGGAATGATCGTCAGCAGGAATTCGGCGCCATCGACGGCGTTCACGGTCAGGCTGGTGCCGTCGACGGTGATCGAGCCTTTGTGGGCGATGTATTTGGCCAGCTCTTTCGGCGCGCGGATGCGAAATTCCACGGCGCGGGCATTGTCGCTGCGCGAGACCACTTCGCCGACACCGTCGACGTGACCGCTGACCAGATGCCCGCCGAGACGGGTGGTCGGGGTCAGGGCTTTTTCCAGGTTGACCGGGCTGCCGCTTTTCAGGTCATTCATGGCCGTGCAGTCGAGGGTTTCGCGACTGACGTCGGCGGCAAAGCCGTTGCCCGGCAGTTCCACGGCGGTCAGGCACACGCCGTTGACCGCAATGCTGTCGCCGAGTTTGACGTCGCTCAGGTCGAGCTTGCCGGTTTCGACATGCACCCGCACATCACCGCCCTTTGGGGTCAGTGCGCGGATACTGCCGATGGATTCGATGATGCCGGTAAACATGGGGTTCTCCTTGAGAACGAAGCCAGCGCTAAAACGATGGCCGGGAATTATACGCTCGCCGACGCGACAGGGATTGCAGTGACTCGCCAGTCATCGCCAACCGCGCGAATTTCAGTGATTTTCAGCGCCGGCGCATCCTTCATGAAAGCCAGCGGCCAGTCCAGCAACGGACGCGCCGTGGAGCCGAGGAACTTGCCGGCGATGAAGATCACGAACTCATCGACCAGACCGAGCCGGGCAAACGCGCCGGCCAGTCGCGGGCCGGCCTCGACCAACACTTCGTTGACGCCGCGATTGGCCAGTTCGATCAGCAGTTGATGCAGATCGACCTGACCGTCGTCACCCGGCACGATCAGGCACTCCGGGCCGTGGGCATACTGTTCTTCGATGGCCACACAGGTGGCGACCAGCGCCGGGCCGGCCTTGAAGAACGGCGCCTCCAGCGGCACCCGCAGACGTCCGTCGACCAGCACCCGCAAAGGCGGACGGCTCAGGGCCAGCGCGGTCTGCTCGGCATCCAGCCCCAGTTCATCCCCACGCACGGTCAGGCGTGCGCCATCGGCCAGCACCGTGTCGGCGCCGGTCAGCACCACGCTGGCCTGGGCGCGCAAGCGCTGCACCGCAGAACGTGCCGCCGGGCCGGTGATCCACTGACTTTCGCCGCTTTCCATCGCCGTGCGCCCGTCGAGGCTCATGGCCAACTTGACCCGCACGAACGGCAAGCCGTGTTCCATGCGTTTGAGAAAACCTTGGTTGAGCCGGCGGGCTTCGCTTTCCAGTACACCGCTTTCGGTGGCGATGCCGGCATCGGCCAGACGCTGCAAACCGCGCCCGGCGACTTGCGGATTCGGATCGCGCATCGCCGCTACCACCCGATTCAAACCGGCATTCACCAGCGCATCGGCGCAGGGCGGCGTGCGGCCGTGATGGCTGCACGGTTCGAGGGTCACGTAAGCGGTGGCGCCCCGGGTCAGTTCGCCCGCAGCACGCATGGCGTGGACTTCGGCGTGGGGCTCGCCGGCGCGTTCATGCCAGCCTTCGCCGACAATCTGCCCGTCGCGCACGATCACACAGCCGACCCGTGGATTGGGATGAGTCGTGTAATGCCCTTTGCGCGCCAGCTCCAGGGCCCGAGCCATGAAACGGGCGTCGAGGATGGCCTGCTCGGTGGCGGTGGTCATTCTTTCACCGGTTCACGGGCGAGACGGTCGATCTCTTCGCGGAACTCGTTGAGGTCCTGGAAGCGGCGGTACACGGACGCGAAACGGATGTAGGCGACTTCATCGAGCTTCTGCAGTTCGGCCATCACCAGTTCGCCGACCACGAGGGATTTGACCTCGCGCTCGCCCGTGGCGCGCAGCTTGTGTTTGATATGGACCAGCGAGGACTCGAGACGCTCGACGCTCACCGGACGTTTCTCCAGGGCGCGCTGCATGCCGGCGCGGAGTTTTTCTTCATCGAACGGCTGGCGGCTGCCGTCGGTTTTGATCAGGCGCGGCAACACCAGTTCGGCCGTCTCGAACGTCGTGAAACGTTCGCCGCAGGCCAGGCATTCACGCCGGCGGCGCACCTGTTCGCCCTCGGCGACCAGACGCGAGTCGATGACCTTGGTGTCGTTGGCACCGCAGAATGGACAGTGCATGGTGGCTGGCAACAAAAAAAGGGAGGGCCATGGTAGCGCATCCCGGTGGCAAGACAAGCCATAGGCTTTGCGGTATACAGACTGCCATGATCGTTTGATCCATGGATTTCATTTTGACGGAGCCTACCATGTCGCTACGACCGCTCGTTTTGCTCAGTGTTTTCAGCCTGCTGGTGGCCTGTGGCAGCGACGCGCCCAAGCCGCAGCCGCCAACACCGGGCCCGGCACCGCAACAGGCGCAGAAAAAGGCCAAAGAGGCCGCCGACCTCGGCCCGCTGCCCGCGTATCAACGGGAACTGAGCGGCACCCTGCAGGGCGTGCCGGCGGGCGCCGAAGTCGAACTGGCACTGCTGGTGATCGACGAGAAAGGTCGTCCGCAACAATTGCTCGCCAGCTCCAGCCTGATCGGCAACAACCAGGTTCTGCCGTTCCGCCTGCGCTTCAATCCTGATGCATTCCCCGTCGGCGCGCGGGTCGAACTGCGTGGCCGCGCCACACAGTCCGGCCAGTTGATCCTGCATCTGCCGTCGCAGACCATCAGCCAGCCGACCACCCAGGCCCTGGGCCAACTGCAATTTGTCAAAGCCCCATGAATGCACCGCCGGACCTGCAACGGGCGCTGGGCGAGTTGCTCGGCGACGCCCGACTGGTGGCCTGCCCGCTACCGGACACTGACCTGAAACTGTGGTTGATCGACGGTGACAACATGGCCCGGGAATTCAGCCCGGAGGAAACCCGGCGGATCCTTCACGAACCGCCGTACTGGAGTTTCTGCTGGGCCAGCGGCCTGGCGGTGGCGCGTTATCTGGCAAAGTTTCCCGAGTGGGTGCGCGGCAAACGCGTGCTGGATTTCGGTGCCGGTTCCGGGATCGCCGGCATTGCCGCCGTGAAGGCCGGCGCGCTGGAAGTGGTGGCCTGCGACCTCGACCCACTGGCGATTGCCGCCTGCAGGGCCAACGCCGGACTCAATGACGTACAGATGAGCTACTCCACGGATTTTTTCGCCGAGGCGGATCGCTTCGACCTGATCCTGGTGGCGGACGTCCTGTACGACCGCGAGAACCTTCCACTGCTCGATGCTTTTCTCAGCCGCGGTCGCGAAGCGCTGGTCGCGGATTCGCGGATCAGGGATTTCCGCCATCCGCTGTACCGGCGGATCGAAATGCTCGAAGCCATGACCCTGCCGGATCTGGCCGAACCCGAAGAGTTTCGCCATGTCAGCCTCTACCACGCGGCCCGCGCCTGACCTTATAGTTGCCCCATTCACGCTTTCACGAGAGACCCCATGAGTCAGCAAACGCCGTACATCTTCGACGCCACGACGGCCGACTTCGACCAGTCGGTGATCGAGGCTTCCTTCCAAAAACCGGTGCTGGTGGATTTCTGGGCCGAATGGTGTGCGCCGTGCAAGGCGCTGATGCCGATGCTGCAAGGCATCGCCGAGAGTTATCAGGGCGAGTTGCTGCTGGCCAAGGTCAACTGCGACATCGAGCAGGACATCGTCGCCCGCTTCGGCATTCGCAGCCTGCCGACCGTGGTACTGTTCAAGGACGGCCAACCGGTCGACGGCTTTGCCGGCGCACAACCGGAATCCGCCGTACGCGCCTTGCTCGAGCCTCACGTAAAAATGCCACCGCCGGCCGCCGCCGATCCGTTCGAACAGGCCCAGGCGCTGTTCGATGACGGTCGTTACGCCGATGCCGAGGCGGCCCTGGTGGTGATGCTCAACGAAGACAACACCAACGCCAAAGCACTGATCCTGTATGCCCGCTGCCTGACCGAGCGCGGAGAACTGGGCGAAGCGCAAACCGTGCTCGATGCGGTCAAGAGCGATGAGCACAAGGCTGCGCTGGCCGGAGCCAAGGCGCAGATCAAGTTCCTCGGCCTGGCCCGCGACCTGCCGGATGCCGCCGACCTGAAAAGCCGTCTGGCGCAGAACCCGCAGGACGATGAAGCCGTGTATCAACTGGCGATCCAGCAACTGGCCCGTCAGCAATATGAAGCGGCGCTGGATGCCTTGCTCAAGCTGTTCATCCGCAATCGCAGCTACGGCGAGGGCCTGCCGCACAAGACCTTGCTGCAAGTGTTCGAACTGCTGGGCAACGATCACCCGCTTGTGACCGCCTACCGGCGCAAGGTGTTTGCAGCACTGTACTAAGCGCTTACTCGATCCAGCTGTAGAGCGGCGTATCCCCGCCGCTCGCCACTTTCACATCCGACGAATGCCGCAAACGCACCAGCAGGCGCTTGCCCGCCGCCGCGCTGCCGGTCAGTCCTTCGAGCTGATCCAGCAACTCCGGCCCGCTGAGCTGCCCGGCCTTGCGCAACAGATCCCTGGCGACCTGCCACAACGCATCATCCTGATTGACCGGTCGCGCTAAAGGCGTCGTTGCAGTTTGCGGCTGGGCCGTTTGCACCTGCACGCCAAACTGCGAACCGAGCCGGGCCCAGTCGCTTTCATCCAGCTCCAGGGTCAAATCCACCGGCAAGTCGCCGACGGTTCCACGTATTCGCAACATAACTTCGCTCCCGCACATTTCTGACCTGCATGCTCCCATGGGAGTTGTGTAAGGCCAAGTGCCGGGGCGGCGCCGGGAACTGACGGTTTTCCACTTTTCTACTACATTCCTCTTTTTTATGGGAAGGATGCCCATGTCTTCTGGACGAAAACTTGCTTCAAAAGGGACGACAACCTCATCGAGCGGTAAGGCTCTCGAGGGCAACGACAACTTCATAGTCGCAGTAAAGTTCATCGTTTCCATCAGGCCGCTTGCCCGATGAAACGACTAATCTGGATACTCCTCGCACTGATCGTGGCGTGGCGACTCTGGTCGCCCGCCGATCTCTCGACCTGTACCTCCGGAGCATCCACAGCCGGACCACTGACAGCGTTCATACGGGACTACTTCGAGCGCAATGGTCGTGTCGACTGGCGCGAACTGGATGATCGATTCGATGTGCTATCGACGCCTGAAGGACAGAAAATCGCCGGCCAACCCCAAGCATATGTCTGTGAAGCGTTACAGCTTCTGCAAAGCTCCGCGTTCAGTGAAAGTGAAAAAATCTTCACTACGGCGTTGATGTTCCGGTTGCCGATCAGCCAGTACATGGGCTTCATGGATCGCAGCCATCAACTCTACTCAGAGCACAGAATAGGTCCGGAGGTCATGAAGGTGGTGGTACTTCCGCGCGGCACGGCGATCAACTACTGGTGGCTTCCAGCCTGGCGCCAGCGCTTCACTCGCGATGCTCCGGATCTGCTCGACGAAAGTCTGAACCGCCATGTGCTGACGGGAGGCTACTGGTTCGACTATCCCGGCGCCGGATTCTGATTCAAAAATCGAGACATTCAATCTACGTACCGCTCCGGGAACATCCCGGACGGTGCTCAGTCATGCCTTGCGCAAAGCGTTTCAGGCGGGCAAACTCTGCGGACTTTTGTTACAAGATTACATAACAAACTCTTCACTTTACTTCCCGGAGTCCGCCATGCGTCGTCTGCTGCTCGCTTTGCCGTTTGCCCTGTTGCCGCTGGCCATCGCCCAGGCTGCCGACGAACACGATCATGACCATGAGCACGGCAGCCTCGGTACCCACGAACATGGGGTCGGTCGCCTGAACGCCGCGCTCGACGGCCAGACCCTGGAACTGGAGCTGGAAAGCCCGGCGATGAACCTTGTGGGTTTTGAACACGTCGCCACCAGTGATGCGGACAAGGCCAGGGTCGCCGCCGCCCGCGCACAGCTTGAAAAACCGTTGGCGTTGTTCAGCCTGCCCGCGGCTGCCGGTTGCAAGGTCGTCAGTCAGAAACTGGAAAGCCCGCTGTTCGGCGACCAGCCGGATGCCGACGATCATGACGACGATGACCACGACAAAGACGCCAAGGGCGGTGAAGCGCATCACCACGACCACAGCGAGATCCACGCTCACTACCAACTCAGTTGCGCCGCGCCTGGCGCCTTGAACAGCCTGGATCTGGCAAACATTTTCAATACCTTCCCGGCAACCCAGAAAATCCAGGTACAACTGATCGGCCCGAGCGGCCAGCAAGGCACGGAAGTGACGGCCAAAGCCGCCGCCCTGAAATTCTGATCACGAACGGCGCCATGACCCAAGCACTCATCGAACTGTCCGACCTGGGCTTCAACTGGCCCGGTCACCCGCCGCTGCTGGACATTCCGGCGTTTCGTCTGGAGCGGGGAGAAACCCTGTTCCTCAAAGGGCCCAGCGGCAGTGGCAAGACCACCCTGCTCGGGCTGCTCGGCGGGGTACAGAAGCCTGGCCGCGGCAGCATTCGCCTGCTCGGCCAGGAACTGACCGAACTGGGTGCCGGCGCCCGCGACCGCTTTCGCGTCGATCACACCGGCTACATTTTCCAGCAGTTCAACCTGCTGCCGTTTCTCTCGGTGCGCGAGAACGTCGAGCTGCCGTGCCACTTTTCGAAGTTGCGTGCAGAACGTGCAAGACAGCGTCACGGCAGTGTCGATCAGGCGGCCGCCACGCTGCTCGCCCACCTGGGTCTGAAGGATGAAGGCATCCTTGGCCGACGCGCCGATTCGCTGTCGATCGGTCAGCAGCAACGAGTCGCTGCCGCGAGAGCATTGATCGGTCAACCGGAACTGGTGATCGCCGACGAGCCGACCTCGGCGCTGGATTACGACGCCCGGGAAAACTTCATTCGCCTGTTGTTTGCCGAGTGCCGTGAGGCGGGTTCGAGCCTGTTGTTCGTCAGCCACGACCAGAGCCTGGCACCGCTGTTCGACCGTCACCTGTCCCTGGCCGAACTCAATCGCGCCGCCACGTCTGCCGAGGTCTGAGATGTATCTGTTCCGTCTGGCCATGGCCAGCCTCGCCAACCGCCGTTTCACCGCCCTGCTCACCGCGTTCGCCATCGCCCTCTCCGTGTGCCTGCTGCTGGCGGTGGAGCGAGTGCGCACCGAAGCCAAGGCCAGTTTCGCCAGCACCATCAGCGGCACCGACCTGATCGTCGGCGCCCGTTCCGGCTCGGTGAACCTGCTGCTGTATTCGGTGTTTCGCATCGGCAACGCCACCAACAACATTCGCTGGGACAGCTTCGAACACTTCGCCAATGACCCGAAGGTGAAATGGGCGATCCCGATGTCCCTCGGCGATTCCCATCGCGGCTACCGGGTGATGGGCACCACCGAAGCCTATTTCGAGCATTACCAGTACGGTCGCCAGCAACATCTGGAACTGGCTGACGGCCGCGCCTTCGCGACCGATCCGTTCGAAGTGGTGCTCGGGGCCGAAGTGGCCGAGGCGCTGCATTACAAACTCGGCGACAAACTGGTGCTGGCCCACGGCGTGGCGGCGATCAGCCTGGTCAAGCACGACGACAAACCGTTCACCGTGGTCGGCATTCTCAAGCGCACCGGCACGCCGGTGGACCGCACGTTGCACATCAGCCTCGGCGGCATGGAGGCGATCCACATCGACTGGCACAACGGTGTACCGGCCCGTGGAAACGGGCGCATCAGCGCCGAGCAGGCGCGCAACATGGACCTGACGCCCCAAGCGATCACCGCGTTCATGCTCGGTCTCAACAGCAAGATTTCTACCTTCGCCCTGCAACGGGAAATCAACGAATTCCGTGGCGAGCCGATGCTGGCGATCCTGCCGGGCGTGGCCTTGCAAGAGTTGTGGAGCCTGATGAGCACCGCCGAAAAAGCGCTGTTCGTGGTCTCGCTGTTCGTGGTGCTGACCGGGTTGATCGGCATGCTCACAGCGATCCTCACCAGCCTCAACGAACGTCGCCGCGAAATGGCGATCCTGCGGTCGGTGGGTGCGCGACCGTGGCACATCGCGAGCCTGCTGGTGCTGGAAGCCTTTGCCTTGGCACTGACCGGGGTGATCGCCGGGCTGGCGTTGCTGTACATCGGCATCGCTGCGGCACAGGGTTATGTGCAGGCCAATTACGGCTTGTATCTGCCGCTGGCATGGCCGAGCGAGTATGAATGGACGCTGCTCGGTGGCATTCTGGCTGCCGCGCTGCTGATGGGCAGCGTGCCGGCCTGGCGCGCGTATCGCCAATCCCTGGCCGATGGCCTGTCGATCCGTTTATGAGGATGTTCACCATGCCCCGCGCCGTGCTTGCGCTGCTGTTGCTGGTCGCCCTGCCCGTGTGGGCGGCGGCACCGAAAGACCTGACCTGGTCGGAAATGATCCCCCCGGACGCTGCGCCCGAGGTGCCGAACATGACACCGCTGCACGACCTGTCGAAGATGGGCGACGCGTTGTCCGCCGAATCGGCACCGGCGGCAAAACAGGACATGCCCAATGCCCCGGTGGTGCAAAGCCTCGACGGCCAGAACATCCGCCTGCCGGGCTATATCGTGCCGCTGGAAGTCAGCGAGGAAGGTCGCACCACAGACTTCCTGCTGGTGCCGTATTTCGGCGCCTGCATCCATGTGCCGCCGCCACCGTCGAACCAGATCGTGCATGTGAAAAGCGCCGTCGGCGTGAAGCTCGACGAGCTGTATCAGCCGTACTGGGTCGAAGGACCGTTGCAGGTCAAACCGTCCACCAGCGAACTGGCCGATGCCGGGTATCAGATGGAGGCGGACAAGATTTATGTGTACGAGCTGCCGGAGTAAGTCCGGTAATTCTGTACTGTTTGGCCCATTGTCTCGCGAGCAAGCTCGCTCCCACAGTTGACCAAGCTCTGATGTGGGAGCGAGCTTGCTCGCGAAGGGGGTCGGCAAAGGTTCCACAAAAAAACCGCCCATCACTGTTTCATTGAGCTGAGTCAAAAGACCGTATCAGACGGATTCGTACCATAGGACATCAAACATTTTTGACGTCCTTTGGGAGCTTCCATGAACAAGTCCTTGCTCAGCGCTTCGCTGTTTGCCCTCGCGCTCGCAGCCCCGCTCGCCCACGCCCACGAAGCCGGCGACATCATCGTTCGTGCCGGTGCGATCACCGTCAACCCGAAGGCCGACAGTTCCAGCGTCAAGGTCGATCAGGGTCCGCTGAGCGGCACCAACCTGGGCGGCAAGGCGACCATGAGCAGCGACACCCAACTGGGCCTGAACTTCGCCTACATGCTGACCAACAACATCGGTATCGAGCTGTTGGCCGCCACGCCGTTCGAACATGACGTGAAGCTCAAGGGCACTGCCCTGCCGGCGGCCAACGGCAAACTCGGCACACTGAAACACCTGCCGCCGACCCTGAGCGTCGTCTACTACCCGCTGGATTCGAAGTCGGCGTTCCAACCGTACATCGGCGGCGGCATCAACTACACCTGGATCTACGACGAGCACGTGGGCAGCGAAGCCCAGTCCAACGGCTTCAGCAACTTCAAGGCGAAAAATTCCTGGGGCCTGGCCTGGCAGGTCGGCGCCGACTACATGCTGACCGACAACATCATGCTCAACGCCCAGGTGCGCTACATCGACATCGACACCCGCGCCACTGTGGAGAACAACGCCGTAGCGCCGGGTACCCGCGCAAAAGTGAATGTGGACGTCGATCCATTTGTGTACATGGTCGGTCTGGGCTACAAGTTCTGACCAGGCATTCAAAGAACGTTCACGTGGTGGTGAATGAGGCTTGGTGGCGGGCAGGCTCAGAACTGACGGCGATGTTACGCCATCGACCGGGGAGCAAAGCTCCCTCGCTACAGGAAATCTGTTGAATTCCGGCCGTGAAAAAGGCGCCTGTCAAAAGGCGCCTTTTTCACGTCTGCGAGAAGCTCAGCGGCCGAGCAGACGCGCCAGGCCGACGCTCATCGGCGTTTGAGCCGGGCATTTGAAGCGCTCGAGCAAGCGACCGTTGTTCGCCCGCGAATGACGGATATCGCCGGAGCGCGCCGGGCCGAAGCTGACCGGCGGCAGCTCTCCGACAACGGCCTCCAGCGCGGCCAGCATCTGCTTGAGGTTGGTCGCCTGGTTCCAGCCGACGTTCACCGCACCGACTTGCACTTCAGGTTGTTCCAGGGCCTGCACGAGCACGTCGACCAGGTCTTCGACGTACATGAAATCCCGGGTCTGCTCGCCATCGCCGAACACGGTGATCGGCAAACCTTTCTGCGCGCGCTCGCTGAAGATGCTGATCACGCCGGAGTACGGCGAGGACGGATCCTGGCGCGGGCCGAAAATGTTGAAGAAACGGAAGATCGCCGGTTCCAGACCGTGCTGGCGACGGTAGAAATCGAAGTAGTGTTCGCCCGCCAGTTTGTCCGAGGCATACGGTGTCAACGGTGCCTTCGGCGTGTCTTCGTCGATCGACTGGCCTTCGCCATTGTTGCCGTAGACCGCTGCGCTGGAGGCAAACAGCACACGCTTGACGTCCGCCTGACGCATGGCTTCGCAGACATTGAGCGTGCCGATGAAATTGCTCTGGTGAGTCTTCACCGGATCGTCCACCGACGCCTGCACCGAGGCCACGGCGGCCAGGTGCGCGACGGCGCTGCAACCTTGCATCACCCGGGCGACCAGTACGGCATCGGCGACGTCGCCGACGATCAGTTCGACCCTGGGATTGTCCAGCGGCAGGTTGCTGCGTTTGCCGGTCG
The DNA here is from genome assembly GCF_001679645.1 of Pseudomonas bananamidigenes. Lineage (GTDB taxonomy): Bacteria > Pseudomonadota > Gammaproteobacteria > Pseudomonadales > Pseudomonadaceae > Aquipseudomonas > Aquipseudomonas bananamidigenes. Next base: position 43,083 of record NZ_LRUN01000037.1, on the reverse strand, counting down.
ACAGGTCATCGAGGATCCGTACCGAATGGCCGTTGGCGAGCAGCGCGTCAGTCAGGTGCGAACCGATGAAACCGGCGCCGCCAGTGATTAGAACAGGGCCTTCAGCCATGACGATAAAACCTATCCAGTAAGCCCGGGAGCGCGGCACGCCAGGCGCGCGGCTTGATCCCGAAAGTGTGCAGAATTTTCTTGCAGGCGAGCACCGCGTGTTGTGGCTCTTCGGCGGCATCCTCGCGTGCGGCGTGAGCCTGGGCGGTCGGCTCTTCGATCGCCAGCGGATGCAGGCTGCGGGCCTCGGTGAGAATCGCCTGCCCCAGCGCCAGCGATGTGGTCGCTTCATGGCCGGCGTAGTGGTAAGTGCCCCACAGCGGCGCGGCGCAGTCGAGTTGCTTGAGTACCGAAATGATCACCCGCGCCGCATCATCGACCGGGGTCGGATTGCCCCGACGGTCGTCGGCCAGCAGCAACTCGTCCGGTTGCTCGGCACGGGCGAGAAAGCGCCCGAGGATCCCGTCCGGGCTGTCGTCGAGCAGCCAGCCGAAGCGCAACAACACATGTTGCGGACAGGTGGCTCGCACGCTTTGTTCGATCCGCCACAGCGCCTGACCGCGCAGGCCCAGCGGCACCGGCTCGTCCTTTTCGCTGTAGGCGGTGGCACGGGAGCCATCGAATACCCGGTAGCTGGACGGCTGCACCAGCACGATGTTGTGATGCTGGCACAGCTCGGCCAGCCGTTCGATGGCGCGTTCCTGGCCCGACAGACGGCTTTCGCTGACGGTTTCCGCCTGGAACCAGTCGAAATAGTAGGCAAGGTTGATCAGTGCATCGGGACGGGTGTCGTCGAGCAGTTGTGTCAGGCTCGCGGCATCCCAGCCGTCTTCGGGCGGGCGGGGAGCGAGGAAACCGATGTCTTCCTCTGCACCGAGGCGAATCAGCGCCTGCCCAAGGGCATTTCCGCCGCCCAGTAACATAAGGCGCATTCGCATAGAGTCAGCAGGCCCAGTCTGATTGAAACGATGGCTTTGACGACAATGCGGGGGCACCGTCGTCGATATTTGCCGGAATCGTTGCATTTTGCGGGTTTAGTGCGCAACCGTCACCCGTAAAGTGTAGATCCCCGGCGGTACTTGCAACTTCGCCCGTCCACCCGCATAACTGCAGACATGAATCTGCCCCTTCCCAAGGACGCGGCCCTGGCAGGCTTTCACCCTGCCGTCAGCGCCTGGTTCAACCGCACTTTCGCGACAGTCACCGCCGCCCAGGCCCGCGCATGGCCGCTGATCCGTCAGCGCCGCTCGACCCTGATCGCCGCGCCCACCGGTTCCGGCAAGACCCTCACCGCGTTCCTGGCGGTGCTTGACGAACTGGTCCATCGTGGCCTGGAAAACCCGGGCGGTCTGCCCGACGAAACCCTGGTGGTCTACGTCTCGCCGCTCAAGGCGCTGTCCAACGACATCCGTATCAACCTGCAGAATCCGCTTGAGGGGATCACCGAACAGTTACGTCAGATGGATCTGCCGCCACTGGAAATCACCACCGCCGTACGCACCGGCGACACCCCGCAGAAAGACCGCGCCGCCATGCGCAAGAGCGCGCCGCATATTCTGGTCACCACCCCGGAATCGCTCTACGTACTGCTGGGCTCGGAATCCGGGCGAAAAATGCTCGGCACCACGCGCACGGTGATTGTCGACGAGATCCACGCCATCGCCGCCGGCAAACGCGGCAGCCACCTGGCCCTGAGCCTCGAACGCTTGCAGGCGTTGTGTACCGAACCGCTGACCCGCATCGGTCTGTCGGCCACGCAAAAACCGATCGATGCGGTTGCGCGGTTTCTGGTGGGCCATGAGCGCCCCTGTGAAATCATCGACATCGGCCACGCCCGCCCACGGGACCTGGGCATCGAAGTACCGCCGGTGCCATTGTCGGCGGTCATGGCCAATGACGTCTGGGAACTGGTCTACGACCGCCTCGCCACACTGGCCCGGGAACACCGCACCACGCTGATTTTCGTCAACACTCGACGCCTGGCCGAACGCTTGAGCCGACACCTGAGCGAACGCCTCGGCAAACACGCCGTAGCGGCGCACCACGGCAGCCTGGCCAAGGAGTTTCGCCTCGATGCCGAGCAGCGCCTCAAGCGTGGCGAACTGCAAGTGCTGATTGCCACTGCATCGCTGGAACTGGGGATCGACATCGGCGAAGTCGACCTCGTGTGCCAGATCGCCTCGCCGCGTTCGATTGCCGGTTTTCTGCAACGGGTCGGCCGTTCCGGACACCAGGTCGGTGGCACGCCCAAGGGGCGACTGTTCGCCACGACCCGCGATGACCTGATCGAATGCACCGCGCTGCTCGACTGCGTGCGCCGGGGTGAGCTCGATACCCTGCACATCCCCGAAGCACCGCTGGACGTGCTGGCGCAACAGATCATCGCCGAAGTCAGTTGTCAGGAATGGGCCGAAGACGACTTGCTCGCACTGATCCGTCGCGCCGAACCCTACGCCCGTCTCGATGAAAAACACTTTCAGGCGCTGCTGACCATGCTCGCCGAGGGTTACAGCGGTCGCCAGGGCGTGCGCAGTGCCTATCTGCATCGCGACGCGGTGAGCCGGACCCTGCGCGGGCGGCGCGGCGCACGGCTGGCCGCCGTCACCAGCGGCGGCACCATCCCGGACAACGCCGACTACAGCGTGCTGCTGGAACCCCAAAACCTGAACATCGGCAGCGTCAACGAAGACTTCGCCGTGGAAAGCATTGCCGGCGACGTGTTCCAGCTCGGCAATACCTCTTACCGGATCCTGCGGGTGGAAACCGGCAAGGTGCGGGTCGAGGATGCTCAGGGCCAGCCGCCGACGATTCCGTTCTGGCTCGGCGAGGCTCCCGGTCGCAGCGCCGAATTGTCGATGGCCGTGGCCCGCCTGCAGGCACAGCTCGACGAATTGCTGAGCGCCAGCCCCGCCAACCTGCAACCGGCCCTCGACTGGCTGACTGCAACCCTGGGACTGGATCCGGCAAGCGCCGAACAGCTTGTGGATTACCTGGCCCGCGCCCGCCTCGCCCTCGGCGCCCTGCCGTCCCGCGACACGTTGCTGATGGAACGGTTTTTCGACGAATCCGGCGGCACCCAACTGATCATCCATTCGCCGTTCGGCAGCCGAATCAATCGGGCCTGGGGTCTGGCGCTGCGCAAGCGTTTCTGTCGCACCTTCAACTTCGAATTGCAGGCTGCCGCGAGCGAAGACGCCATCGTCCTGTCGCTGTCCACCAGCCACAGTTTCGAACTCGACGAAGTCTGGCGCTATCTGCACAGCAACAGTGCCGAGCACATCCTGATTCAGGCAGTGCTGGATGCGCCGCTGTTCGGTGTGCGCTGGCGCTGGAATGCCGGGGTGGCGCTGGCCCTGCCGCGCTACACGGGCGGGCGAAAAGTCGCGCCGCAATTGCAGCGGATGAAAAGCGAAGACCTGATCGCCAGCGTGTTTCCCGATCAGATCGCCTGCCTGGAAAACCTCGCCGGCGAGCGGGAAATCCCCGAGCATCCGCTGGTGGAGCAGACCCTCGACGATTGCCTGCACGAAGCGATGGACAGCGAGGGCTGGCTCGAACTCCTGCGGCGCATGGAGCGTGGCGAAGTGCGGCTGATCGCCCGCGACCTTCCGGCGCCCTCGCCGCTGGCCGCGGAAATCCTCAGTGCCCGGCCCTACACCTTTCTCGACGATGCGCCGTTGGAAGAGCGTCGTACCCAGGCGGTGCTGAACCGCCGCTGGAGCGATCCGCAATCCACCGATGATCTGGGCGCGCTGGATGCCGATGCGATAGAAGCCGTGCGCGAAGAGGCGTGGCCGACGCCGAACAACACCGACGAAATGCACGAAGCGTTGATGAATCTGGCGTGCATCACTGACCGCGAAGTCGAGGCCAACCCGCCATGGCGCGACTGGCTGAATGTCCTGGCCGACACCGGTCGAGCCTGTCGATTGCAGATCGATCGCGACCACTCGCTGTGGCTGGCACGGGAACGCCTGACCTGTCTGCAAGCGCTTTATCCACAGGCGCACTCGACACTGTCGGCGTTGCCCGGTTTCGATGAAGCCTGGACTGCCGACGATGCCCTGGTGGAAGTCATCCGCGCACGACTGAGCGCGTTCGGCCCGCTGAGTCTGGAGGCCATCGCCGAGCCCTTGTCATTGCCACCGGCAGACGTTCATCAAGCCCTGGCCCGACTCGAGCGCGAAGGTTATGTGCTGCGCGGTCGCTTCACGCCGGGGCTGACGATTGAAGAATGGTGCGAGCGGCATCTGCTGGCGCGAATCCACCGCTACACCGTCAAGCGTCTGCGCCGGGAAATCGAACCGGTGGCGTTGCAGGACTTCATGCGATTCCTGTTCGACTGGCAGCATCTGTCTCCATCCACCCGGGGTCAGGGCAGCGCCATGTTGCCGGCGATTGTCGGTCAGTTCGAAGGCTATCCGGCAGCCGCCTCGGCCTGGGACAGCGACCTCCTTGCGGCGCGGCTCAAGGACTATTCGCCGAGCTGGCTGGACGATCTGTGCCGCAGCGGCAAACTGGTGTGGACGCGGCTCAGCGCCCGGCAGAAAACCGGCGGCGCGGCATTGCGCAACACACCGGTGGTGTTACTGCCGCGCAGTCAGGTCGGCTTGTGGAGTTCGCTGGCCGAACAGACGCCGGTCAGCGAGCTGTCGCCCAGGACGCAGAAAGTCTTCGAGGCCCTCAGTCAGCACGGGGCGCTGTTTTTCGATGAGCTGATTCACGAAGCGCACCTGCTGCGCAGCGAACTGGAGATCGCCTTGCAGGAACTGGTGGGTGCCGGTCTGGTGAATGCCGACAGCTTTGCCGGATTGCGCGCGCTGATCACGCCGGCGAGCAAGCGCCAGCAACGCAGCAGTCGACGCGGGCGCGGGGCATTCGTGGGTAGCATGGACGATGCCGGGCGCTGGGCGCTGTTGCGTCGAGGGCCGGTTGTGGAAAGCCGTCAGACCGCGTCGCCCGAATCCCTCGAACATATCGCCATGACCCTGTTGCGCCGTTACGGCGTGGTGTTCTGGCGCCTGCTGGAGCGCGAGGCCGACTGGCTGCCGAGCTGGCGCGAACTCTTGCGCACGTTCCATCGACTGGAGGCCCGGGGCGAGATTCGCGGCGGACGATTTGTCAGTGGCCTGGCCGGCGAGCAATTCGCCCTGCCCGAAGCGATTCCGCTGCTGCGCGAAGTGCGCCGCCGGCCCCAGGACGGCAGCCTGATAGCCGTGTGCGGGGTCGATCCGCTGAACCTCGCCGGCACCTTGCTGCCCGGCGCGAAAGTCCCGGCGCTGGCGAGCAATCGGCTGGTGTATCGCGACGGCTTGCCGGTGGCAGCCGAAGTCGCCGGCAAGCAGCAGTTCTGGGTGGAGCTGGATCAGGTTTTCATGGTGCAGGTTCGCAGCAAATTGATCCGGCATTGATGTAAACCGGTCTGGCCTCTTCGCGGGCAAGCCCGCTCCCACAGGCTCTGTGTGATGCCGAAATAGCAGGTACCGCCCAAATACTGTGGGAGCGGGCTTGGTTCGGGCGGCGATCCGACGAAGAGGCCGGCACATGCACTACAAAAACTTCTATTGAGTCGGCGATTGCTCCGGCAACACCACCGACGAATGCGCCGACGCCGCCTTTTCTTCCTGTCGCTTGGGCAACAGAACCTGTCGTGGATAAGTCTGCGCGAAATGCACCCACGGGCTGTTATCCACAAGCTTTTTCAAACGCTGGTTGAAGGCTCGGCTCACCGCGTATTGCCCGCCCGACACCGTGCGGAATTGCGCGGTCAGCACCACGCCGTTCAGGTCCATTTTGTCCACGCCGAATACGTCCAGCGGACCTTGCAGGTTGTACTTGAGGAACGGGTCTTCGCGGATCGAATCCCCGGCCTCGCGTATCAGCTCGATGGCCTTGTCGACATCCGTGTCATAGGTGAACTGCACCGAGAAAAAAGCGAACGCAAACTGCCGTGATTGATTGGTCACCGCCTTGATCTGACCGAACGGCACCGAATGCACGAAACCCTTGCCGTCGCGCAGACGCAGGGTGCGGATGGTCAGGCCTTCGACGGTCCCGGCATGTCCGGAATCGAGCACCACCCAGTCGCCGATCGATAGCGTGTCTTCGATGATGATGAACAGCCCGGTGATCACGTCCTGCACCAGTTGCTGGGAACCGAAACCGATGGCCAGGCCGACCACCCCGGCACCGGCCAGCAGCGGCGCAACGTTGATGCCCAGATTGGCCATGGTGGTGATCGCGCAGATCACCACCAGGATGATTTTGATCGCATTGCGCAACAGCGGCAGGATGGTTTTCACCCGGGTGCTGGGCTGGCGCGCCGAACGTTTGTTGACCGGTGGTTTCAGCGCTTCCTGAATTGCCGTGTCGAGCACCACCCACAACAGCCACGTCACGAGGAAAATCAGGCCGATGCTGCTCAAGGCATTGCTGATCGCCCGACCGACAGTGCTGCTTTGCGCGAAGTCGATCAGCGAAACACCCCAGATCCGCCCGAGAATATCGATGAATGCAATCGCGATGACGATCCGCAGCAGCGCATGCAACAGACTGAGGAACCGCTCCTTGTAGGCACTGCTGCGCTGGATCGCCTCGGCCCGACGCGACTTGAACAGGTGCTGCAGGACTGTACTGAGAAACACCGTGCCGATCAGCAGCACGGTGGTGAACAACGCACAGCGCAAGGCTTTCTGGTTGTCTTCGCCAATGCCGATCAGATTGACCGCCGAAACCAGCACCATCAACACGATCGGCCAGTACCAGAGCCCGGAAAAGATCCGCAGCGATTCCTGCAACGACGGTTGCTTCAGACGCTGCGCCAGCGAACGGTTGCGGATCAGGTGCGCCACCGGCCGACGCAGGCGAATCACCAGCAAGCCAAAGATGATGGAGGCCAGAAGCCCGGTGAACACCGCAACACTGCTAGTGATATTGCCGCCCAATTGCCGGGCGATCTGCGGGCTGGTCAGGGCATCGCTGAGCGCTGCAAGGAAGCCGATCAGGAACAGCGGCTTCGGGCAGTAGTCACGAATGATCTGCACCGCCCGTCGCTTGTGGCCGATATTGAACATGACCACCACGCACAACAGCATCGAGGTGGAAAAAATGCCGCTGCTGGTGGCATAGGCAAAACACAACGCCAGCGCCCGGCCGACCGAGGCCGGCAGAAAATGGCTGACGTACAGGGTCAACGGCAGACAGATCAGTGCCGGCAGTGTGTAGGGCAACCAATAACCGATCAGGTCCTGACTGCGCTGACGGGTGCGCAACCAGCGCCCCTCGCGCATCCGCCTGGCCAGGACACTGCCCAGCACCGTCAGCACGGCGAAGGTGCCGAGCCACACGCCGGACAGCATCATGAAATCCCCGGCCACGCTCCACCCCGAGCGATCCGACGGCTGATTGACCAGTCTGTCGACTTCATCCGCCGCCCGGTCGGCACGCAGGCGCCAGGCGTCGACGAGATGCTCGTTGAGGTCGAGTTTGTCCTGCACGTCATCGATGCTGGAACTGATTGCGCCGAGCAGTCCGCCCTGCACCAATGGCTCGGGTTCGGCGGCTTTTGCGGTGGCTGCCGGGACGCCCGGCAATGTGGCGGCCTGCAGCATTTGGCCGCCGGAAAACAGCAGCGCCCCCAATAGAATTGCGATCCTGAACCTGGTCAAAACGCAGAGCTCCCTTGGTTGAACCTGTAAGGAACTGATCGACATTTGACCGGCAAAGTTCAAGAGCGCCCTCACCCCAGCCCTCTCCCGGAGGGAGAGGGAGCCGACCGAGGTGCTCTCAAGAGTTATATCGACCTGAAAGGTTCGTTTTGATCTCAGGTCCGAGAGCCGGCCTATGTTGCTCCAATACTTGAGTACGGCTCGGTGTATCACGTCGGCGTAACTTAAAAGGGCACATCGATCAGTCCCCTCTCCCTCGGGGAGAGGGTTAGGGTGAGGGGGCGCTTTTGATCTTTGCGCCCAGGTCAAATATCAAATGCCCATCCCTGTATTTTTCAGCCCCTGCCAAACCCCGACACTGCGCTCCATTCAATCCCCTTACCGGAGTGCCGTCATGCCCATTGCCTTGCTCGCGCTGACTCTCAGCGCATTCGCCATCGGAACGACCGAGTTCGTCATCGTTGGCCTGCTTCCCACCATCGGCGCCGATCTCGGCGTCAGTCTGCCGTCCGCCGGCCTGCTGGTCAGCCTCTACGCCCTCGGTGTGGCCATCGGTGCACCGGTACTGACCGCGCTCACCGGCAAAGTCCCGCGCAAACTGCTGCTGTTGTCGCTGATGGTGCTGTTCACCCTCGGCAACTTGCTGGCCTGGCTCGCGCCGAGTTACGAATCGCTGGTGCTGGCACGGATCGTCACCGGTCTGGCCCACGGCGTGTTCTTCTCCATCGGCTCGACCATCGCCACCAGCCTGGTGCCCAAGGAAAAAGCCGCCAGCGCGATTGCGATCATGTTCACCGGCCTGACCGTGGCGCTGGTCACCGGGGTTCCGCTGGGCACCTTCATCGGCCAGCATTTCGGCTGGCGTGAAACCTTCCTTGCCGTGTCGGCGCTGGGTGTCATCGCGTTCATCGGCAGCTTGCTGTACGTGCCGAAAAACATCGCCCACAGCAAACCGGCATCGTTGCTGCAACAGCTGCAGGTGCTCAAGCAGCCACGCCTGCTGCTGGTGTACGCCATGACCGCTATCGGTTACGGCGGCTCGTTCATTGCGTTCACCTTCCTGGCACCGATTCTTCAGGACCTCTCAGGCTTCAGTGCCGGCGCGGTCAGCCTGGTGCTGCTGGTGTATGGCGTGTCGGTGGCCGTCGGCAATATCTGGGGCGGCAAACTGGCGGACAAGCGCGGGCCGATCAGCGCTCTGAAAATCATCTTCGCCCTGCTCGCCGCCGTGCTGTTCATCCTCACCTTCACCGCCGCCAATCCGTGGCTGGCACTGGTCACCGTACTGGTCTGGGGCGCCGTCGCTTTCGGCAATGTGCCGGGCTTGCAGGTTTACGTGGTGCGTCAGGCTGAACATCACACGCCGCAGGCGGTGGATGTGGCTTCGGGGCTGAACATTGCCGCGTTCAATCTCGGCATTGCCGGCGGTGCCTGGGGTGGCGGGCTGATCGTCGCGCACATCGGACTGATCCATACCGCGTGGATCGGCGGGCTGGTAGTGCTGGTGGCATGGGCGCTGACAGCGTTGAGCGGTCGCCTCGACCGTCTGGGCCCGGTCCATGCCGAACCTGCTGGCGGCTCGGCGCGAGTCATCACCGGCCACTGATCCAGAAATACCCCTGTGGGAGCGAGCCTGCTCGCGATTGCGGCAGCACATTCAAAATTGATGTGCCTGACACTCCGCTATCGCGAGCAGGCTCGCTCCCACATACCGTCCGTAGTCCCGTCGAAACTTTCCCGAACCGCCCACAGTCATCACCAGACAGAGGCTGCACGAGGACTTTCGACGGGAGGACGGCATGACGGCGATTCATATCGGGATTTCGGGCTGGCGCTATGCCCCGTGGCGTGGCGAATTCTACCCGCGGGGGCTGGCACAGAAGCGCGAACTGCAGTTCGCCTCCCGGGCGGTCAACAGCATCGAAATCAACGGATCGTTCTACGCCCTGCAACGGCCGGAACGCTACGCCCAGTGGTACGCCGAGACGCCTGACGACTTTGTGTTCAGCGTCAAGGCGCCGCGCTTCATCACCCATATCCGCCGCTTGCGCGATATCGAAAAGCCCCTGGCGAATTTCTTTGCTTCCGGGGTGCTCGAACTGAAGGAAAAGCTCGGCCCGATACTCTGGCAGTTTCCGCCCAGCTTCAAATTCGATCCGGCTCTTTTCGAACACTTCCTCACGCAACTCCCTCACGACACCCAGGCGGCCGCTGCACTCGCCCGCCAGCACGACGCTCATCTGCACGGCCATGCCAGCCTGAAGGCCTACGGCAAGAAACCTCTGCGGCACGCCGTGGAAATCCGTAACGACAGCTTCATCGATCCGGACTTCGTCCGCTTGCTCAAGCGCTACAACACGGCGCTGGTGATCGCCGACACCGCCGGCAAGTGGCCGTATCGCGAGGATCTCACCAGCGATTTCGTCTACCTGCGTCTGCACGGAGCCGAAGAACTCTACGCCAGCGGCTACACCGAGACGGCCATCAAACGCTGGGCCGAACGCATCGACGCCTGGCAGCACGGTCGGCAACCCCGTGACGCCCACTTGATCGCCCCACGCCTGAAGCCCCGGGCGCGCAAGTCACGGGAAGTCTTCTGCTACTTCGACAACGACGTCAAAGTCCGCGCACCTTTCGATGCGCGCAGCCTGCTGCATCGATTCGACCTCGACAAGGACCTTGTCACGGCTCCCGGCGAACCGGTTGCCGAAGGAGTGCTGGCATGAGCATTCCCGAGCCGATTGGCGTCACCGATGAACAGGCCGCCGTCATCACCACGGTACGTCGCTTCACGGTGCTGACGGTCAACACCCACAAGGGTTTCACCGCACTGAACCGGCGTTTCATTCTTCCGGAATTGCGCGAAGCGGTGCGCAGCGTGTCCGCCGACGTGGTGTTTTTGCAGGAAGTGCACGGCACCCACGAACACCATCCCAAGCGCTATGACAACTGGCCGGCCATGCCGCAGTACGAGTTCCTCGCCGACAGCCTGTGGCCACAGTTCGCCTATGGCCGCAACGCGGTATACCCCGATGGCGATCACGGCAATGCGCTGTTGTCGAAATTCCAGATCGTGCGCCACGACAACCTCGACGTCTCGATCAGCGGCCACGAAAACCGCGGCCTGTTGCACTGCGTCCTGCGCCTGCCGGGAGACGATCGCGAACTGCATGCGATCTGTGTGCACCTGGGCCTGCGGGAAAGCCATCGCAACGCCCAGCTGAGACTGCTGGGCAAACGTCTGGCCGAGCTGCCCGACGACGTGCCGGTCATTGTCGCCGGCGACTTCAACGACTGGCGCCAGCGCGCCGATGCGCTGCTTGCGCCTTGCGGACTGCGCGAAGTGTTTGCCGAACATCTGGGCAGACCGGCGCGCAGTTTTCCGGCGCGCTGGCCGGCGCTGCGGCTGGACCGCATCTACGTGCGCAACCTCAAGGCCCGCCAGCCCAGGGTCCTTGCCAACAGGCCTTGGTCACACCTGTCCGATCATGTACCGCTGTCCGTGGAGATCGAACTATGAGCAGCGCGCCGCTGGAAAAAACCGCCGCCGAAACGATCACCATCAACCCGCCGATCCGCGAGCCCGGTCACGTCGAGGTCGATTATGGCTGGCAGGGTAGCAACCGCGTGGAGCTGCTGGAAAACGGCGAGGAATACTTCCCGCGAGTCTTCGACGCGATGCGTGGGGCCAAGAGCGAAATCCTCCTGGAAACCTTTATCGTTTTCGAAGACAAGGTGGGCAAGGAACTGCAGCAGATCCTGATCGATGCCGCCCGACGTGGCGTGCGCACCACGGTCAGTCTCGACGGCTTCGGCTGCGGTGAACTGAGCACCGGTTATCTGGCGGCGCTGAGCGATGCCGGCGTGCATTTGCAGATCTTCGACCCGGCACCGAAACACCTTGGTTTTCGCACCAACTGGTTCCGTCGCCTGCACCGCAAGATCGTGGTGGTCGACGGGCTGATCGCGTTCATCGGCGGGATCAATTTTTCCGGTGATCACCTGGCCGATTTCGGCCCCGAGGCGAAGCAGGATTACGCGGTGGAAATCCAGGGCCCGGCGGTGACCGATATTCACCATTTCGCCCTGCTGCAAAGCGGTCGCCCCGGCCGGGCGCGCTTCTGGTGGCAGCGCCGGCGCCAGCGACGGGCAGAAATGGCGTTCACCGAACATGACGGTCAGGTGCGCCTCGTGTTTCGCGACAACGACCAACATCACACCGATATCGAAGACGTTTACTTGCAGGTGTTGCGTCGGGCGAAACGCCGGGTGGTGATCGCCAACGCCTATTTCTTTCCCGGTTATCGCTTGCTGCGCGAGATGCGTAACGCGGCCCGGCGCGGTGTCGACGTGCGACTGATCCTGCAGGGCCAGCCGGACATGCTGGTGGCCAAGCTCGCTGCGCGCATGACCTACGACTACCTGCTGAAGGCCGGGGTGCAGATTCACGAATATTGCCAGCGACCGCTGCACGGCAAAGTCGCTTTGGTGGATGAAGATTGGAGTACCGTCGGCTCGAGCAATCTCGATCCGCTGAGCCTGTCGCTGAACCTCGAGGCCAACGTGCTGATCCGCGACCGGGCCTTCAATCAGACGCTGTTCGAGCGACTCGAAGACCTCAGCCAGAACCACTGCAAGGCCATGGATCCGGAAAAGGCCCCGCGTGGACGCATCTGGCACATGACCGTGGGTTTTCTGGTGTTTCACTTTTTGCGCCATTTCCCGGCCATGGCCGGTTGGTTGCCCGCGCATAAACCCCGGTTGAAACCCTTCATTGGCAAGCGCGGGAGCGATCCATCATGAGCCGTTCCGATGCGCATGCCGCGACGCACTCGCCGACCTCGACCAGCTCTCGCTGGAGCCGCTGGAAGCGTCCGCTGACGCTGCTGTTTTTTCTTGCACTGATCGTCTTGTTGACGCTGTTCGCCACCCGCATCGAATGGGCTGAAGTGCTGCAAACCCTCGCCGACTTCAAGGTGCGCACGCTGCTCGTCGCCGCCAGCCTGACGCTGCTGAGCTTTCTGGTGTACGCCAGTTTCGACCTGATCGGTCGAACCTACATCCGCCAGAACCTGACCTGGAAACAGATCCTGCCGGTGGGCATCATCAGTTACGCGTTCAACCTCAACCTGAGCGCGTGGGTCGGCGGAGTCGCCATGCGCTATCGCCTGTATTCGCGGCTCGGGGTGAGCAAAAGCAATATCGCCAAGATCCTCGGACTGAGCCTGGCCACCAACTGGTTCGGCTACATGACCATTGCCGGAGCGGTGTTCAGCAGCGGACTGGTCAGCATGCCGCCGGGCTGGAAAGTCAGCAGCGAAGCGTTGCAGGGCATCGGCGTGCTGTTGCTGTTGCTGAGTGCCGGTTATCTGCTTGCGTGCCGGTATTCCCGACGACGCGAATGGTCGATCCGCGGGGTGGAAATCAACCTGCCGTCGCTGCGCATGGCCGTTCTGCAACTGCTGCTCGGTGCGCTGAACTGGTCGCTGATGGCCGCGGTGATTTTCACTTTGCTGCCTGGCAAACTCGACTATCCGCTGGTGCTCGGCGTACTGCTGATCAGTGCGATTGCCGGGGTCATCACCCACATTCCGGCGGGGCTTGGGGTGCTCGAAGCCGTGTTCGTCGCCCTGCTGCAACACGAGGCTTCACGCGGCAGCCTGGTGGCCGGTTTGCTGGCCTATCGGGCGATCTATTTTCTGCTGCCGCTGTTGATCACCGTGGTGATGTACCTGGTGGTGGAGGCCAAGGCCAAGGCGCTGCGGATCGAAAAGAAACCCAAACCGTGATCAGCGCGACTGAATGATGCTCAACCGCTCACCCACCACCATCTCGGTGATCCAGTCGACGAGGATCGAGGTGTAGGCCTGCTGCGACGTCGGATCGCTCAGGGCATGGTCGGCGCCGTCGATGATCCGGTGGGTCAGCGAGTGGGTCTGCTGGCACGCGGCGCGATAGCTCATGATCGTCGCGTGAGGCACATAGTCGTCGGTTTCCGATTGCACCAGCAGCACGTCGCCGGTGAATTGCGAGCAGGCATGCAGTGCCCGGTTGCTGTCGGCCCGCACCAGGGTGCCGCGATAATCGCGCAGGTCGGCCTTGTCCAGATCGCGCTTGGGCGTGTGCCATTGTTCGTCGCGATACAGCGCCGGCACCCGCAGCGCCAGCCAGCGCACCGGACGCAGCGAGGTGAGGATCGAGGCGAGATAGCCGCCGTAGCTGGTGCCGACCACCGCGATGGCCGAGGTGTCCAGCGCCGGGTGCGCGAGCAGTCGGTCGTAGGCCGCCAGCAGGTCACGCAGATTGTCTTCACGGGTTACCCGGCTCAACGGGATGCCGGTGCCGCCGGTGTGCCCGCGCAGGTCGAACGTCAGACACACGCAACCCAGACCGGCGATGCCTCTGGCCCGCTCCAGATCCCGCTCCTGGCTGCCGCCCCAACCGTGCACGAACAACACGCCGGGGACTTTCGATCTGGGACTGAGAAAGGTCCCGCTCATCTGCTCGTCATCAATGTCGATCTGAATGCTTTCGCTTCTAGCCGTCATAGGATTGGACCGTTACGTATTTGAGGAGAAAGTCGCTGTTCTCGGCCGGGCCGCGATAGACCTCGATGGCATCCGCCGGCAGTGCCCGGTCGCTATAGGTTTCCACTGACGAGACGCGGATCCCGCGCATCGCAGGGTCGTTGACGAAACTCTGCAACGCCGCCACTTCGGCACTGCTGGCGCCACCCATGCGCCAGGATTGTTCGAGCACGCCGCTGCGCGATCGGCCATTGCTGTCCAGCCCCTGAGCGATGTCGTAGTTGCGTCGCGAAGCGTAGAAACGTGGATAGGCCTCATTCGCCGCACTGTCGAACACCTGCGCCTGTTCAATCGCCAACCGCACATCGTCCGGCAGATCCAGTTTCAGCAAATCGTCATAGCCGCCCTGCACCACCAGCAGGTTCGAACCGCCATAGACCTCTTCGCCGTGGGCGTCTTCGGTCAAGTATTGATCACCGCAGTAACTGAGCACCCGGTCGCCGATGAACGACTGGCCGACGCTGTGGGTGACCACCCGGCTCAGATCCTGTTCGAGCACCACACCTTCAGCGAAGAGCTTTGCGGCATCAGGGCGAACGAGGATTTCGTCGAACCCATCGAGACTATCGATCACTTCCTGGCCGCGCCCGGCACAGGCGTGAACCGGCTTGAGACGGATCGGCCCGCTGTAGAGAAGATGTTCTGCGGCGGGCCGTGCATCTTCCAGCGCGAACACACTGAGCCCGTCGAGCACGACATTGCGCGTGCGTTCGGAAAACAGCGGCGACCAGCCTTGCGGCGCATGGGCCAGATGGCTGCGCAAACCATGACTGATGGCTTTGGTGCAGATGAAATCGTGCTCGACGAAGCCGCCCCACAGATCGTCGGGACCCTTGATGCCCAGTGCATGGGCGCTGGCTGCGCCGACAATGGTCTGGGTCGGCAGCAGATACAAATCGCGACCACGGTGTTGTTGCGCGTCGTAGCTGCCGCCGAATTTCAGCCCGAGAATCTGCGCCAGCCAACGGGCCAGTGCCCTGTTGGTCTGCACTTCGTGTTGCGGCGCGTCGGGACGTACGGAGTGGGCGACGACTAATTTTTTGCGAGGTGTCGGGGTCATGCGTCCCCCTTCCAGCGGCTCGGTGAATGTAGGTCAGAGGGTGCAGAGATCAGGCCAAATCAGCGTCGCGGGAAAATTCACGGGAATCAGTGCATTAGCCATTTAGTACTGGCACCCCGCCCGTTTCAATCTGCACGACCGGGGCCATGGCCCCGGCATTTTGCACGACCGACCGGTGCTATTTCGCCAGCGCCGTCGGCGGGGACACGCCGAACCGGTTGCGATAATCACTTGGTGTGAGCCCGGTGATTTTCTTGAAGATGGCGCGAAAGGCTCCCGGATCCTGATAACCCACCGTCCACGCAATGTGATCGATGGTACCGTTGGTGAACTCGAGCATTTCCCGGGCCTTGCCGACCCGCAGGTGCTGACAGTACTCGGTGGGTTTCAGCCCGGTCGCGGCACGGAACCGGCGCAGGAATGTGCGCTCTTCCAGGCCCGAGCGTTCGGCCATCGCCCCAAGCGATACATCGGTCGCACCGGTGCTCTGCAGCCAGTGCTGGACCTTGAGAATCGACGCATCGCCATGGCCGAGGATCGGCGCGAAGTTGCTGCCGCAGGCACTGGCGCTGTCGCTGTGGTCCATCACCAGAAACCGCGCGGTGGCGCTGGCGATGCTCGGCCCCAGCAAACGATCGACCAGTCGCAGCCCCAGTTCCGACCAGGCCATCAGCCCGGCGGTGGTGATCAGGTCGCCGTCATCGACAACCGGTGTGTCAGCCTTGAGCCTGATCTGCGGATAACGCTCGGCAAAGGCCTTGGCCGAGGTCCAGTGAGTGGTGGCGCTGCGCCCGTCGAGCAGGCCGCTTTCGGCCAGCAGCCACGAACCCACGCAAACCCCGCCCAGCGTCGCGCCCCGGGCGTGTTGCTCGCGCAGCCATTGCAGCAGTTGCGGTGTTGCCTGCTCTGCGCTGAACCCGGCGATCGAAGGCGGGATCAACACCGCCAGCAACCCCGTATCGGTTGCCGGATGGCTGTCGTGGATCCGTACCGGCGCGTGATCGAAGCCGACCTGCCAGTGACTCACCCGCAGGCGCGGCAATTGCTCGGCCCGATGCTCGGCAGCGATCCGCTCGGCCACGCCGAACAGGTCGGTCAGACCATGCACCGCCGCCATCTGCGCACCGGGATAAATCAGCACGCCCAGCTCGGCAACGGCCCTTTCAACACCCATTGTCAGTTTTCCCCTGCTTATTGTCGGTGCGGCCAATCCTCGAAACCGTGCTCCGCGCCAATACTGAATCCACTCTCAACAACACTTCGAGGACACCCCCATGGCCAGGCAAGCACTCATCGTAGTCGATATCCAGAACGACTACTTCCCCCAGGGCAAGTGGCCGCTGGCAGGCGTCGATGCCGCCGCCGACAACGCCGCCCGACTGATCGCCGCGTTCCGTGAAGCGGGTAAACCGGTGATCCATATCCGCCACGAGTTCGCCACTGCAGACGCAGCGTTTTTTGCTCCAGGTTCCGAGGGCGCAAAGCTGCACCCCAAGGTGCTCAACCGCGCCGACGAACCGGTGGTGCTCAAACATTTCGTCAACGCGTTCCGCGAAACCGAACTGCAATCGATCCTCGATGAGAAAGACATCAAGGAACTGGTGGTGGTCGGCAGCATGAGCCACATGTGCATCGATGGTGTCGCCCGTGCGGCGGCGGATCTGGGCTACACCGTCACGGTGATCCACGATGCCTGCGCCACCCGTGATCTGGAATTCAATGGCCTGACCGTGCCGGCGGCCCAGGTGCATACGGCGTTCATGTCTTCGCTGGCATTTGCCTACGCCAGCGTGGTCTCGGCAGACGAATTCCTCGCAGCCGGCCGCCAATCCTTGTAACGAAACTTCGTAAACATACAGGCCCGCCATGTTGCGGGCCTTTTTTTGTGCACTGAAAAAAATCTCACGCGTGAGTCATTGATGGCACTTTGGATTGGCTGTAGTGTGGCTCACGCGTGAGATGTTCATAACGGAGTCATCGCCATGAAAAGCAACTCCCCCGCAACAAAATCGGAGAGCCCGAAGGGAGTGCGCTCGACACCGTCCGCGAAAAAGCCGTCGAGCTTCTACATGAAGCAGATGCGCGCGGGCCTGGCTGCCGCCGGTTATGTGAAACACGAAACTTGGGTGCTTCCCGAAAACCGAAGCTTGCTCAAGCAAATGGAGCAACAGCTACGCCAACCGATTCTGGCTGGCTCATTCATGTCGGAGAATTACATGAGCGCAGGCAACAACTGGAACATCGATAGCCTCTACAACGCTTTCAAGGCGCTGGACGAGGTGGCATCGCACGAGATCACGCTGTCCCTGATCCAGAGCGCCGAACCCAGCCTCAAACTGGAAATGAACGAGTTCGGCGGCCTGCCGATTCACATCGCCATCGCCGGTCAGCAGATCATCGTCGATACCGTGCTGGTGGACATCGATTCGATCACCGACGTGCGCGCCTTCAACGACGCTGTGTTGCGCAGCCGGGAAATGTTCCCGCTGTCGTCGATCGGCATCGAGACCATGCCCAACGGGCAGACCGTCTACAACATGTTCGGCGCACTGAGCGCGGATTCGAGCCTGACCAACGTGGTCACCGAGGTGAAAACCCTGGTCGATAACGTGCAGCGCGCCAGCGAAGCCTTCGAACACTTCTTCAAGTAATCAACAGGGAAAATCCAATGACTCAGTCCATCTGGAGCAAGTTGTTCACCGCACTGCGTGGCGGCGCCAGTGAAGTCGGCGAAGCGATCGTCGATCAACAGGCCCTGCGCATTCTCGACCAGGAAATCCGTGACGCCGACAGTGCCTTGTCCAGTGCCCGTCGCGAACTGGTCACCATCATGGCCAAGCACAAACTCTCCGCCGACCGCGTGAGCGAGTACGACGCCAAGATCAAGGATCTGGAAGCCAAGGCCGTTTCTGCCCTGAACGCCGGTCGTGAAGACCTGGCCATGGAAGTGGCCGAAGCGATTTCGACCCTGACCAACGACCTGAACACCGAGAAAGCCCAGAGCGACGAGTTCGGCACCTACGCCGACAACATGCGCAAGGACATCAACAAGGCCGAAGCGCGGATCAAGAGCCTGCGTCAGCAAGTGGACATGGCCAAGGCCCGTGAGAGCGTGCAGAAGGCCCAGGTCAGTGCGTCCATCGCCAGCGGCGGCGCCAATGGCAAACTGGAAACCGCGGTCGGCACCCTGAACCGTTTGCAGGAAAAGCAAAAACAACGCGCCGCCGAGCTGAACGCTCAGGACGAACTGGCCGATGCCACGACCGGCAACGACCTGGAGCGCAAGCTGCGCGAAGCCGGCATCACGCCGAACGAAGGCAGCGCCAACGCGATTCTCGAGCGCCTGAAGCAGAAGTCGGCCCAGTAAGGGCGACAGGGAAAAGAAGGGCACCCGGTGCCCTTCTTTTTTGCCTGCTCGTTCGTCACGAGGCCGGTACACTAGCGGCGTTTTGCCAAAGAACACCTCCACCCGCTTCAAGGAATGTACCCATGGGATGGTTAAAGAACTTGCTCGGCACCGGCCCGGCCCCCGTACGCGAGGCGGCCGGCGGCCCGCTGGGGCTGGCGCAGGGCAAGGCGATCCGCTTCGATTCGACGCTCGGCCTGCTGCTCGACGGCAGCACCTCGGTAAGGGTTCCCGATGCCCAGGCCATCTGGAGCGCCGGCTGGATCGATCTCGGTCAGTCGAACAAGCTGCATCGTTACTACCTGGACAACGAAGATTTCTGGCTGCAGGTTCACGTCACCGGCGAGGATCAGGTCGAGTCGGTGACGCTGTTCAATTACCTCAGCTACATCACGGTCAACAGTGATGCCGAGCTGCAGCGCCTGGCGGGCCCGAACAGCCTGATCGGTCTGCCGGCCTATACCCATGAGGGTGTCACCTTTACCCGCGAATGGGGCACCGAACGCGGTCAGACCGAACTGGTCCCGCTCACCGAGCAGGTGATCAATCCCGACGAGTCCTACACCATCGAGCACCATTCGATGCTGTACGCCCGGGAAACCGGCCTGACCGACCGCCGCGAACTGCTGCTGTTCTCCGTCGAACAGGACGAAGAAGGCACCGTCAGCCTGAGCACATCGCTGGGCATCTCGCTGTACACCACCGATCTGAGCACCATTTAAAAGGAAGTTCCTCATGCTGGAAGTGCTGTCCGTTTCCCTGAACAAGGCCGCGCTGGTGGGCTTCGTCGCCTATCTGATCGGCGCCGTACTGCTGTTCATGCTGTTTCAGTTCGTCTACACGCGCATCACGCCGCACAAGGAGTTCGAACTGATTCGCGCCGGCAACAACGCGGCGGCCATCGCCCTGTCGGGTGCGATCATCGGTTTCGCGATCCCGGCGAGCAACATCATCGCTCACTCGATCAACGTCCTCGATTTCGTCCTCTGGGCCGTGATCGCTGCCGTGGTGCAACTGCTGGCCTTCCTGGCCACCGGGCTGGTGCTCAAGGGCACCTCCCGACGCATCGCCAACGGTGAGGTCGCCGCCGGCATCTATGTGGCGGCGGTGGCGATCAGCGTCGGCATGCTCAACGCCGCATGCATGACTCCGTCCTACTGATCGGCAGGAAGCCTGAGATGAAACGAAGCAAGTACGTTCAACTGTCACTGGCCGCCTCGGTGGCCCTGGCGATTTCCGGTGAAGCGGCCGCCGAGGCACAACAGCGCACCTTCCAGAGCGTGGAACAGTGCGTCGACGCCGAAGTGGCAGCCGATGCCTGCTCGAATGCCTACATTGCAGCGCTGGCCGAACACCGGCGCATCGCCCCGGCGTACGACGACAAAAGCAAGTGTGACGCAGACTTTGCCGCCGGTTGGTGTCAGAAAAATTCGGACGGGCGTTTTGTGCCGAAGCTCGGTGGTTTCAAGGTGCCGCCAAATCCCGAGCCGGCCCAGAACCTCGATGCGATTGCCAATGCGCAGATGCCGGCAGGCGATGCCGAACCTGTCCGGACCCAGAGCACGACTCACGTCTCCAGCGGTGGCGGGTCGAGTAACGGCTGGCTCACCGGATGGTTGATCGGCAATGCCATGAGCAACAACACGCGGACGGTGTATCGCGACCGCCCTGCCCGTCAGACGTACGACACTTCGACGCTGAACCGGCGTATCGAATCGACGCGCACCAGCAGCAGTTCGGACTACACCAGTTCCCGGAGCAAACCGGTCAACGTGGCGTCTTCGACGTCCCGTGGCGGTTTCGGCAGCCAGTCCAGCGCCCGCAGCGGTTGGGGCGGCTGGGGCAGTTCGAGCAGCTGATGAAGAAGATCCATTGCGCCGAGCGCCACGACTGGAAACAGACGGCCGAAAGCCTCGGCTTTCTGTTCCACACCATCGACGACGAGCCCTACTGGGACGAGCGCGCGTACTACCAGTTCACGCTCGCACAGATCGAAAACGATCTCGAAGATCCGACTGCCGAACTGCATGAGATGTGCATGGATCTGGTGGATCGGGTCGTGCACAGCGAAGAACTGCTCGACCGCCTGAGCATCCCCGCGCCGTACTACGACATGATCCGAACGTCCTGGCTGGAAGGTCATCCGCATCTGTACGGGCGCATGGACTTCTCCTACAGCGGCAAGGGCCCGGCGAAGCTGCTGGAACTCAACTACGACACGCCTACCAGCCTTTACGAGGCCTCGGCCTTCCAGTGGGGCTGGCTGGAGCAATGCATCGAGCGCGGGATGCTGCCGCGCCATGCCGACCAGTTCAACAGCATCGACACACGATTGCATGAAGCCTTTGCCGCGTTGAAGCTCAAGCGTCCTTTCTACTTTGCCTCGATGAAAGGCTCCGTCGAAGAC
The DNA here is from genome assembly GCF_001679645.1 of Pseudomonas bananamidigenes. Lineage (GTDB taxonomy): Bacteria > Pseudomonadota > Gammaproteobacteria > Pseudomonadales > Pseudomonadaceae > Aquipseudomonas > Aquipseudomonas bananamidigenes. The sequence goes on along the minus strand of NZ_LRUN01000037.1, from coordinate 21,908 downwards.
AAGGGCACCACAGACTACCTGCGACTGATCGCGGAGAAAGTCGGCATCGAATCCCGGCACATCGATATCGAAGACATCGGCCTGACGAGTGAAGGGCGTTTCGTTGACCTCGAGGATCGCTGGATCCCGCACCTGTTCAAGCTGCATGCCTGGGAGTTCATCTTCCACGAGCCGTTCGGTGCCGCCATTGCCGACTGCGATACGCAGTTTTTCGAACCGGCGTGGAAAGCCATTCTCTCGAACAAGGGCGCCCTGCCCCTGCTCTGGGAAATGCACAAGGGCCATCCGAATCTGCTGGCGGCGCATCTCGATCCGAATCCGGGAAGCGCTGTGCCGAAAGGCTGGGTACGCAAACCGTACTTCTCCCGGGAAGGTGCCAACATCGAGCTGCAAACTGCCGACGGTCTGATCGTCAAAGAGGATGGTCCCTACACGGATGCGCCCTTCATCCTGCAGGAATTTGCGCCGCTGCCGAAGTTCGATGACAGCTACACGCTGATCGGGTCATGGGTCATCGGCGATCAGGCGGCGGGAATTGGCGTGCGCGAGGACAACAGCCTGATCACCAAGGATTCGAGCCGGTTCCTGCCGCATCTGATTCTCGACTGAAAAACCTGCGCCCATGAAAAAGGCCCGTCGTGTTCAGCGACGGGCCTTTTTGTTCAAAGCGGATGCAGCAGCGAATCAGAACGGAATGTCGTCATCGAAGCTGTCGAAATCCGGAGCCGGTTGCGGTGCGGCCTGTTGAGGAGCCGGACGCTGTTGCGGTGCCGACTGCTGCGGACGTGGAGCCTGCTGGCGTGGCGCCTGCTGCTGATAGTTGTTGCCACCGCCTTGTTGGTCGCCCTGTTGTGGACGGCCGCCCAGCAGTTGCATGGTGCCTTGCATGTCGACCACGATTTCGGTGGTGTAACGCTTGATGCCGTCCTTTTCCCACTCGCGGGTCTGCAGTTTGCCTTCGATGTAAACCTGCGAACCCTTGCGCAGGTATTCGCCGGCGATTTCGGCAACCTTGCCGAACATCGATACGCGGTGCCATTCGGTCTTCTCGACCTTCTGACCGGTCTGCTTGTCGGTCCACTGTTCGCTGGTTGCCAGACTCAGGTTGGTCACGGCGTTACCGTTAGGCAAGTAGCGAACTTCGGGATCCTGGCCGCAAGTGCCGACCAATATGACTTTGTTAACCCCACGGGCCATAACGTTCTCCTAGGCTTCGCAAGCAGCCTCGGCCGGGTTGTTCACCAGGCGTTCGAGGGTGTCGCGATCCACTAATTCTTTATCCAGTTTGATGTAAACAGCCGCTTCATCGGCGACTATCACTGCATCCGTTACCCCCACGAGGGCCCTGAGGCGCTCGACCAGACCCGCTTCGCGGATCGCCTCGGGCGACAACGGCAAGCGCAGGCTCGTCACGTAGGGTGGTTCGCGCATGGTAACAGCAAAGGCCAGCCAGATGGCAGCCAGCCCGGCACATCCGAGGAACACAACCGACAGACCGCCATGCTGGAACATCCAGCCACCGAGAATCCCGCCGAGTGCAGAACCGAGGAACTGGCTGGTGGAATACACGCCCATGGCCGTGCCCTTTCCGCCTGCCGGTGAAACCTTGCTGATCAGCGACGGCAGCGAAGCTTCCAGCAGATTGAACGCGGTGAAGAACACCACCGTGCCGATCACCAGAGCCCGCAGGCTGTCACCGAACTGCCAGAAGAATAGCTCAGTGAGCATCAGCGTCATGACGGCGCCGAGCAAAACTCGTTTCATTTTGCGTTTCTTCTCGCCGTAGATGATGAACGGGATCATGGCGAAGAAAGAGATCAGCAAGGCTGTGAGGTAGACCCACCAGTGCTGTTCCTTGGGCAGCCCGGCCTTTTCCACCAGCGCCAGAGGCAGTGCGACGAAGCTCGACATCAACATCGCATGTAACACAAAAATGCCCAGATCCAGACGCAGCAGGTCCGGGTGCCTGAGCGTGGGCATCAATGCCTGACGCGCAACGCCGGACTCGCGATGACTCAGCGGCCCGGTGGATTTCGGCACCATGAACTGCACGATCACGATACCCACCAGCGCCATGCCGCCAGTGGCCAGGAACAGACCGGAAAGACCGAAGGCGCGAGTCAGCAGCGGGCCGACCACCATGGCCACGGCGAACGAAAGGCCGATGGTCATGCCGATCATCGCCATCGCTTTGGTGCGGTGCTGTTCGCGGGTCAAGTCGGAAAGCAGGGCCATGACCGCCGCGGAAATCGCCCCGGCGCCCTGCAGGATGCGACCGGCGATAACGCCCCAGATCGAATCCGCCTGGGCCGCCAGCACACTGCCGAGGGCGAAGACGATCAGCCCCAGGAAAATCACCGGACGGCGGCCGATACGGTCGGAAATGATTCCGAACGGGATCTGGAAAATCGCCTGGGTCAGGCCGTAGGCGCCAATCGCCAGCCCGATGAGGGCCGGGGTCGCGCCAGCCAGATCCATGCCATAGGTCGCCAGTACCGGCAGCACCATGAACATGCCAAGCATACGGAAGGCGAACACCAGGGCCAGACCGCTCGCCGCGCGGGTCTCGCTGCCACTCATGCGTTCGCTGTGGGGATCGTGCATGGAAAAACCTCGTGTGAACCGGCGGCGATTCTACCAGTCCCATCGAAAGACGGGGTATATCGCGACGCTTTGCCACGTACAGATGAAATTCTCTTCATGCAAGGAGAAAACCCTTCATTCGATAGTGTGCATCCATCCAGTATTTGGCCGTATACTCCTGTGTTTTCGAAGCCCGCCGAGCGAGGCCACTTTGGACAAGATCCTGATACGTGGGGCCCGTACCCACAACCTGAAGAACATCGACCTGACCCTGCCACGGGACAAACTGATCGTCATCACCGGCCTGTCCGGATCCGGCAAGTCGTCCCTGGCTTTCGACACGCTGTACGCCGAAGGTCAGCGCCGCTATGTCGAATCCCTGTCGGCCTATGCCCGGCAGTTCCTGTCGATGATGGAAAAACCCGACGTCGACACCATCGAAGGTCTGTCACCCGCCATTTCCATCGAACAGAAGTCGACCTCGCACAACCCGCGCTCCACGGTCGGCACCATCACCGAAATCTACGACTACCTGCGCCTGCTGTATGCACGCGTCGGTACACCGCGCTGCCCCGATCACGACATCCCGCTGGAAGCCCAGACCGTCAGCCAGATGGTCGACCTGGTGCTGGCCCAGCCGGAAGGCAGCAAGCTGATGCTGCTCGCACCGGTGATCCGCGAACGCAAGGGCGAACATCTGTCGGTGTTCGAAGAGCTGCGCGCCCAGGGTTTCGTCCGGGCACGGGTCAACGGTCGGCTCTGCGAGCTAGACGAACTGCCGAAGCTCGACAAACAGAAGAAGCACACGATCGAGGTGGTAGTCGACCGCTTCAAGGTTCGCGCCGATCTGCAGCAGCGTCTGGCCGAGTCCTTCGAGACCGCCCTGAAGCTGGCGGACGGCATCGCCCTGGTGGCGCCGATGGACGACGAGCCGGGCGAAGAAATGATCTTTTCCGCGCGCTTCGCCTGCCCGATCTGCGGCCACGCGATCAGCGAGCTGGAACCCAAACTGTTTTCCTTCAACAACCCGGCCGCGCCTGCCCGACCTGCGATGGCCTGGGGGTGAAACAGTTCTTCGACATCAAACGCCTGGTCAACGGCGAACTGACCCTGGCCGAAGGCGCGATACGCGGCTGGGACCGGCGCAACGTCTACTACTTCCAGATGCTTGGCTCGCTGGCTGCACACTACGGGTTCAGCCTGGAAAAACCTTTCAACGAGCTGAAGGCCGACCAGCAGAAGTACATCCTGCACGGCAGCGGTTCGCAGAACGTCGATTTCAAGTACCTCAATGATCGCGGCGACATCGTCAAGCGCTCGCACCCGTTCGAAGGCATCGTGCCCAACCTTGAGCGCCGTTACCGTGAAACCGAATCGGCGAGCGTGCGCGAAGAACTGGCGAAGTTCCTCAGCACCCAGTCCTGCCCGGACTGCCGCGGTACCCGCCTGCGACGCGAAGCGCGACACGTGTGGGTTGGCGAGAAAACGCTGCCGGCGGTGACCAACCTGCCGATTGGCGACGCCTGCGACTACTTCGGCGAGCTGAAAATGACCGGCCGCCGGGGCGAAATCGCCGACAAGATTCTCAAGGAAATCCGCGAGCGCCTGCAGTTCCTGGTCAACGTGGGGCTGGACTACCTGTCGCTGGATCGCAGCGCCGATACCCTGTCCGGCGGCGAAGCCCAGCGGATTCGTCTGGCCAGTCAGATCGGCGCCGGACTGGTCGGGGTTCTGTACATCCTCGATGAGCCGTCCATCGGCCTGCACCAGCGCGACAACGACCGCCTGCTCGGCACCCTGAAGCATCTGCGCGACATCGGTAACACGGTGATCGTGGTCGAGCACGATGAGGACGCGATCCGTCTGGCCGACTACGTCGTGGATATCGGGCCGGGTGCCGGGGTTCATGGCGGACAGATCGTCGCCGAAGGCACGCCGGACGAAGTCATGGCGCACCCGGATTCGCTGACCGGCAAATACCTGTCGGGCCGGGTCAAGATCGAAGTGCCGGCCAAACGCACACCACGCAACAAGAAGCAGGTGCTCTCGCTCAAGGGCGCTCGTGGCAACAACCTGCGCAACGTCGATCTGGAGATTCCGATCGGCCTGCTGACCTGCGTGACCGGCGTTTCCGGCTCGGGCAAGTCGACGCTGATCAACAACACGCTGTTCCCCCTGAGCGCCACGGCACTCAACGGTGCGACCACCCTGGAAGCTGCGGCCCACGACAGCATCAAGGGTCTGGAGCATCTGGACAAGGTTGTCGATATCGACCAGAGCCCGATCGGGCGCACACCACGCTCCAACCCGGCGACCTATACGGGCCTGTTTACGCCGATCCGCGAACTGTTCGCCGGCGTGCCCGAGTCCCGCTCCCGTGGTTATGGCCCGGGGCGCTTCTCGTTCAACGTCAAGGGCGGTCGTTGCGAGGCCTGCCAGGGCGATGGCCTGATCAAGGTGGAAATGCACTTCCTGCCGGACATCTACGTGCCGTGCGACGTGTGCAAGAGCAAGCGCTACAACCGCGAAACCCTGGAAATCAAATACAAGGGCAAGAGCATCCACGAAACCCTCGAGATGACGATCGAGGAAGCGCGGGAGTTCTTCGACGCGGTGCCGGCGCTGGCGCGCAAGCTGCAGACGCTGATGGATGTGGGTCTGTCGTACATCAAGCTCGGGCAGTCGGCCACGACGCTGTCCGGTGGTGAGGCCCAGCGGGTCAAGTTGTCTCGCGAGCTGTCCAAGCGCGACACCGGCAAGACCCTGTACATCCTCGATGAGCCGACCACCGGCCTGCACTTCGCGGATATCCAGCAACTGCTCGATGTGCTGCATCGCCTGCGCGACCACGGCAACACCGTGGTCGTGATCGAACATAACCTCGACGTGATCAAGACCGCCGACTGGCTGGTCGATCTCGGCCCGGAGGGTGGCTCGAAAGGCGGGCAGATCATTGCTACCGGTACGCCGGAGGAAGTGGCCGAGATGAAGCAATCTCATACCGGCCATTACCTCAAGCCGCTGCTGATCCGCGATAGAGCCTGATTGACGGGCATGAAAAAGCCCCTGTCACTTCATCAGTGACAGGGGCTTTTTTGTAGCAGCTGCAATCAGGAGGTGTGGGATTGCAGATAGTTCTGGATACCGATCAGCTTGATCAGGCCCAACTGCTTTTCCAGCCAGTAGGTGTGATCTTCTTCAGTGTCGTGCAACTGAAGCTTGAGGATATCGCGGCTTACGTAGTCGCCGTGCTTCTCGCACAGCTCGATGCCTTTGCACAGTGCGGCACGCACCTTGTACTCCAGGCGCAGATCCGCTTCGAGCATGGTTTCCACCGTGGTGCCGACATCCAGATCATCCGGGCGCATGCGCGGCGTGCCTTCGAGCATCAGAATGCGGCGCATCAAAGCGTCAGCATGACCGGCTTCTTCTTCCATCTCGTGGTTGATTCGTTCGTAGAGCTTGGTGAATCCCCAGTCCTCATACATCCGCGAGTGAACGAAATATTGGTCACGCGCAGCCAGTTCGCCGGTCAGCAACGTGTTGAGGTAATCGATAACGTCTGGGTGGCCTTGCATCGCCCTACATCTCCCTTCTTGAAAGTCTGTAGTTTGAACCAACCTGGCTGCAAGGTCACTTACTTCGCGCAATAAAAGCGAAGATATTCTGAGAAAAGCAGGTTAAATAACGCAAAAACCGCCCTAATGAGGGCGGTTCTGCTTCTCGTTTAGACTTCGTTAAGCTGTACGTTGAGCAGCTTTGCGATCGCTTCTCCATACGCCGGGTCGGCCTTGTGGAAATGCTGCAACTGACGGTCTACCACGTCACTCGAAACACCTGCCATCGCACCCGCGATATTGCTGACCAGCAGAGCTTTCTGCTCTTCGCTCATCAAACGGAACAGTGCACCGGCATGGCTGTAGTAATCGGTGTCTTCCCGGTGATCGTAGCGATCAGCAGCACCGTTCAAGGCCAGTGCGGGTTCGGCGTAGTGCGGCGCCTGTTTCGGCGACTCCACGTAACTGTTCGGCTCGTAATTGGGGGTCGCACCGCCGTTACTGCCGAATGCCATCGAGCCATCGCGCTGGTAGGTATTCACCGGACTGCGCGGAGCGTTCACCGGCAGTTGCTGGTGATTGGTGCCTACACGGTAGCGATGCGCATCGGCATAAGCGAACACTCGACCTTGCAGCATGCGATCCGGCGAAAGGCCTACGCCTGGCACCATGTTGCTTGGGCCGAACGCGGCTTGCTCGACTTCAGCAAAGTAATTCAGCGGATTGCGATTCAACTCAAGCTCACCGACTTCGATCAACGGGAACTCCTTCTGCGACCAGGTTTTGGTCACGTCAAACGGGTTCTCGTAATGCGCCGCGGCCTGGGCTTCGGTCATGATCTGGATGCACACGCTCCATTTCGGAAAATCACCGCGCTCGATGGCCTCGAACAGGTCACGTTGTGCGTAGTCTGGATCTGTGCCTGCCAGGCGTGCCGCCTCAGCCGGGGCGAGATTCTTGATTCCCTGCATGGTCTTGTAGTGCCACTTCACCCAATGACGCTCACCTTGTGCGTTGATCAGGCTGTAAGTATGACTGCCGAAACCATGCATATGGCGGTAGCCGTCCGGAATGCCGCGATCAGAAAACAGGATGGTGACCTGGTGCAGCGCTTCGGGTGAGTGCGACCAGAAATCCCACATCATCTGCGCACTTTTCAGGTTGCTTTGCGGCAGACGCTTCTGGGTGTGGATAAAGTCGGGGAATTTCAGTGGATCACGAATAAAGAACACCGGAGTGTTGTTACCAACGATGTCCCAGTTACCTTCTTCGGTATAGAACTTCAGAGCGAATCCACGAGGATCACGCTCGGTGTCAGCCGATCCGCGTTCACCACCCACCGTAGAGAAACGCAGGAAAGTCGGTGTCTGCTTGCCTACAGCAGAAAACAGCTTGGCGCTGGTGTACTGCGTGATATCGCGTGTAACGGTGAAAGTACCGTAGGCGCCCGAGCCTTTGGCGTGAACACGGCGCTCCGGAATGTTCTCCCGGTTGAAGTGGGCAAGCTTCTCGATCAAGTGAAAATCATCGAGCAGCAATGGACCACGCGGCCCGGCGGAACGGGAGTTCTGGTTGTCGGCGACAGGCGCGCCGCTGGCAGTCGTAAGCGTCTTGTTCTGGCTCATGCGATCTTCTTCCTCTGTCAGTCTTGAACTGCCGGCTAATCGGCTTGTTGGGAGTATCGATCATCACTATGACAGTCACAAATTCATTAACTCATGACTATCAATAGAAAATTACTAACGATCAACCCCGGCATATAGTGCAGACCTCAACAGGGTAGAAGCTTGTACGAACGGCGCATTTCTTACAGACACAAAAAACCGGGCACTGGGCCCGGTTTTTTGTTTCAGACTGACGTCTTACTCAGCGGATACAGCTTCACCGCCGACAGCACGATCAACCAGTTCGACATACGCCATAGGCGCGTTGTCGCCAGCGCGGAAACCGCACTTGAGGATGCGCAGGTAGCCACCCTCACGGGTAGCGTAACGCTTGCCCAGGTCGTTGAAGAGCTTACCAACGATAGCTTTCGAACGAGTACGGTCGAAAGCCAGACGACGGTTAGCAACGCTGTCTGTCTTGGCCAGAGTGATCAGCGGCTCGGCAACGCGGCGCAGTTCTTTGGCTTTTGGCAGAGTAGTTTTGATCAGCTCGTGCTCGAACAGCGACACAGCCATGTTTTGGAACATGGCCTTGCGGTGCGAGCTGGTGCGGCTCAGGTGGCGACCACTTTTACGATGACGCATGGTTCATTCCTTACCAAACACTACGTTCGGTGATTACGACGATCAGGCAGTCGCCTTGTCGTCCTTCTTAAGACTTGCAGGCGGCCAGTTGTCGAGGCGCATGCCGAGGGACAGACCGCGGGAGGCCAGAACGTCCTTGATTTCAGTCAAGGATTTCTTGCCCAGGTTCGGAGTCTTCAACAGCTCTACTTCGGTACGCTGAATCAGGTCGCCGATGTAGTAGATGTTTTCCGCCTTAAGGCAGTTAGCCGAACGTACAGTCAGTTCCAGATCGTCAACCGGGCGAAGCAGGATCGGATCGATCTCGTCTTCCTGCTCGACAACCACTGGCTCACTGTCACCTTTGAGGTCCACGAACGCAGCCAACTGCTGTTGCAGGATGGTTGCAGCACGACGGATAGCCTCTTCAGGATCCAGAGTACCGTTGGTTTCCAGATCAATAACCAGCTTGTCCAGGTTGGTACGCTGTTCCACACGGGCGTTTTCCACCACGTATGCGATACGGCGAACCGGGCTGAACGAAGAGTCAAGCTGCAAGCGACCGATGCTGCGGCTTTCGTCTTCATCGCTCTGACGCGAGTCGGCTGGTTCATAACCACGACCACGAGCTACGGTGAGCTTCATGTTCAGGGCGCCGTTAGACGCCAGGTTAGCGATTACGTGATCGGGATTAACGATCTCGACATCATGATCCAGCTGAATATCGGCAGCGGTAACCACCCCCGAACCCTTCTTCGACAAGGTCAGCGTAACTTCGTCACGGCCGTGCAGCTTGATAGCCAGACCTTTAAGGTTCAACAGGATTTCAATTACGTCTTCCTGTACACCTTCGATGGCGCTGTACTCGTGGAGCACACCGTCAATCTCGGCCTCGACTACTGCGCAGCCGGGCATTGAGGACAACAGGATGCGGCGCAGCGCGTTGCCCAGGGTGTGGCCGAAACCACGCTCGAGAGGCTCGAGAGTGATCTTGGCGCGGGTTGGACTGACAACCTGCACATCAATATGGCGGGGTGTCAGGAACTCATTTACCGAAATCTGCATGGATGCACCTATTTTCTAGCCCTTACTTGGAGTAGAGCTCGACAATCAGGCTTTCGTTGATGTCGGCGGACAGATCACTGCGAGCAGGAACGTTCTTGAAAACGCCCGACTTCTTCTCAGTGTCTACTTCTACCCACTCTACGCGGCCACGTTGAGCACACAGATCGAGAGCTTGGACAATGCGAAGTTGATTTTTTGCTTTCTCGCGAACAGCGACCACGTCACCAGCACGAACCTGGTACGAAGGAACGTTTACGGTTTGACCGTTAACGCTGATCGACTTGTGAGATACCAGCTGACGGGATTCGGCACGAGTCGAGCCAAAGCCCATACGGTATACAACGTTGTCCAGACGGCATTCGAGCAGTTGCAGCAGGTTTTCACCGGTTGCACCTTTCTTGCTTGCAGCAGTTTTGTAGTAGCTGCTGAACTGACGCTCGAGAACGCCGTAGATACGACGAACCTTCTGCTTCTCACGCAGTTGGGTGCCGTAGTCGGACTGGCGACCGCGGCGCTGACCGTGGATACCAGGTGCTGCTTCAATGTTGCACTTCGATTCGATCGCGCGCACGCCGCTCTTCAGGAAGAGATCGGTGCCTTCGCGACGAGCGAGTTTGCATTTTGGACCAATGTAACGAGCCATTCTTTACAATCTCCTGGATTACACGCGGCGCTTCTTCGGCGGACGGCACCCGTTGTGCGGGATTGGCGTCACGTCGGTGATGCTGGCGATCTTGTAGCCACAGCCGTTCAAAGCGCGGACTGCGGATTCACGACCTGGACCTGGGCCCTTGACGTTTACGTCGAGGTTTTTCAGGCCGTATTCCAGCGCAGCTTGACCAGCACGCTCAGCAGCTACCTGAGCAGCGAACGGGGTGGACTTGCGGGAACCGCGGAAACCCGAACCACCGGAGGTAGCCCAGGAAAGAGCGTTACCTTGACGGTCGGTAATGGTCACGATTGTGTTGTTAAAAGAGGCATGGATGTGGGCGATGCCATCAACCACTGTCTTTTTAACTTTTTTACGAGGACGAGCAGCAGGTTTTGCCATGATTAAATTCCTGTCGATTCGCTGGGGCGATTACTTGCGGATCGGCTTACGCGGACCTTTACGGGTACGCGCGTTGGTCTTGGTACGCTGACCGCGTACTGGCAGACCACGACGATGACGCAGACCGCGATAGCAACCGAGGTCCATCAAGCGCTTGATTTTCATGTTGATTTCGCGACGCAGGTCACCTTCAGTGGTGAACTTCGCCACTTCGCCACGCAGCTGTTCAATTTGCTCGTCGCTCAGATCCTTGATCTTTGCTGCTGGGTTTACCCCAGTCACTGCACAGATTTTCTGCGCAGTAGTGCGACCAACACCATAGATGTAGGTCAGCGAGATAACAGTATGCTTGTTATCTGGAATGTTAACGCCTGCAATACGGGCCATTCAGTGGGACTCCAATTGACAGCTACCTACGCCCCGGAAGCCAAGAAATAGGGCGCGAGATAATATCGCTGTAATAACAAATAATCAACCCGGCAGCGCACTAGCTGCCGGGCTTGAAGCACAATCACACTCAGCCTTGGCGCTGTTTGTGACGCGGTTCCGCGCTGCAAATTACTCGAACAACACCTTCGCGGCGAATAATCTTGCAGTTACGGCACAGCTTTTTCACCGATGCACGAACTTTCATCACCAACTCCTCGAACCTTATGGGTACTCAGCGCAACATGCCGCTGCCGTAACCCTTCAGGTTGGCTTTCTTCATCAGGGATTCGTACTGGTGCGAAACGAGGTGCGATTGTACTTGGGACATGAAGTCCATCACAACCACGACCACGATCAGCAACGAGGTCCCGCCAAGGTAGAACGGAACGTTTGCTGCAACCACCAGGAACTGGGGCAACAGACACACGGCCGTCATGTAAAGAGCACCGAACATGGTCAAACGAGTCAGAACGCCATCAATGTAGCGCGCAGACTGCTCGCCTGGACGGATGCCCGGAATAAAGGCACCGGACTTCTTCAGGTTTTCCGCTACGTCTTTCGGATTGAACATCAACGCCGTATAGAAGAAGCAGAAGAAAATAATCCCTGCACTAAACAGCAGAATATTCAACGGCTGACCAGGAGCGATCGACTGCGAGATGTCCTGCAACCAGCCCATACCTTCAGACTGACCGAACCAGGCACCCAGCGAAGCCGGGAACAGCAGAATGCTGCTCGCGAAAATAGCCGGAATAACACCGGCCATGTTCACTTTCAGCGGCAGGTGGCTGGTCTGCGCAGCGAAAACCTTGCGGCCCTGCTGACGCTTGGCGTAGTGAACAGCGATACGACGCTGGCCACGCTCAATGAACACCACGAAACCGATAATCGCTACTGCCAGCAAACCGATGGCAACCAGGGCGAAGATGTTGATATCACCCTGACGCGCAGACTCGAAAGACTGCCCGATCGCTCTCGGAAGACCGGCGACGATACCCGAAAAAATCAACATCGAGATACCGTTGCCTACACCACGCTCAGTAATCTGCTCACCCAGCCACATCATGAACATCGCGCCAGCCACAAACGTGGATACCGCGACGAAATGGAAGCCAAAGTCACCAGTGAACGCAACGCCCTGCCCCGCCAGACCAATGGACATGCCAATGGCCTGAACGAGAGCGAGGACGACGGTGCCGTAGCGGGTGTACTGGCTGATCTTGCGACGGCCAGCTTCACCTTCCTTCTTCAACTGCTCCAGCTGCGGGCTGACGGCGGTCATCAGCTGCATGATGATCGATGCCGAAATGTACGGCATGATCCCCAGTGCAAAGATGCTCATCCGTTCCAGCGCGCCGCCGGAAAACATGTTGAACAAGCTAAGAATGGTCCCCTCATTCTGTCGAAACAGGTCCGCGAGTCGGTCCGGGTTGATACCTGGAACCGGGATGTGTGCGCCTATTCGGTAGACGATAATCGCCAGGAACAGAAAACGCAGACGAGCCCAGAGTTCAGACATACCGCCTTTGCCGAGCGCAGAGAGAGCACCTTGCTTAGCCATTTATTCCTCGAACTTGCCGCCAGCTGCTTCGATAGCCGCACGCGCACCTTTGGTGGCGCCGATTCCCTTGCCGATAGTGACAGCGCGAGCCACTTCACCGGACAGCATGATTTTCACACGCTGTACGTTGACGTTGATCACGTTGGCATCTTTCAGGGACTGCACGGTGACGATGTCGCCTTCCACTTTAGCCAGTTCGGACAGACGCACTTCTGCGCGATCCATGGCTTTCAGGGAAACGAAACCGAACTTCGGCAGGCGACGATGCAGCGGCTGTTGACCGCCTTCAAAGCCTGGAGCGATGGTGCCACCGGAGCGGGAGGTCTGACCTTTGTGACCACGGCCACCAGTCTTGCCCAAACCACTACCGATACCACGGCCCGGACGATGCTTTTCGCGGCGGGAACCCGGCGCTGGACTCAGATCATTGAGTTTCATCGATTAACCCTCGACACGCAGCATGTAGTAAGCCTTGTTGATCATCCCGCGATTCTCGGGAGTATCCTGGACTTCTACAGTGTGACCGATGCGACGCAGGCCCAGACCCTTAACGCACAGTTTGTGGTTAGGGATGCGGCCGGTCATGCTTTTGATCAGCGTAACTTTTACGGTAGCCATGATTACTTGATCTCCTCAACACGCAGACCACGCTTGGCCGCAATGGATTCAGGAGATTGCATGGCCTTCAGACCCTTGAAAGTGGCGTGAACCACGTTTACAGGGTTGGTCGAGCCGTAGCACTTGGCCAGAACGTTCTGGACGCCAGCAACTTCGAGGACAGCACGCATTGCGCCGCCAGCGATGATACCGGTACCTTCAGAAGCAGGCTGCATGTACACCTTCGAAGCGCCGTGGGCGGACTTCATTGCGTACTGCAGAGTGGTGCCGTTCAGATCAACCTGGATCATGTTGCGGCGAGCAGCTTCCATTGCCTTCTGGATCGCAGCAGGCACTTCACGCGACTTGCCACGGCCGAAGCCAACACGGCCTTTACCATCACCAACCACGGTCAACGCGGTGAAAGTGAAGATACGGCCGCCTTTAACGGTTTTTGCTACGCGGTTAACTTGAACCAGCTTCTCGATGTAGCCTTCGTCGCGCTTTTGGTCGTTATTTGACATAACTTAGAACTCCAGCCCAGCTTCACGAGCAGCATCAGCCAGCGCTTTAACGCGGCCGTGGTACTTGAAGCCAGAGCGGTCGAAAGCCACCTGCGAGACGCCAGCGGCCTTAGCACGCGTAGCGACCAGCTGGCCAACCTTAGTGGCCGCGTCGATGTTGCCAGTGGCGCCATCACGCAGTTCTTTATCCAAAGTCGAGGCGCTTGCCAGGACTTTGTTGCCGTCGGCCGAAATGACCTGGGCGTAGATGTGCTGCGAAGAGCGGAACACGCAGAGACGCACGACTTCGAGTTCGTGCATTTTCAGGCGTGCTTTGCGAGCGCGACGCAGTCGAGTAACTTTTTTGTCGGTCATTTGCTATGCCCTACTTCTTCTTGGCTTCTTTACGACGGACGACTTCGTCCGCGTAGCGCACACCCTTGCCTTTGTACGGCTCTGGTGGACGGAAGTCGCGGATCTCGGCGGCCACTTGACCCACCAGCTGCTTGTCGATGCCCTTGATCAGGATATCGGTCTGGCTAGGAGTCTCAGCGGTGATGCCTTCCGGCAGTTCGTAATCCACTGGGTGCGAGAAGCCAAGAGCCAGGTTCAGCACCTGACCTTTTGCTTGCGCCTTGTAACCAACACCGACCAGCTGGAGCTTGCGCTCGAAGCCTTGGCTTACGCCCTGGACCATGTTGTTTACCAACGCACGAGTGGTACCGGCCATTGCGCGAGTCTGCTGATCGCCATTGCGAGCAGCAAAACGCAGCTCACCGGCTTCTTCAACGATTTCAACGGACGAATGGACGTTCAGTTCAAGAGTACCCTTGGCACCCTTCACCGAAAGCTGTTGGCCTGCGAATTTTACTTCGACACCGGCTGGCAGCTTAACGGGGTTCTTAGCGACGCGAGACATGCTTATCCCCCCTTAGAACACAGTGCAAAGAACTTCGCCGCCGACACCGGCAGCGCGCGCAGCACGATCAGTCATCACACCCTTGTTGGTGGAGACGATAGACACACCGAGACCGCCACGTACTTTTGGCAGTTCTTCGACGGACTTGTACTGACGCAGGCCTGGACGGCTAACGCGCTTGACTTCTTCGATAACCGGACGGCCTTCGAAATATTTCAGCTCGATAGACAGCAGTGGCTTGGTTTCGCTGCTGATCTGATAACCCGCGATGTAACCTTCGTCCTTCAGGACTTTAGCTACAGCCACCTTCAACGTGGAAGAAGGCATGCTTACGACGGACTTTTCAGCCATCTGGGCATTACGGATTCGAGTTAGCATGTCCGCTAACGGGTCCTGCATACTCATGGGCTAGACGCTCCTAATACAGAAAAATTAGCCTTGCGGCTACTACTTGTCGCCGAGAAACTCCGGGCAGAAAAACACGGGCTCAGGCGAGCCGGTCATTCTAGACACACCCCAGAAATGAATCAAGCCCCAAAAGGGGCTTGATTCATCTTCAAGGTCACCGATGGTCAGGCTCCTGAGACCCCGACCATCGAGACGTTGACAGCGATTACCAGCTGGCTTTAACCAGACCTGGAACGTCACCACGCATTGCAGCTTCACGCAGCTTGTTACGGCCCAGGCCGAACTTGCGGTAAACGCCGTGCGGACGACCAGTCAGACGGCAGCGGTTACGCATGCGCGAAGCGCTTGCGTCACGCGGCTGCTTCTGCAGAGCTACGGCAGCTTCCCAACGTGCTTCTGGACTTGCGTTCAGATCCACGATGATAGCTTTCAGCGCTGCACGCTTGACGGCGTACTTGGCAACGGTGAGCTGACGCTTCAGCTCACGGTTCTTCATGCTCTTCTTGGCCATTTTCCTACTCCAATCAGTTGCGGAACGGGAATTTGAAAGCACGCAGCAGAGCGCGGCCTTCGTCATCGTTCTTGGCAGTGGTGGTCAGGGTAATGTCCAGACCGCGGAGAGCATCGATCTTGTCGTAGTCGATTTCCGGGAAGATGATCTGCTCTTTCACGCCCATGCTGTAGTTGCCACGACCATCGAAGGACTTGGCATTCAGGCCGCGGAAGTCGCGAACCCGAGGCAGGGAGATCGACAGCAGACGATCCAGGAACTCGTACATACGCTCACGGCGCAGAGTCACTTTGACACCGATCGGCCAACCTTCGCGGACTTTGAAGCCAGCGATAGATTTACGAGCGTAGGTCACAACGACTTTCTGGCCGGTGATCTTTTCCAGGTCAGCAACAGCGTGCTCGATGACTTTTTTGTCACCGATCGCTTCGCCCAGACCCATGTTCAGGGTGATTTTGGTAACGCGCGGAACTTCCATCACGTTGCCAAGCTTCAGTTCTTCCTTCAGCTTGGGAGCGATTTCCTTCCGGTAAATCTCTTGTAGTCGTGCCATGGTCTTCTACCTAGCAGTGTTCAAGCATCAACCGCTTTTTGGGTCGACTTGAAGACACGAATTTTCTTACCGTCTTCCACTTTGAAACCAACGCGGTCAGCCTTGTTGGTTTCGCCGTTGAAGATGGCAACGTTGGAAGCGTGCAGTGGCGCTTCTTTCTCGACGATACCGCCTTGTACGCCCGACATCGGGTTAGGCTTGGTATGACGCTTGACCAGGTTCAGACCACCAACAACCAGACGGTTGTCAGCCAGAACCTTCAGCACCTTACCGCGCTTGCCTTTGTCTTTGCCGGCGATCACGATGATCTCGTCGTCACGACGAATCTTTTGCATGTCGGATCTCCTTACAGCACTTCTGGGGCGAGCGAGACGATCTTCATGAACTTCTCAGTACGAAGTTCACGGGTCACTGGCCCAAAGATACGGGTGCCGATCGGCTCTTGCTTGTTGTTCAACAGAACAGCAGCGTTGCCATCAAAGCGGATAATGGAGCCATCAGCACGGCGTACGCCGTGACGAGTGCGGACTACAACAGCAGTCATCACTTGGCCTTTTTTCACCTTACCGCGAGGAATTGCTTCCTTCACGGTAACTTTGATGATGTCACCGATACCAGCGTAACGACGATGGGAGCCACCCAGCACCTTGATGCACATAACGCGGCGAGCGCCGCTGTTATCGGCCACATCGAGCATGGATTGAGTCTGAATCATATAATTTCTCCGACCCCTAGCCCTTAGACTTCCACAGCGCGTTCGAGAACTTCAACCAGCGCCCAAGACTTGGTCTTGGCCATCGGACGAGTTTCACGAATAGTGACCTTGTCGCCGATGTGGCACTGATTGGTTTCGTCGTGCGCGTGCAGCTTAGTCGAACGCTTAACGTATTTACCGTAGATCGGGTGCTTCACGCGACGCTCGATCAGAACGGTGATGGTTTTGTCCATCTTGTCGCTGACAACACGGCCAGTCAGCGTACGGACAGTTTTTTCGGCTTCAGCCATGATCACTTACCTGCCTGCTGGTTGAGCACAGTCTTCACGCGAGCGATGTCACGCTTAACTTGCGAGAGCAGATGAGACTGCCCCAACTGGCCAGTTGCTTTCTGCATGCGCAGATTGAACTGGTCGCGCAGCAAGCCGAGCAGTTGCTCGTTCAGCTGCTGTGCGGATTTTTCACGAAGTTCATTCGCTTTCATCACATCACCGTCCGCTTAACAAAGGAGGTGGCGAGCGGCAGCTTTGCAGCAGCCAGGGCGAAAGCCTCACGCGCCAGCTCTTCAGAAACACCCTCGATTTCATACAGGACTTTGCCTGGCTGAATCTGGGCAACCCAGTATTCCACGTTACCCTTACCTTTACCCATACGAACCTCGAGAGGCTTCTTGGAGATCGGCTTGTCCGGGAATACACGGATCCAGATCTTGCCACCACGTTTTACGTGACGGGTCAGAGCACGACGCGCTGACTCGATCTGACGAGCGGTGAGACGACCACGAGCAACAGACTTCAGCGCGAACTCGCCGAAGCTGACTTTGCTACCGCGCAGCGCCAGACCACGGTTGTGGCCGGTCATCTGCTTGCGGAACTTCGTACGCTTTGGTTGCAACATTTGGCGTACCCCTTACTTAGCAGCTTTTTTACGAGGCGCTGGTGCTTGTGGTTTCAGTTCTTCTTGGCGACCACCAATTACTTCGCCTTTGAAGATCCAAACCTTTACACCGATCACACCGTAAGTGGTGTGAGCTTCGTAGGTGGCATAGTCGATATCGGCACGCAGGGTGTGCAGTGGCACACGACCTTCGCGATACCATTCAGTACGTGCGATTTCAGCACCGCCGAGACGACCGCTCACTTGGATTTTGATGCCTTTGGCACCAATGCGCATGGCGTTCTGTACGGCGCGCTTCATGGCGCGACGGAACATCACACGACGCTCCAGCTGCTGAGCTACGCTCTGGGCAACCAGCATACCGTCGAGCTCCGGCTTGCGGATCTCTTCGATATTGATGTGCACAGGCACACCCATTTGCTTGGTCAGGTCCTGACGCAGTTTCTCAACATCCTCACCTTTCTTCCCGATAACGATACCTGGGCGAGCGGTGTGAATGGTGATGCGTGCAGTTTGAGCCGGACGATGAATGTCGATACGGCTTACGGACGCGCTTTTTAGTTTGTCTTGGAGATACTCACGCACATTCAGATCTGCGAGCAAATAGTCCGCATAAGTCCGACCGTCTGCGTACCAGACGGAGGTGTGCTCCTTGACGATTCCCAGGCGAATGCCAATGGGATGTACTTTCTGACCCATCTCTTCGACTCCGTTACTTGTCAGCAACCTTGACAGTGATATGGCAAGACCGCTTGACGATGCGATCAGCACGGCCTTTGGCACGTGGCATGATGCGCTTCAGCGAACGCCCTTCGTTGACGAAAACAGTGCTGACCTTCAGGTCATCAACGTCTGCGCCTTCGTTATGCTCGGCGTTGGCCACGGCCGACTCCAGCACTTTTTTCATGATCTCGGCGGCTTTCTTACTGCTGAAAGCCAACAGGTTGAGCGCGTCGCCCACCTTCTTCCCGCGGATCTGGTCGGCGACCAAGCGGGCTTTCTGGGCGGAGATTCGAGCGCCCGACAACTTAGCGGCTACTTCCATTTCCTTACCCCTTAACGCTTGGCTTTCTTGTCTGCCACGTGCCCGCGATAGTTGCGGGTACCGGCGAACTCGCCCAGTTTGTGGCCGACCATGTCTTCGTTAACGAGAACTGGGACGTGCTGACGACCGTTGTGTACTGCGATGGTCAGACCGACCATTTGTGGCAGGATCATCGAACGACGCGACCAAGTCTTAATTGGTTTGCGATCGTTCTTTTCCGCCGCCACTTCGATCTTCTTCAGTAGGTGAAGATCAATAAAAGGACCTTTTTTCAGAGAACGTGGCACTGTCGTATCCCTCTATTTACTTGCGACGACGGACGATCATTTTGTCGGTACGCTTGTTACCACGAGTCTTCGCGCCCTTAGTCGGGAAGCCCCATGGCGATACCGGATGACGACCACCAGAGGTACGACCTTCACCACCACCATGTGGGTGGTCAACCGGGTTCATGGCAACACCACGAACGGTTGGGCGAACGCCACGCCAGCGCTTGGCACCAGCTTTACCCAGCGAACGCAGGCTGTGCTCGGAGTTCGAGACTTCACCCAGGGTCGCGCGGCATTCAGCCAGCACTTTACGCATTTCACCGGAACGCAGACGCACGGTAACGTAAACACCTTCACGAGCGATCAACTGAGCCGAAGCACCAGCGGAACGAGCGATCTGTGCACCTTTACCTGGCTTCAGTTCGATGCCGTGTACAGTGGAACCAACCGGAATGTTGCGCAGTTGCAGAGCGTTGCCTGGCTTGATTGGAGCCAGAGCACCCGCTACCAGCTGATCGCCAGCGCTCACGCCCTTAGGGGCGATGATGTAGCGGCGTTCGCCGTCTGCGTAGCACAGCAGAGCGATGTGAGCAGTACGGTTTGGATCGTATTCGATACGCTCGACGGTGGCGACGATGCCATCCTTGTCGTTGCGACGAAAATCGACCATACGGTAATGCTGCTTATGACCACCACCAACGTGACGAGTGGTAATGCGGCCATTGTTGTTACGACCACCAGACTTCGATTTCTTCTCGAGCAGCGGTGCGTGAGGAGCGCCTTTGTGCAGCTCCTGGTTGACCACCTTGACCACAAAACGGCGGCCAGGGGAAGTCGGTTTGCATTTAACGATTGCCATGATGCACCCCTTCCTTACTCAGCACTGCTGCTGAAATCGAGATCTTGGCCTGGCTGAAGGGAGATAACTGCCTTCTTCCAGTCATTACGCTTGCCCAGACCGCGAGCGGTGCGCTTGCTCTTACCCAGGACATTCAGGGTAGTAACACGCTCAACTTTCACGCTGAACAGGCTTTCGACGGCCTTCTTGATTTCCAGCTTGGTTGCATCGGTAGCAACCTTGAAAACGAACTGGCCTTTCTTGTCCGCCAGAACCGTAGCCTTCTCGGAAACGTGCGGGCCAAGCAGAACTTTAAATACGCGTTCCTGGTTCATCCCAGCAGCTCCTCGAATTTCTTCACGGCCGACACGGTGATCAACACCTTGTCGTATGCGATCAGACTAACTGGATCGGAACCTTGCACATCACGTACATCTACGTGCGGCAGGTTGCGAGCAGCCAGGTACAGGTTCTGATCAACAGCGTCCGACACGATCAGTACGTCGGTCAGGCTCATGTTGTTCAGCTTGCCCAGCAGGTCTTTGGTTTTCGGAGTTTCAACTGCGAAATCCTGAACCACGACCAGACGATCAGTACGCACCAGCTCAGCAAGGATGGAACGCATTGCTGCGCGATACATCTTCTTGTTCAGCTTCTGGGAGTGATCCTGTGGACGAGCTGCGAAAGTGGTACCGCCGCCACGCCAGATTGGGCTACGGATAGTACCGGCACGAGCACGGCCAGTACCTTTCTGACGCCATGGGCGCTTACCGCCACCACGAACGTCGGAACGGGTCTTTTGCTGCTTGCTACCTTGACGGCCGCCAGCCATGTAGGCCACGACTGCTTGGTGAACCAGCGTCTCGTTGAACTCGCCGCCAAATGTCAGTTCGGAAACTTCGATCGCTTGAGCGTCATTTACATTTAATTGCATGTCAGCTTCCCCTTAACCGCGAGCCTTGGCTGCTGGACGTACAACCACGTTGCCGCCAGTAGCGCCAGGAACAGCGCCCTTGACCAACAACAGATTGCGTTCAGCGTCCACGCGCACTACTTCCAGGGACTGCACGGTCACGCGCTCAGCGCCCATATGACCGGACATTTTTTTGCCCTTGAATACACGACCAGGAGTCTGGCACTGGCCGATAGAGCCTGGGACGCGGTGGGATACGGAGTTACCGTGGGTGTTATCTTGCCCGCGGAAATTCCAGCGCTTGATCGTACCCTGGAAGCCTTTACCCTTGGACTGACCGGTTACATCAACCAGCTGACCAGCAGCGAAGATTTCAGCGTTGATCAGGTCACCGGCCTTGTATTCGCCTTCTTCAAGACGGAATTCCAGCACGGTACGACCGGCAGCAACGTTCGCCTTGGCGAAGTGGCCAGCCTGAGCAGCTGTTACACGGGAAGCACGACGCTCGCCGACAGTGACTTGCACTGCACGATAGCCATCGGTTTCTTCAGTTTTGAACTGGGTGACGCGATTCGGCTCGATCTCAATGACCGTGACCGGAATGGAGACACCTTCTTCGGTGAAAATACGGGTCATACCCGCTTTACGACCGACTACACCAATAGTCATGTTGTAAACCTCATGAGTGTACGGGGCTTTCACCCGCTATGGCCGCCCATTTCAGAGCGTTACACGACCAAGACCGAGTCTTAGCCGAGGCTGATCTGCACTTCCACACCGGCCGCAAGATCCAGCTTCATAAGTGCATCAACGGTTTTATCCGTTGGCTGAACGATGTCCAGAACGCGCTTATGAGTGCGGATTTCGTACTGGTCACGCGCGTCTTTGTTGACGTGCGGGGAAACCAGAACGGTAAACCGCTCTTTACGGGTAGGCAGTGGAATTGGACCACGCACTTGAGCACCAGTACGTTTCGCGGTTTCCACGATTTCCTGGGTTGATTGGTCGATCAGGCGATGGTCAAAAGCCTTCAACCTGATACGGATTTGCTGATTTTGCATTGGATTTCAGACTCCGGCTGCTATTCCCACCGGGCGCAATACGCCCGTTAAAAGGAGGCGCAATTCTATAGACGCCCCAGATAGGTGTCAACCCAATAAAAAAGCCCCCGCTGAGCGGGGGCTTTTTCAACTCATCAAGCCATCTCTAAAAAGAGATTACTCGATGATTTTGGCTACGACGCCGGCGCCGACGGTACGACCGCCT
>NZ_LRUN01000036.1 GCF_001679645.1 Pseudomonas bananamidigenes | reverse complement strand
CTCGCGATGGCGCCATCACGGGCGCCGCATTAATCAGGTGAGTTTGAACCCACCCATCTGCCGCGCCAGATCATCCGCCAGTCGCTGCAACATCTGACAATCCTCGCGGCAGGCCCGAACTTCCCCCGCCGTCGCCCGGGCCAGATCGGAAATCCCCTGCACGTTGCGGTTGATCTCCTCGGTCACCGCCGATTGCTCTTCGGTCGCCGTCGCCACCTGATGGTTCATGTCGCTGATGCGCTCGACCTGCCCGGTAATCGCCGTCAAAGAGGCGCCGGTACGCTGGCTCGATTCAACCCCGGTCCCCGTCGCAGCCTGACCGGTGCGCATGGATGACACCGCATTCTCTGCGCCCTGCTTGAGGCTGCCGATCATCTGCTGGATCTCGTCGGTAGACGCCTGGGTCCTGCGCGCCAGCGTCCGCACCTCGTCCGCCACCACCGCAAACCCACGGCCCATGTCCCCGGCCCGCGCCGCTTCAATCGCCGCGTTCAATGCCAGCAGATTGGTCTGCTCGGAAACACCGCGAATCACCGCCAGTACCTGATCGATCGACGCTACCTGATGCGCGAGCTCACCCACGGCACCTGCCGCGACGCCGATTTCATCGGACATGCTTTCTATATGGCGAATCGAACCACCGACCACTTCCCGCGCCTGCATCGCTTCATCTCGCGCCGTTTGCGAGGCCAGCGCCGCATGGCCGGCGTTCTGCGCGATTTCCTGCACGGTCAGGCCCATTTCGTGAACCGCAGTGGCCACCATGTCGGTCATTTCCTGCTGGCGCCCGGAGCGCTCGGCGGTGTTATCCACAACCCTGGCCACCTGGCCGACGGCGACACGCAGACGCTCGCTGGTGGTCAGCACCTCGCCGATCATCCCGCGCTGGCTGTCGAGGAAACGGTTGAACCCGCGAGCGAGGTCGCCCAGTTCATCGGCGCGGCTGGAATCTAACCGATGGGTCAAATCTCCACCACCGCTACCGATTGCTACCAGTGCAGCTGTTACCTGACGAATCGGTCGCACCAATCCCTGAGCCAGCCAGATAACCAGCGCCAGGCAAACCAGCGCCACCGCCAGACCGATGCCGCTGCTCATCCACATTGCCCGCCGGGCTTCGGCGTAGATCTGCGACCGCGGCACTTCGGCCACCAAAGTCCAGCCGAGGTCGCGCAAGGGCAGGCTGAAGGCCAGAAAGTCTTCGCCGTCGCGCTGGAAGCTGCTGCTGGTCGCCACTTTGTGGCCCATGACCGCTTGCGCCGCGCTGGCACCGATCTGCTCCGTGAGGGTGCGCTTGCCGCTGAACTGCGCCTCGGGATGAACCTGGATCAATCCGTCGGAACGCACGAGATAGACCTTTCCGCGCTCGCCGAAGCTGAAATTGTGAATCAGCTCGGACAGCTCTTTCATGCTCAGCCCGAGCCCCGCGACACCCACCACTTTTCCGGCCTGCTCGACCTTCAGATCGATGAACAGCGCCAGCTCTCCGGTGGCCCCGTCGTTGTCGATGTTCAAAGTGCGCGACTGATTGCTGTCGAGAAACGAGTAAAACCAGGCATCGGCCGGTTTGGTGCGGCTGAGGGTGCGATCCAGGCCCTTTTCGGTGATGTAGTGATTGGAGTCGGTGCCGATGATCAACGCAGTAAACGCCCTGTGTTCGGCGCGGATGCCCTCCAGATACTGCGCGAAGCCGGCTGTTTTGGCCGAATCTTCACCGTTGGCCAGCCAATCGCGGACCATGGTGTTACTGGCAATGTCCTTGGCGGCGGTGAGGGGTTGAACGAGGATTCTTTCGATGTCGTTGCGCGTCGCTTCGATGCTCGACGGCAACGCCTGTTCGACCAGATAGCGCTGGGCGAGGCGGTTGACCACCAGGGTATAAATGCCAACCACGATCAGGATGCTGACCAGCAGGGCGGTGCCCATGCCGAGGATCAGCTGCCATTGAATACTGCGACGCCAGAACTGCATGGAGCACCCCCAAAGAATAAGAGGCTGAAACACTGCAACAGCCGTGCCGATTGTATACAACGCAATCGACAATCTTATTCTTTGGTTGTGCGCAGCCCCATCAACCCTGATTGATGGTCTTGGCGATGGACTCGACCGTGGCGCTGACTTGCTCTTGGTAACGCTCGAGTTCCTGCTGGTGCTGTTTCTTCATTTCAATCTGCTGCGAGCACAGATTCATCGCCGCCAGCACCAGCAGACGGTCGCCGATCAGCGTCGGGTATTTGCGCTTGGTGTCGGCCAGCGCTGCCTTGAGCATCAATGCGGCGTCCAGCAGGGTCTGTTCTTCCCCGGCCGGTGCCTTGATCGAATAGTCCTCTCCCATGATGGAGATGACTTTTACCCCTGCGGTGCCGTGGTTCATGCGCTGACAGGGCCTGCGTTGACGCGATCGACCAGAGCCTGGATGCGTGCGGCGGTGGCGCCGTGTTTTTCTTCCTGCTCCATCAGGCTCAGTTGCAGGCTTTCGTTTTCATCCTTGGCCAGGGCCAGTTCCGTGGACAGGGTCTGGTTGGTTTCCGACAGGGTCTGGTTCTGTTGCACCAGATCGCTGACGAGCTGTTCCAATTGGCTGAGGGATGCTTCCAACATTTTGATCTTCCAGGGCTTTTTCAAAGGGCGCGTACGATAAAGAAAAGTCGTCGTGGATGCCAGGGTTAAACCGGCGCAAAGCCTTGATTTTCCTGGCAGTCGACCCTTCCTGCGAGTGTTAGAGACTGTGATCTGCCAATTGGGTTCCCGCACTTCGTCGCCCGGCCCCCGGTGCGACAAATACGCGCACCGCCTCAAGACTTTAGTCGTATGACCGATAAGTCATCCAACAGCAGTCTCAGCCCGCACGGATGCGGCCCTTCCCTGGTAATCGCACCATGTCCCTTCGCAATATGAACATCGCCCCCCGGGCGTTCACCGGTTTCGCCCTGATCGGCGGCCTGATGCTGATTCTCGGTGTCTTCGCCCTGAACCAGATGAGCAAGATCCGCGGCGCCGCCGAGAACATCACCACCAGCAGCGTGCCAAGCATCAAGAACCTCGACGAATTCACGCAGCTGACCCTGCGTCTGCGGGTACTGTCCTACCGTTTGCTGGTGAACCGCGAGCCGGATATCCAGCAGAAAACCGTCGAGCTGCTGGACATGCGCAATCAGCAGATCCGCAAGGCGCAGGCGGACTACGAGCCGTTGATCAGCAGCGCCCAGGAGCGCGCGGCCTACGATCAATACGTGCAGTTGCTGAGCCAGTACCGCCAGATCGAAGACCGGATGAAAACCCTTTCGCGCAACAATCAGGTGGATGAACTGCGCAACCTGCTGAACACCCAGTTGCTCGACAATTCCGAAGCGATGAACACCGTGCTCAACCGTCTGATGCAGATCAACGGCGAACAGATCAGCAACACCAATCAGCAAGCCGCCGAGCAATACTCGACGGCCTTCAGTCTGGTCGTGACGCTGCTGGTCATCGCTACCGGCCTGACCTTGCTCTTCGCCTGGCTGCTGACCCTGAGTATCACCAAGCCGATTGCCAAGGCGCTGGATGCAGCGGAAACCATCGCCGAAGGCGACCTGACCCGGCCCGTCCATGTCGACGGTACCGATGAAGCCGGGCGCCTGCTGGCCGCCATGGCCAAGATGCAGTCGAAACTGCGCGACACGCTGCAACGGATTTCCGGCTCGGCCACCCAACTGGCGTCCGCCGCCGAAGAGCTGAACAGTGTCACCGACGAAAGCGCCCGTGGCCTGACCCAGCAGAACAACGAAATCGAGCAGGCCGCCACTGCCGTCAACGAGATGACCAGCGCCGTGGAAGAAGTCGCGCGCAACGCAGTCAGCACCTCGGAAGCCTCGAAGAACGCCACCACTTCCGCCGGCGACGGTCGCGATCTGGTACAGGAAACCGTCGCCGCCATCGAACGCATGAGCGCCGACGTACAGAGCACCGCAACCCTGATCGGCGATCTGGCCAACGAGTCCCGGGACATCGGCAAGGTGCTGGACGTGATCCGCGGTCTGGCCGACCAGACCAACCTGCTGGCGCTCAACGCCGCCATCGAAGCGGCCCGTGCCGGTGAAGCCGGTCGCGGCTTTGCGGTGGTGGCTGACGAGGTCCGTGCTTTGGCGCACCGCACCCAGCAGTCGACCAGCGAAATCGAGCGCATGATCGGCAGCATCCAGAGCGGCACCGAACACGCCGTGGATTCGATGCGCAACAGCACCGAGCGCGCCGAGTCGACCCTGAACATCGCCCGTGGTGCCGGTCTGTCGCTGGATACCATCAACACCGCCATCGTCGAAATCAACGAGCGCAACCTGGTGATCGCCAGCGCCGCTGAAGAACAGGCGCAGGTGGCACGGGAAGTGGATCGCAACCTGGTGAACATCCGCGACCTGTCGGTGCAATCGGCGACCGGCGCGAATCAGACCAGTGCGGCCAGCAACGAGCTGTCACGTTTGGCGCTGGATCTGAACAGTATGGTCGGGCGGTTCAGCCTTTAACCCCTCCGCGTTGATCGTTCCCACGCTCCGCGTGGGAATGCAGCCCGGGACGCTCCGCGTCCCAAAAGCGGACGCAGAGCGTCCATTGAGGCATTCCCACGCGAAGCGTGGGAACGATCTTGCGCAAAGCTGAAAAAGCTTTTTGACACCATCACATTTCAACAGGTTAGAATCGCTGGCACGCAGACTGCATGGTCAGTTTGCGCCCGTCTTTCCGCTTCCGGAGTACTGCCTTTGAATGCGACGACCATCAACAGCCTGTTCTTGATCGGCGCGTTGCTGGTAGGTGCGAGCATTCTTGTCAGTTCCCTTTCGTCGCGCCTCGGCATCCCGATTCTGGTGATCATCCTCGCGGTCGGCATGACCGCCGGGGTCGATGGCGGCGGCATCATTTTCGATAACTACCCGACGGCCTATCTGGTCGGCAACCTCGCGCTGGCGGTGATCCTGCTCGACGGTGGTCTGCGCACCCGGGTATCGAGTTTCCGCGTGGCCTTGTGGCCGGCCCTGTCGCTGGCCACGGTCGGGGTGCTCATCACCACCGGCCTCACCGGCATGGCCGCCGCGTGGCTGTTCGACCTCAATCTGATTCAGGGCCTGCTGATCGGCGCCATCGTCGGTTCCACGGACGCCGCGGCGGTGTTCTCGCTGCTCGGCGGCAAGGGCCTGAACGAGCGGGTGACCGCCAGCCTGGAAATCGAATCCGGCAGCAACGACCCGATGGCGGTGTTCCTCACCGTGACCCTGATCGACATGCTCGCCAGCGGCCAGACCGGCCTGCACTGGAGCCTGCTGACCCACCTGATCCGCGAGTTCGGCATCGGTGGCGTGATCGGCCTCGGCGGCGGCTGGCTGATGCTGCAACTGGTGAACCGGATCAACCTCGCCACCGGCCTCTATCCGATCCTGGTGATCGCCGGCGGTCTGGTGGTGTTTGCCCTGACCAACGCTCTGCACGGCAGCGGCTTCCTTGCCGTCTACCTGTGCGGTCTGGTGATCGGCAACCGTCCGGTGCGCAGCCGCCACGGCATCCTGCACATGCTCGACGGCATGGCGTGGCTGGCGCAGATCGGCATGTTCCTGGTGCTGGGCTTGCTGGTCACTCCACACGATCTGCTACCGATCGCCCTGCCCGCCCTGGGGCTGGCACTGTGGATGATTCTGTTTGCACGGCCCCTGTCGGTGGTGGTCGGGCTGCTGCCGTTCAAGGCTTTCCACGGTCGCGAAAAGGCCTTCATTTCCTGGGTCGGCCTGCGCGGCGCGGTGCCGATCATTCTGGCGGTGTTCCCGCTGATGGCCGGGCTGCCGAATGCGCAGCTGTACTTCAACCTCGCCTTCTTCATCGTGCTGGTGTCGCTGCTGGTGCAGGGCACAAGCCTGCCGTGGGTGGCCAGGCTGCTCAAGGTGACGGTGCCACCGGAGCCTGCACCGATCTCCCGTTCGGCCCTGGAAGTGCACATCACCAGCGAGTGGGAACTGTTCGTCTACAAGCTCGGCGCGGAGAAATGGTGCATCGGTTCGCCCCTGCGAGAGCTGAAAATGCCCGAAGGCACCCGTATCGCAGCCCTGTTTCGCGGCCAGCAACTGCTCCATCCGTCGGGTAGTACGGTGCTTGAAGTCGATGACTTGCTGTGTGTCATCGGCCATGAACACAATCTGCCGGCCCTCGGAAAACTGTTCAGCCAGGCACCGCAACGGGGCCTCGATCTGCGCTTCTTCGGCGACTTCGTGCTCGAAGGAGACGCCCAGCTCAAAGCGGTTGCCGCCCTCTACGGCCTGTCGGCCGACGGTATCGATCCGGACATGACCCTGGGCCACTTCATTGCCCAGAAAGTCGGCGGCGCGCCGATCGTCGGCGACCAGGTGGAATGGAACAACACCCACTGGACGGTCGCGGTCATGGACGGGAACAAGATCGCCAAAGTGGGCGTCAGATTCCCCGAAGGAAGTCGCCCGGGCCCCGGGCTCTTCCTCTAAACTGCGTCCACCCTCACTTGCTTGACCGGTCTCTATGCCTACCCTGCGCTCCTTTTTCGTCGCGGCCCTGCTGGGCCTGAGTCTCACTGTCGGCCCGCTGCAGGCCGCCGAACCGCCGTCCAGCGATGCCGTGCAGGCCAATCTGGACAAGATCGCCGACAGCAAGCTGCCCGAGGCTGACAAGAAGACCCTGCAGACGCAGCTTCAAAACACCCTGAACCAACTCAACAACCGCCGTGACTACGAGCAGAAACTGAGTGATCTGAAGCAACTGCTGGCCACCGCGCCGAAGCAGACGATCGAAAACACCCGCGAACTGGCACGACTCAAGGCCACCGCCGTGGTGCCGGTGGCGCAACGCTTCACCAAGGAAAGCATCCAGCAGCTGGAGCAGATACTCACCGAGCGTTCGACCCAGCAAAGCGATCTGCAAAAGGCCCTGGCGGACGCCAACAGCCTGATCATCACCGCCCAGACCCGACCGGAGCGGGCACAGGCCGAAATCTCCACCAGCCAGACCCGCATCCAGCAGATCAACGGCATCCTCAAGACAGGCAAGGACAGCGGCAAGACCCTGAGCGCCGAGCAACGTGACCTGCTCAATGCCGAACTGTCCGCGCTCAATGCCCTGATCCCGCTGCGCCGCCAGGAACTGGCCGGCAACAACCAGTTGCAGGACCTGGGCAACAGCCAGCACGACCTGCTCACGGAAAAGTCCGACCGTCTGGACCATGAGATTCAGGAACTGCAGACCCTGATCAACCAGAAGCGCCTGACCCTGTCTCAGGAAACGGTGACGCAGCAATCGATCGAGGCACAGAAGTCAGGCAGCAGCACCCTGCTGGCCACTGAAAGCGCGGCCAACCTCAAGCTTTCCGACTATCTGCTCAAAAGCACCGACCGTCTCAACCAGCTCACCCAGCAGAATCTGCAGACCAAGCAGCAACTGGACAGCGTGACCCAGAGCGACTCGGCCCTCGACGAACAGATCAACGTGCTCAAGGGCAGTCTGTTGCTGTCGAAGATTCTCTACAAACAGAAGCAGGCGCTGCCGCGCCTCAAGGTCGACCGTGACCTGGCAGACCAGATCGCCGACATTCGTCTGTACCAGTTCGAAATCAACCAGCAACGCGAACTGCTGAGCAATCCGGCGACTTACGTCGACAATCTGCTGTCCACCCAGCCACCGGAGCAAGTCACGCCGCAACTGCGCAAGAGTCTGCTGGAGCTGGCCAACACCCGCATCGATCTGCTGGAACGGCTGAGTCGCGAACTGAGCGCAATGCTCAATGAATCGATCACCCTGCAACTGAACCAGAAGCAATTGCTGAGCACTGCGCAAAGCCTGCGCGCAACCCTCGACGAGCAGATGTTCTGGATTCCCAGCAACAAGCCGCTGGACACTGAATGGATTCGCGGCGTGCCGGAACGGCTGAAACGCCAGATCGACACTCTGCCGCTGGCCTCGAGCCTGAGCGAACTGACCGACGGCCTGACTCAGCGTCCGCTGCTGTTCCTGCCTCTGGCGCTGTTGATCGGTGCACTGCTGTGGCGTCGCAAACAACTGTATGCCCGTCTGAACAAGGTTCATCAGGACATCGGCCATTTCAAGCGCGACAGCCAGTGGCACACGCCGCAGGCGATTCTGATCAACATCCTGCTGGCCATGCCCGTGGCACTGGGCCTGGCGCTGTGCGGGCTGGCACTGCAGATCGATGCCCGGGGCCAGAACGCCAACATGGGCGCAGCCCTGCTGCAAATGGGCCAGGCATGGCTGGTGTTCTACACCGCGTACCGGATCCTCGCACCCGGCGGCGTGGCCGAATTGCACTTCCGCTGGGAGAAACCGCAGGTCGAATTCCTTCAGGGCTGGGTGCGTCGTCTGGGTCTGGTGGTGATGGCGCTCGTGGCCGTGGTGGCGGTGGCCGAACTGCAACCGGCGGCGCTGGCCGATGACGTGCTGGGCATGCCGGTGGTGCTGACCTGCTACGCCCTGATGGCATGGCTGCTCAGCCGCCTGCTGATCAGCAGCCCGACCCACGAGAACGCCTCGCTGTTCCGCAAGGCCGTGGGAATCATGTTCACCCTGCTGCCCATCGCGCTGTTCGTCGCGGTGTGCTTCGGCTACTACTACACCGCACTGAAACTCAGCGACCGCTTGATCAACACCCTGTATCTGCTGATGTTCTGGCTGGTGATCGAAGCCACGTTCGTCCGCGGTCTGGCGGTTGCCGCCCGGCGTCTGGCCTACCAGCGCGCCCTGGCCAAGCGTCAGGCAGCGAAAGAAGCGGGCGACGGCGAAGCGGTGATCGAAGAACCGACCCTGGACATCGAGAAGGTCAACGAACAGTCCCTGCGCCTGATTCGCCTGGCGCTGCTCGGCGGTTTCATCGCCGCGCTGTACTGGGTCTGGGCCGACCTGATCACGGTGTTCTCGTACCTCGACAATATCACCCTCTACGAATACACCAGCGGCACCGGTGCCAACATGAGCATGGTGCCGATCAGCATCGGCGACATGCTCGGCGCGCTGATCATCATCGGCATCACCTTTGCGCTCGCACGCAACCTGCCGGGCCTGCTGGAAGTGTTCGTGCTGTCCAAACTCAACCTGGCCCAGGGCAGCGCCTACGCGACAACCACACTGCTGTCCTACGTGATCGCCGGGGTCGGTTTCGTCTCGACCCTGTCGACCCTCGGCGTGAGCTGGGACAAGTTGCAATGGCTGGTGGCGGCGCTGTCCGTCGGCCTCGGTTTCGGCATGCAGGAGATCTTCGCGAACTTCATCTCCGGCATCATGATCCTGTTCGAACGCCCGGTGCGGATCGGTGACACCATCACCATCGGCAACCTGTCGGGCACTGTCAGCAAGATCCGCATCCGCGCCACGACCATCACCGACTTCGACCGCAAGGACATCATTGTCCCGAACAAGACGTTCATCACCGGCCAACTGATCAACTGGTCGCTGACCGACACCATCACCCGCGTGACGCTGAAACTCGGTGTCGATTACGGCTCGAACCTGGATCTGGTCAAGGAACTGCTGCTCAAGGCCGCCCGGGAAAACCCGCGCGTGCTCAAAGAACCCGAACCGCACGTATATTTCCTCAACTTCGGTGAAAGCACCCTCGACCACGAGCTGCGCATGCACGTGCGCGACCTCGGAGACCGCAATCCGGTCATCGACGAGGTCAACCGCTTCATCAACCGCGAGTTCAAGAAACAGCACATCAACATCTCGTTCCGGCAGATGGAGGTTTACCTGAAGAACCTTCACGGCCAGGAATACAAACTGGTGCCGGTCGAAGACGACAGCAAAGCCATCGCCCCGAACAGCGACGAGCAAAATCCGTTGCAAGAGCCGCCGCCGGCCAAACTCGACTAACCCGGCCATTCCCAGCAGAATGCTCGGACATTCTGCTGGAGCCGGCCCTTGAAAGCCCTCGACGAACTGACCTTCGACAACCGCTTCGCCCGCCTGGGCGACGCGTTCTCGGCCCATGTGCTGCCCGAACCGATCGACAATCCGCGGCTGGTGGTCGCCAGCCCGGCGGCCCTGGAGCTGCTGGATCTGGATCCGGCGTCGGCCGACACCGGGGAATTCGCTGAACTGTTCGGTGGCCACAAGTTGTGGGCCGACGCCGAGCCGCGGGCGATGGTCTATTCCGGGCATCAGTTCGGCGGTTACACCCCGCAACTGGGCGACGGTCGCGGGCTATTGCTGGGCGAGGTTTACAACGATGCGGGCGAGCACTGGGACTTGCACCTCAAGGGCGCCGGACAGACGCCGTTTTCACGCATGGGCGATGGTCGTGCGGTACTGCGTTCGTCGATTCGTGAGTTTCTGGCGTCCGAAGCGCTGTATGCGCTGAACATTCCGTCTTCACGCGCCGCCTGCGTGATCGGTTCCGATACTCCGGTGTGGCGTGAAAAGCAGGAACGCGCCGCGATGGTGCTGCGTCTGGCGCCGAGCCACGTGCGCTTCGGGCATTTTGAATATTTCTATTACACCAAGCGGCCCGAGCAGCAGAAGCAGCTCGGCGAACACGTGCTGGCAATGCACTTCCCCGAGTGCCTGGAACACCCGGAACCCTATCTGGCAATGTTCCGTGAAATCGTCGAGCGCAACGCCGAACTGATCGCCAAATGGCAGGCCTACGGTTTCTGCCACGGGGTGATGAACACCGACAACATGTCGATCCTCGGCATCACCTTCGACTTCGGCCCGTTCGCCTTCCTCGACGACTTCGACGCGAACTTCATCTGCAACCATTCCGATGATCAAGGCCGTTACTCCTTCAGCAATCAGGTTCCCGTCGGCCAGTGGAACCTCAGTGCCCTGGCTCAGGCCTTGACGCCATTCATCAGCGTCGAAGCCCTGCGCGAAACCCTCGGCCTGTACCTGCCGCTGTTCCAGGCCCATTACCTCGACCTGATGCGCCGTCGTCTGGGCTTGACCACAGCCGAGGACGACGACCAGCAACTGCTGGAGCAACTGCTGCAACTGATGCAAAACAGCGGCGTCGACTACACGCTGTTCTTCCGTCGTCTGGGCGAAGAATCAGCAGAACAGGCGGTTGCCCGGCTGCGCGATGACTTTGTGGATATTCGAGGTTTCGATGCGTGGGGCGAACGGTATGTCGACCGCGTCGCACGGGATGGCGCGACCGATCAGGAACAACGCCGAGCGCGGATGCACGCGGTGAATCCGCTGTACATCCTGCGCAATTACCTGGCGCAGAAGGCGATCGATGCGGCCGAACAGGGTGACTATTCAGAGGTGCGCCGGCTGCATGCGGTGTTGAGCAAGCCATTCGAGGAACAGCCCGGAATGGAAAGTTATGCGGAGCGGCCGCCGGAGTGGGGCAAGCATCTGGAGATCAGTTGTTCGTCGTAAGCAGGAACGACTGAACCTTGATAATCGATCCGTACGGCTCCAGATCAGTCGTACGATCCCGTTTTATTCATTGAGCTGATCATGACCGACCCACTCCTCATCCCCTGCCCCGCCTGCAACGGCCTCAATCGCATCCCCGCCGAGCGCCTCAGCGACCACCCGAAATGCGGGCGCTGCAAGTCCGAGGTGTTGTTGAACAAGCCTTTCGAACTCAGGCAGGGCGATTACGCCAGTCAGATCAAGGGCGATCTGCCGTTGCTGGTGGACGTGTGGGCGGACTGGTGCGGGCCGTGCAAGTCGTTTGCGCCGGTGTTCGAGCAGGCGGCGGCGCAACTGGCGGGCAAGTGCCGGCTGGCCAAGCTGGACAGCGAGGCCAATCAGCAGTTGTCGGCGCAGTTGGGAATCCGTTCGATTCCGAGCCTGATCCTGTTCAGGAACGGCCGTGAGGTGGCGCGTCAGAGTGGCGCGTTTCCGCTGCCGCAACTGATGGCGTGGCTGCGTAGCCAAGGTATCTGATCAAAACGCATATTCCCTGTGGGAGCGAGCCTGCTCGCGATGACGGTTGCTCATTCAACAAATGTGCTGAATGAAAGACCGCTATCGCGAGCAGGCTCGCTCCCACAGTTCTTTGTGTTGGCTCAGACGATCAGGCGTCTTCGAGCAAGTTGTGCAGTTCGACGAACTGCTGCGTCAGCTTGTGTCGCGGATCGAGATGAATCAGCGGAGTGCTGGCCTGGTGCGATTCGCGCATGCGCACCGAACTGGCCAGATACACCGGCAGCACCGGCAAACCTTCGGCGATCAGTTCATCGAGCATCTGCTGCGGCAGGCTGGCCCGGGCCTGGAACTGGTTGACCACGATGCCTTCGACTTCGAGGCCTTCGTTGTGGTCATCCTTGAGCTCTTCGATTTCCGACATCAGACCGTACAGCGCCTGGCGCGAGAAGCTGTCGCAATCGAAGGGAATCAATACCCGATCAGCGGCGATCAACGCCGACACCGCGTAAAAATTCAGGGCTGGCGGCGTGTCGAGGTAGATCCGGTCGTACTCTTCGCCCAATTCATCCAGCAACTTTCTCAGCTTGTTGATCTTGTGCTTGGCCTCGAGTTTGGGCTGCAAATCAGCCAGCTCTGCCGTCGCGGTGATGATGTGCAGGTTGTCGAACGGCGTTTCGTAGATATCCGCCTGGTTCTTTCTGGAGAACGGGCCCGAGGACAGGGTCTGCTTGAAGAAATCGGCGATGCCCATCGGAATGTCATTACCGGTAAGCCCGGTCAGGTACTGAGTGGAGTTGGCCTGGGCATCGAGATCCACCAACAGCGTGCGATAACCCTCGCTGGCGCTGACCGCCGCCAGATTGCAGGCGATACTGGATTTGCCCACGCCACCTTTCTGATTGAACACCACGCGCCGCATGACAAAACCTCCGTGTATCAAAGAATGACCGAGTGTAGTGTCGCCCAGCCCTGCTTCGCTACCTCCATGGATGCGGACTACAGAGTCAGACGTAAATGTCTTAATGAACACGCCGTCAAGACTGCCATTGACCACAGATACGCCTGACAGACAAACCCGGCGTGATCTGGATAATGGCCAAGTGACATTTTTCGCCATGTACCCTTTGGTCCATTTCAGCGCGCAAAATGTAACCAGCATTTGCTACACACTCGTCGCACCGGGATAATGCGCGCCACCCGGGGCCAAGCGCCACGCCACTTCCGGCAAGGTCAGCACACTTGCGGTGCTGGCAAAACAGCGTCAAATGAGCCCGCAGGGGCGGAATGAATGTCCGAGATCAACTTCAACATCGCCCAATGGCGCGCCTGGGCTCCCGGGCTCGACAGCGTGGACGCCTGGCAGGCCTGGAGCCGACAGCCGGTTGCGCTTCCCGGCAGTGATGCCGCGCCCGATGTGTCGTTCCTTCCGGCCATGCAGCGGCGCCGCCTCAGTCGCCTGGCGCGCATGGCCTTCAGTGTTGGCTGGCCGCTGGCCGAGGGGCGGAAAAACCTGCCTCTGGTGTTCATTTCACGCCACGGTGAAACCCCGCGTACGTTCGAGATCCTCAGCGATCTGGCCGGTGAACAGCCGCTGTCGCCGACCCAGTTCAGCCTCTCCGTGCACAACGCGATCATCGGCCTGTGGTCGATCATGCGTGGAGAAACCAGCGAAATGACCGCCCTTGCCGCCGCCGGCGACGGTCTCGAACACGGCATGCTGGAAGCGGCCGCCCTGCTGGCCGAAGGCGCTCCGGCGGTGCTGCTGGTGATCACCGAAGAACAGCCTCCCGAAGCCTATTCGGCCTGGGTCGATGATGTGCCGTTCCCGTATGCGGTGGGCTTGCTGCTGACCCCCGGTACCGACTGGCGGCTGACCCTGAACAGCGCCCCGCAAGCACTGTCCAAGGCGCAATGGCCCCATGCGCTGAACCTGCTGCAAACCCTGCTCGGCCAGCAAACCCTTTGCCAACATGCCTGGAAAAATCGTGTATGGACCTGGCAACGCAACCCGTGACCGAAAAGCACCGCGATGCCTATTACTGGCGTCTGTTCGCCACCGCCTTCAGCTTTGCCCTGTTCGGGCTTGGCGGGTTGTGTCTGCGTCTGCTGGTGTTTCCGCTGCTGGGCTGCCTGCCGGGTGATGCCAAGGCTCATCGGGAACGGGCACGGCAGACCGTCAGTCGGCTGTTCTGGTTTTTTGTCCGGTTCATGGCCAGGACCGGGGTGCTGACCTATGACATTCAGGGCGCGGAACGCCTCGGTCGCCCCGGGCAGATGATCATCGCCAACCATCCGTCGCTGATCGATGTGGTGTTCCTGATCGGTCTGGTGCGCCACGCCAATTGCGTGGTCAAGAAAAGCCTGTGGGAAAACCCTTTCACCCGCGGCCCGCTGCGCAGCACCGAATACATCAGCAACGATGGCAGCATGGACATGCTCGATGCCGCCGCCGATGCGCTGCAGAACGGCCAGACCCTGATCATTTTCCCGGAAGGCACGCGTACCCGGCCCGGGCAGGCACCCGCCTTCCATCGGGGCGCTGCAGCCATTGCACTGCGCGGTGCGAAAATCGTCACACCCGTGATCATCAAGGTCAGCCCGACGACCCTGACCAAGGCCGAGCCCTGGTATCGCATCCCGAACCGCCGGGTTCACTTCAGTTTTCGCGTCGGGGCCGATATAGACCCACAGACTTTTGCCGCGCAAGGCCCTGCCCCGCAGGCTTCGCGCAAGCTCAACGACTTTCTGCACCATTTTTTCATCAAGGAGCTCGCCGAAGATGAGCGATCTGCACCGTGAGATAAAACTGCTGATCATCGACGCCCTGGGCCTCGAAGATATCAGCGCCGATGACATCGGCGACAATCAGACGCTGTTCGGCGAAGGCCTGGGCCTGGATTCCGTCGACGCGCTGGAACTGGGTCTGGCGATCCAGAAAAAGTACGGCATCAAGATCGACGCCGACGCCAAGGACACCCGCAACCATTTCACCAACGTGGCGAGCCTCGCGGCGTTCGTCACGGCAAAACAGGCAGCTTGAGACCGGACCATGCAAACTCGTGACGACATTTTCAACACCCTGCGCGATGCCCTGGTCGAGCTGTTCGAACTGGATCCGGCTCGCGTGAGCCTGGAATCGAATCTGTATCAGGATCTGGAAATCGACAGCATCGACGCTGTCGAC
The DNA here is from genome assembly GCF_001679645.1 of Pseudomonas bananamidigenes. Classification (GTDB taxonomy): domain Bacteria; phylum Pseudomonadota; class Gammaproteobacteria; order Pseudomonadales; family Pseudomonadaceae; genus Aquipseudomonas; species Aquipseudomonas bananamidigenes. The sequence continues at coordinate 54,840 of NZ_LRUN01000036.1, read as the reverse complement.
CTGATCGATCACATCAAACGTCAGACCGGCAAGAAAATCGCCGCCGAAGAGTTCAAGTCGGTGCGCACTGTCGGCGACGTGGTCGAGGCGGTCTACCGTCTGGTTCAACCGGCCGCATGAGCCGACTGATCGGCCTCGGTCTGCTGCTGGCAGGCCTGTTGTATCCCTTCGCGGTGTATTTCGGCATGGAGCACTTTGCGCCGTGGCAGTTCGGCCTGCTGCTGGGCAGCCTGTGGCTGGCTCGGGCCCTGACCGGCGAGCGCAAGCCCGGCAGCCTGTGGATGGCCTGCGTGGCCATCATGTTCTGCCTGCTGCTGGCGCTGTTCGACAGCCCGCTGTTGCTGCGCTGGTATCCGGTGCTGATCAGCGGCTTCATGCTGGTGCTGTTCAGCCTGAGCCTGAAATACGGCCCGCCGATGGTCGAGCGCCTGGCACGGATTCGCGAGCCGCAATTGCCGCCCGAGGCAATCCGCTACACCCGCCGGGTCACCGTGGCCTGGAGCGTGTTTTTCTTCTGCAACGGTCTGTGCGCCGCCCTGCTGACCCTTTGGGCGCCGCTGCACTGGTGGATGTTGTACACCGGCCTGATCTCCTACGGATTGATCGGCCTGATGTTTGCCATTGAATGGCTGATACGACAACGGGTAAGAGGTCGCCCATGAACTGGATAAAACTTGAGCAGCTGTTGCTCAAGGACATGCCGCAACGTGCAATCACCCTCGCGCCGGCACTCGATCACGCACACCTGCGCGAGCAGGCGCTGAGCCTGGCCGCCGGCCTGAAGGCCAGGGGCGTGCAGCGCCTGGCCGTGCATCTGGAGGATGCCGCAGAGCTGGCCGTCGCGCTGCTGGGGGCCTGGCGCGCCGGCGTCAGCGTGTTGTTGCCCTCGGACCTGCAGGCGCAGACCCGCCAGCGCTGGTCGAACGAAGTCGACCTGTGGCTGACCGATCATGTTAATGATGCACACCTCAACGATTTGCAGCTCACCGCTCTGGCGGGTGCCGAACTGGATCTCGACCAGTGTCGCCTGAGCCTGTGCACGTCCGGCTCCAGCGGCGAGCCCAAACGCATCGACAAATCCCTGCGCCAACTGGCCAACGAAGTCGAAGCCCTCGAACAACTGTGGGGTGCGGATCTTGGCGACGCCTGCATCATCGGCAGCGTCGCTACCCAGCACATTTACGGTCTGCTGTTCCGTGTGCTTTGGCCGCTGTGTGCCGGGCGCCCGTTCCTGCGCAAGCAACTGGCCTTCCCCGAAGACATGCAGCGCGCCAGCCGCGAACACCCGGCCTTCGCCTGGGTGGCCAGCCCGGCGCTGCTCAAGCGCATGGGCGACAACCTCGACTGGCCGGCCCTGAGCGCCGTGCGCCGGGTGTTCTCCTCCGGCGGTGCGCTGCCCGCGGATGCCGCGCAGAGCCTGCACCAACGCCTGCAACAGTGGCCGACGGAAATCCTCGGCAGCTCGGAGACCGGCGGCATCGCCTGGCGTCAGGGCCAGCAGTTGTGGCGGCCGTTCGCCGGTGTCGAGCTGAGCCAGAATGACGACGGCGCCCTGTTGATCGCCTCGCCGTACCTGCCCGTCGGGCATGTCGAACACACCGCCGATGCCGCACGCATCGAAGCCGATGGTCGCTTCGAACTGCTGGGTCGGCTGGACCGGATCGTCAAGCTGGAAGAAAAACGCATCTCCCTGCCGATGCTGGAACAGGCCCTGGTCGCTCACGATTGGGTCACCGAAGCGCGACTCGGTGTAGTGCAGGAAAACCGTGCCTCCCTCGGCGCCTTGCTGGTGCTCAGCGAATCAGGTCTGTTTGCCCTGCGCGAACACGGCCGCCGCAGCCTCACCGAAGCCCTGCGCCGTCACCTCGGAGAGCATTGCGAAGCCCTCGCCCTGCCCCGGCGCTGGCGCCTGTTGCGACAACTGCCGCTGAACCCTCAGGGCAAGTTGCCTCAGGCCGACGTCGAAGCGCTGCTGCTGGCAACGCGTCCGAAGGCACCGGAGGTTCTGGAACAGACCGAAACCGAGGGCGAGTGGAGCCTGCAACTGAGCGTGCCGCCAGACCTTGCCTGTTTCAGCGGCCACTTCCCCAAGGCCCCGGTGCTGCCCGGCGTGGTGCAGGTCGAATGGGCGCTGAACCTTGGTCGTCAACTGTTGAACCTGTCCGGTGCCTTCGCCGGGATGGAAGTCCTGAAATTCCAGCAACTGGTGCGCCCCGGCGATGAAATCCAGCTGCACCTGCGCTTCGACCCTGAACGCGGCAAGCTGTATTTCACCTACCGCAACGACACCGCCACCTGCTCCAGCGGGAGGATTCTGTTGGGGGCCGGCAATGCATAGTCCTTGCGCGGTCATCCCGGTCTACAACCACGAAACCGCCATCACCACCGTGATCGAAGCCCTGCTCGCCCAGGGCTTGCCATGCATTCTGGTGGACGACGCCAGCAGCAAGGCCTGTGCAGCCGTGCTGGACGTTCTGGCCGAACGCGAGCGGGTGTATCTGGTACGACTGACCGCCAATCAAGGCAAGGGCGGTGCCGTGATGACCGGATTGCGTGAAGCTGCACGACTGGGCTTCAGCCATGCCTTGCAGGTCGATGCCGATGGCCAGCACGATTTGCGGGATGTCAGCCGCTTCATCGAGGAATCCCGTGCCCATCCGCAGGCCCTGATCTGCGGTTATCCGCTGTACGACGCCAGCGTGCCAAAAGGGCGCCTTTACGCCCGTTACCTGACTCACGTGATGGTGTGGATCAACAGCCTGTCGTTGCAGATCCGCGATTCGATGTGCGGTTTTCGTGTCTACCCGCTGGAACCGACACTGGCGGTGATCGATTCGGCGCGGATCGGCAGGCGCATGGATTTCGACTCGGACATCCTCGTGCGACTGTCCTGGCGCAACCAGCCGATGCGCTGGCTGCAGACCCGCGTGCATTACCCGCTGGACGGCGTGTCGCACTTTCGCCTGCTTCACGACAACGTGCTGATCTCGAGCATGCACACACGCCTGTTCTTCGGCATGTTGTTGCGCTCGCCCGTCATTCTCTGGCGACGGTGGCGCGCATGACCGTCGAAACCGACAAGAAGCACTGGGCCGACCGCGAAGAGCGCGGCAGTTTCCTGCTGATGAAATTCACCGCGTTCGCCGCCAGAGTCCTTGGCCGGCGCCTGCTGAGCCCTTTGTTGTACGGCATCGTCCTGTACTTCTTCCTGTTCGGCCGCACGGCGCGGCGCAGCGCCTGGCAATACCAGCAGCATCTGGCCGACTGGAGCGGGCGCCACGAATTGCGCCCGAGCCTTTGGCGCGTGTTCGGGCAGTTCATGGCGTTCGCCGACTCGCTGCTCGACAAGCTCGACGTGTGGAATCGCAAGTTGAGCATCGAGCAGATCGAAATCATCGACCCGGCGCTGCTGCGTAATCAGATGCGTGGCAGTCGCGGGCAAATGCTGGTGGGCGCGCATCTGGGCAACCTCGAAGTGTGCCGGGCGCTGGCGGAGATCGGCGAAAAGGTCACCATGAACGTGCTGGTGCACACCAAGCACGCCGAACAATTCAACCGTCTGCTGGGCGAAGCCGGGGCGACCAATCTGCGGCTGATCCAGGTCAGCGAGCTGGACCCGGGAATCATGCTGCAGCTCAACGAGCGTCTGGAGCGCGGCGAGTGGCTGGCGATTGCCGGTGACCGCGTGCCGCTGCATGGCGGGCGCACCGTGACCGTGGACTTTCTCGGCCATCCGGCGCGGTTTCCGCAAGGCCCGTGGCTGCTGGCCGGCCTGCTGAAATGTCCGGTCAATCTGCTGATGTGCCTCAAGCAACCTGACGGGCACTATCGCCTGACCCTCGAACCGTTCGCCGAGGCCGTGACCTGGACCCGCCGCGACCGCGAACAGGTCATTCATCAGTGGGCGACCCGCTACGCCGAACGCCTGAGTCACTATTGCCTCGAAGCACCGAAGCAATGGTTCAACTTTTACCCTTTCTGGAAGACCGATGACGACGCCAACCCATGAGCCGGTAACCTTCGGCGAACGCCCCTTGCGCATCGAAGACGTGCTGGCCCTGGCCAACCGTCAGGCGCCCGTGCAGTTGCAGAGCGACGCCGACTACCGCGAACGCATCGCCAAGGGTGCGCGGTTCCTCGATTCGCTGCTGGACAAGGAAGGCGTGATCTACGGCGTGACCACCGGTTACGGCGACTCCTGCGTGGTCGCGGTGCCGCTGCATCACGTCGAAGCATTGCCGCAGCATCTCTACACGTTTCATGGTTGCGGCCTGGGCAAGCTGCTCGACGCCCAGGCCACCCGCGCAGTGCTGGCGGCGCGTCTGCAGTCGCTGTGCCACGGCGTGTCCGGGGTGCGCATCGAGCTGCTGGAGCGCCTGCATGCCTTCCTTGAACACGACATCCTGCCGCTGATCCCTGAAGAGGGCTCGGTAGGCGCCAGCGGCGACCTGACGCCGCTGTCCTACGTGGCCGCGACCCTGTCCGGCGAGCGTGAAGTGATGTTCCGTGGCGAACGTCGTCAGGCTGCCGACGTCCACCGCGAACTGGGCTGGACGCCGCTGGTGCTGCGCCCGAAAGAAGCGCTGGCACTGATGAACGGCACCGCCGTGATGACCGGTCTTGCCTGCCTCGCCTACGCCCGCGCCGATTACCTGCTGCAACTGGCCACCCGCATCACGGCGCTGAACGTGGTGGCGCTGCAAGGCAATCCGGAACACTTCGACGAGCGCCTGTTCGCCGCCAAGCCGCACCCGGGGCAGATGCAGGTCGCGGCGTGGCTGCGCAAGGATCTGGCGATCGACGCACCGACCGCGCCGCTGCATCGCCTGCAGGATCGCTATTCCCTGCGTTGCGCACCGCACGTGCTAGGCGTATTGGCCGACAGCCTGAACTGGCTGCGCTCGTTCATCGAGACCGAGCTCAACAGCGCCAACGACAACCCGATCATCGACGCCGAAGCCGAGCGCGTGCTGCACGGCGGGCACTTCTACGGCGGGCATATCGCGTTCGCCATGGACAGCCTGAAAAACCTCGTGGCCAACGTCGCCGACCTGCTTGACCGACAACTCGCGCTGCTGGTGGACGAACGTTACAACCATGGATTGCCGAGCAACCTGTCCGGCGCCAGCGCCGACCGCGCGATGCTCAACCACGGCTTCAAGGCCGTGCAGATCGGCGCCAGCGCCTGGACCGCCGAAGCCTTGAAAAACACCATGCCCGCCAGCGTGTTCTCGCGTTCCACCGAATGCCACAACCAGGACAAGGTGAGCATGGGCACCATCGCCGCCCGCGACGCCATTCGCGTGCTCGAACTGACCGAACAGGTGGCGGCCGCCACCCTGCTCGCGGCCAATCAGGGCGTATGGTTGCGTGGTCGCGATGAAGACGCACGACCACTGCCTCCGTCCCTGGCCGCCATGCACGAAGAACTGGCCAAAGACTTCCCGCCGGTGATCGAAGACCGCGCCCTGGAAGGCGAACTGCGCCTGTGCCTGCAACGCATCGCCGAACAACACTGGAGGCTGCATGCGTAGCGCCGGAGTGCTTCACGCCGATACGGAAATCCTCGTGCCGTTCTTTGACGTCGACACCATGCACGTCGTCTGGCACGGCCACTACGTGAAATATCTGGAAGTGGCGCGCTGCGCGCTGCTCGACAAGATCGGCCACAACTACAGCCAGATGGTCGATTCGGGCTATGCCTGGCCGGTGATCGACCTGCAATTGCGTTATGTGCGCGGCGCGGTGTTCGGTCAGCGGCTGAACGTACGCGCCAGCCTGGTGGAATGGGAAAACCGCCTGAAGATTCACTACCTGATCACCGATGCCGAGACCGGCGAGCGCCTGACCCGCGCCAGTTCGGTGCAGGTCGCTGTCGAGGTGAGCAGCCGCGAGATGCAACTGGCGTCGCCGAAAGTCTTCACCGATGCCGTGGAAAGGATGCTGCGATGAATGCGCTTGTGAAATCCCTTGGTGCCTTGGTGCTGTTGACGCTGTCGTCGCTGGCCAACGCCTTCGACCTGCAACAGCTGAGCGATCAACTGGCGAAACCGGATGTGATCCACGGCCAGTTCATCCAGGAAAAGCACCTGCGTGCCCTGCCCCAGCCGCTGATCAGCAAGGGCAGCTTCGTGCTGGCGAAAAACCACGGCCTGCTCTGGCTGCTGAAAACCCCGCTGCAGCAGGACTACCGTATCGACGCCAGGGGCATCGCCCGTCGTGACGTAAATGGTTGGCAACTGTTGCCCGGCAAGAGTGCCGGCGCGGAGCAGAACCGGTTGTTCCTCGCCGTGCTGCAAGGCGACAGCAGCGGCCTGCAACGGGATTTCGAGCTGACCCTGAGCGGCGACGCACAACAATGGCATCTGACGCTGACCCCACGCTCGGTGCTGCTCAAACAGGTTTTCAACCAGATCAACATCACCGGCGGCACGCTGGTGAACACCATCGAACTGCTGGAAACCCAGGGCGACAGCACTGTGCTGCGCATGCAGGACAGCACCGCCGGCCAACCGTTGAGCGACGCGGAGCAACATGACTTTGCCGAGTGAACGCAGGCTGCCCTGGCTGTTCCTGATCCTGTTGCTGGCCGTCGGCGCACTGGGCGCCTGGCAGTGGCGCGATGGCGCACCGCTGTCGGCGAACCTGATGGAGCTGGTGCCCGGCACCCATCCGGACGCCGTCGAGCAGCGCGCCGAACAACGCATGCAGGAACCGCTCAATCGGGAAATGCTGGTACTGGTCGGTCACGCTGATCGCCAGCAGGCCATTGCCATGGCCCGGACGTTGGGCGAGCAGTGGCAGGCCAGCGGGCTGTTCGAAAAGGTCCAGTGGAACCTGCAAGCCGACCTGCCCGCCCTGCGCACGCAATTGCTGCAAGGGCGACTGGCAATGCTCTCGGCCGATGATCGACAACTGTTGATCGAACACCCGGACGCCTTTATCCAGCAACGGGTGCAGGCACTGTTCGATCCGTTCACCGGTTTCAGCCTGGTGCCGAGTCAGGACGACTGGCTGGGCCTGACCGGACGCATCCAGAACAGCCAGCCGCAGCACGGTTCGGTGCAACTGGACATCGGCAGCGGCGCGCTGATCGCCGATGCCGACGGCAAAAGCTGGGTGCTGCTGCGGGCACGCACCACCGGCAACGCCTTCGACATGAACCTGCCGCTGCAGGTCGCCGCGCTGCTGCAACACAGCCGCGAGCAAGCGGCGAAAGCCGATGTGCAACTGTTGGCCGCCAGCGGGTTGCTCTACGCGGCCAACAGTCAGCAACAGGCCACGCGGGAGATCTCCTGGGTGGGTGGCGGCGCGACACTCGGCATTCTGTTGCTGCTGTTGCTCGCCTTCCGCCGCTGGCGGGTGTTGCTGGCGTTCGTTCCAGTGCTGGTGGGCATGCTGTTCGGCGCGGTGGCTTGCGTGGCGCTGTTCGGGCATCTGCATGTAATGACCCTGGTGCTCGGTTCGAGCCTGATCGGCGTGGCAGTGGATTACCCGCTGCACTATCTGTCCAAGAGCTGGAGCCTCAAGCCCTGGCGCAGCTGGCCTGCGCTGCGGCTGACCGTCTCGGGCCTGACCCTGAGCCTGATCACCAGCGCCATCGGCTATCTGGCGCTGGCGTGGACGCCGTTTCCGGCCCTGACCCAGATCGCCGTGTTCTCCGCCGCCGGACTGCTCGGCGCCTACCTGTCGGCGGTGTGTCTGCTGCCGGCGCTGTTGAGCAATGTTGAAATCCAGCCGGCACAATGGCCGTTGCGACTGGCCGAGCGCATGGTCAGCCTTCGGGAAACCCTGCTGGAGCATGTACGCACACCGATTCTGGCGGCACTGTTGATCGCCTTCTGCGCCGGAGGCCTGATCCAGCTGCAAACCCGAAACGACATCCGCCAATGGGTCGGCGCGCCGCAGCATCTGACCGATGAAGCGCAGACCATTGCCCGCATCACCGGTTATCAGCCGACCAGCCAGTTTTTCCTGGTGCGCGCGGACAATCAGGAGCAACTGCTGGAGCGTCAGGCTGCGCTGAGCGAGCGACTGGAACAACTGGTCAACCTCGACAAATTGCAGGGCTTTCTGGCGCTCAACCAATTGGTCAGTCCGCTGAGCCAGCAACAACAGGTACGCGAAGCGCTGAGCAGGTTGCCGCAGTTCTGGCAACCGCTGCTGGAAGTCGGCGTACCGCTGGCAGCGCTGCAAACCGAACTCGCGCAGTTGCAAGCGCTGCCCGCCGAAGACATCGACACCGCGCTCGGCGGCCCGCTCGGTGAGCCTTACCGCACCTTGTGGCTCGGCCCGGTCGAAGGCGGCGTGGCGGCGATGGTCAGCCTGCAAGGACTGAACAATCCGTCGCTGCTGCGGGTACAGGCGCTGGATCTGCCCGGCGTGGAACTGGTGGATCGCCTCGGTGACCTGAATCGGGTGTTTGCCGAAACCCAGATCAGCGCCGCCGAACTGAAACTCGCCTCCTGTGTGCTGATCGTGCTGGTGCTGATTCTGCCGTTCGGCCTCGGCGGAGCGTTGCGCATCGTTTCCCTGCCGCTGCTTGCGGCGCTGTGCAGTCTGGCCAGCCTCGGCTGGCTCGGTCAGCCGCTGACACTGTTCAGCCTGTTCGGCCTGCTGCTGGTGACGGCGATCAGCGTCGATTACGCAATCCTCATGCGTGAGCAGATCGGCGGCGCAGCGGTGAGCCTGCTCGGCACCTTGCTCGCGGCGCTGACGACCTGGCTGTCGTTCGGCCTGCTGGCGGTGTCGAGTACACCGGCGGTGAGCAACTTCGGTCTGTCGGTCAGCCTCGGGCTGGCTTTCAGCTTCCTGCTGGCGCCGTGGGCCGGGCGTCATGCTCACGCTGTGACAGCTGCGGAGCGTCCGGCATGATGATCGCGGCGTTCTGGCTGATGGCACTGATACTGTTCGCCATCGCGACCCATATCGGCCGGCATTTCGGCCTGATTCCGATTGTCAGCCAGTTGCTCCTGGCCAGCTTCATCCTGCCCCTGTTGATGTATTTCTGGATCGAACCGGGCTGGCAGCTCAGCGGCGCCGATCTGATTGCGCCGGACTGGCTGAAAAACCTCTATAGCCTGGGTTTCGCCCTGTTGCTCGGACACATTCTCAGCGACGTGATCGACCTGCGTCTGGATCGTCAGAGCGTGAAAATCGCCCTGCCGAGCTTCGCCGTGCCCTTCGGCTGCGGTCTCGCAACGGCGTACTGGCTGCTGCCGACGCAACCGTGGATCAATTCGCTGGCCATCGGTCTGGTGTTCGCTATCACCGCGATCCCGGTGCTGTATCTGTACCTGCGGCATATCGACTATCCGCCCGCCGCAACCCGGCGTCTGGTGCAGACCGCGATCCTGATCGACCTGACCTGCTGGACCCTGTTCGGCCTCGCCCAGGGCAGTCTGCACCTGAGCAGTCTGTTGCTGCCGCTGGGGCTGGCCTGTGTGCCGTTGCTGCTAAGGGTGTTCGGCATCCGTCGACCACTGACTTACAGCCTCGGTTTTTTTGCGCTGCTGGTGCTGGCCGAACACTACAAACTCAATGCGCTGATTTTCGGCATCGGCTATCTGCTGTGCATGGCCGCGCTGAAGGTACCGCTGGTGCTGCCGTTGCCGGCACGCTGGATGAACCGTTTGCAGACGTGGATCGCGATTCCGCTGATCCTCACCTTTGGCATCGTGCAAATCGATGTGCACAGCGCCCTCGCCAGCCTCGGTGCTGTGCAATGGGCGGCGCTGTTGCTGTTGCCGATCGCCAGCAAACTGTTCGGCAACTGGCTGGGCCTGGGCTGGGCCGGTGCATCGTTCGAAGGCGCCAGCCGCTGGCGCGAAAGTGTGCTGCTGAACATCCGCGGCTTGAGCGAAATCGTTTTTCTCAACCTGCTGTTGCACCAACAGCTTATCAGCCCGGCGCTGTACTTCGCGCTGATGCTGATGGGTCTGATCGCGACGCTGTTGCCGGCCCTCATCGGTCTGCACCGCGTATCGCAAAACCCAATTGCCGCACCCAGGAGTTCGCGTGCCAATCGTTGAAATGGAATCCCGTCAGGTCGTGATCATCGGCGCCGGCCCGTCCGGCGCCATCGCTGCCGCGTTGCTCAAGCGCAAGGGCCACGATGTGCTGGTCATCGAGCGTCAGCATTTCCCGCGGTTTTCCATCGGCGAAAGCCTGCTCAGCCATTGCCTGGATTTCGTCGAAGAAGCCGGCATGCTCGATGCGGTGAATGCTGCCGGCTTCCAGCGCAAGACCGGCGCCGCATTTGCCTGGGGCGAACGCTATAGCGCGTTCGATTTCGGCGATACGTTCAGCGGCGGCAAACCGACCACCTTTCAGGTGCAGCGCGCCGACTTCGACAAACTGCTGGCCGATCAAGCCGCGCTGCAGGGTGTGGAAATCCGTTATGGCGATGCCATCGTCAGCGTCGATTTCGACCACCCGCGCCCGCAACTCGAAGTACGCCGCGAGGACGGCAGCGAGTACCGCGTCGAGGCCGGTTTCGTTCTTGATGCCAGCGGCTACGGTCGCGTGCTGTCGCGCTTGCTGGATCTCGAGGCGCCCTCGAATTTCCCGCTGCGCCAGGCCGTGTTCACCCACATCGAAGACCACATCGATCACCCGGCCTTCGACCGCGAGAAAATCCTCGTCACCACCCATCCGCAGCATCGCGACATCTGGTTCTGGACGATTCCGTTCAGCAACGGTCGCTGCTCGGTGGGAGTGGTGGCGGCTGCCGAACATTTCAATGGTCGCGATGCCGACCTCGATGCCTGCCTGCGCGGTTTCATCGCTGAAACCCCGAGCCTGGCGAAGGTGCTGAACAACGCCGTTTGGGATACCCCGGCGCGCACCCTCGGCGGCTATGCGGCCAACGTCAAAACCCTGCATGGTCGCGGTTTTGCCTTGCTGGGCAATGCGGCGGAGTTTCTCGATCCGGTGTTTTCCTCCGGTGTCACCATCGCCATGCGCTCGGCGAGCATGGCCGCTGGCGTACTGCACCGGCAGTTGCTGGGTGAAACCGTGGACTGGCAAAGCGAGTTCGCCGAACCGTTGAAACGCGGCGTCGACACCTTCCGCGCCTACGTCGAGGGCTGGTACGCCGGCACCTTCCAGGACGTGATTTTTCATGAGCAGGCCTCCCCGGACATCCGTCGCATGATCTGCTCCATCCTCGCCGGTTATGCCTGGGATGAACGCAACCCGTTCGTCAGCGAAGCGCGCCGCCGGCTGAAGACGATTTCCGAACTCTGTGCAAAGGACGCCCCATGAACTACTTGAGCGACAGCTACGTCGAGGAAACCCGTTTCGGCTTCTGGTTCCTGCGCAGCCACACCTGGCAACATCATGTGTTGCGCGTGGCGATCAATGATTTGCGCCGGTTGTTCAGCGAATCGCTGCCGGCCAACCCGGTGCTGCTGGATGCAGGCTGCGGCCAGGGCAAATCCTTCGGCCACCTGCGCCTGACTTTCGCCCCGCAGCGTTTGATCGGCGTCGATGCCGACCCGCACAGCCTGGAACTGAGCGCCGCAGAGGCGGCGCGCCAGGGTTTCGATGTCGAGCTGATCGGCAGCGATTGCGCGGCGCTCAATGTTCCGGATGCAAGCGTCGATCTGCTGTTCTGTCACCAGACCTTCCATCATCTGGTGGAGCAGGAAAAAGCCCTGGCCGAGTTCTACCGGGTGCTCAAGCCGGGCGGTTATCTGCTGTTCGCCGAGTCCACCGAGGCCTACATTGATACGTGGGTCATCCGTTGGCTGTTTCGCCATCCGATGCATGTGCAGAAGAGTGCGGCGCAGTATCTGGAGATGATCCGCCAGCAGGGCTTCGAGTTCGGCGAACGGAATGTTTCCTACCCGTACCTGTGGTGGAGCCGGGCGAAGGATTTCGGCCTGCTGGAACGTTTTGGCCTGCGCAAGCCGAAGCCGTTTGGCCAGCGTGAGGAAACCCTGGTCAATGTCGTGGCGCGCAAACCATTGCAAGGTGACAACTGATGCCAAACATCACCTGTGGGAGCGAGCTTGCTCGCGAAAGCGGTATGCCAGACACCGCAAAGGTTGAATGTGAAACCGCATTCGCGAGCAAGCTCGCTCCCACAATTTCCGATGTGTGGCGTTTTTTTGCTTTCGGCGTTGCACTGCTTTTGAGCGCTTGCGCCAGCCAGGCGCCGCTGCCTGTGGATAACCCGACGCTGCCCTTGCCGCTGCAATTGCACATCGAGCGCCAGCAAGCCGGACAGCGTCAGGACTGGTTGCTGGTAATCCAGCGCGAGGGCCAGGGCATCCGTTGGTCGATGATGGATCCGCTGGGCATTCCCCAGGCCCGCCAGCAACTGATCGACGGACACTGGCAGGCCGACGGCCTGCTGCCGCCCAATCCGCAAGCCCGGGAGCTGTTCGCCGCGCTGCTGTTCGCTCTGACGCCTGCGGTCGAGCTGTCGCGCAATTACCCTGGTGCATTGCAAAGCGACGGACAACGTTCACTGCCGGAACGCTGGAACATCCGGTATGCACAACCGTTGCGCTTCGAATTGAATCTGCCCCAAGGCCCGCACTATCGCGTGTCTCCTTTAGGTGAATCGACGCCATGACCGCCTACCTCAATGCCCTCGGCGTGATCTGCGCCCTGGGCCGTGACAAGCAAGAGGTCGCCCGCCACCTGTTCGCCGGCGATTGCTCGGGCATGCGCCACGAGTCTGGCTGGGTGCCGGAGCGCGAGTTGCCGGTAGCCGCCGTGCGCGGTGATCTGGCACCCATCCCGCCGCAAATGGCGGCGCACAAGAGCCGCAACAATCAGTTGCTGCTGGATGCCGCGTTGCAGATTCGCGACGACATTGACGCCGCGATTCAGACCTATGGCCCTGATCGCATCGGCGTGGTGCTCGGCACCAGCACCTCCGGTATCGACGAGGCCAGTCAGGGTCTGGCGCACTACATTCGCCACCAGCAGTTCCCGACCGATTACGACTACCGGCAACAGGAACTCGGCGCCCCGGCGACTTTTCTTGCCGACTGGCTGCAACTGAGCGGCCCGGCCTACGTGATTTCCACGGCGTGCACCTCCAGCGCCCGGGCCTTGATGAGCGCCAGACGTCTGCTCGATCTGGGGTTGTGCGACGCGGTGCTGTGCGGCGGCGTCGACAGCCTGTGCAAACTGACGCTCAATGGTTTTTCGTCGCTCGAAGCAGTCTCCGGCGAGCGCTGCAATCCGTTTTCGGCCAACCGCAACGGCATCAACATCGGCGAGGCGGCGGTGCTCTTCGTCATGAGCAAACAGCGCAGCGACGGCCCGGCCATTGCCCTGCTGGGCGCCGGAGCCAGTTCCGATGCACATCATATTTCCGCGCCGGAACCGTCCGGTCGTGGCGCGTTGCAGGCCATGCAGCAGGCACTGGATCGCGCGCACCTGCAAGCTTCACAAATCAGCTACCTGAACCTGCACGGCACCGCCACCCAGCACAACGACGCCATGGAGAGCCTGGCCGTTTCCACCCTGTTCCCGCAGGGCGTGGCGTGCTCCTCGACCAAACCGATGACCGGCCACACCCTCGGCGCGGCCGGCGCACTGGAAGCCGCGTTCTGCTGGCTGAGCCTGAGCGCCGATAACCCTGACCACGCCTTGCCGCCACATGTCTGGGATGGCCAGGCCGATCCGGACATACCCGTGCTGAAGTGGGTGACCGCAAGCGAACGCCTGGCGTCCATTGCTCCCCGCTACCTGATGAGCAATTCGTTTGCCTTCGGTGGCAATAACGTCAGCCTGATTATCGGAGACGCCCCATGACTGACTGGCCGCTCGCCGAATTGATGCCCCACGCTGGCGACATGATTCTGATCGACCGGATCCTCAGCTTCGACGATGAGCAGATCCACACCACCCTGACGGTCAGACCCGGTGGCCTGTTCAGCCTGCCCGACGGCAGCCTGCCGGCATGGGTCGGCGTCGAGCTGATGGCCCAGAGTGTCGCCGCGTTCGCCGGCTGCCATGCACGGCAGAAAGGCAACGCAGTGGAGTTGGGTTTTCTGCTCGGCACTCGCAAATTCGAATGCAACGTCGAGGCGTTTCCGGTCGGCAGCGAGCTGAACGTTCACGGCATCCGCTCGCTGGAAGACGACAACGGCATGGGCGTGTTCGAGTGCCATATCACGGCGCCCGGCATCGAAGCCAGTGCCCGGCTGAACGTGTTCCGCCCACCGCACGCAGCGCAATATCTTGAACAATTGAAGGAGTCGAAGGATGACTGAATTCGTACTGGTCACCGGCTCCAGCCGTGGCATCGGCCGCGCCATAGCCCTGCGCCTGGCCCAGGCCGGCCACGATATCGTCCTGCATTGCCGCAGCGGCGTGGCCGAAGCGCAAGCGGTGAAAGCCGAAATCGAAGCCCTGGGCCGCCATGCGCGCATCCTGCAATTCGACGTGGCAGACCGCGAAACCTGCAAAGCCATCCTCGAGGCCGATGTCGAAGCTCACGGCGCCTATTACGGCGTAGTGCTGAACGCCGGTCTGACCCGCGACGGCGCGTTTCCGGCCTTGAGCGATGACGATTGGGACGTGGTATTGCGTACCAACCTCGACGGTTTCTACAACGTCCTGCACCCGGTGATGATGCCGATGATCCGTCGCCGCGCCGCCGGTCGCATTGTTTGCATCACCTCGGTTTCGGGGCTGATCGGCAACCGTGGCCAGGTCAACTACAGCGCGTCGAAGGCCGGTGTGATTGGCGCTGCGAAGGCATTGGCGATCGAACTGGCCAAGCGCAAAATCACGGTGAACTGTGTCGCGCCGGGCCTGATCGACACGGCCATGCTCGATGAAAACGTGCCGGTGGAAGAACTGATGAAGATGATCCCGGCACAACGCATGGGCACCCCGGAAGAAGTGGCCGGTGCGGTGAATTTCCTGATGTCGGCGGAAGCGTCGTACATCACCCGCCAGGTCCTGGCGGTCAATGGAGGCTTGTGCTGATGAAGCGCGTTGTCGTCACCGGCATGGCCGGCATCACCTCGCTGGGCAGCGACTGGGACACGATTGCCGGCAACTTTGCGGCCAACCGCAGCGGCATCCGCCGGATGGACGAGTGGGATCGTTTCAGTGAACTCAACACTCGCCTGGCCGGGCCCATCGATGATTTCCAGGTGCCGGCGCACTGGACCCGCAAGCAATTGCGCAGCATGGGCCGGGTGTCCCGGCTCGCCGTGGCCGCAGCGGAAAAGGCGTTGGCCGATGCCGGTCTGCTCGGCGACGAGTCGATCAAGGACGGACGCATGGGCGTGGCCTGTGGCTCGTCCACCGGCAGTACCGACGAGATCAAGGCGTTCGGCAACATGCTGCTCAATTCGGTGGCCGAAGGGCTCAATGCCAATTCCTACGTGCGGATGATGCCGCATACCACGGCGGCGAACATCAGCATCTTCTTCGGTCTCACCGGGCGTCTGATCCCGACCTCCAGCGCCTGCACCAGCGGCAGCCAGGGCGTCGGTTACGCTTACGAGGCAATCAAGTTCGGTCGCCTGCCGTTGATGCTCGCCGGCGGCGCCGAAGAACTGTGCCCGACCGAGGCCATGGTGTTCGATGCGCTGTACGCCACCAGCCTGAAGAACGATGCGCCGCAGACCTCGCCACGTCCGTATGACAAGGGCCGCGACGGCCTGGTGATCGGTGAAGGCGGCGGCATGCTGGTGCTCGAAGAGCTGGAACATGCCCTCGCTCGCGGTGCGCACATCCACGCCGAAATTGTCGGCTTCGGCAGCAATGCCGACGGCCAGCACACCACCCGTCCGGAACAGACCACCATGCGCCGGGCCATGGAGCTGGCGCTGGAAGACGCGGGGCTCCCGCCAGACGCCATCGGTTACGTGAACGGGCATGGCACGGCCACCGAGCAGGGCGACATCGCCGAAACCCTGGCCACCAGCAGCCTGTTCGGCAAACACATGCCGATCAGCTCGCAGAAGAGCTTTCTCGGCCATACCCTCGGCGCCTGCGGTGCGCTGGAATCCTGGTTCAGCATCGAAATGCTCAACCGCGACCTGTACGTGCACACGCTCAACCTCGACGAAGTCGACCCTCACTGCGGCCAGCTCGACTACCTGCGCGGCGAGTTCCGCCAGATGCATCACGAGTACGTGATGAACAACAACTTCGCGTTCGGCGGGGTCAACACCTCGCTGATCTTCCGCCGCTGGATACAACCGAATTAATCCAGGTCAAGGAGACCTCCATGCGTTTCAAGCAACTCGCCGCCACTCTGCTCATCTGTGCCTTGCCGGCCGTCAGCCAGGCCCGTGACACGGCGGTGTACCTGCCCTTCGACAAAGCCGTCGCCGAAGCGACCCGTACCGGCAAAATCGACGGCAGCGTGAAGTTCTTCCTGGCGGGCAACACTCCTGCCGGCAAAGTCAGCGTCGTCAGCCCTGGCGCGGTGACCAACAAGAAGACCAATGCCTTCAACAAGTCCGACCAGGCAGCCTGCGAGTGGGTCGTGCAATCGGCCATCATCAGCCTGCACCAGGCGGCGAAAAACGCCGGCGCCAACGCCGTGACCAACATCGTCAGCTTCTACAAGAGCAACGAGCGCAAGGATGCGAAGAACTACGAATGCCACGCGGGCGCGATCATGGCCGGCGTTGCGTTGAAGGGTGACCTGGCAACGGTTCAGTAACCGCCGGAAACGACAAAGGGCGCCTTTCGGCGCCCTTTCACAAACAGGTTGGCTTGTCATCGCCTGTCACCTGCCTGGCTCTGCGATGGCTGGTTGCCCAGGATCCTCAGAGTCTCACAAGCCCCTTTCGGGAACGCGGTCAGTATTGCCTGAAACTGCATGCCGGGCAACGGCTGGCATTTGGCTTCGATGCGCCACTTCCGCTGCCATCACAGTCCCAACGCCCGTCTGGCTGCGGTTTTGATCGCGTGAAATTCGTCTGTTGCAAGATGTGAGATCAGGTAGGTGCGCTTGCCTTGCCGATCCCGGATTTTGATCCGATCAAGCCGCGAAAGGCTGACCGTGGCAATCATGTCGCACTTGGCCCAACAGGTCGGGTTGGCTCCCTGAAGGTGACTTGCAAGTTCAAGATGGTGCCCGAGCAAACAATCAGGGGCGGTGGTACTCAACGGTACTACTGTTACCAACAGGCTGTTGGTTCGATGTTTACGTATCACAACAACAGGTCTGACTTTGACCATCTCGGGGACTTCATAACCCCTGAAATCGCAAATCAAAACGCTGCCCTCCTTGGGCTGATATCGAAGTGGCATCCGTGACACTCGCTTGAAAAGAATTGATTTTGCGCAACAACGGCCATATTCCATACGACAGATCCGTTACTCGAAATGTACGGAGTCGAGCCAACCAAACCTGTGCACCCAACTACACTCGCTCAAACAGGCCATCGCACAGCGCCTGCCGGAACGGCGAGCCCGGTCGGTCGAGCACTCGCGGTTCTCTTTCACCGTCAAGGAGACAACCATGCAAGCGAAAGCCCTGATCGCCGCTGCCCTTCTCGGCTTGCTCCCCAGCGCCAGCCACGCTACCAACCTGATGTACATGCCGTTCGAAACCGTGCTGTCGGATGCAATTCGCGCCGGGCGGCTGGATGGCAGTGTGAAGTTTTACCTGATCGGCAATGGACCTCAGGGGACTCAACGGATGTTGCAGCGCGGCGTGGTCAGCGATCTGAAGACCAACGGTTTCAACAAGAGCGATCACGACTCCTGCGAGTGGGTGCTGCAATCGAATCTGATTGCGCTGCAGGCCCAGGCCAAGCGCGTCGGGGCCAATGCGGTGACCAATATCGTCAGCTACTACGACCAGCATGTGCGCAAGGATCTGAACACTTACGAATGTCGGGCCGGGGTGTTTGTGACGCGGGTAGCGTTGAAGGGCGATCTGGTGCGGCTGCCCTGATCAGCCGGCTTCGACCTTGCGCGTCAGCAACTCGACAAACGCCTTGGCCATCGGCGATTTCTGATCCTTGCGCTGTACCAGCCACACCGCCGTTACCGCTTCAGGATCCAGCAACGGTCGATAGACCACACCGTCGATGCGCATCCGCTGATACGAGGCCGGCATGACCGACACCCCCAGGCCTGCCGCCACCAGACCGATGATGGTCATCGCTTCCCCCGCCTCCTGAGCGAAGTGCGGGCTGAAACCGGCGTCACGGGCCAGGCTGATCAGTTGCGAATACAGACCGCTGCCGTAGCTGCGGGGGAAGAACACGAACGGCTCGAGGGCCAGAGCCGACAGAAACAGCCCCTCTTCACTGCCTTGGGCCAGCGGATGCTTGGAGCTGAGCACCGCCACCAAGGGCTCGCGCATCAGCTCGACCACGCTCAGCGAATCCGGCAAACCCAGCGGCCGCATGATGCCAACCTCGATCGACTCGTCCACCAGCGCGTCGGCCACCATGGTGCTGCTCATCTCCCGCAGGTTCAGATGCACGGCCGGGAAACGCTGGCGGAAGGAAAAAATCGCCTGGGGAATGGTCGAGTTGAACGGCGCCGACGAGGTGAAGCCGATTTTCAGTTCACCGAGTTCACCCAGTTGCGCCCGCCGCGCCACATCCGCCGCTTTATCGACCTGGGCCAGCACCAGCCGCGCCTCTTCCAGAAACAATCGTCCGGCTTCGCTGAGCTCGACCCGACGATTGGTACGCTCGAACAGCCGTGCGCCGATTTCCTGTTCCAGCGCCTGAATCTGCTGGCTCAGCGGTGGCTGGGAAATGCCCAGCACTTGTGCGGCGCGGCCGAAGTGCAGTTCTTCGGCGACGGCGATGAAGTAGCGCAAGTGACGCAATTCCATGGACACCCCATTAGGTCGTTAAAGCTATCAAACAGGTCGAACAATATATTGGATAGAAACATTAGCCAGCTATATGATTTTTTCATTGCCTGCTTGTCCGCGCCCTCCGAGGTCTGATGTGAAAACCGCCGTCGCTCCACTGGCCCATGAAGTCCCGCCCGCTGCGGCGGACGATGTAATGACCGAACTGCAAGAGATCTACATCGAGAAAGGCACGCCCGCGTTCATGCGCACGGTACTCGCGCTGTTCAGCGGCGGCTTCGCGACCTTCGCCCTGCTGTACTGCGTGCAGCCGATGATGCCGCTGCTGTCCCACGAATATTCGATCAACGCGGCGCAGAGCAGCCTGATCCTGTCAGTGGCCACCGGCATGCTGGCCTTCGGTCTGCTGATCACCGGGCCGATTTCCGATCGGGTGGGACGCAAACCGGTGATGGTCGCCGCGCTGTTTGCCGCAGCCCTGTGCACCATCGCCAGTTCGATGATGCCGAGCTGGCACGGCGTACTGATCATGCGCGCGCTGATCGGGCTGTCATTGAGCGGTCTGGCGGCGGTGGCAATGACTTACCTGAGCGAGGAAATCCATCCGCAGCACATCGGTCTGGCGATGGGCCTGTACATCGGCGGCAACGCCATTGGCGGGATGAGCGGGCGATTGATTACCGGTGTACTGATCGACTTCGTCAGCTGGCACACGGCGATGCTGGTGATCGGTGCCCTGGCGCTGATCGCGGCGGCGGTGTTCTGGAAAATCCTGCCCGAATCGCGCAACTTCCGTTCTCGTTCGCTGCACCCGCGCAGCCTGCTCGACGGCTTTACCATGCACTTTCGCGACGCCGGCCTGCCGCTGCTGTTCCTTGAGGCGTTCGTGTTGATGGGTGCGTTCGTCACCCTGTTCAACTACATCGGCTACCGCCTGCTGGCCGAGCCCTATCACC
Source organism: Pseudomonas bananamidigenes (assembly GCF_001679645.1). Classification (GTDB taxonomy): domain Bacteria; phylum Pseudomonadota; class Gammaproteobacteria; order Pseudomonadales; family Pseudomonadaceae; genus Aquipseudomonas; species Aquipseudomonas bananamidigenes. The sequence goes on along the minus strand of NZ_LRUN01000036.1, from coordinate 35,109 downwards.
TGGATCAGGTGTTTGTAGGCCTGTTGTCGGTGGTCTATCTGTCGGGTATCTACAGCTCGGCGAAAATCGGCTCACTTGCCGACAAACTGGGCCGCCGCAAAGTGCTGTGGGCTACCATCGCCCTGATGTTCGCCGGCCTCGCCCTGACGATGTTCACACCGCTGCCTCTGGTGATCATCGGCATGCTGATCTTCACCTTCGGCTTCTTCGGCGCCCACTCGGTGGCCAGCAGCTGGATCGGCCGCCGGGCGCTCAAGGCCAAGGGCCAGGCCTCGTCGCTTTACCTGTTCAGCTATTACGCCGGGTCGAGCATCGCCGGGACGGCAGGCGGGGTGTTCTGGCACCTTGGCGGCTGGAACGGCATTGGTTTGTTCATCGGCGCGCTATTGCTGGTGGCGCTGTTGGTGGCGTTGAAGCTGGCGAAGTTGCCGCCGTTGGGTGGTGTCAAAGCCTGATCCAAAACGAATGTGGGAGCGAGCTTGCTCGCGATTACGGAGTGTCAGTCAATAAATCTGCCGACTGATAAACCGCTATCGCGAGCAAGCTCGCTCCCACATTTTGCATCGGGCGTTTTTTATTGAAACATGATTACTCGTGATACTGCGCCGACAACTCATGCACCGCCCGCAGGAACGCGCCAGCGTGTTCCGGATCGACTTCCGGGGTGATGCCGTGGCCGAGGTTGAATACATGGCCGCTGCCCTTGCCGTAGCTGGCGAGAATGCGGCCCACTTCAGTACGGATCGCTTCCGGTTTGGCGTAGAGCACGGTCGGATCCATGTTGCCTTGCAAGGCAACCTTGTCACCGACGCGGGCGCGGGCATTGCCGATGTCGCAGGTCCAGTCCAGGCCCAGTGCATCGGCGCCGGCCTCGGCGATGCTTTCCAGCCACAGGCCGCCATTCTTGGTGAACAGGATCACCGGCACCTTGCGACCCTCGTGCTCGCGAATCAGGCCGCTGACGATTTTCTTCATGTAGGCCAGGGAGAATTCCTGATATGCCGCCGCCGACAGGTTGCCACCCCAGGTATCGAAGATCTGCACCGCTTGCGCGCCGGCCTGGATCTGGCCGTTCAGGTACGCAGTCACCGACTGCGCCAGCTTGTCCAGCAGCAGGTGCATGGCTTGCGGGTTGTCGTAGAGCATCGCCTTGGTCTTGCGGAAATCTTTCGACGAGCCGCCTTCGACCATGTAGGTAGCCAGTGTCCACGGGCTGCCGGAGAAACCGATCAGCGGCACGCGGCCGTTCAGTTCGCGGCGGATGGTACTGACCGCGTCCATCACGTAGCCGAGGTCTTTTTGCGGATCCGGGATCGGCAGGGCTTCGATGTCGGCCAGGGTGCTGACGACTTTCTTGAAGCGCGGGCCTTCACCGGTTTCGAAGTACAGGCCCTGGCCCATGGCATCGGGGATGGTGAGGATGTCGGAGAACAGGATCGCCGCGTCCAGTTGCGGGTAGCGGTCCAGTGGTTGCAGCGTGACTTCGCAGGCGAATTCCGGATTCATGCACAGGCTCATGAAATCACCGGCCTGGGCGCGGCTGGCGCGGTATTCCGGCAGGTAGCGGCCGGCCTGGCGCATCATCCACACCGGGGTGACGTCTACGGGTTGCTTGAGCAGGGCGCGGAGGAAACGGTCGTTCTTCAGGGCAGTCATGTCGGCATCCGGAAAAAAAGTGCGGGCATTTTCTCAGAGCGCGACGCAAAAGGCACGGATGCAGGTCAGCCTTTTGTCTATCGGGTCAATTTGTCGCGCTGGAAATGCGCTATCAGCAACACCGAGAAACAACTGTGGGAGCGAGCTTGCTCGCGAATAGGCCTGTACATCCAACATTGAAGTTGACTAACAGGCCGCTTTCGCGAGCAAGCTCGCTCCCACAGGGTTATTGCGTTTGGCTCAGGATCCGGGCTTAGACGCCCAGGTAATCCAGGATCCCTTCCGCCGCATTGCGGCCTTCGAAGATCGCCGTCACCACCAGGTCGGAACCGCGCACCATGTCGCCACCGGCGAAGATTTTCGGGTTGCTGGTCTGGTGCTTGTACTGACCTTGCTCAGGCGCGACGACGCGACCCTGGCTGTCGGTCTGGATCTCGAACTGTTCGAACCAAGGCGCCGGGCTCGGACGGAAACCGAACGCGATGACCACGGCGTCGGCCGGGATGATCTCCTCGGAACCCGGGATCGGCTCGGGGCTGCGACGGCCACGGGCGTCCGGTTCGCCGAGACGGGTCTCGACCACTTTCACGCCTTCGACCTTGTCTTCGCCGACGATGGCGATCGGCTGGCGGTTGTAGAGGAATTTCACACCTTCTTCCTTGGCGTTCTTCACCTCTTTGCGCGAGCCGGGCATGTTCGCTTCGTCACGACGATAGGCACAGGTCACCGACTTGGCGCCCTGGCGGATCGAGGTGCGGTTGCAGTCCATCGCCGTATCACCGCCGCCCAGCACCACGACCTTCTTGCCCTTCATGTCGACGAAATCTTCCGGCGACTTTTCGAAGCCCAGGTTGCGGTTGACGTTGGCGATCAGGAAGTCCAGCGCGTCATAAACGCCCGGCAGATCCTCACCGGCAAAACCGCCCTTCATGTAGGTGTAGGTGCCCATGCCCATGAACACCGCATCGTATTCGGCGAGCAGTTGCTCCATGGTCACGTCCTTGCCGACCTCGGTGTTGAGGCGGAACTCGATGCCCATGCCGGTGAACACTTCGCGGCGATTGCTCAACACGGTCTTTTCGAGCTTGAACTCGGGGATGCCGAAGGTCAGCAGACCGCCGATTTCCGGGTTCTTGTCGAACACCACCGGGGTCACACCACCGCGCACCAGCACGTCGGCACAACCGAGGCCCGCCGGACCGGCACCGATGATCGCGACACGCTTGCCGGTCGGTTTGACCTTGGACATGTCCGGGCGCCAGCCCATGGCGAACGCGGTGTCGGTGATGTACTTCTCGACCGAACCGATGGTCACTGCGCCGAAGCCGTCGTTGAGGGTGCACGCGCCCTCGCACAGACGATCCTGCGGGCACACCCGACCGCAGACTTCCGGCAGGGTGTTGGTCTGGTGCGACAGTTCGGCGGCCTGAAGGATGTTGCCCTCGGCCACCAGCTTCAGCCAGTTCGGAATGAAGTTGTGCACCGGGCACTTCCATTCGCAATACGGGTTGCCGCAACCCAGGCAGCGGTGGGCCTGGTCGGCCGACTGCTGGGGTTTGAACGGTTCGTAGATTTCCACGAACTCTTTCTTGCGTTGACGCAACAGTTTCTTCTTCGGATCCTTGCGCCCGACATCGATGAACTGGAAGTCGTTATTCAGACGTTCAGCCATTGTTAAAACCTCATCAAACTCTTCAGGCGCATATCACTGCGGGTTGGCACGGGTGCTGGAAAGCAACGACTTCAGGTTGGCAGCCTTCGGCTTGACCAGCCAGAAACGGCGCAAGTAGTCATCGAGGTTCTCGGCGAGCTCACGACCCCACTCGCTGTCGGTTTCCGCGACATACTCGTTCAGCACGTTCTGCAGGTGGCTGCGATAGGCTTCCATCGCCTCGCCGCTGATCCGCTGGATTTCCACCAGTTCGTGGTTGACCCGGTCAACGAAGGTGTTGTCCTGGTCGAGCACGTAGGCGAAACCACCGGTCATGCCTGAGCCGAAGTTGTAACCGGTCTTGCCCAGGACGCAGACGAAACCGCCGGTCATGTACTCGCAGCAGTGATCGCCGGTGCCTTCCACGACCGTGTGGGCACCGGAGTTGCGCACGGCGAAACGCTCGCCCGCGGTGCCGGCGGCGAACAGCTTGCCGCCAGTGGCGCCGTACAGGCAGGTGTTGCCGATGATGGCGCTGTTCTGAGTCTGATAAACGCTGCCCTTCGGCGGCACGATGACCAGTTTGCCGCCGGTCATGCCCTTGCCGACGTAGTCGTTGGCATCGCCTTCCAGGTACAGGTTCAGGCCGCCGGCGTTCCACACGCCGAAACTCTGACCCGCAGTGCCTTTGAAGCGGAAGGTGATCGGCGCCTTGGCCATGCCCTGGTTGCCGTGCTTGCGAGCGATTTCACCGGAAATCCGCGCGCCGATCGAACGGTCGCAGTTGCAAATGTCCAGATCGAACTCGGCACCGCTGAGGTCGTTGATCGCCGACGTCGCCATCTCGACCATCTTCTCGGCCAACAGGCCCTGGTCGAACGGCGGGTTGCGCTCGACGCCACAGAACTGAGGCTTGTCTGCCGGGATGTGATCGCTGCCCAGCAGCGGGGTCAGATCCAGGTGATGTTGCTTGGCGGTCTGGCCTTCGATCACTTCCAGCAGATCGGTACGACCGATCAGCTCTTCGAGGGAACGCACGCCCAGCCTGGCGAGCCACTCACGGGTTTCTTCGGCGACGTAGGTGAAGAAGTTCACCACCATGTCGACGGTACCGATGTAGTGATCCTTGCGCAGCTTCTCGTTCTGGGTCGCAACACCGGTGGCGCAGTTGTTGAGGTGGCAGATACGCAGGTATTTGCAGCCCAGCGCGATCATCGGTGCGGTACCGAAGCCGAAGCTCTCTGCACCGAGGATCGCCGCCTTGATCACGTCGAGGCCGGTTTTCAGGCCGCCGTCGGTCTGCACCCGGACCTTGCCGCGCAGGTCGTTGCCGCGCAGGGTCTGGTGGGTTTCGGCCAGGCCAAGTTCCCACGGTGCACCAGCGTATTTGATCGAGGTCAGCGGCGAAGCACCGGTGCCACCGTCGTAGCCGGAGATGGTGATCAAGTCCGCATAGGCCTTGGCCACACCGGCAGCGATGGTGCCGACGCCCGCTTCAGCCACGAGTTTCACCGAAACCAGCGCCTGCGGGTTGACCTGTTTCAGGTCGAAGATCAGCTGCGACAGGTCCTCGATGGAGTAGATGTCGTGATGTGGCGGCGGCGAAATCAGGGTCACGCCCGGCACGGCGTAACGCAGCCTGGCGATCAGGCCGTTCACCTTGCCGCCGGGCAGTTGCCCGCCCTCGCCCGGCTTGGCACCCTGGGCGACCTTGATCTGCAGCACTTCGGCGTTGACCAGGTATTCCGGGGTCACCCCGAAACGGCCGGTCGCGACCTGTTTGATTTTCGAACTCTTGAGGGTGCCGTAACGCGCCGGGTCCTCGCCACCTTCGCCGGAGTTGGAACGCGCACCAAGGCGGTTCATGGCTTCAGCCAGGGCTTCGTGTGCTTCCGGCGACAGGGCACCCAACGAGATACCGGCGGAATCGAAGCGCTTGAGCACCGACTCCAGCGGTTCGACTTCACTGATGTCCAGCGGCTTGTCGAGGGTCTTGACCTTGAGCAGGTCGCGGATCATCGACACCGGACGGTTGTCCACCAGCGAGGTGTATTCCTTGAACTTGGCGTAGTCGCCCTGCTGCACGGCGGCTTGCAGGGTGTTGACCACATCCGGGTTGTACGCGTGGTATTCGCCACCGTGGACGAACTTCAGCAGACCGCCCTGCTGGATCGGCTTGCGCGGGCTCCAGGCTTCGGTGGCCAGTGCTTTCTGCTCGGCTTCGATGTCGACGAAACGCGCCCCCTTGATGCGGCTCGGCACGCCTTTGAAACTCAGGTTGCAGACTTCTTCGGACAGACCGATCGCTTCGAACAGCTGAGCACCGCGATAGGACGCGATGGTCGAGATGCCCATCTTCGACAGGATCTTCAGCAGACCTTTGGTGATGCCTTTGCGGTAGTTCTTGAACACCTCGTAGAGGTCGCCCAGCACTTCACCGGTACGGATCAGATCACCCAGCACTTCGTAGGCCAGGAACGGATAGACCGCCGAGGCACCGAAACCGATCAGCACGGCGAAGTGGTGCGGATCGCGTGCGGTGGCGGTTTCCACCAGGATGTTGGAGTCGCAGCGCAGGCCTTTTTCGGTCAGACGGTGATGCACCGCGCCGGTGGCCAGCGAGGCATGGATCGGCAGTTTGCCCGGCGCGATATGGCGGTCGCTCAGGACGATCTGGGTACGACCGGCACGCACGGCTTCTTCAGCCTGATCGGCCACGTTGCGGATAGCCGCTTCGAGACCGACGCTTTCGTCGTAGTTGAGGTCGATGATCTGCCGCTCGAAACCCGGGCGGTCAAGGTTCATCAGCGAGCGCCACTTGGCCGGGGAAATGACCGGCGAGCTGAGGATCACGCGCGAGGCGTGTTCCGGCGATTCCTGGAAGATGTTGCGCTCGGCACCGAGGCAGATTTCCAGCGACATCACGATCGCTTCACGCAGCGGGTCGATCGGCGGGTTGGTGACCTGCGCGAACTGCTGACGGAAATAGTCGTACGGCGTGCGCACGCGCTGGGACAGCACGGCCATCGGCGTGTCGTCGCCCATCGAGCCGACGGCTTCGTAGCCTTGCTCGCCGAGCGGACGCAGTACTTGGTCGCGCTCTTCGAACGTGACCTGATACATCTTCATGTATTGCTTGAGCTGATCGACGTCGTAGAAAGCCGAACCGTGATCGTTGTCTTCCATGGTCGCCTGGATGCGCAGGGCATTCTTGCGCAGCCATTGCTTGTACGGATGACGGGATTTCAGACGGTTGTCGATCGCGTCGGTGTCGAGGATCTGACCGGTTTCGGTGTCCACGGCGAGGATCTGGCCAGGACCGACACGGCCCTTGGCGATCACGTCCTGCGGCTGGTAGTTCCAGACGCCGATTTCCGAGGCGACGGTGATGAAACCGTTGGTGGTGGTGACCCAGCGCGCCGGGCGCAGACCGTTACGGTCGAGCAGGCACACCGCGTAGCGACCATCGGTCATTACCACGCCGGCCGGACCGTCCCACGGCTCCATGTGCATCGAGTTGTACTCGTAGAACGCACGCAGATCCGGGTCCATGGTTTCGACGTTCTGCCACGCAGGCGGAATGATCATCCGCACGCCACGGAACAGGTCAATGCCGCCGGTGACCATCAGCTCCAGCATGTTGTCCATGCTCGAGGAGTCGGAACCGACACGGTTGACCAGCGGGCCGAGTTCTTCCAGATCCATCAGATCGTTGGTGAACTTGGTGCGACGGGCCTGGGCCCAGTTGCGGTTGCCGGTGATGGTGTTGATCTCGCCGTTGTGGGCGAGGAAGCGGAAAGGCTGGGCCAGCGGCCATTTCGGCAGGGTGTTGGTGGAGAAGCGCTGGTGGAACACGCAGATCGCGGTTTGCAGGCGCTGGTCACCCAGGTCCGGATAGAACGCGGCCAGGTCGGCCGGCATCATCAGGCCTTTATAGATGATGGTCTTGTGGGAAAAGCTGCAGATGTAGTGGTCGGTATCAGCGGCGTTGGCCACCGACGAACGACGACGGGCGCTGAACAGCTTGACCGCCATGTCCTGATCGCTCAGGCCTTCGCCGCCGATGTACACCTGCTCGATCTGCGGCAGACGCTCGAGGGCGAGACGGCCGAGGACGCTGGTGTCGATCGGCACTTTGCGCCAACCGATCAGCTGCAGGCCTTCAGCGAGGATCTCGCGGTTCATGTTCTCGCGAGCGGCTTCGGCCTTGGCAGGATCCTGGTTGAAGAAGACCATGCCCACGGCATATTGCCTGGGCAGCTCGACGCTGAAGGCTTCCTGGGCAATGGCACGCAGGAAGGCGTCGGGTTTTTGAATCAGCAGACCGCAACCGTCACCGGTCTTGCCGTCGGCATTAATCCCACCGCGGTGGGTCATGCAGGTCAGGGCCTCGATGGCCGTTTGCAATAGGGTATGACTGGGTTCGCCCTGCATATGGGCTATCAGGCCGAAACCGCAGTTATCCTTGAATTCATCTGGTTGGTACAGACCTGCTTTCATAGACACTTTCTCACCAGGCTGCCTCTTTTCGAGGCAAATTTCTTTTCAATTCAACCACTTGCATCTCGCGCCGAACGTACGCCGGCTTTGCGGGGGCAAAAGGGTGGTCATTGTACACAGCGACACAGACGCTCACAAATTTGACGACGAAATGTCGCAAATCCATGTCGCATTTGTGAAAGGTTTAAAGCGATCTGCTGTGCTAGTCAAAACTTTTTTAATTCTGACCGCAACGACTCAAAGACTACTGTGACGCAGACACCACAAGGCACGCGGCCCGTAGGGGCGGCGCGCACTTGTAGAGATTTTGAGGTGCTTGGAGAGGCGGCCTTGGTAAGGCCGCCGAATCTTCAGCGAGTTGTTGCCAGTTCCTGTTGGACGCTGGCGACAGTGCGAGGCCAAGGTTTACCAGCCTGAACCTTCGCTGGCAAGGCCTTGATGGCAGAAACGGCCGCATCACGGTTGGCAAAGCTGCCATAGGTGATCACGTAAAGCGGCTTGCCGTTGAGGACTTTCTTGAAGTAGCGGTACTCGCCGCCCTGCTCCTTGACGAAGCTTTGCGCTGCCGCTTCGGAGCTGGTGCCGAGGATCTGCACCACGTAGTTGCCCGGGGCTTGACCTGCGTACCAACTGCCACCGGCGGCCTTGGCGACGGTAACCGGCTTCTCGGCGGCTTTCTCGACCGGTTTGGCCGCAGCCACAGGCTTGGCAGGCGCCGGGGCTGGCTTGGCCACTGGCGCAGCCGGAGCAGGCACTGGCTTGGCCGTGGCAACCTGGGTCGGTGCCGGCGTCGGCTTGGCCGCAGGGACCGGAACCGGCGTCGGTGCCGGTCCGGCAGGCACACCGGCCGGTGGCGCGGTAGTGGTTACGGTCGGCGGCGTATTGCTCGAACCTTCCAGCGGCACGCCATCGTCACCCTCGGTAATCCCGCCCGCCGCTTCGGCCAAAGGCTTGCGCATCACCGGTTGCGAATTGCCGACCAGCGGCAACGGCATCGGCTGGGTGTTACCGGCGAACTCCACGTTCGGCGCACCGCCCTGTCCCAGCGGCAGCTGAGCCTGTTCATTGGCCGGCGCCCCGGCGGTCGGCGCCTTGTTGCGACCGGGCATCAGCCAGGCGGCAGCGACCGCCACCACGACGACGGCGGAAATCGCCAATACGTGTTTCTTCGGCATGTTGAACCCCATACTTGGACGCTTCACCGCAGAGCGGCTGGCAATCATGACTTCGATCAGTGCATCGCGGGCGACCTGGTTGATGTTGCCGGGCCAGCCCTCGGAGCTTTCGTGAATATCAGAGATCTGATCCGCGGTGAAAAGTTCGACACCCCGACCGGCGCCTTCCAGCCGCTGATCGAGATATTCGCGGGTTTCCTCTTCGGTGTACGGCTGCAATTCGATGACGTGAAAGCGCTCTTCCTCAAGATGCAGCGCCTCAAGCTGAGCTATCAGCGACGATTCGCCGAACAGGAACACATGCGGGCGACCTTCCGGCGCGCCGGCGCCCAGCGCCATCAGGGCTTCGAGCGCGGACTCGTCGAGCTGCTCGGCGTCATCCACCAGCAGATAGACTTCCTGACCGGTCAACGCCAGCTGTACGACCTGATCGAGAATCGCCCCGACCTCGGCCTGGGCAACGTCCAGTCCCTGGGCGACCTGACGCAGCACACCGGCCGCATCGCCGGCACCACGGGCGGAGACGACGACACTTTGAACCGACTGTTTGTTGGTACTGGCCACCAGTGCCTGACGCAGCAGCGTCTTGCCGCTGCCCTGAGGGCCGGTGACCACCAGCAGCAACTGGCTGTAACGCGCCAGATGATGCAGTTGCCCCAGCACGGGTTTGCGCTGGGCCGGAAAAAACTTGAAGCCTGGGACCCGTGGGGCGAAGGGGTCGTGACTTAACTGGAAATGGCCGAGAAACGCCTCGTCGGCATGCAAACTAGTCATCGGAATCTTATTAACCTTTAAGCTGAGCCAGAGCGCGGTAGTCCGCTCCCAGCGTGGCCTGTAGAACCTCTTTCGGATAATCGTCGGTCACCACCGCTTCGCCCATCCGGCGCAGCAGCACCAGGCGCAAACGACCGTCGATCACTTTTTTATCAATTGCCATGTGTTCGAGAAAATCGGCTTCGGTCATTTCTTCCGGCGGAATGACCGGCAGCCCGGCCCGCTGGAACAGACGAATGCCACGATCACGCTCCTGCTCGCTGATCCAGCCGAGGCGCGCGGACATGTCCAGCGCCATTACGGTGCCAGCAGCGACCGCTTCACCGTGCAACCAGACACCATAGCCCATGTGGGTCTCGATGGCGTGGCCGAAGGTGTGGCCGAGATTGAGCGTGGCGCGCACACCGGTTTCCTTTTCATCGGCACCGACCACCGCAGCCTTGGCGGCGCAGGAGCGCTCGATGGCATAAGTCAGGGCTTTCTGGTCCAGCGCACGCAGGGCGTCGATATTGTCTTCGAGCCAGCTCAGGAACGGTTCGTCGCAGATCAGACCGTACTTGATGACCTCGGCCAGGCCCGCCGACAGCTCTCGCTCTGACAGGGTCTTCAGGGACGCCGTATCGATCAGCACCACGTTCGGCTGGTAGAAGGCGCCGACCATGTTCTTGCCCAGCGGGTGGTTGATCCCGGTCTTGCCGCCCACCGATGAATCGACCTGTGACAACAGCGTGGTAGGAATCTGGATGAAATCGACACCGCGCTGGTAGCAGGCGGCCGCAAACCCGGCCATGTCGCCGATCACACCGCCCCCCAGGGCGATCACTGTGGTGCGACGATCATGACGAGCGGTCAGCAGACCGTCGAAGATCAATTGCAGGGTTTCCCAGTTCTTGAAGGCTTCGCCGTCAGGCAGTACCACGGAAATCACCGAATACTGCGCCAGGCTGCGAGTCAGACGCTCGAGATAGAGCGGCGCAACGGTCTCGTTGGAGATGATTGCCACTTGCCGCCCGTGGATGTGCGGAGCCAGCAGTTCAGGCTGATCCAACAGACCTTCGCCAATATGAATCGGGTAGCTGCGCTCGCCTAGATCGACCTTGAGTGTCTGCATGTGTCCCCACAGTGAAGATGGAAGCAGGCGTCCTGCCTTGAATTATCGGATGTCCCCGGTCTTGAGGGTGTGACGCCGCTTGCGTGCGATCCGCCACAACCCTCGACAGGACGCCGAGGATAGCGCATTTCCGGCGAGGCTTTAACGGGGCGGAAGCTGTGCCAGGCGGTCAAGAATGTCGAGTACCACCATGCGCGGTGGCCGCTCGTCGGTTTCCACCACCAGATCGGCGATTTCCCGATAGAGCGGATCACGGATCGCCAGCAGGTCGCGCAGGGTTTTTTCGGGATTGGCAGTGCGCAACAGCGGACGGTTGCGATCACGGGAGGTGCGACCGACCTGCTGCTCGACGGAGGCGTGCAGGTATACCACCCGCCCGCCTTCGTGCAGCGCCTTGCGGTTGGCATCGCGCATCACCGCGCCGCCGCCGGTTGCCAGCACAACGCCGTCGAACGCGCACAGCTCGGCGATCATCGCCTGTTCTCGATCACGAAAACCGGGCTCGCCTTCCTTGTCGAAGATCCACGGAATATTGGCGCCCGTACGCAGTTCAATTTCCTTGTCGGAATCCTTGAACGGCAGGCGCAGCTCTTTGGCCAGTAATCGGCCGATGGTGCTTTTCCCAGCGCCCATCGGTCCTACAAGAATCAAATTTCGCACAGAATCAACGACTCACAGCAATCGCCTGGTTATTCATGATACGCGGAGTGAGGAATACCAGCAGCTCGGATTTTTTATCCGAAACCACATCACGCCGGAAAAGGCGGCCAAGATACGGCACATCGCCAAGAAATGGCACCTTATCTACGACCTTGCTCTGAGTATTTGAGAAAACCCCGCCAATCACGATGGTCTCGCCGTCGTTCACCAGTACCTTGGCATTGACCTCGTTTTTCTTGATCGGCGGTACATCCTGCACTTTGTTCAGGTAATCCGGCTCGTCCTTGGTGACCTTCACCTCCATGATGATGCGGTTGTCCGGCGTGATCTGCGGCGTGACTTCCAGCGACAGCGAGGCCTCCTTGAAGGACACCGACGTGGCACCACTGGAGCTGGCCTCCTGATACGGGATCTCGGTGCCCTTGAGGATCTTCGCTGTCTCCTTGTCGGAGGTGACCACCTTGGGCTGCGAGACGATTTCGCCGTTGCCGGTCTTCTCCATCGCCGTCAGCTCGAGATCCAGCAAGACGTTGTCGGTGATGAAGGCGATGCCGATCCCGGAGGTATTGTTGACCGTGCCCATGTCGACGAACGGCGAGTTGGTACTGGTGCTGCCCGGCGTACCGATCGTGGTCGACGAACCATTGCTGACCCCGGAAGTGTTCCAGTTGCCCTTGTTCTGGATCGAACCGCCCCAGCGCACGCCCAGGCTCTTGTCGTAATCGACGTTGGCCTCGACGATTCGCGCCTCGATCATCACCTGGCGCACCGGAATATCCAGCTGCGCCACGATCCGCCGCAGCTCGTCCAGGCGGTCCTGGGTCTGATAGGCGATGATGTTGTTGGTGCGTTCATCGACGGTGATCGAGCCCCGCTCGTCAACCTTGGCCTCGGCGCTGGTGACCGACTGGAACAGCTTGGCAATGTCCGCCGCCTTGGCATAGTTCACCTGCAGCAGTTCACGACGCAGTGGCGCCAGCTCGGCGATCTGCTTCTGCGACTCCAGCTCCTGCCGTTCGCGAGCGGCAATTTCATCTGCCGGCGCCACCAGCAACACATTGCCGACCTTGCGCTTGTCCAGTCCTTTGGTCTTGAGCACCAGATCCAGCGCCTGATCCCACGGCACGTTTTGCAGGCGCAAGGTGATCCCGCCCTGCACCGTGTCGCTGGCCACCAGGTTGAGGTTGGTGAAGTCCGCAATCAACTGCAGCACCGAACGCACGTCGATATCCTGAAAGTTGAGGGACAGTTTCTCACCACTGTAGTTGTTGCGGTCGGCGTTGCGTTTTTGCAGATCGTCGATGGTCAGTGGCCGGATACTCACGGTCAGCTTGTTGTCGGTCTGGTAGGTGGAATAGTCGAACGTGCCGCCGGGCTCGACGGTAATGATCGCCCGATCCCCGCTGACGGCGGCGTTGACGAACTGCACCGGGGTGGCGAAATCCTTGACGTCAAGACGCACCCGCAACGGTTCCGGCAACTGGGTACGGGCAAAGTTGAGAATGATCTTGCCGTCATGCTCCTGGATGTCTGGCGCGATGGCAGGGTCGGACAGGTCGATGACGACGTTGCCCTCGCCGGCAGTGCCACGCTGGAAGTCCACACCACGGATGGCCCTGGCGACTGGCGCGTAAGCCCGGGCCGGCGCCGCGACCGGCGTGGCACGCGGCGTCTTCGCGGCAGGTCGCGGCGCACTGGGCCTGGTGCCTTGTCCGACCACCACGAACAGCGTGTTGCCCTCGACCCGGGCGTCATAGGGTGCCAGCTGCGTCAGATTGATGATCAATCGGGTACGGTCGTTGGCCTCGACCACCGTGGCGGAACGCGCGTTGCCGCTGCCAAGGTCGCGGGTCTTGCTCGCAAGCTGGCTGGTTACTCCCGGCAGATCGAGGGCGATCCGCGCCGGTGAGTCGGTGGTGTAACCCTTGGGTTGCGGCGGCGGGCCGTCGAACGACAGCTTCAACTCGACGCGATCCCCCGGCAACGCCGCCACGTCCAGCATCTTCAGGTTGGCCGCTTCAACCATCGGTGACAGCAGCGCTATCCATAGCGAAAAACCGAGGGTGGAGAAAATCCTGTTCATTGTTCGACTTCCACTATGAGTGCTCTTTCAAAGGAATGGTGCGCGGCCGCTCCAGCCAGGCGCCTTCGCCGTCCGGAACGATCTCGATCACATCGACCTGGGAGGCGCTGATGGCGACGATGCGCCCCTCGTTGCGCCCCAGGTAATCGCCGACTTTCAGCCGATGCACCCCGCCCGCACCGCGCAACAGCGCATAGAAGCCGGAGGCATTGGCAATCGTGCCGACCATCTCGAACTGCTCGATGTTGAAACCTTCGAGGTATTGCCTGACCCGGTTCGGATCGGGTTTGACGTTACGTGAACCGTGCTGCTGCCCGGCCAGATCGACCCGAACCTGACGCGAGAACGGGCTGCGCAGATTGGCTGCGCTGTAGGTGAACGTCGGGAAGGAACGAAAGGTCGGTGTCGGTTCGATCTTGCCTGGCGGCCGCAGGCGCACCTCATTCATGTAGGCATCGAGATCGCTGAAGTCGTTGCCGCCGCAACCGCACAACCCCAGGGTCAATGTCGACAACAGAAGGAATCGGATCGGGCTCATTTCTGCAGCCCCTTGTCGTTGTAGCGGTAAGTCTTGGCGAGGATGCTCATGCGCAGCTTCGTCCCGCCCTCAGGGTTGGCCGGGGCCAGTTCGAAATCATGCAGGGTCACGATCCGCGGCAGACCGGCCACACCGCTGACGAAGGTGGCGAGGTCATGATAGGCGCCGGTAACGGTGATCTGGATCGGCAGCTCGATGTAGAACTGCTGCGTCACTTCGGGCAACAGTTTGATCTCTTCGAATTCAAGACCGCTGCCCAGTCCGGTGCGGGTGATGTCCTCCAGCAACCCGGGCACTTCGGTATCGCTGGGCAATTGCCGCAGCAGCACACCGAACGAGTTCTCCATCTCGCTCATCTGCTGCGTGTAAAGCTCCAGGTTGGCCGCCATGCGCGCCTTGCTGGCGAACTGTTCCTTGAGCGTGGCTTCTTCCGTACGCTTGGTTTCAAGCCCGTTTTCCATGTCACTGATGAAGAAGTTGTAGCCCAGCGCCAGAACCAGAATCATCAGCAGCGCCCCGGCAAGGCCTTTCACTGCCGGCGGCCACGAGCCGATGTTGCTGGTGTCCAGATCGTTGAAATCGATATTGCGCAGGCTGGCCAGCCATTCGGACGGTTTCATGGCTCGTCCTCCAGGTTCTTCGGCCGGGTCTGATGAACAGTCAACTGGAAAACGTTGGCCTGATCCAGCTGCCCTGCCGTGGTCGCCTTGACTTCATTCAGGGTCGGCGCATCGAACCAGTCGGACGCTTCAAGGTTGCGCATCAGGTCCGATACCCGATTGTTCGATTCCGCCGCGCCACTGATCGACAGGGTCTTGCCGACCATTTTCACGCTGGTGAAATACACACCGTCAGGCAGGGTACGCGCCAGTTGATCGAAGATCCGCCCGCTGATCTGCCGATTACCCTGAAGGTCCTGGATGATGCGCATGCGTTCCACCAGTTGCTGACGACGCGCCTTCAGTTCGCTGATCTGCTTGATCCGCTCATCGATCACGGCGATCTGTTTGCCGAGGTAGTCGTTACGAGCCTGTTGATGTTCGATGGCCATACCGAGCACCTGCGCAGCAATGAACACCGCACCGATCGAGCCGACCACCACCCCGGTCAGGGCCAGCAGAAAGCGTTTGCGCCGTTCTTCGCGGCGCTCCTCGCGCCAGGGGAGAAGGTTGATCCGCGCCATCAGTCGAAACTCCTGAGCGCGAGCCCGCAGGCAATCATCAGGGCCGGCGCGTCACTGGCCAGTGCCCCGGCGTTGACCTTGCTGCTCAGGGCCATGTCGGAAAACGGATTGGCAACCTGGGTCGGCGTGCCCAGGCGTTCTTCGATCAAGCGGTCCAGACCTGGCACCGAGGCCGTACCGCCGGCCAGCATTATGTGATCGACCGCGTTGTACTGACCGGAAGCAAAGAAGAATTGCAGGGAGCGCGAAACCTGCTGCACCAGCGCCTCGCGAAACGGCTGCAGGACTTCGCTGACGTAATCGTCCGGCAGGCCGCCCTGCTTCTTGGCCAGCCCGGCCTGCTCGAGGGTCAGGCCATAGCGACGCTGGATCTCCTCGGTCAGCTGGCGACCGCCGAACAGTTGTTCGCGGGTATAGATGATCCGCCCGTCATGCAGGACGCTGAGGGTGGTCATGGTGGCGCCGATGTCGACCACCGCGACGGTGAGGCGCTCCTGCGAGGCGGCCAATTGGGTGGCCAGCAGGCCGAACGAACGTTCCAGGGCATAAGCCTCGACGTCCACCACCCGCGCTGTCAGACCGGCCAGGGCCAGGGCCGCCTCCCGAACTTCGACGTTTTCCTTGCGACAGGCGGCCAGCAGCACATTGACCCGCTCGGGGTTGCGCGGCGAAACGCCCTGGACTTCGAAATCGATGGCCACTTCGTCCAGCGGATAGGGAATGTACTGGTCGGCCTCGATCTTGAGCTGGTTTTCCAGCTCGTCCTCGGACAGGCCGGCATCCATCTCGATGACCTTGGTGATCACCGCAGAGCCGGCCACCGCCACTGCCACGGATTTCAGCCCGGTGCGCGCCTTGACCAGCACCCGGGACAGGGCATGCCCGACGCCTTCGAGTTCGGCGATGTTCTTCTCGACCACGGCATTGGCCGGCAACGGCTCCACCGCGTACGCCTCGACCCGGTAGCGCTCCCCCTGGCGGCTGAGCTCCAGCAACTTCACCGAAGTGGAGCTGATATCGATCCCCAGCAACGTATTGGTCTTTTTATTGAAGAGTCCTAGCACTACCAATTCCCTATGACTTTCCGTGAGTTACGGACTCTGTAATGCGCATTGCGTTCCCTGGCCCCGTCTTGACAGAAGCGCAAATGACGCCCCCAGCGGAAAAGTGCTTATAATGCCCAGCGATTTTTTCCGCTTTGTACCGCCAGCGCGGGCCGTTCTGTGTGTTCCCGGAACCCTGGCGCCAAATTCATTCTTTGCCCTGGATGTCCAAAAGCCTTGATTCGTCTGCTGAAATTCTTCGGTTGGTCCATCGTCGCCGTTTTCTGCGGACTGCTTTTAGTTCTCAGCGGCGCGTTTCTTTACCTTAGTCCGGGTTTGCCATCTGTGGAGGCGCTGAGAAGCATTCAGTTGCAGATTCCGCTCCGGGTGTACAGCAGCGACAACAAATTGATCGCAGAATTTGGCGAAATGCGCCGCACACCGATCCGTTTCGCCGACATTCCCCCCAATTTCATTAATGCGTTACTAAGTGCTGAAGACGACAATTTCGCCAACCACTATGGTGTCGATCCGAGCAGCCTGATGCGTGCCGCGACCCAACTGGTCAAAAGCGGGCACATTCAGTCCGGTGGCAGCACCATTACCATGCAGGTGGCGAAGAACTTCTTCCTGACCAGCGAACGCAGCTTCTCGCGCAAGGCGACTGAAATCCTCCTGGCCCTGCAGATCGAGCGGCAGTTGACCAAGGACGAGATCCTTGAGCTGTACGTGAACAAGATCTATCTGGGCAACCGCGCCTACGGCATCGAGGCGGCGGCGCAGGTGTATTACGGCAAGTCGATCCGCGAGGTCAGCCTGGCGCAGATGGCGATGATCGCCGGCCTGCCGAAAGCCCCGTCGCGCTTCAACCCGCTGGCCAACCCCGCCCGCAGCAAGGAGCGTCGCGACTGGATCCTCGGGCGCATGTACAAACTCGGCAAGATCACCGAAGCCGACTACACCGCCGCCATCAACGAACCGCTGAACGCCAGCTATCACGTACCGACCCCGGAAGTGAATGCGCCGTACATCGCCGAGATGGCCCGCGCCGAAATGGTCGGCCGCTACGGCAGCGACGCCTATACCGAAGGTTTCCGCGTCACCACCACGGTGCCGAGCAACCTGCAGGAAATGGCCAACACCGCGTTGCACGAAGGCCTGATGACTTACGACCAGCGTCACGGCTATCGTGGCCCCGAATCGCGCCTGCCGGGCAAGACCCGTGAAGCCTGGGCCGTCGAATTGACCAAACAACGCACCATCAGCAGCCTCGAACCGGCCATCGTCACCCAGGTCGACAAGAACGGCCTGCAAGTGCTGACCCGTACCGGTGAAGAGCATGTGGCCTGGGACACCATGAAATGGGCGCGTCCGTTCCTCAATACCAACAGCATGGGCGCCGCGCCGCGTCAGCCTTCGGATGTGGCGCAGGTCGGTGATCTGGTGCGCGTGCAGCGCCAGCCGAACAATTCGCTGAAGTTCAGCCAGATTCCGCAGGCGCAAGGCGCACTGGTATCGCTTGACCCGCAGAATGGTGCGGTCCGCTCGCTGGTCGGCGGTTTCGCCTTCGAGCAGAGCAACTACAACCGCGCGATGCAGGCCAAGCGTCAGCCGGGCTCGAGCTTCAAGCCGTTCGTCTACAGCGCCGCACTGGACAACGGCTACACAGCTGCCAGCCTGGTCAATGACGCACCGATCGTGTTCGTCGACGAGTATCTGGACAAGGTCTGGCGTCCGAAGAACGACACCAATACCTTCCTCGGCCCGATACGCCTGCGCGAGGCCCTGTACAAGTCGCGCAACCTGGTTTCGATCCGCCTGCTGCAGGCGATGGGCGTAGGCAAGACCATCGACTACATCACCCGCTTCGGCTTCAACAAGCAGGACCTGCCGCCAAACCTTTCGCTGGCCCTGGGCACCGCGACCCTGACGCCGATGGAAATCGCTACCGGCTGGAGCACCTTCGCCAACGGCGGTTACAAGATCACTCCGTACATCATCGACAAGATCGAAAGCCGTAACGGCGACACGCTGTTCGTCGCCAACCCGCCGACCGTACCGCAGGGCGGCGCGGTCACCGACGGCATCGCAGCACCGGCGACCCAATCGATCACCGTCGACGCAGCACCGGTTCCGGGTGAAGCACCGGGCAGCGCCGCTGTGCCGCAAACACCGGCAGTCGCCGAGCGCATTGTCGATGGCCGTACCACGTACATCCTCAACAGCATGCTGCAGGACGTGATCAAGCTCGGCACCGGTCGCCGCGCACTGGCCATGGGCCGCAGCGACATCGCGGGCAAAACCGGTACCACCAACGAATCCAAGGACGCCTGGTTCTCCGGTTACAACGCCGATTACGTGACCACGGTCTGGACCGGTTTCGACCAGCCGGAAAGCCTCGGTCGCCGGGAGTTCGGCGGCACCGTGGCGCTGCCGATCTGGATGAACTACATGAGCGCGGCACTCAAGGACAAGCCACCGCATGTCCAGCCAGAGCCGGAAGGCATCCTCAGCCTGCGGGTAGACCCGGTCAGCGGTCGCGCAGCTTCGCCGAGCACCCCTGGCGCCTACTTCGAACTGTTCAAGGCCGAAGACACGCCGCCGTCGGTCAACGAGATCGGCAATGGCGCCGTGCCGGGCAGCCCGCTGCCGGCGGATGAACAGGCGCCGATCGATTTGTTCTGATCCGGATCCGCTAAAGAGCCCCGCCTTCGTGAGAAGTGCGGGGCTTTTTATTGTTTGAGGGAGTTACAGTGGATGAACCGGCCCCGTCGCTGGCAAGCCAGCTCCCACAGGGTTTGTTGAATGTCCACAGTGTGCGCCTCACTTCATCTTTTGTGGGAGCTGGCTTGCCAGCGATGAGGCCTGCGCACCCGATACAAAACCCTCAGGCACAAAAAAGCCCCGGCTCTCACGAGCCAGGGCTTTCGTTTGGAGCGTTACAACGACTTAGCCGTTGAACACGTCATCCACGCTTTTCAGCGGGTAGTGCTTCGGATATGGCAGGGTCGCCACACCGGTCTCGATGGCGGCCTTGGCCACGGCGTCGGAGACGACGGTGATCAGGCGTGCGTCCATCGGCTTCGGAATGATGTACTCACGGCCGAACTCCAGTGCATCGACGCCGTAGGCGGCGCAGACTTCCTTCGGCACCGGCAGCTTGGCCAGGTCCTTCAGGGCGTTGGCGGCAGCGATCTTCATTTCTTCGTTGATGCGCTTGGCGCGAACGTCCAGGGCACCACGGAAAATGAACGGGAAGCCCAGTACGTTGTTGACCTGGTTCGGGTAGTCCGAACGGCCGGTGGCCATGATCACGTCGTTGCGGGTGGCGTGAGCCAGCTCCGGGGAGATTTCCGGATCCGGGTTGGAGCAGGCGAAGACGATCGGGTTGGCCGCCATGCGCTTCAGCTGCTCGGCGCTCAGCAGGTTCGGGCCGGACAGGCCGACGAACACGTCAGCGCCTTCGATGGCGTCGTCCAGGGTGCGCTTGTCGGTCGCGTGAGCGAACACGGCCTTGTACTGGTTCAGGTCGTCACGGCCAGCGTGGATCACGCCGGTACGGTCGATCATGTAGATGTTTTCGACCTTGGCGCCCATGCTCACCAGCAGTTTCATGCAGGAGATGGCGGCAGCGCCGGCGCCCAGGCAGACGATCTTAGCGTCCGCCAGGGTTTTGCCAGCGATTTCCAGGGCGTTGATCATGCCGGCAGCGGTGACGATCGCGGTGCCGTGCTGGTCATCGTGGAATACCGGAATGTCGCACTGCTCGATCAGGGCGCGTTCGATCTCGAAGCACTCCGGAGCCTTGATGTCTTCCAGGTTGATGCCACCGAAGGTGATGGAGATGCGCTTGACGGTGTCGATGAAGGCTTGCGGGCTTTCCGAGTCGACTTCGATGTCGAAGACGTCGATGCCGGCGAAGCGCTTGAACAGCACGCCTTTACCTTCCATCACAGGCTTGGAGGCCAGTGGGCCGAGGTTACCCAGACCGAGAATCGCGGTGCCATCGGAAATGACTGCAACCAGGTTGCCCTTGCCGGTGTACTTGTAGGCCAGCTCAGGATCGCGGGCGATCTCGCGCACTGGTTCAGCTACGCCGGGGCTGTAGGCCAGCGACAGGTCGCGGGCGGTAGCAGTGGCCTTGGTGAGCTCGACACTCAGCTTTCCTGGACGAGGATTGGCATGATATTCGAGAGCGGCAGTTTTCAGATCAGACATTTTGGCATTCCGCTTTTTACTGTTGGACAGACTGGTCAGCGAGGATACGCGCCTCGCAAAGTCCCCACAAGACTGCCCGGTCACCCCTGTCAAGCGCCCTGCCCTACGACTTTGGGCCAAGAGCCACGGCGCACAAGGGCTCGACTGTTCACAATCAACAGAAAAAATGTCTACAATTTTTCTTCAGCGAGATGTCTGCAACATGGAAGGATCGGTCAGCGGCAGCAGCCAACGGGCCTGACCGGTTTTCAAGCCACCCTTCCGGGAACGGTCGACCACCCAGCCCCGGGCCTCGATCTGCCTGCCCTCCAGCACTTGCAGGGCATTGCCATCGAAGCGATCCAGCAGATTGGGTGCAACACGCAGTACAAGCTTATCCTGCAACTCGATCCAGATTCCGCCACGATTGCGCTGAACCTTGCTCACACGCCCGCTGACGATGGCGAAACCCGAGCGCTCGATCTGCTCCGCTTTCAGTACAGGTGAGCGTCTCCAAAGACCAAGCCCGGCCTGCCGGGCGCTACGTTCGGCGGCTTGCTGACAATCGACAAGATCGACATTCGGTGCCACCGCGACCTGGAAACCCAGGCCCTCGGCGAGCATTTGCGCCTCGAGACTGGCGCCGTTGACGCTGTAGAGATGGGCGAGCGTACGCCCGTAATGGTCTTTTTCTTGCGCACCAAGGCGCAAACCGACCCGCCCGCCACTGTCAGCCACCAGGGCTTCCAGGCGTTTGCGCGCCGCCACGGCAAACGGTTCGTCGCTGCGACCCTGCTTGCCCAATTCAGGTGTGTTGAGACCGATCAGGCGTACGCTGCGGCCGTCACTCAGGCGCACAGTGTCGCCATCGACGACCCGCTGCACCACAACGCTGGACACGCCCGAAGGCGCCGGACAAAAGGCCTGGGCAGCGGACAGCCAAATCGCGGACACAAAAAAGGCGCCCGCAAGGGACGCCTTTTTCATCAGTCCGGAAAAGCCGCTGAGGTTTTCCAGAATGAAGGGCCTCAGGCCTTTTTCGCGCCGAAAGCACCGAAACGGTCGGCGAACTTCTGAACGCGACCACCGGTGTCCAGAGTCTTCTGCTTACCGGTGTAGAACGGGTGGCACTCGTTGCAAACGTCGATCGCCAGGGCTTTGCCGAAGGTCGAACGGGTTTCGAACTTGTTGCCGCAGCTGCAAGTTACTGCAACTTCTGGGTAATTCGGGTGGATATCGGCTTTCATGGTGTTTTCCTCAGCTGGCGTGCCGCCATCCAACACGATTGTTGAATACCGCACGTAATTAGGCCGCGGATTCTACCAGACAATGCCAATCACGCAAGCTGTCCCTTAGACCGACCGTCTGCTAGGCTCCCGGCCATTGCGCGATCCCTGTTGGAGCGAGCTTGCTCGCGGAGGCGCCGTGTCAGTCAATAAAGAGGCTGACAGACAGAATGCCATCGCGAGCAAGCTCGCTCCCACAGGGTTATAAGCCAAACCCTTCTTCCTGTTTGATCGAGATCCCGCGTGCCCGACGCCATTCTGCGCCTCGCCCTGCCTTCGCCCCTGCGCCGCCTGTTCGATTACCGGGCCCCGGCCGGTGTCCGGCGTTCGCAGTTGCAACCGGGCATGCGCCTGCGGGTACCGTTCGGTCGTCGGGAGATGATCGGGATACTGGTGGAAGTCAGCGACACCAGCGAAGTCCCGGCGGACAAACTCAAGCCGGCGCTGGCCCTGCTCGACATCACCGCGCCCCTGCCACCGGCCCTGTTCAAGCTGTGCCTGTGGACCGCCCAGTATTATCAGCACAGCCTCGGCGACACCCTGAGCTGGGCGCTGCCCGTGCTGCTGCGTCAGGGCGAACTGGCCGAGGCGCGCCAGGAGCGCTTCTGGTCCGTCGCTCCCGGTGCCAGCCTCGATGACCCGCGCATCGCCCGCGCCCCGCGCCAGCGTGAAGCCCTGGCAACGCTGGCCCAGCATCCTCACGGCGTCGCCCATCAGTTACTGAGCAAACTGATGCTGAGCAAGGACAGCCTCGACCTGCTGCTGGCCAAGGATCTGGTGCAGGTCGAAGTGCGCCGCCACGCCCCCGGCGTGCGTCACGAGCACTGGCTGGCCCAGCCGGAACTGCCGCTCAACGGCGAACAGCGCGCCGCCTATGAAGCGATTCGCGCCGGTTTCGACAGTTATCACGCATTCCTGCTGGCCGGGGTCACCGGCAGCGGCAAGACCGAAGTCTATTTGCAGCTGATCCGCGAAACCCTCGAGGCCGGCAAGCAGGCGCTGGTGCTGATCCCGGAGATCAACCTCGGCCCGCAAACCCTGGCCCGTTTCGAACAACGCTTCAACGCCCGCATCGCTCTGCTGCACTCGGCAGTCAACGACCGCGACCGTCTGGATGCCTGGCTCGCTGCCCGTGACGGCGAGGCCGACATTATTATCGGCACCCGTTCGGCGCTGTTCACCCCGATGAAAAATCCGGGGCTGATCATCATCGACGAAGAGCACGACAGCTCCTACAAACAGCAGGAGGGCTTGCGCTATCACGCCCGGGACCTGGCGCTGGTGCGGGCACGACAGGAAGACATCCCGATTGTCCTCGGCTCCGCAACGCCATCGCTGGAAAGCCTGCACAACGCTTACACCGGTCGTTACGGACTGCTGCGAATGAACGAACGGGCCGGCGGCGCCAAACCGCCACGGTTCCTGCGCCTGGATGTAAAAAGTCGCCCGCTGGACAGTGGTATTTCCGGACCGATGCAACAAGCCATCGGCCAGACCCTCGCCGCCGGCCAGCAGGTGCTGGTGTTCCTCAATCGCCGCGGCTTTGCCCCGACACTGCTGTGCCACGATTGCGGCTGGATGTCCGAGTGCCAGCGCTGCGATGCGCGGATGACCGTGCATCAGCGCTATGGCGAATTGCGCTGCCACCATTGCGGTTACGTCGAGCGCGTGCCGCGTCAGTGCCCGAAGTGCAACAAGGTCGATCTGCGACCGGTGGGCGCCGGCACCGAACGGGCCGAGGAGCGGCTGGCGATTCTGTTCCCGGATTACCCGGTGCTGCGCGTCGACCGCGACAGCACCTCGCGCAAGGACGCGATGAACCAGTTGTTCGCCACGATCCAGAAAGGCCAGCCGTGCATCCTGGTCGGCACCCAGATGCTGGCCAAGGGTCACCACTTCCCCCGGGTGACGCTGGTGTCGATCCTCGATGCCGACGGCGGCCTGTTCTCCGGCGACTTCCGTGCCAGCGAACGCATGGCGCAATTGATCGTGCAAGTTGCCGGGCGCGCCGGGCGGGCTGAGGAGCCGGGCAAGGTAATCATCCAGACCCATCTGGCCGACCATCCTTTATTGGTGCAATTGACCGAGCAGGGTTATTTCGCCTTCGCCGAACAGGCCCTCAGCGAGCGCCGCGCCGCTGGCCTGCCGCCGTTCGCTCATCTGGCACTGTTGCGCGCTGAAGCGCACAAGCCGGGGCAGGCCGAAGGTTTTCTCGACGAGGCGTGCAGCGAAGCCGAGCGCTTGCTGGCCGAACAGAACCTGAGCGGCATCGAGCTGCTGGGACCGGTGCCGGCACCGATGGAACGCCGCGCCGGACGCTTCCGCGCTCAATTACTATTGCAGGCCACCGCCCGGGCGCCGCTGCACCGGTTGTTGGCGAGCTGGCTGCTGACGCTTGAGCAGATGCCGAGCGGGCGGGCGGTGCGTTGGTCGCTGGATGTTGATCCGGTGGATCTGTACTGACTGGGCAAAACCGCTCGAATTGTCACCACACATCCACATCCTGCCTGCTAAGGTTGGCAAGCCCGTCTTCGCAACGGATAATGCCCAGTTTTTCCACCCGCGCATCGATGCGCCGCCGCGCTTGCGGTCGAAAGAGAAGACCATGAAAGACACCATTCGCCAGCTGATCCAACAAGCCCTCACCCAACTCGTCAACGAAGGTGTGTTGCCTGAAGGCCTGACGCCGGCGATCCAGGTGGAAAATGCCCGGGACAAGACCCACGGCGACTTCGCCAGCAATATCGCGATGATGCTGGCCAAGCCTGCAGGCATGAAGCCACGTGACCTGGCGGAAAAAATCATCGCCGCCCTGCCGGCCGACGAGAACGTCAGCAAGGCCGAAATCGCCGGTCCCGGCTTCATCAACTTCTTCCAGAACACCCAGGCACTGGCCTCGCGCCTCGACGCTGCCCTGGCCGACGCTCACGTCGGTGTGCGCAAGGCCGGCCCGGCGCAACGCACCGTGGTCGACCTGTCGGCACCGAACCTGGCCAAAGAGATGCACGTCGGCCACTTGCGCTCGACCATCATCGGCGACGGCGTGGCCCGGGTACTCGAATTCCTCGGCGACACCGTGATCCGTCAGAACCACGTCGGCGACTGGGGCACCCAGTTCGGCATGCTGATGGCGTATCTGCAGGAAAATCCGATCACCAGCGACGAGCTGTCGGACCTGGAAAACTTCTACCGCGCCGCCAAGCAGCGTTTCGACGAATCCCCGGAATTCGCCGACCGCGCCCGTGGCCTGGTGGTCAAGCTGCAGGCCGGCGATGCCGAATGCCTGGCCCTGTGGACCCGGTTCAAGGACATCTCGCTGTCGCACTGCCAGAAGATCTACGAACTGTTGAACGTCAAACTGACCATGGCCGACGTGATGGGCGAAAGCGCCTACAACGACGACCTGATCAACGTGGTCAACGACCTCAAGGCCGCCGGCATGCTGGTTGAAAGCAACGGCGCGCAGTGCGTGTTCCTCGACGAATTCAAGAACGCCGAAGGCGAGCCGCTGCCGGTGATCATCGTCAAGGCCGACGGCGGCTACTTGTACGCCACCACCGACCTGGCCGCCGTACGCTACCGCAGCGGCAAACTCAAGGCCGACCGTGCGCTGTACTTCGTCGACCAGCGTCAGGCCCTGCACTTCCAGCAAGTGTTCGCCGTGGCGCGCAAGGCCGGTTTCGTGACCCATCCGATGGAAATGGAGCACATGGGCTTCGGCACCATGAACGGCGCCGACGGCCGTCCGTTCAAGACCCGTGACGGCGGCACCGTGAAGCTGATCGATCTGCTGACCGAAGCGCAGGAACGTGCCTACAGTCTGGTGAAGGAAAAGAACCCTGAGCTCGCCGAAGATGAACTGCGCGCCATCGCCAAAGTAGTCGGCATCGGCGCCGTGAAGTACGCCGACCTGTCGAAGCACCGCACCAGCGACTACAGCTTCAACTTCGACCTGATGCTCAACTTCGAAGGCAACACCGCGCCGTACCTGCTGTATGCCTACACTCGCGTGGCCGGCGTGTTCCGCAAGCTGGGCAAGGATTTCAGCGAAGTCGACGGTCAGATCGTCCTCGAAGCGGCGCACGAGCAGGAACTGGCGGCCAAACTGGCGCAGTTCGGTGAAGTGCTGAACAACGTCGCGGAAAAGGGCACGCCGCACACCCTGTGCACCTACCTGTACGACGTCGCCGGCCTGTTCTCCAGCTTCTACGAGAACTGCCCGATCCTCGCCGCGGACACCCCGGCACAAATGCAGAGCCGCCTGCGCCTTGCCGCGCTGACCGGCCGTACCCTCAAGCAAGGCCTGGAACTGCTCGGCCTGGAAACCCTGGAGCGTATGTAAGTTGGCTGCCAAGAAAAAACCTGCACCCAAGCGTGGCGCCAGCCGTTACCAAGCTCCTGCGAAGCAACCGATCCCGGGCTGGCTGTGGATGGCCATCGGCCTGACGGTCGGCGCGTTCATCGTGTTCCTGATGAAACTGGAGCCGGGCAAGGGCAGCGACACGGTCAAGCGCGAGAAGGTCGAGCAACAGCAACAACAGAAAGCCACCAAGATCGCCGAGGCCAACAAGACCCCGCCGAGCCCGACGCAACCGGTGAAGCCGAAGTACGACTTCTACACCCTGCTGCCGGAATCGGAGGTGA
Organism: Pseudomonas bananamidigenes; assembly: GCF_001679645.1. Classification (GTDB taxonomy): domain Bacteria; phylum Pseudomonadota; class Gammaproteobacteria; order Pseudomonadales; family Pseudomonadaceae; genus Aquipseudomonas; species Aquipseudomonas bananamidigenes. Next base: position 8,608 of record NZ_LRUN01000036.1, on the reverse strand, counting down.
TCGTGCCGCCTGACGCCGTGCCGGAGAAAACCCTGCCGACGCCACAGGTGCCGGCGATTCCGACCACACCGGTGACCCCGGCCGAAGCGGCGAAGATCGACACCGCACGCGCCCAGGCCGCACTCGCCGGAATCACCCCGCCGCCAGCGCCGCCGGTGACCAAGGCTGCGCCGGTGACCAAGTTCTTCCTGCAGGCCGGCTCGTTCCGCAAAGAGGCCGATGCCGACAAGGTTCGCGCGCAGATCATCCTGCTCGGCCAGGCGGTGGCAGTTGAATCCGGGACGGTGAAGGAAGAAACCTGGTACCGCGTACTGGTCGGTCCGTTCAGCAACCGCGAACAACTGACCACCGCCCAGAAACAACTGGCGGGCGCAGGGTTCAGCAACCTGTTGTTACAACAACGCCAGAGCCGCTAAACAACGCCCCACTGATCGTTCCCACGCTCCGCGTGGGAATGCAGCCCGGGACGCTCCGCGTCTCTTGCCGCAGGGACGCGGAGCGTCCATTGAGGCATTCCCACGCGGAGCATGGGAACGATCATGTCTCTCTGCGTGGGAGCGCTCATGTACAAACCACCGCTCGTCCCCTCTCCCGCCCCGCAGTTGAAATCCTCTCCACCACCCCCATATGAAGGGGCATAAGGCATTTTCGCCCCGCAGTGTGGAGACTCTTCCCTTGACCACCATCGTTTCAGTCCGCCGCCACGGCAAAGTCGTCATGGGCGGCGACGGCCAGGTTTCTCTCGGCAACACCGTGATGAAAGGCAACGCGAAGAAAGTTCGTCGCCTGTACCACGGCCAGGTCATTGCCGGTTTCGCCGGCGCCACCGCCGACGCCTTTACCCTGTTCGAACGTTTCGAAGGCCAGCTCGAGAAACATCAGGGCCACCTGATCCGCGCCGCCGTCGAACTCGCCAAGGAATGGCGCACCGACCGCTCCCTGAGCCGCCTCGAAGCGATGCTCGCGGTTGCCAACAAGGATGCCTCGCTGATCATCACCGGCAACGGTGACGTGGTCGAACCCGAAGACGGCCTGATCGCCATGGGTTCCGGCGGCGCCTACGCGCAAGCCGCCGCCAGCGCCCTGCTGAAGAAGACCGACCTGTCGGCCCGCGAAATCGTCGAGACCGCTCTAGGCATCGCCGGCGACATCTGCGTATTCACCAACCACACCCAGACCATTGAGGAGCAGGATCTCGCTGAATGAGCCTGATGCGGCCCCTGTGCCACGGCTTGTTTCTGCTTGAGGACCGTCAATTATTATGTCCATGACTCCCCGCGAAATCGTCCACGAACTCAACCGCCACATCATCGGCCAGGACGATGCCAAGCGCGCTGTCGCGATTGCCTTGCGCAACCGCTGGCGCCGCATGCAGCTGCCTGAAGAGCTGCGCGTTGAAGTGACCCCGAAGAACATTCTGATGATCGGCCCGACCGGTGTCGGTAAAACCGAGATCGCCCGTCGCCTGGCCAAGCTGGCCAACGCACCGTTCATCAAGGTCGAAGCGACCAAGTTCACCGAAGTCGGCTACGTTGGCCGCGACGTCGAATCGATCATCCGGGATCTGGCCGATGCCGCGATCAAGATGCTGCGCGAGCAGGAAATGACCCGCGTGCGCCACCGCGCCGAAGACGCAGCCGAGGACCGCATCCTCGACGCCCTGCTGCCGCCGGCACGCATGGGCTTCGGCAACGAAGACGCGCCGACCCAGGATTCCAACACCCGCCAGCTGTTCCGCAAACGCCTGCGTGAAGGCCAGCTGGACGACAAGGAAATCGAGATCGAAGTGGCCGAAATGGCCGGCATCGAGATCGCCACGCCTCCGGGCATGGAAGAGATGACCAACCAGCTGCAGTCCCTGTTCGCCAACATGGGCAAGGGCAAGAAGAAGTCCCGCAAGCTGAAGGTCAAGGAAGCGCTGAAACTGGTGCGCGATGAAGAGGCCGGTCGCCTGGTCAACGAAGAAGAGTTGAAGGCCAAGGCCCTGGAGGCGGTCGAGCAGCACGGCATCGTGTTCATCGACGAAATCGACAAGGTCGCCAAGCGTGGCAATGTCGGCGGCGCCGATGTGTCCCGCGAAGGTGTGCAACGCGACCTGCTGCCGCTGATCGAAGGCTGCACCGTCAACACCAAGCTGGGCATGGTCAAGACCGACCATATCCTGTTCATCGCCTCCGGTGCGTTCCACCTGAGCAAGCCGAGCGATCTGGTGCCGGAGCTGCAAGGCCGTCTGCCGATCCGCGTCGAACTCAAGGCCCTGAGCCCGGAAGATTTCGAACGCATCCTCAGCGAACCGCACGCTTCGCTCACCGAGCAATACTGCGCGCTGCTGAAGACCGAAGGCCTGAACATCCAGTTCCAGCCGGAAGGCATCAAGCGCCTGGCGGAGATCGCCTGGCAGGTCAACGAGAAGACCGAGAACATCGGTGCCCGTCGCCTGCACACGCTGCTCGAGCGCCTGCTGGAAGAGGTGTCGTTCAGTGCCGGCGACCTGGCCAGCGCCCACGACGACAAGGCGATCCTGATCGACGCCGAGTACGTCAACAGCCACCTGGGCGAATTGGCACAGAACGAAGATCTGTCCCGTTATATCCTGTAAGCCATACTTACAGCAGTAGCGGACCCTGTGGGAGCGAGCTTGCTCGCGAAGAGGCCGTGTCAGTCGATATCAATGTTGTCTGACACACCGCTTTCGCGAGCAAGCTCGCTCCCACATTTGCTCAAGGGTCGCCCACACATCGGACGCCAGCCCATGACCCAACTCCCCACCGACATCAAACTGCACAAAGCCTCGAAAACCCTGTCGCTCAAATACGCGTCCGGCGAGGAATACACCCTGCCCGCCGAATTCCTGCGCGTGCATTCCCCCTCCGCCGAGGTCCAGGGCCACGGCAAACCGATTCTGCAATCCGGCAAGCTGCATGTCGGCCTGACCAAGGTCGAACCGGCCGGTCAGTACGCACTGAAACTGACCTTCGACGACGGTCATGACAGCGGCCTGTTCACCTGGGATTACCTCTACGAACTGGGGCGACGTTATGACGCACTCTGGGCGGATTATCTGGCCGAGCTCAAAGCTGCCGGCAAAACCCGCGACCCGGACCAGTCCGTCGTCAAGCTGATGCTCTAGTCCGCACCTCGGACTGTTTAGAGGGCATTTTCTAGATTCATCTGTTTGAATGCTCCGCTAAAGCGGCCCGGGATCGGCTGCTTGCGAAAAAAATCAATCTCGGGTAACCAATGGAACTGGCAAGTTCCCTGCAGTGCTCTACGACTGTAAAGCAGCTATGCAGAATCAACGGTCACCCGAGCAGTAGTACCTGGCATTGGCTGTGGAACTGCACAGCAGAAAACCGGGTACTCGTCTCAGGACAATGGAGCGTCGTAGATGAGTAACAAGAATAACGATGATTTGAAGTACCAGGCCTCGGAGAACACCCTGGGGCTGAATCCCGTCGTTGGGCTACGCGGAAAGGATCTGCTGGCCTCTGCTCGGATGGTGCTGACCCAGGCCATCAAACAACCGATCCATAGCGTCAGACACGTCACTCATTTCGGCCTCGAACTGAAGAACGTGCTGTTCGGCAAATCAGAACTGCAACCGGCTGGCGATGACCGTCGCTTCGTCGATCCGGCGTGGAGTCAGAACCCGCTGTACAAACGTTACCTGCAAACCTACCTGGCATGGCGCAAGGAACTCCATGCCTGGATCGACGACAGCAGCCTCTCGCCCAAGGACATCGCGCGCGGCCACTTCGTGATCAACCTGATGACCGAAGCCATGGCGCCGACCAACAGCATGGCCAACCCGGCGGCGGTCAAACGCTTCTTCGAGACCGGCGGCAAAAGCCTGCTCGACGGCCTCTCCCATCTGGCCAAGGATCTGGTGCACAACGGCGGCATGCCGAGCCAGGTCAACATGGGCGCCTTCGAGGTCGGCAAGACCCTGGGCGTGAGCGAAGGCGCAGTGGTGTTTCGCAACGACGTGCTGGAGCTGATCCAGTACAAACCCATCACCGAGCAGGTACACGAGCGTCCGCTGCTGGTGGTGCCGCCGCAAATCAACAAGTTCTATGTATTCGACCTGAGCCCGGACAAGAGCCTGGCGCGCTTCTGCCTGCGCAACAATGTGCAGACCTTCATCGTCAGCTGGCGCAACCCGACCAAGGAACAGCGCGAGTGGGGCCTGTCGACCTACATCGAAGCCCTGAAGGAAGCGGTCGACGTGGTCACCGCGATCACCGGCAGCAAGGACGTCAACATGCTCGGCGCCTGCTCCGGCGGCATCACCTGCACCGCCCTGCTCGGCCACTACGCCGCCACCGGCGAGAACAAGGTCAATGCCCTGACCCTGCTGGTCAGCGTGCTCGACACCACCCTGGACAGCGACGTCGCACTCTTCGTCGACGAGCAGACCCTGGAGATGGCCAAGCGTCATTCGTATCAGGCCGGTGTGCTGGAAGGCAAAGACATGGCCAAGGTCTTCGCCTGGATGCGCCCCAACGACCTGATCTGGAACTACTGGGTCAACAACTACCTGCTGGGCAACGAACCGCCGGTGTTCGATATCCTGTTCTGGAACAACGACACCACCCGGTTGCCGGCCGCGTTCCACGGTGACCTGATCGAGATGTTCAAAAACAATCCACTGACCCGTCCCGATGCACTGGAAGTGTGCGGCACGCCGATCGACCTCAAGAAGGTCACGGCCGACATCTTCTCGCTGGCCGGCACCAACGACCACATCACCCCGTGGAAATCCTGCTACAAGTCGGCGCAGCTGTTTGGTGGCAAGGTGGAATTCGTGCTGTCCAGCAGCGGGCATATCCAGAGCATCCTGAACCCGCCGGGCAACCCGAAATCCCGTTACATGACCAGCGACGAAATGACCGCCAATGCCGATGACTGGCAGGAAAACTCGACCAAGCACACCGACTCCTGGTGGCTGTACTGGCAGGCCTGGCAGGCGGCACGCTCGGGCGAACTGAAAAAGGCACCGACGAAGCTGGGCAACAAGGCGTATCCGGCGGGAGAAGCCTCGCCGGGCACTTACGTACACGAGCGGTAACTGACACCTGTGGGAGCGAGCTTGCTCCGGGCGGCGTTCCGACGAAGGCGGACTGACATTCAACATTGAAATCGACTGATCCGCCGCTTTCGCGAGCAAGCTCGCTCCCACAGTTAAAGATGAGATAGAGATTTCACCCACAGGGCCCTGAAGCATGCCGCAACCGTTCATCTTCCGTACCGTCGAGCTGGATGGCCAGACCCTCCGGACCGCCGTACGCCCCGGCAAGCCTCACTTGACGCCCTTGCTGATTTTCAACGGCATCGGCGCCAACCTGGAGCTGGTGTTTCCTTTTGTCGCGGCGCTGGATCCGGATCTGGAAGTGATCGCCTTCGACGTGCCTGGCGTCGGCGGTTCTTCGACGCCGAGCCGGCCGTACCGCTTTCCCGGGCTGGCGAAGCTGACGGCACGCATGCTCGATTACCTCGACTACGGCCAGGTCAATGTGATCGGCGTGTCCTGGGGCGGCGCGCTGGCGCAGCAGTTCGCCCATGACTATCCCGAGCGCTGCAAGAAGCTGGTACTGGCCGCCACGGCAGCGGGCGCGGTGATGGTGCCGGGCAAGCCGAAGGTGCTGTGGATGATGGCCAGTCCGCGCCGCTACATCCAGCCGTCCCATGTGATCCGCATCGCCCCGATGATCTACGGCGGTTCGTTCCGGCGTGATCCCACCCTCGCCGCCAGCCATGCGGCCAAGGTACGTTCGGCGGGCAAGCTCGGCTATTACTGGCAACTGTTCGCGGGCCTCGGCTGGACCAGCATTCACTGGCTGCACAAGATCCACCAGCCGACTCTGGTGCTGGCCGGCGACGACGATCCGCTGATCCCGCTGATCAACATGCGTCTGCTCGCCTGGCGCATTCCCAACGCGCAATTGCACATCATCGATGACGGGCATCTGTTCCTCATCACCCGGGCCGAAGCCGTGGCGCCGATCATCATGAAATTTCTCCAGGAGGAACGCCTTCGCGCAGTGATGCATCCCCACCCAACACCGCTGGGCGGATAACCGTTCGGACACGGTTTTCTGGACAGTTCCTTGCAGGACTTTTTGCAAGTGCGTGGCAGGACGCCGCGCAGGCAACAACCCGCAACAGCGTCTATGGTGTTCTGGTTCGGTGTGTTTGTTATTGACCTGAAGACGAAGGAGTGTTGAGTCATGCGCGACAAACCAGCGACGGGCGCAGCGCCCGGTCCTGCCGTGTTCATCAATGCACAGAGTGCAATGGCCGGCCTGCGTGGCCGCGATCTGATTTCGACGCTGCGCAGCGTCGCCGCCCATGGTCTGCGCAACCCGATCCACAGCGCCAGACACGCGTTGAAACTCGGTGGCGCGCTCGGACGCGTGCTGCTCGGCGAAACCCTGCACCCGACCAACCCCAACGACAGCCGCTTTGCCGACCCGGCCTGGAGCCTCAATCCGTTCTATCGCCGGAGCCTGCAGGCCTATCTGAGCTGGCAGAAACAGGTCAAGAGCTGGATCGACGAAAGCAGCATGAGCGACGACGATCGCGCCCGTGCGCACTTCGCTTTTTCCCTGATCAACGACGCCGTGGCGCCTTCCAATACGCTGCTCAATCCGCTGGCGATCAAGGAGCTGTTCAACTCCGGCGGTCACAGTCTGGTGCGCGGCCTGAGTCATCTGTTCGATGACCTGCTGCACAACGACGGCTTGCCACGTCAGGTGACAAGACAGGCTTTCGAAGTCGGCAAGACGGTTGCCACCACCACCGGCTCGGTGGTGTTTCGCAACGAATTGCTCGAACTGATCCAGTACAGGCCAATGAGCGAAAAGCAGTACTCGAAACCGTTGCTGGTGGTGCCGCCGCAAATCAACAAGTACTACATTTTCGACCTGAGCCCGAACAACAGCTTCGTCCAGTACGCCCTGAAAAACGGCTTGCAGACCTTCATGATCAGTTGGCGCAATCCGGACGTGCGCCATCGCGAATGGGGCCTGTCGACCTACGTCGAGGCCGTGGAAGAAGCGATGAATATCTGCCGGGCGATCACTGGTGCCCGGGAAGTCAACCTGGTGGGAGCCTGTGCCGGCGGGCTGACCATCGCCGCGCTGCAAGGGCACTTGCAGGCCAAGCGGCAGTTGCGGCGGGTCTCCAGCGCCACCTATCTGGTGAGCCTGCTGGACAGCCAGATCGACTCTCCGGCCACACTGTTCGCCGACGAGCAGACCCTCGAAGCGGCCAAGCGCCGCTCTTATCAGAAAGGCGTGCTGGACGGTCGCGACATGGCCAAAGTGTTCGCCTGGATGCGACCCAACGATCTGATCTGGAGCTACTTCGTCAACAACTACCTGCTGGGCAAGGAGCCGCCGGCGTTCGACATCCTCTACTGGAACAACGACAGCACCCGCCTGCCGGCGGCGTTTCATGGCGATCTGCTGGACTTCTTCAAGCACAACCCGCTGATTCATTCGGGAGGCCTGGAAGTCTGCGGCACGCCGATCGACCTGCAGAAAGTCACGGTCGACAGTTTCAGCGTGGCCGGCATGAACGACCACATCACGCCGTGGGACGCGGTCTATCGCTCGACCCTGCTGCTGGGCGGCGAGCGGCGTTTCGTGCTGTCCAACAGCGGCCATGTGCAGAGCATTCTCAATCCGCCGAGCAACCCCAAAGCCACCTACGTCGAGAACGGCAAGCTGAGCAGCGACCCGCGCGCCTGGTACTACGACGCGAAAAAAGTCGACGGCAGCTGGTGGCCGCAATGGCTGGAATGGGTCCAGCAACGTTCCGGCACCCTGCATGAAACCCGGATGACCCTGGGCAACGCGAATTATCCACCGATGGAGGCGGCACCCGGCACTTACGTGCGCGTGCGCTGACCGACCCCGACCCTGTTAAGAATACTGGATGAAAACAAGCGAACGGATCCTCGAATGTGCCCTGCAGTTGTTCAACGAGAAGGGCGAGCCGAACGTCTCCACCATGGAGGTTGCCAATGAAATGGGGATCAGCCCGGGCAACCTCTACTACCACTTCCATGGCAAGGAACCGCTGATTCTCGGGCTGTTCGAGCGTTTTCAGAACGAACTGGCGCCACTGCTCGACCCGCCCGCCGATGTCGAACTGGCGCCAGAGGATTACTGGTTGTTCCTGCACCTGATCGTCGAACGCCTGGCGCAGTACCGGTTCCTGTTCCAGGACCTGTCGAACCTGGCCGGGCGCCTGCCGAAACTGGCCAAGGGCATTCGCCAGTTCCTCAATGTCCTGAAGCGCACGCTGGCGTCACTGCTCGCGCGGTTGAAAGCATCGGGGCAACTGGTCAGCGATACCCAGGCGCTGGGACAACTGGTGGAACAGATCACCATGACCCTGCTGTTCTCGCTGGACTACCAGCGGATTCTCGATCGCGAGGGGGAAGTAAGGCTGGTGGTGTACCAGATCATGATGCTGGTGGCGCCGCACCTGTTGCCGCCGGTGAAGGTGGCGACGGAGCGGATGGCGCTGCAGTATCTCGAAGATCACGAGTGAGTCAGGCAGATCGCCGCCCTCACCCTAGCCCTCTCCCAGAGGGAGAGGG
>NZ_LRUN01000035.1 GCF_001679645.1 Pseudomonas bananamidigenes | reverse complement strand
CCCGCTCCCACAGGTATCCGGGAAGTGCTGCAAATTTCGGCATCATCCAAAAACTGTGGGAGCGGGCTTGCCCGCGAAGGCGTCTGGCCTGTCGACATCCATATTGACTAATTCACCGAAATCGCCAGCCAATCCAGTCCCCAAATCCCGCCCACAAAAAAGGGGACTTTCGTCCCCTTGCGGTATTGCCTTGCCAAGCTCGGCGTCTCAGTAAATATCCTTCGACAACAGAGTGAACGGCGTTTTCACCAGAATCTTCAGGTCCAGCCACAGCGACCAGTTGTTGATGTACTTGAGGTCGATCTCGACACGCTTTTCCATCTTGTCGAGGGTGTCGGTCTCGCCACGGCAACCGCTGATTTGCGCCAGACCGGTGATGCCCGGTTTGATTCGGTGACGGGCCATGTAGGCGAGGATCTTGCCCGAGTAATAGTTGTTGTGCGCCACGGCGTGCGGACGCGGGCCAACCAGTGCCATGTGCCCCTGCAACACGTTGAACAGCTGCGGCAGCTCATCCAGCGAAGTGCGACGGATGAACCGTCCGACGGCGGTGATGCGCGAGTCGTTGCGGCTGGCCTGTTTGACTTCATGGTCATCGTGCACGCGCATCGAGCGGAACTTCCAGACCTGAATCACCTTGCCGTTCCAACCATGGCGATCCTGTTTGAAGAATACCGGGCCGGGCGAACTGAGCTTCACCGCCAACGCGATCAGCAACAGCACCGGGCTCAACAGGATGATGGCCAGCAACGCGACGCTTTTCTCCATCAGGCTCTTGCTCAGGGCGGCGGTCGGGCGGCTGGTCAGCGGGCTTTCGTTGAGGTAGATCGCCGGCAGGCCGTCCACGACTTTCACCGAATGATTGAGCAGCGTCAGGCTGTTCAGATCCGGCACCCAGACCACGTCCACGTTGGCATCCAGCAGGTCGCCGTACATGGCTTCGATCTTCGCTGCCTCGGACAGCGACAGCGTGATGTACAGACGGCGGATATCGTGGCGTTTGATCAGATCCAGCAAGTCTTCCTGGGCACCGACGACCCGTGGTGCATCCGCGTCCAGCGCAGGCACGGTGCCGTTGCTGACCAGCCCCACCAGCGGCAGGTTTTCCTGTTCGCTGAGCTTCTTCGCCAGGCCCAGAGCCAGCTCGCCCGTGCCGACGATCAGGGTTTTGTGCTCGCTTTTGCGTGAGCGCTGGTAGTACTTGGAAAACGCGTGCAGGGGCGCATAGAGCAGCGCCTGACCGAGGAAACCGTACACCGCCCAGTCAAGAATCACCTGGCGCGAAAACAGCTCATCGGCCTTGCAGATGAACGCGATGAAAGTCAGCCCGGCCATGGTCATCGACCAGCCCATCAGCAACCGTCCCAGCCCGGTCAGGTAGTTGTCGCGTTTACGGTAGGCGCCGCTGAACGTGTAGGCCGGAACCGAAGCCAACACCGCCAGCATGGTGCACATCCGGTAATAGAACTCGACCGTCCCGGTGTGCTGTTCGGCCAATATGAACAACAGTGAAACAATAAAGCATTGTGCCAATGCCCATTGGCCCCAGAAGGTAAGTCCCTTGAGGCCTGTGTTTCGGTTGATACGTAGAGTGAGATCCATATGCGATATCCCCAAAAGACTTCCATTCAGGTTTCGACAGTTGAAATCCGAGTCGTCAATCAGACTTTTTTGTTGTAGGTGCCGGTGTCTCGAGGTAACAACATCGGAATGCCGAACTGTCGTCAGTGAATAGACTAAGTTATTGCGGGAAGATGCTGTCTGACGAGTTCTAACAAGATGGCATAGTGCCAAGCAATTGATGATGGAAATAGTCGAACGTTAGAAAAGGTCAAAAGGCAGGAGTGAACAAACAATACTCTGTTTGCTATCGTAGGAAGGGTGAGGAGGGAGGCATTACTGAATAAGGAAATTCCAACAAGCAAAGTGCTTTTTTATTTTTGTTGTTGCACTTGCTTCGGTCACTGGATGTGGAAACTGTGCTTAGGCGACAACTTCCTGGATCAGGCAATAACCGCGATTACGCACGGCGCGAAACAGTCGCTCACCGTTGCTGGCACTTTTGAACTTGTCTTGAAGACGACTCAGGCACATTTCCAGACCCCGATATTGCTCCGGTTCCCGGCCGATGCTGAGAATCAGATCGTCGCGACTGACAACGCGTTCTTCATGGTGCAGCATCTTTCTGACCAGTGCGGTTTCAAGGCCGGTTAGACTGATCTGGATATCCTCTCGAACGAGTACGCCTTGATCGTTGTCGAGATGCCAGGCTTCCGTGACCGGTCGGGGCGTGTCATTGACGTCCGAGTTGATTGCCGGGTTGTTCTGAAACGAATGTGTGGATTGTGCCGCCAGCCATTCGGATTCGAGCGTGGCCAATATGCGCTGGGTGTCATGTTCAATACGGCGAGCGACGCTTTTCCTTGTGCCGCGTGGGTAATTGAACTCCATGAGCGTGGGAGTGGAAGAGGGCGAAGCAACACCTTCAACAAACATTTGTGCCTGAGACGTACCGAACGAATTGAAACGCTCACTGGAGAGAATGCTCTCGAGTTCACGTTGAGACGCAGAGTTATTGGTCACGACCACAAAATATTTTCTTGGGAGGGTTGTACTGGTTTCCATGTCTCTCTCCTGAATAACGCACCAAATTTGGCTAAAAGGTAATCGGCAGACGAGTTATAACGCGCTCGGAATAATCGACAGGCAGGGTCTGGGCCCAATTATGGCCCGCGATAAGTTCCACTGGGTCTGCTTTCAGAGTAATGATTTATTGTTATGTTTAAGTGTTGCAGCGCTCATTCAAATGACAGCTTTTTATTGGATGGATATTGCAAATAAAGCGGTGAGACCGTGGAGTGTTGTAGCGTTGCATCAGACGTTCCCTCGTATGCTGCAAATGGTGATTTCCCTGACTCAGGCGGTCGAGATCAACCCCCTCATCAGACGGTAGCCATACCCGCGAATGCTCTGTATGGCGTTCGTACCGTACACGTCCTTGATTTTCCCACGCAAGCGGCTGATGGATTTTTCCAGCGCGCGAGGATCGTAGAAATGCGTGTTGAGCCCCATGATCCCGGCGATTTCGTCATGGCTGAGAATGTGATTGCTGGTTTGCGAAAACGCTTCCAGGATCTTCATCTCGGCAAAGGAAATGTCCAGTTTCCGGCTGGTGTCGGAGAGGCAGATACGGGTCGGGTCCAGTATCAGATCAATGTCACGCAACCATTCTTCACTGCTGAAGAATTCACTCAGCAACTCACCACCTTCGTCGGAAAGGGCGTTGAGTTTGATGCAGAAGTCTGCCCCGGCAAGATGGTATTTGATCTTGTTGTGGGCGCCACGACCGGTAATCACCGCACAAATGATCGGCGTCAAGTTTCCGGAACGCAGGTTTTCCACCAGCGCCAGATTATCTTCCAGGGCTTGCGGAGTATCGATGACGATGAAAATGGCTCGATAGAAGCCGTGATATTCGTTCGGCTGATATGAACTAGTGAAAGAGTCGGCATCCAGCGCCACGCCGGTCTGCACATGCCTGGCGATCAGCGCACTGAAGTGTTCGGCCACCGCACGGGTGCGCGCCAGGGCTAGAACACCTGGCGCGTCGTTTGTTTGGTGCGAGCTTCTAGTCGCTAAGTTCCCTGTAAGCATCATGCCTTGACTCGAAAAAGTGCGGACATCGGGATGTTAAAGCACCGGTTCTCATCTGTGACTGACAATTGGTAACATTCGCGCGATTTTTAGACGTGGCTCCCGAGTTTTCTAACAATAATTAAGCTTTTCAAGCTTTTAGTTGATTTTCTCGGGGTGCTGAACTAACGAAACGAACGTCGTTAAATGGTGGCGATGTGCAATGGTGCCACTATTTTGTAACTATGGCGACCGGTTTTTTATGTCCCATGGCCAGTACGGATTATCGCCTGAGCCGGGGGAGTGTGAGGTGGATCACATTTTAAGGGGCGAAGGTTATTTTGGCCACACCGTGAACAAGTTCACAGACAGACGATTATTAACATGCCTTGAGTGTGTCTTTTGATAAGACCTATTCTCCGTCACCGAATCGGGCAATGGCATTGATCTGCCCATTGTTTTATTTCAGATACCCATGCCTGAATGCAGTTGACCGGACGCTTATGAAGAGCGTTCTGACGGAGGATTGATGGATTTACTGACCTTGTTCAAGGTGTTGGTGTTAGGTGCGGTAGAAGGTCTCACCGAGTTCTTGCCCATTTCCAGTACGGGCCACCAGATTATCGTTGCCGACTTGCTCGACTTCGGTGGTGAACGCGCCATGGCGTTCAACATCATTATTCAACTGGGCGCCATTCTGGCGGTGGTCTGGGAGTTTCGTCCGAAGATCTTCGAAATCGTCAAAGGCCTGCCGACCCAACGCAATGCACAACGCTTCACCGTCAATTTGCTGATCGCGTTCTTTCCGGCCGTGATTCTCGGCGTGTTATTCGCCGATGCCATTCATCATTATCTGTTTAACCCGATCACCGTCGCGGTCGCGTTGGTGGTGGGCGGTATCGTGATGTTGTGGGCCGAAAAGCGGAACCATGTCGTGAGTGTCGAACATGTCGACGACATGGCCTGGTCCGACGCATTGAAGATCGGCTGCGTCCAGTGCCTGGCGATGATTCCCGGCACCTCGCGCTCCGGCTCAACCATCATTGGCGGCCTGCTGTTCGGCCTGTCGCGCAAGGCCGCCACGGAGTTCTCGTTCTTCCTGGCCATGCCGACCATGGTCGGCGCGGCGGTGTACTCCGGCTACAAATACCGCGACCTGTTTCAGGCCGGCGACCTGCCTGTCTTCGCCTTGGGCTTCGTCACCGCATTCATCTTCGCGATGATCGCCGTGCGCGGCTTGCTCAAGTTCATCGCGAACCACAGCTACGCCGCGTTCGCCTGGTACCGGATTGCGTTTGGTTTGCTGATCCTGGCGACGTGGGTGTTTGGCTGGGTGAACTGGACGGAAGCGGCGGCCTGACAGCCCGCCGCCGCAGGTCGGGCCTCAGCGCCCGGCCAGCAACTCCGCCGCCTGATCCAGCAACGCCAGCGGATCCTTGGCCTTGTGAATGTCCACCGACAACAACTGCCGAAACTTGCGCGCCCCCGGGAACCCGGTACCCAGGCCCAGCACATGGCGCGTGATGTGATGCATCGCCCCGCCAGTCGCCAGATGCTCGGCAATATAAGGCCGTAGTTGCGCCAACGCCTCGGCCCGGGTGATCACCGGCGCCGAACTGCCGAACAACTGCTGATCCACCTCGGCCAGCAGATACGGATTGTGATAAGCCTCACGGCCCAGCATCACCCCGTCAAAGGTCTGCAAATGCTCATGGCAGGCCTCCATCGTCTTGATCCCGCCGTTCAGAATGATCTCCAGCTCCGGAAAATCCGCCTTCAATTGCGCCGCCACGTCATAACGCAGCGGCGGGATGTCCCGGTTCTCCTTCGGCGACAACCCCTCCAGAATCGCAATCCGCGCATGCACCGTAAAACTGGTGCACCCGGCATCCCGCACCGTGCCGACGAAATCGCACAGCTCCTCATAACTGTCTCGCCCATTGATCCCGATCCGGTGCTTCACCGTCACTGGAATCGACACCGCATCACGCATCGCCTTCACACAATCCGCCACCAACTGCGGATGCCCCATCAGGCACGCACCGATCATATTGTTCTGCACCCGATCACTCGGGCAGCCAACGTTCAGATTCACCTCGTCGTAACCGTGCTCCTGCGCCATGCGCGCACAAGCAGCCAGGTCCAGCGGAACACTACCGCCCAACTGCAACGCCAGCGGGTGCTCGGCTTCGTTGTGACGGAGGAAGCGTTCGTGATCGCCGTTGAGCAGAGCGCCGGTGGTGACCATTTCGGTGTAGAGCAGGGCGTTTTTCGACAGGATGCGCAGGAAGTACCGGCAATGGCGGTCAGTCCAATCCATCATCGGCGCGACGGAGAAACGGCGGGAGAGTGGGGCGGGTGTGGCGGTGATTGGGGGCATTGGGGGTACGGAATCGGTGTGGCTGGGAGGTGGGGGAGTTTATCAGGATTGAGATGAGTGGGTTTGCAGATGCTCTTCCATAGCATTCAGGACATTTGAGACTGCCTTTTCAATAAATTGACTAGCTTGGGGTGGCGATTTGATGGCTAAACCTCTATTTTCTAGACCAACAAACCACAAATCTGTGAAAGGAAAAGCAATGGACGCTCAGCAAGAAAAGGTCTTTTTTGACGAACGTGAAGTAAAGGTTACCAACAGCCGGTTCATCCTTCCGGGGCAAAAGACGTTCGCGATGAGCGGAGTAACGGCCGTGAAAACCTCCCAAATTAATCCTAACCGAACTTGGCCCGTACTGCTGATCGTCCTCGGGGCAATTATTGGTTATAACAAAGGTATCAATGCCGTTGCCGTAGTTTTGTTTTGTGCAGGCTTTGCTTGGTTTTTTATGCAGAAGACCATCTACACAATCGTTCTCACTACGTCCTCTGGAGAACAACAGGCGCTGCAAGATGTGGATCTCTCTTGGATTTCCAGGATCGTTGGCGCGCTAAACGATTCCATTATTCATCGTGGATAAGTCGTTGACAAAAAAAGGTGGCGGTGACGAGCTGTAATAAGTTTGGCAAAATGGGACAGGTTTATTTGTTTTAGGATAAATAAAACTGTCCTCATTGTTTTATGGTTCTAAGGGGGAGTTGTATCGCGGTTCTTGTTTGTGATCAGTGGATGCCTGTTTTAGGTGGATAGGTGTTCTTCAAATTTTGTTGTTAAGGTTCTTTGATATCTCTTTCCAGATATATCCATAGCTGTACCGAAGCCAAAGGATTTTAAATTTGTCAAAAGCTCGACGCACTCTGCTTTTTTGGCGAGCTTTCAGTTCTTTTTCTATTTCTTCCAACAACCACTCATCCTTGAACCCCGTCCAAATAGGCGGTACTGGCGTCTCAAGATTGCCAAAACACACGGGAGCTACTTCTGAATATAGTATGTCTTCAACAATTTCCAGATCGTAGGATTTAACTCGCTCCGCGATGTATGCATAGTCGACCTCGTTGTCAACAAAGGCTTCAGCCAATGCTATCTGGATCTTGGCCTTATCTTCCGGAGTTAAAATACTTCCCAATGGGAAAGCTCCTCTAATTCTTCGTCAAAGGTATCTGCGACCACGCTTCCGGCAATGCCACCTGCCATGCTGCCTATTAAAACCACAGCTACGGCGCATGCTGGTGCGGCCGGGCCGCAAATTGCGCTCACGCCCAGGCCTGCAAGGAAGCCGCCGGCGGCGCCCGCTCCAAGAATTGTTGCTTGTCGCGCGGTTTCTTTTACTTTGTTGTCGGCGTTCAGTATTTCATAGGTAGCAAGGGCGGCTGTCATGATGATCCCAACCTTGCCCATGACGGTCATGATTTTTGTGCCCGCCGTAAATTTAGCGTTATCTCGGCCTGAGCCTTCGAGCGCTTTATAAAGCACTTCTTTTTGCTGTGTCTTTGACAGTTGGTTGTAGTTTTTCTTGAAGCCGGTTTGAGATTTCTCATCGAGAATTTCAGCGTGTGTTTTCCCGCCTTTTTTCTTGTTTTCGGCAACTGCGACACCTTGGGTGGAGGTGAATTTGCGGTGTTCAAACATTATTTTGTTGCGCATTTCGTTGGTGAATTTTGTAGCGTCTTCAACGGTAATGTTTCCGGCTCTTACATCTGCTAATACCTGTTGTGCCATTCGTTTGATATTGCGCTGATAGCTGGCGCGGACGCGTTCGTCTTTGATCGCGTCGATCGAAAAGCGTGTGGCAGCGCCTTCCATTCCCGCGATGGCCATTTCAAGTGGAGACTGGCTGAGAGTGTGTTCACTTTTGACAATATAAGAGCCGGTTACTAGGTACGGTTCGGTCATGAGAAGTCCTTATCCCAAGATGTCTTTTAGCAGTGCGTCGATGCTTGATGTAGTGCAGGTGTTTTCGTGCTCTGCGAATGCGAGCGTATGGCATATTTTGCCGGTCGGGTTGGCAAATCGGACGGTGTTATTTGAGTCGAAGGCGCCGGTCATTGATGAGCCGTCATCAAAATGCGCGGTGCATGTGAATCCTTCATAGCTTTCAGATGCGGGGATCTTAAAGCCGATCCAGTTCCCATGAACGATCATCGGGGTAGGTGGCGTAAACGGCGCAGGTGTATGTGAGTCGCCGATAATCACTGTTCCCGATCCGCCGATCACAACGTCTCCATGTGAACCGACTGTACCGACCAGCGCGGCATTTTTGCCGTTGATGAATACAGTGCCGGACACGGCGGAGGCCAGTGCGCTGCCGCAGGTGCAGGTGTCGCCCATCCTGGCTGCTGCGAGACCGTCGAAGAACACGTCGGGGGATCCGGAGGCAATGGCTTTGGGGCCGTGTCCGGGCATGGGGCAACTGGTGGGATCGGTGAGGCGTGCGGCGGGCTTTGCCATGATTGACTCCCTGTCAATGAATTAGCCGAGACGGACTGTATCAGACTTGCTTTGGCGGGTGTCTGACGGCGACTTGCTCGGTGTATGTCGCCAATATAAACAGCGAAATCCAAGAGTGTTTAAACGACGCTCTCTGAGACGACTTTGGCCCTACACAACCTTGCGCGACCCCCTACGCCTAAGACAGAATCCGCCGGCTTGTGCGTCTAGACCGTGGCTTTTATCGTTCTCGGGTCACTGAAAACCAGTGATCGGGTTTGGTAGCCCGCTTCGTTCTAGACTCATGGCGTCTCCATGTGCAGTCCTTTTCAGGACTCGGATTTCATGGTGGTCATGCGTGGGGCCCATTCGTGGGCGCCGGGTTCTAGTGCGACCGGTCTACCAACCCGCGTATGGCCGCCACCCAACGTTTGGTAGCGAATGGGTGATGGTTCCTTTTGGTAATCGCGCTAGAGGATTCATCCATGATCAAACCAACCCCAAACCCACCCGAAACCGATCCAGTCTCCCCCTACAAATTCCCCGATTCCAGAACCCTCAACGAAGCCGCCGAACGCGCCCTCGACCATTACCTCACCCCGCAACAACGCATCATGGGCAGTCACACCGAACACGACCCGATGTTCCTGGCCAACCCGGCCTACACCAGCGAATCCCTGCTGGCCAACGCCAGCGAGTCCCTCGATTCCGCCAGTGAAATGCTCAGCAACTTCGCTGCCATTCTTGAACCTGGCCACCGCAAAACCGCGCTGGGCATTGCGCAGGTGGTGATGGTGGCGGGGCTGGCGGTGAATCAGGCGCTGGATCACGTCGAGCCGAAGTCGTAAGTGCGAGCACCTTCCGTGGCGAATGCCGCCACGGGAGGGCCGTGTTTCTTCAGAATTCTTCAATCCTGACGACAACTTACCCATTCCATTCCGCGTCTTTGAGTCGTTCATGAAAAAACTAGTTGTCGTGATGTTCGCCGTCCTGTTTCTCGCAGGCTGTGCCAATCAGAAGTTCAAACCCGAATACCGCACCCAGATCCATACGGTGAAAGTCCTTCCGGTGACCTGGAGCTTCAAGGAAATGACCTACATGGGCCGCGAGCAGGCCTGGGGCGCTGCAATCGGGGCCGGTGTCGGCGCGGGTGTCGGGATGGCGTCCCATGCCGGTAAGCTGGGCACGGCGGCGCTCAGTGGGGCCGGGTTTGCGGCGGGGTTGAAGGCCGGGGACCTGGCGTCGATGTCTACGGTCGAGGCGATTCAGTACAACATGACGAGTGCCGATATCGACCTGGGCAAACTGGTCAAGAAGGGGTTCGAGGATCAACTGGCGGCCAGTGGTCGTTTCAAGATCGTCGCCGATAATGAGCCAGCCGATGCGCAGATCGAGTTGACTGTGGTCACCTGGGGCTTTGCGCTGACGCAAGGTTTCAGCAGTGTGGTGTATCCGACGATTGCCGTGAACGGTGCCCTGAAGCGTGGCGATGAGTTGATCTGGCAGCGCAAGGAGCCGATCACTCCGTTCAACGGTGCCAACACCTATGGTTACGAGCCGCTGCGTTATCGCACCGAGCCGGAGCTGGTCCGTGAGGCGTTGACCGGTATTTCGCAGATTGCCGGCAGCTATCTGGTCAAGGATCTGAACGAGTAATCACGGGTTTCGCTGAACCCGCGCTGTCGATGGCGAAAGTTTCATGTTGTCGGCGCGCGGGGGCGCCTAGGATGCAGCGATAAGATCGTTTCATCCAAGGGGAGCCGTGCCATGAGTGCCCATGTCGTCAAAGTGCTGTTGATTGCTGCAGCTGTCTCGGTATTGAGTGCCTGTTCGGGCTCCGGTGGGTTGACCACCACCAGTTGTTTTTCTTCGGATTGCCAGTCGCCGGAAGGGCGAGCCAGCGCCAATACGCTGAAGTTCGGCGGCACCGGTATCGGTGCCAGTCTCAACCAGTACAGCTCCGGCATGTTGCATGACGATTGATGGTTCAAGACTGAACTTGTGGTGAGGGAGCTTGCTCCCGCCGGGCGCGCAGCGACCCTTGTTTTACCTTGTAAGCAGGGGGCCTGCTGCGCAGTCCAGCGGGAGCAAGCTCCCTCACCACAGAGTTATTGGCAGGCATTTTTTTACTGCGGCCCTGCCAGCCACTCGCCAATCACCTTCTGATATTTCCCGGTCACCTTGCTCAGGTGCAGCCACTGATCGACATACAGCTTCCAGCTCATGTCATCACGGGGCAGCAGGTAGGCCTTTTCCCCGTACTGCATGAACTGCTCCGGGTTGACCGCGCACAAACCGGGTTTCTGTTTCTGTTGATACCGCGCTTCGGAAGCGTCGGTGATCATCACGTCGGCCTTGTTGTCGAGCAGTTGCTGGAAGATCGTCACGTTGTCGTGCAACGCAAGTTGCGCCTTGGGCAGGAAGGCGTGGACGAAGGCTTCGTTGGTGCCGCCGGCGGGTTCGACCAGACGCACGTTCGGCTGGTTGATCTGCTCGACGGTCTGGTACTTCGATTGGTCGGCGCAGCGCACCAGCGGGATCTTGCCGTCGACGTCGAGGGTGTTGCTGAAGTAGGCCTTTTTCTGCCGTTCCAGGGTGACCGAAATCCCGCCCATGCCGATGTCGCATTTGCCGGCCTGCATGTCCGGCATCAGGGTTTTCCAGGTGGTCTGCACCCACTCGATCTTCACGCCGAGGCTGTCGGCCAGGGATTGCGCCATGGCGATGTCGATGCCTTCGAAACCGCCGTCTTCGCGTTTGAAGGTGTAGGGCTTGTAGTCGCCGGTGGTGCAGACGCGCAATTGGCCTTGTTGTTGGATGGTGTCCAGGTGCGAGGCTGGCTCTTGCGCATGGGCGGTGCCGGCCAGCGCCAGAATACCGCAGAAGATCATCGTGTTTTTTCGAATGGTCATTGTGATCGGGCTTGTGCAGTGGGAGTGCGGGCCAGTGTAGTGAAAGGGTTTGCCGGGTGTCATCCCGCGTCCGGCCCGAGCGTTCCCAGCCACGCCACCAGTGCCACGATCAACAGCGCCATCCCGAGTTCCACTGACACGCTTCGGCGCAGCGCGTTGGCTGCGACTTGATGCTGGCCGTCGCGCAACGATTGTTCCAGCGACGGGCCAAGGTGAAAGCGGTTCAGTGCCGCCAGCACCAGCATGCCGGCAAACAGCACAACCTTGATCGCCAGCAGTATTCCGTAAGTGCTGAGCAGGATTTCGCCCAGCTTCGGGCCGACGATGAACAGGTAGTTGAGCACGCCGGTCACTGAGAGGATGAGCACAATCGCCGCGCCCACGCCTTCGAAACGTTTGACGGCATCGGCCAGCTTACGAATACGCGCTTCACTGAACAGCGCGTCGATCCGCGACATCAAGATCAACGCCATCATCGCGCCCATCCACGCCCCCGCCGCGAGCAGGTGCAGGATGTCGCTCAGCAGATGCCAGGCGCCATCCATCGCACCGTGCCCGCTCCAGGCCAGAGAGGCGAGGATAAGTGCGCCGGCCATCGATGCCGGCCACATTCCCGGCCAGATCATCACGACGACCAGTGCAAGCATCCGCACCGCCCACGCCACGCCGACATCGGTCTCGAACAGCATCATTTGCAGGTGCGGCCACAGCGCGGCGAGTTCGGTTTCGCCACTCATGGTGCGGGTCATCAGTACCAGTCCCGCCACGGACAGCACCGCGCCGATCAATGCCATTCCGCGCAGCATCGGCCGAAACCGCAGCATCGCGCCAACGTTGTACACCCCGAACAACGCCACCCCGAACAACAACAGCAAATCCACGTACAACGCCATCCGCAGGAGGATGTTGATCAGGTCGGCCATCGGTCACTTCACTTTGAACGTGACGTTGCCGGTGATCGGGTGCGTGTCCGACGACACCGCGCGCCATTCGACCTGGTAGGTGCCGGCGGGCAAGGGCGCGAGCGGGGTGACGAGCATGGTTTTCGGGTCGCTGCCGGCGCTGACTTTGGCCTTCATCGGCATCGGTGAGTGGGCCATGCCGGGCATTTCGGTCATCACCAGTCTGGCGCCGGAGAACTGGGTCATCAGGTTTTCGGAAAAGTGCAGTTCGATTTTCTCCGGTGATGCTCCGTCTGCGCCTTCGGCCGGAGTCGACGACAGCAGTTTCGGATGGGCCTGGGCCAAGGTACTCAGAAGCAAACCGCTGGCGAGGACGAGGGAAATTTTCAATGGGCGCATGCAAGACCTCTGTGTTGTTTTTTGAAGGGATTCAGAACCACATCCGCACACCAAGGACGAGTCGCGCTTCGCTGCGATCCTCGCCTTCTTCCCGTGCGTAATCGGCGGTGTTGCCGTAGGTGCGATTCCAGGTCACGCCGATGTACGGCGCGAATTCACGGCGGATTTCATAGCGCAGACGCAAGCCGGCCTCGGTGTTCGCCAGGCCGGAACCCAGGCCTCGTTGCGGATCGTTTTTGCCGTAGACATTGAGTTCGGCGGTCGGCTGCAGGATCAGGCGATTGGTCAGCAGGATGTCGTAGTCGCCCTCCAGCCGCACCGCGCTCTGGCCGTTTTCGCCGAGGAACGCCGTGGCTTCGGCTTCGAAGTTGTACAGCGCCATGCCCTGCACACCGAACGCGGCCCAGGTTTGCGGGGCGCCGGGTTTGAAGTCCTGGCGCACGCCGCTGACCACTTCCCACCACGGCGAAATCGCATGGCCCCACAGCGCCTGGATTTCCGCGTCTTCGGTCTTGCCGTTGCTGCGTTCGCCCTCGGAGCGCAGCCACAGGCGATCGATGTCGCCACCGATCCAGCCGGACACATCCCAGGCCAGCGTGCTGGCGTCGTCGGCGTTCTGCCATTCGAGTTTGTCGGCGAGAAAGTAAGTATTGAGGGCGCTGTCGTGGATCTGATGTCCAGCGTGGCTGGTGAACATGGCGGCGCGGTCAGCGTCGGTCAACGTCGGAATCGGCGTGCGGCTTTCGGTCGGTGCGGCGGGCTGCATCATGCCGTCGTCCATGCCTTGCAGATCACCCATTTGACTGTGATCCATGCCTTGCATGTCAGCCATCCGGCTGTGATCCATGCCCTGCATGTCGCCGGCGGCGAAGGCCTGGGACATCGACAGGAGCGACAACGAAAACGCGGCAAATCGAGTCATGGTCGGCGTCCTCATTCTTCCACCCGCACTTCACGGAACATGCCCATTTCCATGTGATAGAGCAGATGACAGTGAAAGGCCCAACGGCCCAGCGCATCGGCGGTGACGCGGTAAGTGCGGCGGGTGCCGGGCGGCATGTCGATGGTGTGTTTGCGCACCTGGAAATTACCGTTTTCGTCTTCCAGATCGCTCCACATGCCGTGCAGGTGAATGGGGTGGGTCATCATGGTGTCGTTGACCAGAATCAGGCGGATGCGCTCGCCGTATTTCAGGCGCAGGGGCTCGGCGTCGGAGAACTTGATGCCGTTGAACGACCAGGCGAATTTCTCCATGTGGCCGGTCAGGTGCAGTTCGATGGTGCGGCCCGGGTCGCGGCCGTCGGGGTCTTCGAAGGTGCTGCGCAGGTCGGCGTAGGTCAGTACACGGCGACCGTTGTTGCGCAGGCCGAGGCCGGGGTCGTCGAGTTTCGGCGCGGTGGTCATGGCTTGCATGTCCACCAATGGGTTGTCTTTTTCGCTGTCGGGGTGCGACTGCATCGGGCCCATGTTCATGCCGGCGTGGTCCATGCCACTCATGTCGCTCATGTCCATCGAACCATGATCCATGCCGCCCATGCCCATGTCGTCCATGGTCACCAGCGGTCGCGGGTCCGGCGCCGGTACCGGGGCCGACAAACCGGCGCGGGCGGCGAGGGTGCCTCGGGCGTAACCGGTGCGGTCCATGGCCTGGGCGAACAAGGTATAGGCGTCGGCGGCGGGCTCGACGATCACGTCATAGGTTTCCGCCACGGCGATGCGCAGCTCGTCGACGGTCACCGGTTTGACGTGCAAACCGTCGGCGGCGACCACGGTCATTTTCAAGCCGGGAATGCGCACGTCGAAGTAGGTCATGGCCGAGCCGTTGATCAGCCGCAGGCGCAGTTTTTCGCCGGGGCGGAACACCCCCGTCCAGTTGCCATCGGGAGCGTGCCCGTTCATGAGGAAGGTGTAGGTGGCGCCGCTGACATCGGCAATGTCGGTGGGATTCATCTTCATCTGCGCCCACATCGTGCGATCGGCGACGGTGGCGCCCCAGCCTTTTTCGCCGACGTCATGGATGAAATCGCCGACGGTGCGCTTGTGGTAGTTGTAGTAGTCGGACTGCTTTTTCAGGGTCTTCATCAGGCTGGCCGGGTCTTCGTCGGTCCAGTCGCTGAGCATCACCACATGCTCGCGGTCGTACTGGAACGGCTCCGGTTCCCGGGCATCGATCACCAGCGGCCCGTAGACGCCGGCTTGCTCCTGCAACCCGGAATGGCTGTGATACCAGTAGGTGCCGTGCTGGCGCACCTTGAATCGATAGACGTACACGCCACCGGGCTCGATGCCCTTGAAGCTCAGGCCCGGCACGCCGTCCATGTTGGCCGGCAGCAGAATGCCGTGCCAGTGGATCGAGGTATCGGCCTTGAGTCGGTTGCGTACCCGCAGTGTCACGGTGTCGCCTTCGCGCCAGCGCAGCAGGGGACCGGGGACGCCGCCGTTGATGGTCATCGCGCTACATGGCTGGCCGGTGAAGTTGACCGGGGTTTCGCCGATGAACAGCTCGAAGTCGGTGCCGTTCAGTTCGTTGAGCGGGCCGGAACCGTTCAAGGCCCAGACCGGGGCGCGCCACAGGCCGAGGCCGCCAAGCAGACCGCCGGCGGCCAGGCCTTTGACGAAGGTGCGTCTTGAGGTGTTGGAAAGCATGCGCTGGAAGTCCCCGTTTGACCAATGACGGGGAGGCTAACCAGCGGCAGCTTTCAGTTGGCTGAGGCGCGGATTACAGTTGCGTCAGGTTCGGCGACCGAGGTTGTCCGCCAGCACCCTTGCCCGTTGCGATGCGGCGAACCGTGAATCGCGATCCACCTCATCACCGAAGATCGTTTTTTCAACGATCAGCGCATGCACATCGCTGACGCCGATAAATTCCAGCCACGCTTCCACGTACGGTTTCTGAAAGTCGAACCGCTCGGCCGGTGTGATCGACTGCGCCGAAAAATCCATTCCCCGCGCATACGCCACCACGGCTTGTTTGCCCATCAGCAAACCCTGTAATCCACGCTCCGGATCGAAGCTGAAGAGAATGTCTTTCTGCGACACCAGGTCGATGAAGTGCTTGAGCTTGTAGGGAATGCTGAAATTCCACAGCGGCACCGAAAACACCAGCACATCGGCCCGGTGCAGGTGGGCGGCGAGGTTTTCGAGGGTCTGCCAGGCCGACTGCTGCGATGGCGTCAGCGGCGTACCGCTCAGGCCCGCGTATTTGGCGTTCATCGCCTCGGCGTCGAATTCCGGCAGTTGCAGGTTCCAGAGGTCGAGCGTGCAGACCTGGGTCTGCGGATGATTGTTTCGATAGCGTTCGATGAAACTGCGCGCCACCTCCATGGATGCGGAGCGCTGTTTACGGGGGGAGCATTCAATGTGCAGGAGCGTGGTCACGGTGGGCCTCGACGTTCGGGTAGAAGGCGAGGCATTGCAACATAGATCGTTTATTACTATAAATCGTAAATAAATCGCTGATTGATCACGTATCAAACTATGTTCGATGTCCTGTTGTTGAAGACTTTTGTCACCGTTGTCGACGAGGACGGTTTCAGCCGTGCCGCCGAAAAACTGCACCTGACCCAATCGGCGGTCAGCGGTCATCTGCGACGGTTGGAGGAGCAGATCGGCAAGCCGCTGCTCAAGCGCACCACGCGCTCCCAGCAATTGACCGCAGATGGCGAGCGGCTCATCGCCCATGCCCGCACGATTCTGGCGTTGAACCGCGACGCCTGGGCACAGCTCACGCGCACCCCGTTTCAAGGGCGGGTGCGGATCGGCGTATCGGAGGATTTTGTCGAGCCTCGGCTATTGCGGGCGCTGCAGGAATGCGCGGCGCAGCATCCGGGCATGCAGATCGATGTGCAGGTGAATATTCCCGGTACGTTGTTGAACCAGATGAAACAGGGGGATCTGGAACTGGTCATCGGCTCGCTGTGCGAGACCCGGGAGCCAGGGTTGTTGCTGTGGCAGGAGCCGCTTGTGTGGGCCTGGGCGGCACAACCGGTCACCCGATTGCCGACGCCGTTGCCGCTGGCGCTGTTCCCCGAACCTTGCCCGTATCGCGAAGCCGCGCTGACCCGCCTGGCACAGGCCGGCATTGCCCAGCGCACGGCGATGCTCTGCACCAGCAGCGCCGGTTTGCGTGCGGCTGCGCTGGCCGGGTTCGCGGTGGCACCAATGGCCGCCAGCCAGTTGGGGCAGGGGCTGGCGGCACTCGGTGTGGAGGCGGGGTTGCCGGTGTTGCCGGATGCTGAATTTCGACTGTTTACGGCGAGCCATGCCGATCCGCAGATGATCGAAACGGTCTCCCGGGTGATCGTCGACTTTTGCTCGACACGACGACAGTGACGCGTCCTACAACCCGAGTCCTTCCTGAACCACCAGCAGCAGGTTGTTTTCGGTCAAGGCAATGGCATCCAGTTGTGGCCCGGTCTCGAGGGTCTGCAACCACCAGTGACTCTCGCCGTGTTCATCGACGGTGCGCAGCAGCGATGTTTCCTTGCCCGGCAGATTGATCTGCACACGGCCGGCGCCGTCTTCGGTGAAGCGGGCGATGGGGTCGAACGTCAGGCTATGGTGATTGGCTTCGATGACCAATTGATCGATGGCGTAGTCGTGGGTTTCGCCATCCGGTGAACTTTCGCAGACATGGGTAGGATTTCGCCGAATCTTCAGGCCCACCTCGGTCACCGGTTGCAACCAGCCTTCGATTCGGTGGTACAAAGCGTAGACCTGAGCAGGCCAGCAATCGATTTCCAGTTCGGCGCAGGTGACTTCGTCAGCATGGGTTTGCCGTGTCTGTTTGAGTTTCGCGGCGAGTTCGTCTGCTTTACTCATGTCGGTTCCCTGTGGTGAATGCAACAGCATGGTAGTCCTTTCAAAGTAATGCAGGTTTTGCCTTGCGTCATGCGCCTGCAACACTCGCATGACTCAATCAGTCCCTGACCACTTGACGGTCAGACCACAAAAACCATGGACGCAAGCGTCCCAAGGAACGGGAAGATGAAAAAGCTTTTTACAATTATGGCGCTGATTGCGCTGACGGTCGGTAGCATCGGCCTGAGTTCGGCGCGCCAGTCACACGCCAGCAAGGCACCGACCGAGTCGGTGGCGGGTGTGTTCGATTATTACCTGCTGACGCTGTCCTGGTCGCCGACGTTCTGCCTCACCCACAAGGACGACCCGCAGTGCACCGGCAAGGGTTACGGTTTTGTCCTGCATGGCCTGTGGCCGCAATACGCCAAGGGCGGCTGGCCGGAATCCTGCCCGCCGCTGACCACGCTCTCGGCCGCTGAAACGCAGAAAGGTCTGACGCTGTTTCCGACAAAGAAACTGCTCGATCACGAATGGAGCAAACACGGCACCTGCAGCGGCCTCGGGGCGATGGGTTATTTCGATGAAGCGGACAAAGCCGTGGCGGCGGTGAAAATCCCGGAAGAGCTGCAACCGTTCAGCAACTCCTACTACTTCCAGGCGCAGGAAATCGCCGACCTGTTCCGCAAGAACAATCCCGGCATCCCGGCCGACGGCATCGCCGTGATCTGCAGCGGCCCGGAACTCTCGGAAGTGCGCGTGTGCATGGGCAAGGACCTGCAATTCGGTGCATGCGGCAAGGGTGTGAAGACCCAGTGCCGGTCGGGGGATATCCGGGTACCGCCGTCGCGATAACGCAATCGGTTGTTGCTCATCAAGAAACAGGCGCCTTTTCAGGCGCCTGTTTTTTTTGCGTGCCGATTTGATCGGCGTCGCGACTTTGTTCATGCTGCGCGCCCCATGGATGATGACGCGATACTGCAAGGAGCTTTTTCATGAGCGGAAAACCCGCTGCCCGAGTGACCGACCCGACGGCCTGTCCTTTGCCGGGGCATGGCACCAACCCGATTGTCAGTGGCTCGCCGAACGTGAATTTCGACGGGTTGCCCGCTGCGCGAATGACGGACAAGTCGGCGTGCGGCAGTCCGATTACCGGTGGTGTTTCTTCGACGGTTTTTATCAACGGCCTGAACGCCGCCACCCTGGACAGCACCGGTGGTCACGGGAATGTGGTCATTGGTGGATCCGGCACGGTCCTACATGATCCAGCGTGCGGACGGCCGGATGGAGCACGGTGTATCCGATGCTGGCGGCTTCACCCACACGATCAGTTCGCATCTTCCGGAATCCATCAAACTGTTTCTGGAGGAATGAGGCATGTGTGCGGAAACGGTTACGTGCGAGAAGGGCAACAATTACAAGCTGCACAAGGAACATACGCTGACAGACAAGAAAGACGTCAGTGTGAAGACTGTTCCGGTGGAGAGTACCAAGGCGGTTGTGTTTTTTGTGGGAGGTGCGGGGGATAAGGAGAGTTACTATTTTTCTGGTCCGTATAGAAATATCCAGGGAGCTCAACAGCGCTTTGATAAACGAACCGAAGAACTCGCGAAGCAGGGAAAATACAGATCGGAGTGGCTAGGGTATAACGAGGTCAGAGGAAAAAAAGATATTCAGAGATGTGTCTTAAATCTTATCCCGTACAAAAGTTGCCCAATCTATGTTGTGGGTCACAGCCTGGGGGGATGGAACGGTGCGCATCTGACAAAAATCATGTCGGATTGGGGTTACCGGATTCAGATGTTGATTACCCTTGATCCAGTGGGAGAGGGCGCTTTGGTCTGGTTGGGTTCCGATATATATCGCGAGCGTCCTGAACCCGTCTCCGCTGACTGGATCAACATCAAAGCGACACCCAGTCAAAGAGATCCATCGGACGGCGTGGCAGACTTTGGCGAAAAATGGCAAGTGTCCTGCGGCCCCTCACTAAACGTAAGCGTCGACACGAATCATGCAAATGCACTGTGGCTGTTTAACGCGCCGATAGCTGGAACAAAATCAGCGAGCGACCTTTTGTATGATTCAATCATGGAGGAGTTTTCTTAATGCATAAGTTTATACTTTGCGCATTTTTGGTCGCCTGTACGGGATGTGCTAAAGATCATTCAAAGCCTCCCGCCAATCTAAGCTTCACCTCTGTCGACAGGAAAAGTGGATCGTTGCTTTACGATATAAGGTATAGGTCTGATATTGATGTTCTGGATCTTTTTGGCCGAGGGGAAAGAGTCGGAATGGCTTCTGGAAGTCTTGAGTGCGCTTTGGCGGATGATACGGATTTTTCGGTTGATAAAGCGATTCAGTTTTCTGCAGTTGGTTTGGTTGAGTCTGACAAAGGTGAAGGGCGTGATGGCAGTTTTTCGTACATTACCAACGCGTTTCTGGTTGAAACGTATAACAACCGTAGTTCACAAAGGCACTTGCCAACAAGCGAGCTGAACCAACTCCTCTCAGACAAACAACAAATCCCCTGCAAAGTCGTCGTCACCGCTTACGGCTACAAACCCTACTACTCGAACACCATGAACATCCCGGTCGCGGACCTGCTGCGGGAGGTCAACAAGCCTTGAGCCGGCTTGAGGTGCGGAGCCTGAAAAAATAAATCGCCGCGCAGGTCATCCATTTCCACTGCGCGCCGATATCTACGGGGTCGGGATGGTCCCGGTGGCACTTGGTTGCCCCGTACAATCCGGTGGGCTACGCTCACCAAACACAAGGGTTTCGGGCCTTTGCCCCTGTCGTACCTGCCCAGGACACGCTTTTGCCTATCCCTATTCACGATCCGCATCAGGCCCCCGGCGGCACACTCAAGCGTTTACCGCTGCGCAAGGCAGCGGCGCTGTTCATTGTTGGTGTGTGCCTGTGTCTGTCCGGTCTGCTGTATTTGCAAATCGAACAGTCGCGTCGGCAGGATCTGGCGAACGCACAGATGGCTTCGGCCAACCTGACCCGGGCGATGGCGCAGCAGGCCGAAGACACCTTTCTGGCTGCCGATCTGGTGATGACCAGCCTGGTCGACTGGATTCAGGAGGACGGCTATGGCGCGGCGCAGAGGCCGCGACTGCAAAGAACCTTCGCGCGCCGGGTGCAGCAGCTGGAACAGTTGCACGGCATGTTTCTGTTCGATCGCGAAGGGCAGTGGGTCATCACCTCGTTCCCGGATCTGCCGCGTGGCAACGGTGTGGCCGATCGCGAATACTTCAAATATCACCAGCAGAACGTTTCATCCGTGGCGCACATCGGCCCGGCGATCCGCAGTCGCGAGAACGGTGAGTGGGTCATCCCGATTTCCAAGCGAGTGAACGATCACGCCGGCAACTTTCAGGGCGTGCTGATGGCCGGCATCAAGATGTCGTACTTCGATCAATTCTTCAAAAGCTTCAGCCTGGACGACAACGGCACCATGTTCCTCGGCCTGACCGACGGCACCTTGCTCGCCCGGCGGCCGTTCGACGAGGCGTTGATCGGCACCTCGCTGGCCAAGGGCGAGATCTATCAGACGCTGCTGCCCAATGCTTCTGCCGGCACGGCGATGATCGATTCGGTGGTGGACGGAGTCACGCGGCTGTACGGTTATCGGCAACTGGCTGCGTACCCGCTGGTGGTTTCCGCTTCGACATCGCGGGACACGATTCTTGCGGGCTGGCATGACCGGGCCTTTCAATCCAGCGTGATCGTGGCGCTGGTGATGCTCGGTGTAGGGCTGTTCGGTTGGGTGTTCATCCATCAGGTGCGCGACGGCGAGCGGATCGAGAAGAATCTGATCAAAGCCCAGCGCGCGCTCGAGCAGATCGCCACCCACGACAGTCTCACCGGGCTGGCCAACCGGCGTCTGTTCGAGCGCTCGCTGGAGACCGAGTTTGCCCGTGGTGCACGGCAGTCGAGCCCGGTCAGCCTAATCATGCTCGATATCGATTTCTTCAAACGCTACAACGATGCCTACGGCCATGTGGCCGGCGACCATTGTCTGACGCAAGTCGCCCAGGTGGTGAGGAACTGCTGCCAGCGCAAGTCCGATCTGGCCGTGCGCTACGGCGGCGAGGAGTTCGCGGTGCTGTTGCCGGACACCGACATCAACGGCGCGCTGGCGATTGCCGGGCAGATCCGCCGCAGCGTCATGGACAAACACATCACCCACAGCGGCTCGCCCTCCGGTTATCTCACGGTGAGCCTGGGCTGCTATTCCTTCATTCCGCTGGGCAACGACAGCCCGGAGCTGTTCATCCAGCGCGCCGATGCGGCGCTGTATCAGGCCAAGAACGCCGGACGCAATCGAGCGGCGGTGTTGTCGATGGACGTCGGCGTCGGCGAATTGCTGCGTTCGGATCGCTGATCGCAAAAGACTTCAGACACAGGCCATGCTGCGCTCACCATGGCCTGCTCTTGTTCGTTCAGCTGCCAGTGCCACCGCCAGCTCCGCCTGTGCCGCCACCCGCCGAACCTGTGCCGCCGCCGGCTCCCGATCCAGAACCGCTGGCACCGCCATTGGTGCCGGTGCCTTTGCCCATGTCATCGGAAGTGTTGCCGCCCGAAGGCGCGCCAGGCGTACTGTTCGGTGGCTGGGTCGAGCCGCTGGTGGCGCCGGACTTGGTGCCGGTGGCGTCAGCGCCGTCATTGGCGGCAACACTGGCGGCGGATGCCGTGGCCAACAGGCCGGCCAGCAGGAACGAGGTCAAGGTGCGCGTGTTCATGATGTTTCTCCAAAAACGGGATTTACCTGAAGTTGGTCTGAAGCGCGCACAGCTTGGTGCCGGTCAAGTGACCAGTGGTACTCAGAAGTCCACGGTCGCCGAAACTTTCAGCGTTCGCGGCGCGCCCTGGGTCAGGTAGCCGCCATTGGCCGATGCCCAATAGGCTTCGTTGGCGACGTTTTCCAGATTGGCCCGCAGGGTGATCTGTTTCTCATCCAGCCTGAAGGCATAGCGCGAACCCAGGTCGAAGCGGTTCCACGCCGGGATGCTCTGGGTGTTGGCCGCGTTCAGGTACTGGCCGCCGGTGCGCAACATGCGGGCACTGAGGGCTGCGCCTTCCAGGCCCGGAATGTCCCAGTCGGCGCCGATATTGAACTGGAAGCGCGGGACACCGATGGCGCGGTTGCCGTCGTTGACGCCGTTGCTGCTGCCGTCGAGTTCGGTCTTCATCACGGTCGCGCCGCTGAGTAGCCGCAGGCCTTCGACCGGTTCGCCGTAGACGTTGAGTTCGACGCCTTTATTGGTCTGCTGGCCGTCGACCCGGAAAATCCCGTCCTGGGTGTAGCTCGACGGTTGCTCGATGCGGTAGACGCCGAGACTGGCGCCGTAGCTGCCCATGTCCAGGCGCACGCCGGCCTCGACCTGTTTGCTGCGCACCGGGGCGAAGGTTTCGTCGCGGTTGATGGCGCTGGTCGGTGGCGTCGGGCCCTTGGCCAGGCCTTCGATGCGGTTGGCGTAGAACGACACGTGTTCCCACGGTTTGATCACCAGGCCGTAGACCGGGGTGGTGATCGACTCGTCATAGCTCGAGGTGCGGGCGCCGGTGGCCGTGGCCCAGCCATCGACTTTCATTTGCTGGCGGCGCACACCGAGGGTCAGCAGGATGCGGTCGTCGAGGAATCCCAGGGTGTCGGAAATCGCTTCGCTGCGCAGGGTGTTTTTGCCGACCACACGTGGATCGTTGATGTCACCGGCGAACGAGGTGGCAGGCGGGCGCGGTTTGTCGGTGACGTTGTAGAGATTGGTGCTGTAGCGCGAGGCGCTGCCGATGGTCTCGAACGCCGAGCGTTGCTCGCCCCGGATGCCCGCCCAGCCGAGGTTCAACTGATGGCTGACGGGGCCGGTGTCGAAATGACCGTTGAGGCCGGCCATCGCGCTTTGGTTGTCCTCGTCATGGGGTGAATAGAGCATGCCGCCACGGGCGTTGCCATTGAGGTCGGTGACGGTCAGCGACGAGTAAACGCCATTCTCACGGGTGTGTTTGGCGCCGCCGGACACGTAGGCCGTCCAGTTGTCGTTGAGGTCGTACTCGGCGCGGGCCATGCCGAAGGTGTCTTCAAGCTGCGAGTAGCTCCAGCTCTGGGCGTAGCTGGCGTTGGCGTGCGGCACCTTGGGAGCTTTCGTCAGGCTTGAGTCGACGTAGATCACCGAGCGACCCTGATTGATGACCTGCTTCTGATAGCCGAAATCGGTGGAGATCCGCAGGCGTTCGCCGCGATAGTCCAGGCCGAGGCTGAACAGCGACGAACGCTGGTCTTCGTCATCGACAGCGGTGTCGCCTTCGCGCTGCATCAGATTGAGCCGAGCGCCGAAGCGGTTGTCCTCGCCAAAGCGCTGGCCGAGATCCAGATGTGTGCCGACCCGACCGTCGGCACTGTAGTCGAGGGTGACGCTGCGGGTCGGGGTGTCCATGGCACGTTTGGGTTGCAGGTTGATCCCGCCACCGATGCCGCTGCCGCTCGGGGTCACGCCATTGACGAACGCATTCGGGCCCTTGAACAGTTCGACCCGCTCCAGCGCTTCGACGGCGATGATCTGTCGGGGCAACACGCCGTACAGTCCGTTATAGGAAATGTCATCGGAGGCCAGCGGCAGACCGCGGATCATGAACATCTGCGAGAAGTTGCCGAAGCCGTTGGACTGGCGCACCGAGGCATCGTTGAGCAGCACATCGCCAATGGTTTGCGCCTGCTGGTCGGCCATGGTCCTGGCGGTATAGCTGGTGACGCTGAACGGCAGATCGTTGACCGCCTGATTGCCGAGCATGCCGACTTGCGCACGACGGGCGACCTGTTCGCCGCCGTAAGTGTCATCGTTGCTGTCGTGCTGGGCGCTGATGGTGGTGGCGCCCAGCTCCAGCGCGCCGTCCGCCGCAGCTTTCGGCGCCACGGTGTAACCGTTGTCGCCAGTGCTGATCAGTTCGAAACCGCTGCCTTCCAGCAACCGGGCAAAACCGCTTTGCGCGGTGTAGTTGCCTTGCAGGCCCGGACTCTGGCGATTGCCCAGTTGTACCGGATCGAACGACAACGGCACGCCGACGCTCACTGCAAACTGCGCCAGTACGTGGCTCAGCAGGCCGG
The DNA here is from genome assembly GCF_001679645.1 of Pseudomonas bananamidigenes. Classification (GTDB taxonomy): domain Bacteria; phylum Pseudomonadota; class Gammaproteobacteria; order Pseudomonadales; family Pseudomonadaceae; genus Aquipseudomonas; species Aquipseudomonas bananamidigenes. Next base: position 108,583 of record NZ_LRUN01000035.1, on the reverse strand, counting down.
GGCCGATGTTGACACGCTGGCTGGCGCTTTCGCTGACGCTGTCGGCGGCGTGACCGAGCGTTGGCACCAGTGAGCCGAAAGCCAGGGCAAGACTCAGGGCCTTGAACGGAAAAAGAGCGGGGCGGGGCGTGGGCAATGCGGTCATTCGGCGATCCTGTCGAGCGCGTGGAAATTGAGGGTCTATCCACTCACCGAACGAGACGCGAAAAGGTATCAGTGAACATTGAAAATATTTTTTATCGGTCTCAGACGCGGGGCTCCACCGACAGCCAGTAGCGGGTCAGGCTGTTGATGTTCAGCGGCAGAGTATCGCTGAGCAAGCGCAGGCTGGCGTCGGTGTCGCGCAGGGAAAACGCACCGGATACGCGCATCGCCGCAACGTCCGGATGACAGCGCAGGACGCCGCGACGATAACGGCTCAGTTCGCCGAGCAATTCGTCCAGACGCATGTTGCTGGCCAGCAGCATGCCCTTGTCCCAGGCCAGGCTTGCGGTGTCGAAGGTTTCGGCGGTGTCGAAACCGTTCAGCTTGAAGCGCTGACGCTCGCCGGCCTTGAGGACTGCGTGTTGCTGGAGCAGTTGCGGAGTGATCTGCACCTGGCCTTCGAGCACCGACACCAGGCTGCGCGAACCTTCGGTGCGCACGCAGAAGCGCGTACCGAGCGCACGAGCGAGGCCTTGTGGCGTTTCGACGATGAACGGGCGGGCGGCGGCATCGCTGGCGGTGTTGATCAGCACCTCGCCCTCGAGCAGCAACACCCGACGTTCAAGCGGACTGAAAGCGATGTCCACGGCGCTGTCGGTGTTGAGCAACAGTTGCGAACCGTCCGGCAGTTGCAGGGTTTTTTGCTCGCCGACAGTGGTGCGCTGGTCGGCGGTCCACTGCTGCCATGCAACGTGTTGCGAGGCGATGCCCAACGGCCCGGCCATCAACAGCAGGCCGAGGCGGGTGAGGGTCTGGCGACGGCTCAGGCCTTCCTTGCGTGAAGCTCGTTGCAGAGTCTGGATGGCGACGTTGGCCGGTACACTGCGCAAGTCCCCCAGCAGGGCTTCGGCCCGTTGCCAGGCCATGGCGTGTTCGGCGCTGCGGCTGCGCCATTGGGCGATAGCCTGATGATCGGACGGCGAGGCGGTACCCGAATGCAACTGCACCAGCCAATCGGCGGCTTCACCGAGAATCTGCGGATTGATCATCGACGAATTCATCAGGCGACACTCAGGCAGGCAAGGAACGCGGCGCGCATGTGGCGTTTCACGGTAATCAGCGAAACCTTCAGGCGTGTGGCGATCTGCGCGTAGGTCAGGCCTTCGATCTGCGACAGCAGGAAGGTGTCGCGGGTCTGTGCCGGCAGTTCACGCAGCAAGGCCTCGATGCGCCACAGGGTTTCCAGGATCAGATAGCGGGTTTCTGCCGACGGCACTTCGGCGGGCGGCAGGTTGGCGATGGTTTCCAGATAGGCGCGTTCGAGGTCCTGACGTCGCCAGCGGTCTATCACCAGACCTTTGGCGATGTGCGTCAGCAGCGCCCGGGGTTCGCTGCCAAGAGGTTTGAGTACCTGGCGGCTGAGCAGACGCAAGAATGTGTCGTGAGCCAGATCAGCCGCATCGCAGCGATTGCCCAGCTTGCGCTGCAGCCAGCCTTGCAGCCAGCCGTGGTGTTCGCTGTAGAGCGTCTGGACTTGCTGATTCAATGGCGGATCGAAAGACGACATGAGCGGCAGATACTCGTTGCGGGCATCCGATGCCTGGCTGCAATTGGAGTGCAATTAAGAATGGATCGCATTCTAGTGGCACCGAACAAGCGCTGGCAATCGCCCCTCTGCACTTTCTTTTCTGGCGCCAGAAAGCAGTGGCCTACCCGTCTTCCGGGAGATTGGCTATTTGTCCGGCCCGCTCCCGGGACTAACGTAGCCACACATTCACTTGCCCCGGAGAGTCACCATGAAACCTCGTGTCGATTTCTACACCGCGTCCCCCGATGCCCTGAAAGCGATGATCGCCCTGGAAACCGCCGTCTCGAAACTGCCGCTGGAAAAGCCCCTGATCGAACTGGTCAAACTGCGCGCTTCACAGATCAACGGCTGCGCGTTCTGCATCGATATGCACACCGCCGACGCGATCAAGGGCGGCGAAACCCCGCGCCGTCTGTTCGCCGTGACGGCCTGGCGTGAAGCGCCTTTCTTCACCGACCGTGAACGCGCTGCGCTGCTGTGGACCGAGTCCCTGACCCAAGTGAGCCTGACCCATGCCCCGGACGAAGATTACGAAGCGGTCGCCGCGCACTTCTCGCCCAAGGAAATGGTCGACCTGACCGTGGCCATCAGCACCATCAACAGCTGGAACCGTCTGGCCGTGGGCTTTCGCAAAACCCCGCAGGCCTGATCGATCAGTGTGCATCGGCACTCGGCGCGGCCGGTGGTTGCACCTTGCGCATCAAGGGCACCATCGCCGTGGCGATCACGAAGCACACCATGATCATCAGAAAGGTGTCGCCATAGGTCTGCGTTTGCGCCTCACGGTAAGTCAGCAGCCATAACTGATGCAGACCGGCGGTGATGCCCACGTCACCGCTCTGACCCAGAGCGGCGAAGTTGCCGCCGACCTGGGCCAGCCACTGGTTCAACGCTTCGTTGCTGCTGTTCAGATGCTCTGCCAACCGCGTGAAGTGCAGGTTGGTGCGGTCGTTGAGAATGGTCGCGCACGCGGCAATGCCGATCGCACCGCCCAGGTTGCGCATCAGGTTGAACAGACCCGAGGCGTGCTTCAACCGTGCCGGGGCCAGCCCGCCAAGGGTCAGCGTCACGGCGGGCGGCACCGCCAGTTGCTGGGCAATCCCGCGCAGGGCTTGCGGCAACAGCAATTGCCCGGCACCCCAATCGTGGGTGATCGGACTGAACTCCCACATCGACAGGGCGAACAACGCCAGGCCCGCCATCATGATCCAGCGCAGATCGAGGCGATTGGCGAGAAAGGCGTACAGCGGAATCGCCATGATCTGGAACACTCCGGTGGAGAAAACCGCCAGACCAATGTCCAGCGCGCCGTAGCCACGCACCCGGCCAAGAAACAACGGCGTCAGGTAAATCGTCGCGAACAGGCCGATCCCCGTGACGAAGGAAAAGAAGCAGCCGAGCGCGAAATTGCGATCCTTGAGGGCGCGCAGGTCGACGATCGGATTGGCCACGTGCAGCGTGCGGCCGACAAACGCCACACCGGCCAGGACGCTGATCCACGCGGTGGTGAGGATGGTCTGGTCGCTGAACCAGTTCCAGCGCGGGCCTTCTTCGAGGGTGTATTCCAGGCAGCCGAGAAACAGCGCCAGCAGCACCATGCTCGGATAATCCGCGCCCTTGAGCAGCGACAGTTCCGGCTGGTCGATCTTCACCAGCATCGGCACCGCCACGGCCACGAAAATCCCTGGCACCAGGTTGATGTAGAACAGCCAGTGCCAGGACGAAACATCGGTGATCCAGCCGCCGATCACCGGGCCCAGCGTCGGGGCCAGCGACGCCACGGCGCCGATGGTCGCGGCAGCAATCACCCGCTGTTTACCGGTGAAGAAAAAGAACGCGGTGGTGAACACCAGCGGAATCATCGAGCCGCCGAGAAAACCTTGCAGTGCGCGAAAGGCGATCATGCTCTGGATATTCCAGGCGACGCCGCACAGCAGGCTGGCAAGGGTGAAACCGATGGCCGAAGCGCAGAACAGCCAACGGGTCGAAAACACTCGCGACAGCCAGCCCGACAGCGGGATCACGATGATTTCGGCGATCAGGTAACTGGTCTGCACCCACGCCGTTTCATCGGTGCCGGCGGACAGTCCGCCGCCGATATCGCGCAGCGAGGCCGAGACGATCTGGATATCCAGCAGCGCGATGAACATGCCGATGCACATCGTGGCGAAGGCAAACACTTTGGTCGCCGTCGCCATGTCGGCGGCATTGAACGGCTGCGCAGGGACGGCGAGGGCACGGCTCATGGCGCGCTGGCCACGGCGGTGGTTTCAGGCCGGTCGCGGGTGTCGACTTCAGCCGTCACCGACAGCCCTGGACGCAGGTGACCGAGCACGCTGTCGGCGGGGTCGAGCAGGATGCGCACCGGTACACGCTGGACGATCTTGGTGAAGTTGCCGGTGGCGTTTTCCGGCGGCAGCACGCTGAACTGCGAACCGGTGGCCGGGGCGAGGCTGTCGAGACGGCCATGGAATTCCTGGCCGGACAACACGTCGGCGCGGATGCTCACACGTTGGCCGGGTTTCATCCGCGCCAGTTGGTCTTCCTTGAAATTGGCATCGACCCACAGACCGTTGGCGGGCACCACCGACAGTTGCTGCGAACCCGCCTGTGCATATGCACGACCCGCGCACGGCGGTTGCCGATCACGCCGTCGACCGGGGCGCGCAGTTCGGTGTAGCCGAGGTTGAGTTGCGCCAGATCGCGCTCGGCCCGGGCTTGCTGGAGGGCGGCACGGGCCTGTTGTTTTTGGGTTTCGATCACCGAGAGCTGGCGTTGTGCGGCCAGCAGCTCGGCCTGGGCCTTGGCGCTCAAGGCTTGCGCGGTCTTGAAGGTGGCGTCGGCCCGTTGCGCGGCTTCCACCGAAACCGCATTGGTGGTGACCAGACGTTTATAGCGCGCATTGTCATCCCGGGAGCGGGCGGTTTCGGCACCGGCGGCATCGATGCCGGCGCGGGCCTGACCGATCACTGCTTGTTGCAGTTGTTCGGTGGCATCGAGATTGGCCAGTAGCGCCTCTTCGGCGGCGACCGCGCCTTCGGCCTTGGCCAGACTGGCGCGGTAGTCCCGGGCGTCGAGGCGGATCAGTACGTCGCCGGCCTTCACCGGCTGGTTGTCGCTGACCAGCACCTCTTCGATGTAACCGGCGACTTTTGGTCCGATCACCGTCACGTCGGCACCGATGTAGGCATCGTCGGTTTCTTCGAGAAAACGCCCGGTGCCCCACCAGTGCGCGGCATACAGCCCGGCAAACACCAGCGCAGCCAGGCCCGCAGCGGGCAACAGCAGGCGTTTCAGCAGGGGAGGCCGGGGGGCGCTTACCGGAACGGCGAGGTCGGGTTCTACGGTGGGCATGCTGGTCATGGCGTAATACCTGAAAAAAGGCTGTTATTACGGCTGTAATATGACGCGAGTAATATTTTGTGGCAATTGATTTTTATCGCCGGTCGTCAGTTGTTTATCTGAGCCAGGTGCCGGGCGTGCTGCCGGTCATGGATTTGAAGAACGCGATGAACGCGCTGTCGCTGGCAAAACCCAGTTCAAACGCGCAATAGCCGAGGTTGCGCCCGGTGGCGAGCAGTTCCATGGCGCGCATCAGTCGCCACTGCTGGCGCCATTGCTGATAGCTCATGCCGGTTTCGCGCTGGAAGATCCGGCCGATGGTGCGGCTGCTGGCGCCGATCTGTTGTTCCAGCACTTGCAGCTCCGGTGGCAATTGCTCGGGCCGTGCAAGCAGGGGGGCGAGACGCTTGTCTTGCGGCAAGGGTAAAAGCATCGGTTGCTGCGCCGCCTCGCGGATTTCACTCTGGCACAGTCCCAGCAGATGGACGAATTTGCCCTGTTGCCAATCGGTATCGAAATCCGCAATCGCTATCGGCTCCAGTACGGCACGAAGCAGCGGGCTGACCTCGATCACACAGACCTGTTGCGGCAGCTCGCGACACAACTCGGGCGTCAGGTAGATGGAGCGGTAGTCGACGCTTTGCTGCATCACCGCCCGATGGGTGACGCCACCGGGAATCCACGCCGCTCGTGACGGTGGCAGCAGGCATAACTGCTGCGCCAGCGTGATGCGGGTGCAGCCTTGCCGGGTATAGAGCAGTTGCCCGCGCTGATGCCGATGTAACCCCGAATCGTGATCGCCGAGGGTAGAGGCAATGCCGATCACCGGCGCCGGGAAATGATCCGGGTCAAAACGGTCGTGAGCTTCGAGCCAGGCCATGGGTTGTCCGATTTCAGCGATAAATTGGCGGGGTTTGGATAATACGCCAGTCACGGCTTTTTAAACTCCTCGGCGCTTTTGTTGAGGAGTCAGGCTAATGAGCCATAGAACGTTTTTGATGTTGGCGATTGCGCTGCTGATGTTTCCGCAGATCGCCCAGACGTTGTTCAGCCCGGCGCTGGGGGATATCGGCCGGGCGTTCGATGTGGGGCCGCAAGCCGCAGCGCAGACCTTGTCCGTGTACTTTCTGGCCTTCGCGTTTGGCGTGGTGACCTGGGGCCGGGTGTGTGACCGGATCGGCCGTCGGCCCTCGATGCTCGCCGGTCTGGCGATATATGCAATGGCCTGTGTACTGGGTTTGTGGGTTCGCGGTTTCAACGGTTTGTTGATGGCTCAGGCGTTGGCGGCCTTCGGCGCTGCCGTGGGTTCGGTCGTGACCCAGACGTTGTTGCGCGACCGCTTTCGCGGGATGGAACTGGCCCGTGTGTTTTCGCTGGTGGGCATGGCGCTGGCGGCCAGTCCCGCTATCGGCCTGTTCAGTGGGGCGAGCCTGGTTCAAGGCTTCGGCTATCGCGGCGTGCTCGCTGCACTGTTGCTGCTGGCTTCGATCTTGTGGATCTGGAGTTGGCGCACCTTGCCGGAAACCCGTCCAGCGCAACTGACCTCCATCGGTCTGTTCGCAACCATGGGCGACATGTTGCGCGACCCGGGCATCTGGCGTTCGGCTCTGTGGATTGCATCGTTCAACGTCGCGTTGTTCAGCTATTACAGCCTCGGGCCGTTTCTGTTCGAACGTCTCGGCCTGGGCGGCGAGTGGTTCGGCTACAGTGGTGTGATACTCGCGCTGGCCTCAGGGTTTGGAGCATGGTTCAACAAACGCCTGCTGCAATCCGGTTGCAGCCCGTTACGGTTGATTCGCCTGGCGGCACTCACGGGGTTGCTCGGCGGTAGCGGCGTATGGCTGTTGGAAGCGCACGTCTGGTTCGTGCTGCCGATGCTGCTGGTAGTACTGGCGTTCGGCATGGCGATCCCGAACATTCTGGGCGCTGCCTTATGCAATTACCCGGATCGTTTGGGCACCGCCGGCGCATTGCTCGGGCTGTTTTATTACCTGCTGATCGGTGCGGGATTGATGTTGGCCGCATGGGCTCAGGCCCTCGGGGAAACCCTGATGATCTGCAACTTGCTGGCATTATCGCTGGCGATCCGTGCTAAAAACGCATTTGTTTAAGAAATGTAAGCAATGTAGGAAGCGTCTTGCATTTGTGTAGGAAGGCTCTGACTATCACTGCAATTGATGGGATGGCATTAAGCCATTTGATTGCAAGGAAGTTGAGTGCCGTATTCGATTCGCGCTGTTTCTCGCTGTAGTTATCTGCCTCGTCCGCTGTTGCCGGCTTTGTTGTTGAGTGTGTGTGCACCCAGCGTTTTTGCTGCCGAACCGTCGAATCCAGGTCAGGAAGTGCTGCGCCAGCAGCAACAGCAACAGCGCGACTTGCAACAACTGCAACTTGAACAACGCAAGCGCCAACTGGAGCGCGGTGCGTTCGGTCCGGCGCCTGCCACCCCGGCCATTCCCGACTCGGTCAAACCCGATGAACGCTGCTGGCCTTTGAGCGGCACGCGCATCGGCGGCGTGACGTTGATCGACAAAGACCAGCTCAATGCCCGCATCCAGCCGTTGCTGGCGCCGTGCATGGGCGTCGGCCAGATCAACCATCTGCTGGCGACCATCACTGCGCTGTACGTGGAGAAGGGGTACATCGCCAGTCGCCCGTACCTGAGCAGCGCGCCGGCAGCGGGGCAGTCGCTGGATATCCTGATCGACGAAGGCTATATCGAGTCCATCGAACTGGCTGACCAGAGCCTGCCGGTGTCTCTCGGTGGTGCGTTTCCGGGCATGCTCGGCAAACCGCTGAACCTGCGGGATCTGGAACAGGGACTGGATCAGTTGAACCGTCTGCGCTCCCTCGATCTGACCGCCGACATCGCTCCCGGCAGCCAGCCCGGCGCGTCAAAAATCATCTTGCGTTCACGCACTTCCGGGCAATCGCGCTGGGCCCTCGGCGCCGGTCTCGACAATCTCGGCAGCGCCAGCACCGGGCGGGATCGCAACACGTTCACTTTGAGCCTGGATAGCCCGCTGGAACTCAACGATCTGTTGAGCCTGAGCGCCAGCGACACCCTCAACCGGGGTGACCGTTACAACCGCAACGCCAGCCTCTATTACGCAATTCCCTACGGGTACTGGACGTTCAGCACCTTCGCCAGCCATGCCGAATATCGTTCGCCGTTCAAACTGCTCGGCTCGACCCTGTACAGCACCGGTATCACCGATCAACTCAGCCTGCGCGCCGACCGCGTGTTGTGGCGTGACCAGAGCCACCAGCTCAGCGCCAACCTGCAACTGGCGCACAAGGACGTCGACAGTTATCTGGAAAACGTTCGCCTGGGCATTCAGAGCCCGACCCTGACCGTCGTCGAGGCCGGACTCAATCTGTTCTGGCTCGACCGGGCGGTGTGGAACCTCGACTTCAATTACGCCCAGGGTCTGCGCTGGCTCGGCGCCGACGACGATGCCGATCATCAGGTCAGGAACCTGCCCAAGGCACAGTTTCGCAAGTACCGCGCCGGCCTCAGTCAGTGGCGCAACGGTCAGTTCGGCACGCAAGCCTGGCAATGGCAGAGCCAGCTCAATGTGCAATACAGCCCCGATCCGCTGCCGGCCATCGAACAACTGCTCGGCACCGACGATTCCGCCGTTCGCGGTTACCGGGTCAGCAGTGCCTCCGGTGCCAGCGGCGCGATCTGGCGCAACACCTTGCGTCTGCCGATGCGCACCGATCTGCCGGTGCAGATCACTCCGCGCGTGGGCCTCGACCACGGCTGGATCAAGGCCGATCACGGTGCGCCGGTTCAACGCCTGAGCGGTGCCAGCATCGGCCTCAACCTGGGCTGGAAAAACCTGCAGGTGGATGTCGATTACCAGCGCAGCCTCAACACCCCGACCGGCCTGCACCACGAGCCTGAAACCTGGCTGATGCGGGTCGGATTGCAGATATGAACGTCAGTGAACAACAGCCATCGGATCTGAGCGCGACAGCCGTGGCCTGTAACTCAACGCGCAACGTGATGCCGCACTACATGGAGAGTTTTTTATGCCAATGAACACCTTTGCGTTTCATCTTTCCCCGCGAGGCAAACTGCGCTGGGCCATCGCCAGCCTGTTCCTGGCCGCTCACCTGCCGGGCGCCATGGCCGGCGGTGTGGTGGTCGCACCCGGCCCCGGCGGCACCGCGCAGTTGCAGACCCAGGGCGGCGTGCCCATCGTCAACATCGTTGCGCCCAATGGCTCGGGCCTGTCGCACAACCAGTTCCTCGACTACAACGTCGACCGTCAGGGCCTCGTGCTGAACAACGCCTTGCAGGCCGGGCAATCCCAGCTCGCCGGACAACTGGCGGCCAACCCGCAATTGCAGGGCCAGGCGGCGAGCGTGATCCTCAACGAAGTGATCAGCCGCAACCCGTCGGCCATCAACGGCGCCCAGGAAATCTTCGGGCGCGCCGCCGACTATGTGCTTGCCAACCCGAACGGCATTTCGGTGAATGGCGGCAGCTTCATCAACACGCCGAACGCCAATCTGGTGGTCGGTCGTCCCGAGCTGAACGACGGCAAACTGCAAGCCCTCAGCACCCGCGACGCCAACGGTCAATTGCAGATTCAGGGCGGCGGTCTGCGCAACGGTGAGGGCTCGATCAACCTGATCGCGCCGCGCATCGACAGCCAGGGTGCGATCACTGCGCGGGACCAACTGAACCTCACCGTCGGGCGCAATCAGGTCGACTATGCCAGCGGTCAGGTGAAAGCCGTGGACCCGGCGGGCAACACCACCGATCAGCGGATCGACGCCAGCCTGTTCGGCGCGATGCAGGCGGGGCGCATCAACATCGTCAGCACCGCTGAAGGCGCGGGTGTGAAGGTCGGTGCGGTGCAAGTCGCCGGGCGTGACGGCGTGCAGATCCGTTCGGCTGGGGACTTGAGCGTCAGCGGTCAGGCGATTCCGGACAGCCTCGATGTGACCCGCGCCGGCATTCGCAGCAGCCAGGGCGATGTCGGGCTGCACAGCGGCAAGGACCTGACGCTGGCCGCCACCGACGTCAGCGGCCGCGACGTGAAGGTCGATGCCAAGCGCAATCTGACCCTGAGCACCGTTGAAAGCCGCAAGCTTCAGGAACAGCGCGAAAACTGGAACAACAGCACCATCGGCATCACCTGGGAAACCTACGAGCGCACCCGGACCGACAGCGATTCACGCCAGCACGGCAGCCAGATCGTTGCCAGCCGCGACGCGCAATTGTCGTCCGGCAAAGACACCGAACTGAAAGCCGCCAAGGTCGACGCGAAGAACAACCTCAGCGTGCAAAGCGGCGGCGATCTGCGTTTGACCGCCGCCACGGAAAGCCACACTCAGACCGATCAGGGCAAGCACCGCAAACACCTGTGGAAAGCCGATTGGGACAGCAGCAGCGAAGAGCAGCGCAGCGTCTCCAGTCAGTTGAAGGGCGGCAATATCGCCCTGCAAACCGCTGCGTTGTTGCGCTCCGAAGGCGCTGAACTGACCAGTGCCGGCGACCTGCAAATGGCCGGAAAACAAGTGGAAATCACCACCGCGACCCGCACCAGCCGCAGCAGCGACAATCGCTATTCCGGTGATCTGGTGGGCGGCGGTTTCTTCGGCAAGACCGGCGACGCCGATAAAGGCCAGACCCAGCATCAGGGCAGCAAAATCAACGCCGCCGGCAAACTGGTGGTCAAGGCTGACGATGTGCGTATCAGCGGCAGCCAGGTGCGTGGCGCCAAGGACGCCAGCGTGATCAGCGACAACGGTTCGCTGACTATCGACGGTGTGCAGGACACTTCGCACAGCAACCAGCACGACAAGGACAGCAAGTTCTTCGGCATCACCAAGGACGAGTCCCGGCAGAACAGCAAGGACAGCACCACGGTGCGCAGCGAGCTGGCTTCTGACAGCAACCTCAAGCTCAAAAGCGCCAAAGACATCGATGTCGCCGGTTCCACAGTCAAGGCCGGTGGTTCGCTGACGGCGGATGCTGCGGGCGATGTGAACGTGCGTTCCACGCAGAACACCCATGACAGCAGCAACAGCACACAGACTCGTGGTTTCGATGCCTACGCCAAGGAGCAGACGGCGGAGCAGTATCGTGCCGGCGTGCATTACGAAGACAAGGTGCAAACCGTCACCGCCAACGACCTCACGCAGCAGGGTTCCAGCCTCAGCGGCGGCAGCGTGCAAGTGAAGGCGGGCGGTGACGTGACGCTCAAGGGCGCCGAGGTGAAGTCCACCGCCGGCGACACCACGCTGAGCGGCAAGAATGTCTCGCTGCTGGCCGAGCAGGACAGTCACACCACCTCGACCGAAACCCGCAGCACCGGCGGTGGTTTCTACTACACCGGCGGCCTCGACCGCGCGGGCAGCGGTGTGGACTTCTCGCACAGCACCTCGCAAGACATCACCGCTAAAACCACCGCGCAAACCACCGGTGTGCAGAGCAGCGGCAGCCTGAACATCAACGCTGACAAACTCGCTACCGAAGGCGCGCAGCTCAAGTCCGGCAACGGTCTGAACGTCGCCGCCAACGAAGTCGACAACCGTGCCGCCAGCAACACCGAAAGCAGCACCCACAAGGAGAGCAACTGGTCGGCGGACATCGGCGCCAACGTCGAGTACAAAGACATCGCCCGGCCGATTGCCGGCGCGGTGAAAGATGTGCTCGACGGCAAGGTGCCGGACAAGGACGCACTGGCCAATCTCGGTCAGCCGAACGTCGGTATCGACGTGGCGGTCGGTCATGCGAGCGCTGACAAGACCGAGCAGAGCAGCAACGCCGTGGTCAGCCGGTTCGACGGCCAGACCGTGGACGTGAAGGTCGGCGGCACGCTGCATGATCAGGGCACCCAGTACAACGCCAGCGCCGGCAAGGTGAACATCAGCGCTGACAAACTGGTGGCCGATGCCGCAACCAACACCCGCAGCAGCACCGACAATTCGGTGGATGCCAAGGTCGATGTGCGGGTCTACACCAAGACCGGTGAAGACGTGAACGTGGCCGGCAGCGGCGCGGGCGGCAGCAGCCAGTCGAGCAAGAACAGCTCCACGGCGGTGGTCGGCAGTTATGCCGGCACTCAAGGCGTGAATATCAATGTTGGCCATGATGCACAGTTCGAAGGCAGCCGTTTCGACGGCGGGCAGGGCGGTGTCAGCGTCAAGACCGGCGGCGATCTGGCCCTTAATCAGGCCGATGACCGTCAGAGCAGCGACAGCTCCAGCCTGCGGGGCAGCGGCTCACTGACCGTCGGCACCTTGCCGGGCACCGATGGCACCAACGTCGATCTCGGCGCCGGGTTCCAGCTCGATCACAAAGGCAACCAGACCACCGACAGCCAGGCGCACGTTGCCAGCCTCAGTGGCAACGGGCCGGTGCAACTGAGCAGCGGTGGCAATCAGGTTCAGCAGGGCACGAAGATCGACAGCGCTGGCGCTATCGACTTGAAGGCTGACGGCAAACTCGATCTGCAAGCGGCCACCGACACCCACGTCGCCAACGGCAGTAATCTCGGCGGCGGTCTGAAGGCGGGCGGCAGCAAGAGCAGCAGCGAGAAGAGCCACGATCAGGGCGGCAACCTCAGCGGCAACTTCAACATCGGTCGGGTCAACGAGAACACGCAAACCCTCACCGGTGGCCAGCTCAACAGCCAGAACGGCCTTGCGCTGAGCGGTGATTCGGTGCGCCTGCAAGGCACTCAGGTCACTGCGCCAAACGTCAGCATCGACGCGCAGAAGGGCGGTTTCGTTCAGGAGTCCGCGCAGTCCACCGACAGCCGCAATAACTGGAACGTTGCGTTGAACGCTGGTGGCAATCTGAGTAAAAGCATGCCGACCGCCGCCGATGAAAAAGTCAGCAGCGATCACGGCTTCAATGCCGGGGCCAAGGTGGGCGTGGATTACCTGCAAGGCACCACCCAGCAGAACAGCCAGATCAAGGCTGACACTGTGGTGCTGAACAGCGCGGGTGATGCGAGCCTGAATGGTGCGCGGATCGATGCGCGCAACGTCAGCGGCAACGTATCCGGCGATCTGTCAGTCGAGAGCCGTCAGGACTCCAGCACCCACGCCAAGGTCGATGTGGATCTGGGCCTGACTGCCAAGAAGACCCCTGCAGACGACAAAGGCAAATTGGCCGGCACCGACTACAAGCCGACACTGAAAGCCGAAGGCGAATACGCGCACAAGGACAGCGTGAAGCAGGCTTCTGGCGTCAGCGCAAGCCAAGGTGTAAACCTCATCGTCGGCGGCGCTACGCAACTGACCGGCGCGCGGATTTCCGCCACTGAAGGCAAGGTCGATCTGGGTGGTTCGAAGGTCAGCAGCAACGACCTGAGCAACCGCGACTACGGCGTGAAAGCCGGGCTGGACCTGCCACACAAGTCTGAAGAAAACGCACCGAAGGTTTCCCTTGAAAACGGCAACCTGAAGGTCGGCCCGGTGACCCTGAGCGGTCATCTGGGCAGTCAGTCCCTGCAAGCCGGGATCGACGAAAAAGGCTGATTCATCGTCAGTGAAACCAGCGGGGGCGAGCCTGCTCGCTCCCGTTTCTGATGGATGCCCCGCTCAAAACGGCAGCCCCTGTCGTTCCCCGTCAAGTCGATGAATGCATGTGCGCCACACTCGGGTGAAACCGGGAGGCCGCGCCCTGCACGATAACGTCCGGATCCGGCACGTTTGGCGGAAGGAATTTCAAAGATATTCCGGCAAGGGATCGGAACGCCGCAGCCGTGTCCGTATCAGGACACGGCTGCGGTCAGCCGGCTCAGCCTTCGCTGCGCTTGAGGTCTGCCAGCACGGACGCGTTGTCCGCCGAGAGCAGGCCGGTCTGCGAGAAGATCCGCAGCTTGTCGGAGGTGTCGGCGATGTCGAGGTTGCGCATGGTCAGCTGACCGATGCGGTCCCGTGGCGAGAACATCGAGGCCACTTTTTCCATCGACAGACGTTCCGGGTGATAGGTCAGGTTCGGCGAAGTCGTGTTGAGGATCGAGTAGTCATTGCCACGGCGCAGTTCCAGCGTCACTTCACCGGTAATGGCGCGTGCGACCCAGCGCTGGGCGGACTCGCGAAGCATGATGGCCTGCGGATCGAACCAGCGACCCTGATACAGGAACTTGCCCAGACGGCGACCGTTGTCGCGGAACTGGTCCATGGTGTCTTCGTTATGGATACCGGTGACCAGACGCTCGTAGGCAATGTGCAGCAGGGCCAGGCCGGGGGCCTCGTAGATGCCGCGGCTCTTGGCCTCGATGATGCGGTTTTCGATCTGATCGCTCATGCCCAGACCGTGGCGGCCACCGATACGGTTGGCTTCCAGCATCAGCTCGACGGCGTTGGCGAAGGTCTTGCCGTTGAGGGCGACAGGCTGGCCTTCTTCAAAGCGGATCGAGACCTGCTCCTTGTCGATTTTCAAGTCGTCGCGCCAGAACGCCACGCCCATGATCGGGTTGACGATCTGGATACCGCTGTCGAGATTCTCGAGGTCTTTGGCTTCGTGGGTCGCGCCCAGAAGGTTGGAGTCGGTCGAGTAGGCCTTTTCCGCGGACATCTTGTAGGCGAATCCGGCCTGGTGCATGAACGCGGACATTTCGGCGCGGCCACCCAGCTCGTCGATGAACTGCTCGTCAAGCCAGGGTTTGTAGATCTTCAGCTCCGGGTTCACCAGCAGGCCGTAGCGGTAGAACCGTTCGATGTCGTTACCCTTGTAGGTACTGCCGTCGCCCCAGATGTTGACCCCGTCCTCTTTCATGGCGGCAACGAGCATGGTGCCCGTCACGGCACGACCCAAAGGCGTGGTGTTGAAGTAAGTGGCGCCCGCCGTCTGAACGTGGAACGCGCCGCTCTGCAGGGCGGCGATGCCTTCGGCAACCAGCTGCGCACGGCAGTCGATCAGGCGTGCGTCTTCTGCACCGTACTCTTTGGCGCGACGTGGAATCGACTGGTAGTCGTCCTCGTCGGGCTGGCCGATGTCCGCCGTATAGGCATAGGGCACGGCGCCCTTGATGCGCATCCAGTGCAACGCAGCGCTGGTATCGAGGCCGCCGGAGAAGGCGATGCCTACCTTTTGGCCCATTGGAAGGCTTTCGAGAATTGAACTCATGACTGGGCTCCTTGAAGTCGGGGCATCGAGAATACCGGGAAATTTTGCGTTGCATAGACTCCTCGCCATTCAGAGCGTCTGCATGGGGAGCGTCGAATTTGATTTTTAGATCGGCGATGAATGGCATTTGACGGTTTGGAAAACGTAAACCATATTGGATCCAATTTATGGAAATGCATATCCAACCTAACGACACAAGGACGTGTGTATTTCAAATGATTTCTTCTCTTCGATATTTCCGTTCCGTTCTCCAGCCTTTCCACAACAGGGAGGCGCGCCCGCATGATCGGGCGCGAGCGCTGGAAAACCACTGGCTGATCGCCGTTTCGCTTTAATCATTCGCCACTCGACAAGTGCGACCGGCTCTATCGAGCCGGGCGCGATATTGCTGTGAAAAAAGAAACAGGTGCGGTTCGTTCCGGCGATAGGCCGCAAGTGCAGCCGCGCCCTTTTTCAGTTGCACGCTCCCACACGCATGACGCAGTGGGCCAATGGAGAATGCTGACATGGAAAACGAGATTTACGATTGCGTGGGTATTGGCTGCGGGCCGTCGAATCTCAGTATCGCGGCGCAACTGCACGGACGGCGTGAAGTTCGCAATATTTTCTTCGAGAAGAAAGCCGAGTTTTCCTGGCACAGCGGCATGATGTTGCCGGACGCGTGCCTGCAAGTTTCGATGTTCAAGGATCTGGTCACCCTGACTGAGCCGACCAATCCGTTTTCGTTTGTCTCGTACCTGCATCAGCACGGTCGGTTGCTGCCATTTCTCAATGCGCAGTTTGCGCAAATCTCCCGTCTTGAGTTTGCGGATTACCTGAAGTGGGCCGCGCACACCAATCAGAACGTGCACTTTGGCGAAAGCGTGGAAGCCGTCGATTTCGACGGCCAGCATTTCGTTGTCCAGACTTCCCGTCGCCAGACGTTGTGCAAAAACATCGTCGTCGGGGTCGGTATCGAACCGTACTTGCCCGAGTTCGCAAGGCCGCATGTCGACGATGAATCCAACTTTCATATTTACCGTTTCGCCGATAAACCGCGTCGGGCGGGGGGGCGTCGGGTTGTGGTGGTCGGGGGTGGCCAGTCGGGGGCGGAAGTCGTTCTCGAATTGTTGCGGCGAACCGGCGAGGAGGCGCCGAGCGAGGTGTCGTGGGTGTCGCGAAGGGAAAACTTTTCGCCCATCGATGATTCACCGTTCGCCAACGACCTGTTCACGCCCGCCCATTCGGATTTTTTCTATAGCCAGGATGCGAGCTATCGCGAGGCTTTTCTCAAACGCAATGAATTGGCCAGCGACGGTATTTCCGGGCACACGCTGCGCAGCATTTATCAGCGCATCTACACCCTGCGTTACATCGAACACTCGCCGATGGTCGTGCGCCTGATGCCCTCGCGCAGTGTGGGTGAAGTGTGGCGAGACCAGGACTGCTGGAAACTGGCCGCACAGCACCAGGGCTGCAACGACCAGGAGATGCTGGAAGCCGATCTCTTGCTGTGGGCCACCGGTTTTCGTGCGGCCAGACATCCGTTCCTGGGCGCGCTCGAACATCGCTTCGAACGCGAGGGCGGGGAAATCCGTGTGGATCGCGACTTCGCTGCGATCTGGTCGGGTCCGGCCGACCGGCAGATCTTCATGCTCAACGCCGCGCGCGGCCAGCGTGGTCTCGCCGACCCCAACCTGAGTCTGGCGGCGTGGCGGGGGCAGATCGTTATCGACCGGATCCTCAATCGGCCGCGCAGCCGGGCGCCGGGTGCCGACACCTTCGTCAATTGGGCAGCGCTTCAAACCGGCTGAAGCTGCCGGGTCGCCGCAAAGGTAATTCCTTCATTCATCTACAAGGATTGAATCGTGAGTCGATTATTCAACAAGGATGTCATCGTCATCGTCGGTGGATTGTCGAGCGGTCGCCACATTGCCCCGCTGTTCAAGGGGCTCGGCTTCAGTTGCATTCATGTGTGCACTGCCGACGCCATGGAGCATCCGATTCTCAAGCCGACGTTCAATCGACAGGATTACACCGAACATCATGTGCTGGCGTCCGAGGCCGAGGCGGCGGATTTTGTTGCTCGTTTGAAGGGGCGGCATGTGAGGGCGGTGATCGCCGGGTGTGAGCCGTGTGTGCTGCTGGCGGACAAGCTCGCCGCCATGTTTGATGTGCCGCGCAATGACGGCGCATCAAGTATCACCCGCCGCAGTAAATACCTGATGCATGAAACGCTGCGTCAGCATGGGCTGAAGTCGGCCCGGCAGTTGCTCAGCGACGATCTGGAACAGATCTGCGCGTTCCATGAGCGCATCGGCGGCCAGATCGTGCTCAAGCCCGAAGCCGGCGCCAACACTGATGGTGTGCATTACTGCAACACGCGGGCGCAGATTGCCGACGCTTTCGATCGCATTCTCGGCGCCAAAAGCATCTTCGATGACTTCAGCTCCCGCTACACCAAAGTGCTGGCCCAGGAGTACCTGTCGGGCAAGCAGTACCTGGTCAACACCTGCTCCTCGGAGGGGCATCACTACGTCTGCGATGCCTGGGGAGAAGTGCGCCTGAACGATGAAGCGCCGTCGAACGACAGCTATGCGGACCTGATCAGCCCGGCGACTGAACTGCATCGTTCATTGGCCGATTACGCCGGCCGGGTCTGTGATGCGCTGGGGATTCGCTACGGCAATGCCCACTTCGAAATGCGCATGACCGATGATGGACCGTGTCTGATCGAGGTCGCTGCGCGCCTGTCGGGCAATGTCGATTTTTCGGTGTTGCACGACACCCACAGCCTCACCCAGCTTTCGCTGCTGGCTGACGCGATGCTGGATCCCCAGGCATTCCGCACACGGATCAACGGAGCGAATCCGCACACCAAGGCGGCCAGAAAGGTGTACCTGGCTTCCGATATGACCGGAGACGTGCTGCGCGAGCCGGACCTGAACCTGCTGCTGGATATCGGGACGGTACGCAGCGTGCTGTTCCGCTTGGCGAAGGGCGACCGTTTGCACAAGACCGACCGCGCCCTGGGTCATGACCGACCGGGACATCTGTACATGGTCAGTGCCGACTCCGGGCAGATTGCCCGTGACTACGAACAGGTACGGCGCAGTGAGCGCCTGCTGTACGAAACCATGCTCACGCGCCCCTGACCGGAGAGTACAGACCCCATGAAGATCACCCGCACTTTCCCGGCGTCCTTCGATGTGTCGTCCGGGCAGATGAACGCACGGGACATCACCGTGGCACCGTCGCAAAGCACCCGCATCCACAATCACCATGACAGCGAATGCTGGAAGGTCCTGAGTGGCGAAGGCGTGCTGACGTCCGGCAGTCGACAATTCACGATACGCGCCGGAGATCATGTCGAATTCCAGCCTTTTGAAGCTCACACCGTGGAAAACCGCAGCGGTGAGGCATTGCGTTTCACGTCCTATTGGCACGTCGATCACGCGGCGCTCGCCGACCGGGAAAGGGCTGCCATGCCCGACGACGGTCATCTGTTGATCGAGACGGCGTTTCCGACGCCCAATGGTCCGTTGCATCTCGGACATTTATCGGGGGCCTATCTGCTGGCGGACGTTTTCAAGCGCTGCTGCGAACTGACCGGCACCGATGCGTTTGCCTACTGCGGCACCTACGGGCACACCAATCACATCGACAAGACCGCGATTGCCCGTGGCACCACTTACACGGGGCTGGTGGAGAGTTGTGAAAGCGTCATCGTGAACGATCTTCAGTCGTTCCAGGTCGAGTACGACGCGTTCCTGCCTCACGTGCCGGATTCGCCGGATTTCGCGGCGGTCAAGGAGCGCTTCCTCGGTCTGTTGCTGGAGTCCGGTTATCTGTCCGAGCGGATCGTCGAGCACCCCTACAGCGAAGCGTCCGGGCAATTCATCTGTGAGAGCTATGTGGCCGGTCAGTGCCCGCACTGCCGGGCTTCGACCATCGGCATGGAGTGCGAGAACTGCGGGTTGTATCAGGACGAATGCAAACTGATCGAGCCGTTCCATTCGGTCACCCGGGAGAAACTCGTGCGCCGGCCGGTGGCGCGGCTTTACCTGCGGCTCGATCAAGCCGTCATCGGCGAACTCGCAGCACAGATGTACAGCCACAATACCGTGGCGAGCCGGATCTGTTATGACCGTTTGCAGCAGTACCTCAAGGACGGTGCGCTGGGCGATATCCCGGTTTCGTCCTTGCGGGGGCGCGGCGTGCCGGTCAAGGGAGAGCAGGTGCTGACGGTGGTCATGGAGCGCGCCCTGCGCTCGTTTTTCGGCCTTTCGCGTTATCCGTCGGCAACCGGGCATCTGTTTTTCTGCGGCGTCGACAACCTCTGTGGTTCTGGGATCCTGCTGCCGTATGTGCTGAAAGTGCTCGGTGTGGCCCCTCAACAATTGCCTGTCGCGGTGATCAACCAGTTCAGTCTGCTGGACGGCCGGAAGTTCTCCACCGGCGCCAACCATGCGATCTGGGCCAGCGAATTCCTGCAGACGTATCCGGCGGATCTGGTGCGTCTGTATCTCTGTCAGATCCTCAGCCCGACCAGCGAAAGCAATTTTCGCCGCGAAGCCTTCAACGAGTTCACCGGGCGTTTCGTACAGTCGTTGACCGATGTGTTCGCCAATGGCCGCGAACTGATCGGGCATTTTGCCGACGGCTGCATCGAAGCCGGCCCCTGGTTGCGGCAGGACGTGGCGTTCTACCGCGAACTGAATGCGGCGATGGACGACTGCCTTGAACACTACGCCAGTCATGCGCCGCACGCAGCGGTGCGCAGGATCGTTTATCTGCTTGAGGTGATCGCTGACTACACCACGCAAAGCCACGCCTGGCGCGACGACCGCAATGCGTTGCGCACCAGGATCGCGCTGATGCTGCACGCCTGGCAATCCCTGGCGTATTGCCTGTATCCGGCGATGCCGGTGCTGGCGACGCAGATCTTCGAAGGCCTGGGTGCGGAACGCGACCGTTGGCACGCCGACCGACAGGCCGTGCGGATCTTCGAGATCGCTGCGCTGGACATCGACGCCATCGCTCACACATTGAGCACGTTCAAACACAAGGTGTCGCCTACATGAGCAAGAACATCGGACTGATCGGCTGCGGCAATCTGGGCTACCCGCTGGCATTGCACATCGGGCAACTGGGTTTCGACCGCCTGCACGTCCACGACCTGGACGAGCGCAAGGCGACAAGGCTCAAGCGTGACCTCGAGCAGGCCCATCCGGCACTGCAGGTCATGGACCATCTGGACACGGCGGAGCTGGACGTGGTGCTGCTGGCCCTCAGCGGGCCGGCGACCATTGCCTTTGTCACGGATGAACGCAATGACGCACTGTTCAGGAAACGCCCGGTGTACGTCAGCCTCGGCCGGCCGCTCTATGACGATTTCACCGCTCATCAGGCGCTGCATCGACGCCTGCTGGAGCGTGACGTGACGCTGTTTTTCGGTTTCGGACTGGAACCGGGTCTGGTGGAAATCCTCATGCACGATCTCGCCTCGAACTCGGCTGCCGGGACGATCGTCAGCCTGAGTGCGGTTTGCGGCGGTGTGCCGCAGCAGCCACAACCGCCGCTCAACTACGACTTGCTGTTCGGTGACCGTTTGCCGGCGCTCAATCGCAAGGCGCTGGTGAAGATCGACGGCAGTCTCGGGTATTGCCTGCGGTTCGACATGAAGGAAAGCCGTTTCGTCGAAGGCGTGGGAATGCTGGACGTCTACCATGACGGCCTGTCGCCTTACCTGCTCGAATCACCCGGCGTGGCCGCCGTAGCGACGATCAGGCAGCAGACCGCACGCTGGCCGGGGTTCTTCGACAGCGTGCGCAATCTGATTGCCCTCGGTTTGCTGGATGAGCATGTGCCGCCGGGGGCAAGCGCTTCGGCCAGCGATCAGGTGCACGACATTCTGGTGCGCAACGGCAGACTTTCCCGCAACCGCCCTGACATCAGCTTCGTCGAAGTGGTGGCACAACTGGCCTGCGGCGAGCAGGCAACGCACCGGATCGTCTCCACGTTCGATGAGGCCAACGGGCTGACCGGCATGGCGCAACTGACCAGCTTCCTGGCCGTGTGGACCGCGTGGCGGGCCGTACAGACTCCCGACATCTGCCGACCGGGGATCATTCTCAGTCATGAGTGTTACGAGCGCGACGCGACGGATGAACTTCTCGCTGCGTACCGTCGATACGTGAAATGCACCGTGAATTCGTCGCCCCTGTCACGCGACGTGCCCCTCTGACTCCCATCGTTCCGAAGGTCTTCCATGACTGCGACCGTACCTTTCCAACTGACCCGGCCCGAACTGAAGGTCGTGACGATCGTGACCCTGTTGCTGCTGGTGGGGTTGCTCGGCACCGACATCCATCTCTCGGCGTTGCCGCAGATGATGCTGGCGATGCACACCACCCAGGCGCTGATGCAATCGTCGATTTCCGTGTTCCTGTTCGGGGTCGGCCTGAGTGCCCTGGTCTATGGCCCTCTCAGTGACATTTACGGGCGCAAGCCGGTAGTGCTGACCGGGCTCGTCATTGCCATTGCCGGTAATCTGATCGGCGCTTCGCTCAACGAGATCGGACCGTTTCTGGCCGCGCGTTTCATTCAGGGGGTGGGCAGCGGCGTGTGTCTGGCGCTGTCGAGGATCGTGCTCTCGGACATCGTGCGCGGTGACCGCTATGCGATCACCAGTTCCTACATCACCTTGTTCACCGGGTTGTCGATCGTGCTGGGGCCGGTCATCGGCAGTTTCATCCAGACCTGGTTCGGCTGGCGGGCCAATTTCATCACGCTGGCGATTCTGCTGGCCGGCATGTGGACGGTGTACGCCGCGCAATGCCCGGAAACCAATGTGCATCGCAACAAAAGCATCGTCATCCGTGATGTCTTCGCCAATTACCGGTTTGTCCTGCGCAATCCCACGTTTGTCTGCGCCGCCACACTGGCGGGCATCGGCATGTCCTGTTTTGTGATGTACACGGCGACCAGTCCCTTCGTGTTGCAACATCAGTTCGGCTTTTCGCCGACGCTTTATGGCTGGATCACGGCGCTGGTCAGTGCTGGCCTGCTGGTGAGCCGCTCGATGTTGCCGCGCCTGATCCGCCGCTATGGAATGATGAAAATCATCCATCTGGGGCTGTTCATTCTGCTGGGCTGCGGTGCTTCGCTGCTGATGCTGAACAGTCTTTCGATGCTGTTCACGTTATCGTTTCTGGTCAGTGTGTCGGGGGTCTTTTTCAGTTACACCTTCATCGTGTTGTGCGCTTCGGCAATCTCCATGACGCCGTTTACCGACAAGCGAGGTGCTGCCGGTGCCGTGTATTCCTGTTCGCAAATGGCATTGGCGTTCGCCGTCAACTCGGTGGTGTCGTCGTTCTCCGGCAGCGAAATCGTGCTGTTGGGCGTGACGTTCATCGTTTTGCCGCTGGTGGGGCTGTATCTGTGTCGCAAGATGCACTTCGAGTCGTGAACGCGCCGTTCCACGCCGCTTCTGACTGCAAGGGGAGAGGCTTGCCTTGGTCACGCGGTGCCAGATCCGCTGCACTGTAAAGTGGCGAGGCCTGCTCCGTTGGCGGTTCGAGGAATCCATTGCTTCGGCTTAATAGGAAGCATTACTATTCACGCCCCTTTCCTCAGCACGCCGCAATGATCCCCATGCTGCCCCGCAGACCCGGCTTTCTCGAGCATTACGAAGAGTTGATCGGCACCTGGACCCGACGCCTGCGCAATCGCTCGCAGGCCGAGGATCTGGCGCACGACACCTTTGTGCGGGTGCTCGAATCCGACTCTTCGGCGGTGCAGCAACCCCGGGCGTATCTGCACCAGACGGCGCGCAACATCGCGGTGGACGGTTATCGGCGTGAGGACCGGCGGGGCGCCATGGAGTCGCAGGCGATTGATCTCGGTGAGGCGCCGAACGGTGACCCGGAGCACTACATGCATGCGATCCAGCTGGCCGATTCCATCGAACAGGCGCTCACCGAATTGCCGCTCAACTGCCGGCGGATTTTCGTCTGGCAGAAGATCGAGGGCCTGACCCAGGCGGAAATCGCCGAACGCCTGGGCCTGTCCAGGAACATGGTGGAAAAGTATATGATCCGCACCCTGCGGCATCTGCGTGATCGCCTGGACGGGGCGCAATCATGAGCCGCGGCGTCTTTTCATCCCCGGCCGGACAGGACATTCCATGATGGATACTCGTGATTGCGCGTGCGGGCAAACAACGGTGCGCGATGACGCGGCACGCTGGTTTGTGCGTTTGCAGGAGCCGACCATCGATGCCGAGCAATATCGCAATTTCGAGGCCTGGCTGAACGAACATCCGCAGCACCGTGATGAGTTCCAGTTGCTGCAAGGCTTGTGGACGGCGGCGGACCTGTTGCCGGCGCCGCGTCTCAAGGCCCTGTGCGAAACGCCGCCAGCGCGGCGCGAACCTCGCCCGTTGTTGCGTTATGCCTTGGCGGCCTGCGTGGTCACAGTGGCGCTCGGGCTCGGCCTGTTCAGTGGCTTGAATCACCCGGCGGGTTACACCGCCGAATTCGCCACCGCGCTGGGCGAGCGCAGGCATGTGGCGCTGCCGGACGGTTCGGTGATCGACCTCAACAGCCGCAGCCGCTTGCAGGTGCGTTTCGAGAAGGATCGACGACTAATCGAATTGAGCGAAGGCGAGGCGATGTTCAGCGTCGAACACGACACCTCGCGTCCGTTCGTGGTCGAGGCCGGAAGCGGAAAGATCACGGTCACCGGTACCCGCTTCGATGTGCGCCGCGACGTGACGCAAACCCGGGTCGCCGTGGAGCAGGGCACGGTCAGGGTGCAGGGGCGTCATGCGCCGGACAACGAATTCATCAACCTGACGGCGGGCCTCGGCACCCATGTCGATACCAATGGCGTGGTGGCCCGGGCCTATGCGGTCAACCCGGCGCAGCTGACGGCGTGGCGCAGCGGCAAACTGGTGTTCAACAACGCCAGCCTCAGCGAAGTCGTCGCAGAGGTTTCCCGTTATCGCGAAAAGCCGCTGACAGTCGCCAACCCGGCCGTGGCCGGTCTGCGTCTGACCAGCGTGTTCAAATCCGATAACACCGACGCCTTGCTCAAGGCCTTGCCGAATATCCTTCCGGTAGCCGTGCGAACCCTTGCCGACGGCAGTCAGGAAATAATTTCAAAATAGCATTCAGGTTTTTTTCGAGTTCGTCGTCTTCCTGTTCAACTGCAACTGGTTTGCATTAACGGCCGCACACTCATGCGATCCACAGGACTCCGTACGACGTGAAAAACACCTCTGCCAACAACAAAAAATCCCCCTGGCTGCCGCTGGCCCTTGCGCTGGCGGTCAACGCCGCGATGCCGCAGGCCTTCGCTGCCGACGCCATTCATATCCGCGCCCAGCCACTGGGCCAGGCCCTGAGCGAACTGGGCCAGCAAACCTCGCTGCAGGTGTTTTTCAGCCCGGATCTGGTGGCGGGCAAACAGGCGCCGGCCGTCGATGGCAATCTTTCGCCGGAAGACGCGCTGCGCCGGTTGCTGCAGGGCAGTGGCCTGGACTATCAGATCAATGAAGGCTCTGTGACCCTGACGCCAGCGCCGACCGCGGCCAGCAACGGTCCGCTGGAGCTGGGTGTCACCGATATCAAGATGGTCGGCGACTGGCTCGGCGACGCCGATGCCGCCGTGGTGCAGAACCACCCCGGCGCGCGCACGGTGATCCGCCGCGAAGCCATGGTCGAGCAGGGCGCAATGAACGTCAGTGACGTTCTCAAACGTGTGCCGGGCGTGCAGGTGCAGGATTCCAACGGTACCGGTGGCAGCGATATCTCGCTGAACGTCGGCGTGCGTGGCCTGACGTCGCGTCTGTCGCCGCGCTCCACGGTGCTGATCGACGGCGTGCCGGCGGCGTTCGCACCCTACGGTCAGCCACAGCTGTCGATGGCACCGATTTCCTCCGGCAACCTCGACAGCATCGACGTGGTGCGTGGCGCAGGTTCCGTGCGTTACGGGCCACAGAACGTCGGTGGCGTGATCAACTTCGTGACCCGTGCCATCCCGGAAAAGGCCACCGGTGAAATCGGCACGACCCTGGAAACCACCCGCTACGGCGGCTGGAAACACATCGACACCGCGTTCCTTGGCGGCACCGCCGACAACGGCATGGGCGTGGCGCTGCTGTATTCCGGGGTGAACGGCAACGGTTACCGCGAACGCAACAATGGCAACGACATCGACGATGTGCTGCTCAAGACCCATTGGGCGCCGACCGATCAGGACGATTTCAGCCTCAACTTCCATTACTACGATGCCAGCGCCGACATGCCCGGCGGCCTGACGCAGAAGCAGTACGACGACAAACCGTACGACTCCGTGCGCGACTACGACAACTTCAGCGGCCGCCGCAAGGATGTATCGTTCAAGTGGATCCGCCAGATCGACGAACGCACCCAGGCCGAAGTGCTGACCTATTACACCGACAGCTTCCGCGGCAGCACCATCGCCGCCCGCGACCTGAAAACCCTGAGCTCGTACCCGCGTTCCTACTACACCCTGGGCATCGAACCGCGGGTGTCTCGTGTGTTCGACGTCGGCTCGACCACTCAGGAAGTCAGCGTTGGTTACCGCTACCTGAAAGAAGCGATGCACGAGCAGTCGAGCCGTTTGGCGCTGGTCAACAATGAGCCGGTAGTCACCAGGACGTCCGACGGCCACGTGTTCCAGGACCGCACCGGCGGCACCGAGGCCAACTCGGTCTACGTCGACAACAAGATCGATGTCGGCAAATGGACCATCACCCCGGGCATTCGCTTCGAGCACATCAACACCGACTGGCACGACCGCGCCGTGCTCGACACCGCCGGCAAACGCGTACCGGAGAAGAACCGCAGCATCGAGAGCAACGAACCGCTGCCGGCGCTGAGCGTGATGTATCACCTGTCGGATGCGTGGAAGCTGTTCGCCAACTACGAGACTTCGTTCGGCAGCCTGCAGTATTTCCAGCTGGGGCAGGGCGGTTCGGGTGACCAGACCGCCAATGGTCTGGAGCCGGAAAAGGCCAAGACCTACGAGATCGGCACCCGCTACAACGATGACGTGTGGGGCGGTGAAGTGACGTTGTTCTACATCGACTTCGACGATGAACTGCAATACATCAGCAACGACGTGGGCTGGACCAACCTCGGTGCCACCAAACACCAGGGCATCGAAGCTTCGGTGCGCTACGACCTGGCGGCGCTCGATCCGCGCCTCGATGGTCTGACCGCCAACGCCGGTTTCACCTACACCCGCGCGACCTATGAAGGCGAGATTCCAGGCTTCAAGGGCCGCGACCTGCCGTTCTACTCGCGTCAGGTGGCGACCGTCGGGCTGCGCTACGACATCAACCGCTGGACTTACAACATCGACGGTTTCGCTCAGTCCAAACAGCGCTCGCCGGGCACCGGCGTGAATGCCGACGGCAGCTTCAGCAACAACTACATCACCGAAGGCACGGCGGACGGGCAGTACGGCGACATTCCGGGCTACATGACCTGGAACGTGCGCGGCGGCTATGACTTCGGTGCGCAGCTGTCGAACCTGAAGCTCGGCGCCGGGGTGAAAAACATCTTCGACAAGCAGTACTTCACTCGCTCCAGTGACAACAACTCGGGCATGTATGTCGGTGCGCCGCGCACGTTCTTCGTGCAGGCCAGCGTCGGTTTCTGACCCCGCGCGGCTCGTTCCCACTGAGCGTGGGGACGAGCCGGTTCAGACCTTGAGGGCTTTGCCGCCGATCGCCACCGCCACCAGCAAGGTCGCCATCAGGCCGAAGGCGAAACTCAGGCTGCTGGCATGGGCGACAAACCCGATCACTGCGGGCCCCGCCAGAATCCCCGCATAACCCAGCGTGGTGATCGCCGGCACTGCAATGCTTTCCGGCATCACTGTCTGTTTACCCACCGCCGTGTACAGCACCGGCACGATGTTCGAACACCCGGCGCCGACCAGTGCATAACCCAGCAGCGCGATTTCCCAGCCCGGCGCGAATGTCGCCAGAAACAATCCCGTCGCCGCCAGCAGACCGCCGAACAGAATGATCCGTGTGGCTCCCAGTGCGCGAACGATCCGGTCACCGGTCAACCGACCCGCCGTCATCGTCAGCGCGAACGCCGCGTAACCCAGGCCTGCATACGCGGTATCGATCCCGCGTTCCTCGGCCAGAAACACCGCGCTCCAGTCCAGCGCCGCGCCTTCGGTCAGGAACACGATGAAGCACATGCCGCCGATGAACAGCACGATCCCGTGAGGCACCGCGAACGCCGGCCCCGAGCTTTCGCTGCCGTAAGGCAACATGTGCGGCACAGCCTTGAACAGCGCCGCGATCAGCACCGCGACCACCACCAGCATCGCCGCCAAAGGGGTCAGCCCGAGACCGAGCAGGCCGCTGACGCCCGCCGCGCCGACGATCCCGCCGAGGCTGAACAGACCGTGAAACCCCGACATCATGTTCTTGCCGCTGGCCCGCTCGACAATCACCGCTTGCAGGTTCACCGTCGAGTCCACCGTGCCGAGTCCGGCGCCGAACATGAACAACGTGGCGATCAACGCCGGAATCGACGACACCGTCGCCAGCAATGGCAACGCCGCACAGATCAACAGCGTTCCGCCAGTGGCTACACGCCGGCAGCCGAATCGCGTGGCCAGAACTCCTGCCAGCGGCATCGCCAGAATCGAACCGACACCCAGACACAGCAGCAACAGGCCGAGCGTCCCTTCATCGAGCCCGGCCCGCGCCTTGGCATAAGGCACCAGCGGCGCCCAGGCGGCGATGCCGAGCCCGGCGATGAAGAAGGCGATGCGCGTGGACATCTGTTGCAGACGTCCGGGGACGAAGGTGTCTTTGGGCGTGAGGCTGGTCATGGGAATCCTTGGCAAAAAACGTTTCAGCAGCGGACATCCTTGCACAGCTCTTCTGTGGGAGCGAGCTTGCTCGCGATGGCGGTGTATCAGTCAATGAAAGTTCGACTGACACGATGCTATCGCGAGCAAGCTCGCTCCCACAGGGAATTGCGTTTTAAAGTGACGCCCCTGGCAACCCGAAAACAAGGGCCGTTATATGACGCAGTTCTACGATGCACGAGGCAATCTCTACGGAGTGATTTCACCGCAGGCGCTGCGAGAGTCGGGGATCGATCTGCCCGCCAGTGCCGCGCAATGTGCCCTGTCTCGACAGGCGTGGAGCTGCGCCGCGATCGCCCTGTGTTGTGACTGGCCTGACGGCGGGCGACCTGCCGGCAGCAAGTCTCACCGCAGCGATGGCTTGCTGATCGGCCCGTTCCGGTCCGCGCCACCTTTCGATCTGCTGATCGTCAACACCGACGGCACGCTGGCCGAGCGCAGCGGCAACGGCTTGACGATTTTCTCTCAGGCGTTGCTCGAGCAAGGGCTGATGCCGGAGCAGGGCGCATTGTTGCGGGTGCATCACGACCAGCAGGCTGCGTCATCGCCAGTGCCCGTTTCCGTCAAACCGGCTGACGTGGCAGGCGTGCAAGGCTTCTGGCTGGAACTCGGGCAACCGGGTTTCGGCCCGCAGGCCGTGGGGGCGTCTGGCGTTGAGCCGGTGCGATTGAACAACGTGGAAGTCAGTTGCGTTCAGCCGTTGGCACAACTTGATCCCGCCTGGGCGCAGAGCCAGTTCGTGCGCATCGGCAATCCTCATTGCGTGACGCTGGTACAGGATGAAGCGGTATTGCCGAGCAACGAACAGATGCGCCAATCATCGCTCGGGGACAACCTGACCGCCATCGCCTATGCCATGCCGGTCGCGCCGGTCAGCCATGCCCGGCGGGCGTCAACCTGCAGTGGGCCATGCATGCCGGCGAACAACGCATCGTTGCGCGGGTGTTCGAGCGCGGTGAGGGCCCGACGGCATCCTCCGGCACCAGCGCCAGTGCTGTGGCCTGTGCGGCGTGGCGGGCGGGCTGGGTGTCGGCGGGGGAGGTGCAGGTGATCATGCCGGGCGGAACGGCGCCGGTTTTACTGGAGGAGCAGGAGGGTGAACTGGTCGGCGTGCGTCTGTTCGGCGCCGCGCATCAGACAAAAAGGTGAAGTCCCTTTCATGATCGTCCCCCCGGGCACGATGGATCCCTTGGGGCTTACTGTGAACCGGTTGACAGTGGTTGTCGCCTGTCAGATCTGACAGGGCGGCGCTATCGTTTTGCGATAACGCCGCCTTGAATCATAACCACCGCTCACTCTTCGGCGAACTCCACCACCGGCATCTGTCGCTTCATCAACACCTTGCCGCCGCGGACCGAATACAGCGGCAGGCCCTGGCTGCGGATCACTTCGTAATCGCTGTCTGCCGACAGGATCAGCAGGTTGGCCGGGCGGCCCTGTTCCAGGCCATAGCGCTCACCGAGGTGCATGGCTTTGGCGCTGTTGTCGGTGACCAGATCCAGTGCGCTCTGCAGGTTGCGGTAACCGAGCATGTGGCAGATGTGCAGCCCGGCTTCGAGCACCCGCAGGATGTTGCCGTTGCCCAGTGGATACCACGGGTCGACGATCGAGTCCTGGCCGAAACAGACGTTCATGCCGGCGTCGAGCAATTCGTTCACCCGGGTCACGCCCCGGCGTTTCGGGAAGGTGTCGAAGCGGCCCTGCAGGTGAATGCTTTCGGTCGGGCAGGAGACAAAACTGATCCCTGAATGCCCGAGCAGGCGGAACAGTTTGGCGCAGTAGGCGTTGTCGTAGGAGCCCATCGCCGTGGTGTGGCTGGCGCTCACGAGTGCGCCCATGTCGCGGCTGCGAGCCTCTTCGGCCAGCACCTCGAGGAAGCGTGAATGCGGATCGTCGGTTTCGTCGCAGTGCACGTCCACCAGACAACCGGTGCGTTCGGCCAGGTCCATCAAAAACTTCACCGAGCTGACGCCCTGATCGCGGGTGTATTCAAAATGCGGAATCCCGCCGACTACGTCCGCGCCCATGCGGATTGCTTCTTCCATCAGCTCACGGCCATTGCGGAACGACTCGATGCCTTCCTGGGGGAACGCGACGATTTGCAGGTCGATCAGGTGCCGGCTTTCTTCGCGCACTTCTAGCATGGCCTTGAGCGCGGTGAGCTGCGGGTCGGTGACGTCGACGTGGGTGCGCACGTGCTGGATGCCGTGTGCGGCCAGCGCCTGAATGGTTTTCTTTGCCCGGGTTTTAGTGTCTTCCCGGGTGATGGTGACCTTGCGCTCGCCCCAGCATTCGATGCCTTCGAACAACGTGCCGCTCATGTTCCAGCGTGGCTCGCCGGCGGTCAGGGTGGCGTCGAGGTGAATGTGTGGTTCGACAAAGGGCGGCACCACCAGATTGCCGCCCGCGTCGAGGTCGTCTGGACCCAGTGTCGGCGCTTCGGTCTGGCGGGCGATGCTGCGGATCAGGCCGTCTTCCAGGTGCAATTCGTGCAGACCTTCCTGATTGCGCAGTCGGGCGTTGATGATGTGCATTGGGCAATTCCTTTGTGAGCGGTCACGTAAGCATACGGTAGCGCAACACCCGGCCCTTTTGGGATGGGTGGTCAGAGGAACCGCAGCAGGGCGGCAACAATGGCTTGCGGCGCATCCTCCTGCACCAGATGCCCGGCATTCGGGATCGGGTGAAACTGTGATCCCGGGATCATGTTGTGCAACTCGCGTCCGCGCTCAACGGGAATCCACTGATCCTCTTCGCCCCAGAGAATCTGCACCGGGCAGCGAATCGTCGGGTACAGCGGCTGCGCTTCCAGCGTGTAACGCGGGTCCATCTGGGCGATCTGCCGGTAGAACGCCGCTTGCCCCGGATCGCCGAGCCACGGCTGCACGTAGGGGGCCAGTTCATCATCGGGGATCTCCCGGTGAATGGCTCCGCGAATGTAGGTCGGGACAATGGCGCGCTGAATGTAATCGGGCAGACCACTGAACGCCGTTTCATGCTGGCGCACGTGCTGCACGAACGGCGAGCCCCAGGGTGTCAGTGCAACCGGGTCGATCAGGGTCAGGCTGCGGTAATCCTTGCCATTGAGCAGATGCGCGCGCAGGGCGGTGGCGCCGCCGAAGTCGTGGGCGACCACGTCCGGGCGTTGCAGGCCCCAGTGATCCAGCAGTTGCGCAAGCAATTCGTTTTGCACGCCGGCGGGTTCGAGCCAAAAAGCATAGGCGTAAAAAAACAGCCTCGGGGGCTGTTTATTCAAACACTGAGGCGCCTTCTATCCCTGTGGGAGCGAGCTTGCTCGCGAAGGCGCTGTCAGGCAACACATGCTTCACTGGCAAACCGCTATCGCGAGCAAGCTCGCTCCCACAGGGTTGTTCGGCGACTTCAGGATCGGTTACTCGCCGCGATAGATGCAACCGCTGGTGCAGGTCTCGTGGATGCGGATGGCGCTGAGTTCCGGCAGCAGGGGCTTCAATTCATTCCAGATGAATTTGGCCAGCACTTCGCTGGTCGGGTTCTCGAGGCCCGGAATGTCGTTCAGGTAGTTGTGGTCCAGACGCTCGTACAACGGCTTGAAAATCGCCTTGATCTCGGAGAAGTCGCGGATCCAGCCGGTGTGCGGGTCGAGGTCGCCGCTCAGGTGAATCGCCACTTTGAACGAGTGACCGTGCAGGCGTCCGCACTTGTGGCCGTCCGGGACGTGGGGCAGGCGGTGGGCGGATTCGAAGGTGAACTCTTTGAAAATTTCCACAGTGATTTCAGCTCTGTTCAGGTGACGGTCGCCGCAGCGATTCGGGCAGGCGGCGAGTCTACCAGAGCTGCGGGCAAAACACTGACTAAAGGGTCAGCAAGCGCTCGGCGAGGCGACCATTGGCAGTCAGTTCGAGGAACTCGTCGCCCAGGCGGCTGCTCTCGTCCATTGCCGTGCGCCAGTACTTCTGCCGGCTCGGTGCATCGCCCATGAAACGCTTGAAATCGTTACGGTCGGGAAGTTTGCCGTAAGGCAGGCGCGCCAGGTATTCCTTCGACGGCGCCAGCAACAGCACGTCCTGCAAGCGCTCGGTCGAGGCCTTCCGCCAAGGCAGGGTCTTGTCGAACCAGCCCGGAATCACCCGGTCGGTGAAGTGCGGGTAGAGCACGATGCCGTCGCCGCTGTAGGGCAGGTCGAGGTGATAGTCCAGCAGGCCGCCGTCGCGGAATGTGCCGGCACCGGCGCCTGGCAGGTCGCGCACGCCTTCCATGACCATCGGGATCGAGCCCGAAGCCAGCAATGCCTGGCGCAGGTTACCGGCGTTGAGGGTAACGAAACGCGACGGGAAATCGTTCAGCGCATGCACCGGCGGCGCCAGGCGCGGGTCGTGGATGATCAGCCGTTCGAAGTGCCGCGACAGCCGCGCGCGGCCCCGCAGGTTGTCGGCAATCACCGAACCCAGCGCCAGCCCGAGCCGGCCACGATGGTCGTCCGCCAACCCGCCGTGGCTTTTGACCACCATGATGTTCAAGCGGTAATGGGCATTGTCGAGCAGTACCGCGTCGCGGCCGTCCAGCAGGTCGTCGAGCATGCGCTGCGAACTGCGGCTGACTTCGCTGATGGTCACGCCTTTGTTGAAATTCTGCTCGGTGTACAGATGACCGAGGCGGCGAATCCCTTCGGCGGCATCCGGCAGACAGGCGCTGGCGAAGCGCCAGGAACCCACCGACGCACCGATCAGCGAACGCTCACGCGGTGCCGCCGGCAGCCACTCGCCGAACAGCGCCAGATCCAGCCCCTGAATCCCCAGCGCCTTGGGCCCGCCGGCTGCACCGGGCAATGTACCGACGTCGGCGGCGCTCAGGCCCTGATTGCGGATGCGTGCCATGGCACGAGGGCCGGCCTTGAGGGTGAGGGCAGGGAACTTGATGTGGATGGCGGTCATACCGGTCTCGATCGTTAGCAAGCGAAAGATTATAAGCACATGTTGCCGGCGTTGCTGAGCTGGCCCGATGATGGCCATTCAGTTTCAGTTAAGTTCGCACCGTTAGGGTGCTGTCCATAGCGGTACTGAAAACACGGAGACTCCATGAAAACCCTGACTGCCCTGAGCCTCGCCTTGTTCATCGGTCTGGGCGCCAGTCTGACCCAGGCCCGGGATCTTGGCCCGGACGAAGCCCAACGATTGCTCGACACTGGTACTATCGTGCCCTTCGAGCAACTCAATGCCATGGCGCTGGCCAGGCATCCGGGCGCCACCATTACCGACGCCGAGCTGAAAGAGAAGTACGGCAAGTACCTCTATCAGATCGATCTGCGCGATCCGCAGGGACTGGAATGGGATGTGGAACTGGACGCGGTCAGCGGGCAAGTGCTCAAGGATCATCAGGATACGTAATGAAGCTCAGTGCTCGTGCCGGCGGTCGAACCGCATT
Organism: Pseudomonas bananamidigenes; assembly: GCF_001679645.1. GTDB lineage: Bacteria > Pseudomonadota > Gammaproteobacteria > Pseudomonadales > Pseudomonadaceae > Aquipseudomonas > Aquipseudomonas bananamidigenes. The sequence goes on along the minus strand of NZ_LRUN01000035.1, from coordinate 75,095 downwards.
GGCGCTTTTGATTGTCTGTTCAGTGGCCGGGGCTCGCGATCTCGATCAGGACGAAGCCCTGCGTCTGCGCCAGCAGGGGGTGATCCTGCCGCTGGAGCAGGTGCTGCATAACGCAATGGATCGCTATCCCGGCGCCAGACTGCTGGAGGTCGAGCTGGAAGAAAAGCACGACGTCTACATTTACGAAGTCGAGTTGCTGACCGTCGATGGCGTGACCCGCGAACTTCATCTCGAAGCCGCCACCGGCCGTTTACTGAAAGACAAGGAAGATTGAACGATGCGTTTGCTTCTGGTGGAAGACCACGTCCCTCTTGCCGATGAACTGATCGCCGGCCTGCAGCGCCAGGGTTATGCCGTGGACTGGCTGGCGGACGGGCGCGACGCGGTTTATCAAGGCTGCAGCGAACCCTATGACCTGATCGTGCTCGACCTGGGCCTGCCGGGCGTGCCGGGCCTTGACGTGCTGACGCAATGGCGCGCCGGCGGGCTGGCGACGCCGGTGCTGATCCTCACGGCCAGGGATTCCTGGGCCGAGCGCATCGAAGGCCTGAAGGCCGGCGCCGATGATTACCTGACCAAACCTTTCCACCCGGAAGAACTGTACTTGCGCATTCAGTCGTTGCTGCGCCGCTCCAAGGGACAGGCCAACCAGCCGACGCTCAAGGCCGCGGGGCTGCATCTGGACGAAGGTCGTCAGTGCGTGGTGCGTGACGGCGCCGATATTCAACTGACCGCCGCCGAATTCCGTCTGCTGCGCTATTTCATGCTGCACCCGGAACAGATTCTTTCCAAAAGCCACCTCGCCGAACACCTCTACGACGGTGAGACCGAGCGCGATTCCAACGTGCTGGAAGTCCACGTCAATCACCTGCGGCGCAAGCTGGGCAAAAGCGTGATCGAAACCCGTCGCGGCCAGGGTTATCTGTTCGGCGGACAGGCTTCGTGAGATCGATCCAGCGCCGCTTGAGTCTTGGCCTGATCAGCGTGATGGTGGTGGTCGGCGTGGTGCTGGCGCAAGTCAGCCTGTGGCTGTTCGAGGTGGGGCTGCAGCGTTATCTCGAAGCCGGTCTGCGCAACGACAGCGAAAGCCTGCTGGTGGCGCTGGTGCGTGGTCCGCAGGGCTTGCAACTGGATGAACGACACCTGTCGCCAGCCTATCAGCGGCCGTTTTCCGGCCATTATTTCCGCATCGACTTTGCCGACAGTCACTGGCGTTCGCGTTCGCTGTGGGATCAGGACCTGCCGCTGTTGCCGCAACCGGGTCTGCACAGCAACCTGCAACTGGGGCCGGACGGACAGCAATTGCTGGTGCTGCGCTCGGACTATCGACGGCTTGGCCAGTCGATCTCGATCAGCGTGGCTCAGGATTACACCCCGGTGCGCGAGAGCTTCCAGCGCATGCGCCAGATCGGTCTGGGTCTGGGGCTGGCCGGATTGCTGCTGATCCTGATTCTGCAGCGCCTGACCGTGCATCGGGCCTTGCGTCCGCTGGAAAAGGCCCGCGAACAGATTGCCCAGTTGCAGCAGGGCCAGCGTTCGCAGCTCGATGAACAAGTGCCGGCGGAGCTGGAACCGCTGGTGGCGCAGATCAACCATTTGCTGGCCCACACCGAAGACAGCCTCAAGCGTTCGCGCAACGCACTGGGTAATCTGGGGCATGCACTGAAAACCCCGCTGGCGGTGTTGTTGAGCCTGGCCTCGAACGAACAGCTTGATGCCCATCCGGAGTTGCGCAGGATCCTCAAGGAACAGCTCGAACAGGTGCAGCAACGACTGAACCGCGAGCTCAACCGTGCGCGGCTTTCCGGCGATGCGTTGCCGGGGGCGCTGTTCGATTGCGATGCGGAACTGCCTGGGTTGCTGGCGACGTTGAACATGATCCACGGCGAGCATCTGGCGTTGAGTTACGTTTCGCCATCGGGACTGCAGTTGCCGTGGGATCGGGAAGACCTGCTGGAACTGCTCGGCAATCTGCTGGACAACGCCTGCAAATGGGCGGATGCCGAGGTGCGGTTGAGCGTGGTCGAGACGGCTGAAGGGTTTGTGCTGAGCGTGGAAGACGATGGGCCGGGGATTCCCGAGGCGCAACGCGATCAGGTGTTCAGCCGGGGCACGCGGCTGGATGAACAGACCCATGGGCATGGATTGGGGCTGGGGATTGTGCGGGATATTGTCGAAACGTGGGGCGGGGTGCTGGTACTTGGCGAAAGTGAGTGGGGTGGGTTGAAGGTGGAGATTCAGTTGCCCCGGCGGTGAGCCCGTAGAAGCCCTCACCCTGACCCTCTCCCAGGGGGAGAGGGGACCGACCGCGATGGATGTGCGGCATACATCGACCTGAAAGTCCTGAGTCGAACTCAGGTTCGAACAGCACGGAGATCTGCTCCCTTTCCCCTCGCCCCCCTGGGGTAGGTTGGAGTGAGGGGGTAAGCTCTTGATCTTCAGCAGTCCCGAGTCAAACGCGGAACTGATCCATCAAACTCTGCTGCTGATTCGCCAGGCTATTGAGCGACTGACTCACCCGCGCCGATTCATTCGCCTGCCCCGACAGCGACTCAGTCACATCACGAATCGTCGCCACGTTGTTGTTGATCTCTTCGGCCACTGCGCTCTGCTCCTCGGCGGCGCTGGCGATCTGCAGGTTCATGTCGCTGATCACCGTCACCGCATCGCCGATCTGGCGCAGCGCGGTCACGGCCTGGCCGACCTGTTCGACGCTGCCCTGGGCCTGACGATGACTGTTGCCCATGGAGCCGACCACATCCTGGGTGCCGCTTTGCAATTGTTCGATCACCTGGCGGGTTTCTTCCACCGACTCCTGAGTGCGGCGGGCGAGGTTGCGCACTTCGTCGGCCACCACCGCAAAGCCACGTCCGGCTTCACCGGCACGGGCGGCCTCGATGGCGGCGTTGAGCGCCAGCAGGTTGGTCTGCTCGGCAATGGCGCGGATGGTTTCCAGCACGGTGCCGATTTTTTCGCTGTTGGCGGCCAGGCCTTCGACCTGCACCATGGCGGCGCTCATGTCGGCGGCAAGATTGTCGATGCTGGCGGTGGTGCGGTCGATCACGGTCAGACCCTGGCGGGTGGCGCGGTCGGCATCCTTGGCCGCTTCGGCGGCTTGCGCGGCGCTGCGGGCCACGTCCTGGGCGGTGGCGCTCATTTCGTGGGACGCGGTGGCGACCTGATCGACCTGACGGTATTGCTGCTCCATGCCGGCGCTGGTCTGGGTCGCGATGGCCGAAGACTGGTCGGCCGTGTTGCGTGCGTCCTGCACCGAGCGTTTGACCTCGGCGATGATCGGTTGCAGCTTGTCGAGGAAACGGTTGAACCAGCCGGCCAGCTGACCGAGTTCGTCTTTCTTGTCATAGGCCAGACGGCGGGTCAGGTCGCCTTCGCCGCTGGCGATGTCTTCGAGCATGTGCGCCACGCCGAGAATCGGTCGGGTCACGCTGCGTGCCGTCAGCCAGACCAGCAGCAGGCCGAGCAGGGCGGCGAGGACGCCAAGGCTCAGCTCGATCAGCGTGCCGGAGGTGTTGCTGGCATCCAGTTGCTGCTTGAGTGCTTCGGCGCGACTGACCAGGACTTTTTCCGGCACATCCAGCAGCACGCCCCAGGACGGGCCGCCAGGAATCGGCTGGAACGGCGACAGCACTTTCAGCTGCGCGTTGCTGTGCAGGCTGCTGACGGTTTTGCTCGATGTCAGCAGGCGCAGCAGTTCGGCGCCGCTGGTGGTGTCCACGGCATCGAGGCGCTGGCTGAGCTTGCCGGCGTCCGGGCTGTAACCGGCGAGCAGGCCCACCGGGCTGATGATGCTCACGGCGGTCTGGCCGTCATAGAGCTTTTTGCTTGCGCCCTGGCTGATTGCCTGCAGGCTGTTGAGGTTGATGTCCACCGACAGCGAGGCGATGACTTTGCCGTTGACCATCAGCGGGAACACGATGCTGGTCATCAGCACCTTTTGCCCGTCGATCACATAGAAGTAGGGTTCGATCACGCACGGTTTGAGCGTGGTGCGCGGGCAGGTGAACCAGGCGTTGGCGGCCTGGCCGCTGGGGCCGGTGCTGGTGTCGGCCATGTCGCTTTCCGGCAGCGCCATCGATGTCAACTTGCCCGGGGTCGGCTGCGACCAGTACAGGGCGAAGCGGCCCTTGTCGTTGCTGCCTAATTCACTTTGTCCGGCGAACAGCTCGTCCTTGCCGTCCAGCGCGTTGGCCTCGAACACCAGCGACAGGCCGAGCAATTCCGGGTTGGCCTGCAATGCGGACTTCACCTGACGGGTCATGTCCTCGCGCAGGTCGAAGGCATCGAGGAAGCGCTTCTCGGCCTGTTCGCGCAGGAACAGCACCTGACGCGAGAAACCGTGGCCATATTGATAGGCGTCCATGAACTGCTGGCGGATGCCTGCCGCCTGAACCTCGCCCTGGGATTCGATGCGAGCCTGGGCCGATTCGGTGAGCATCTCCATGCTGGAGGCTTTGACCAGTTCAGAACTGTGCTCCATGCGATACAGCGAAAGACCCACCAACAGGGTCACGATACCGGCCAGGCACAGGCCGGCGAGCAGGGTGATTTTCCATTGGATGGAAAGTTGTCTGAGCGACATGGAAACGTCCTTATTCGATAAATATCTGAGACTTTGCACTGTAACGGCCGCGTTTCGACTTTCTTTATGGCGCAAAGGCAATAGGGCGAATTGACGCATTTTGTGGCGGATATGCCGTCGTCGCCGTTTTGATCTGGAAAGTTACACAGTGTCGCGACCGGTCGCTTTGACACTGCGCGCGCTCTGCGGCACAGTGCGCGCCCTTCTAATAAGACCCTCCGTGCAAATCTGCTGGCGACCTTCGTGGCTTGCCGGCCGGACTCATCCTGTCTGGCGGTGAATGGCTTTACCGTCGTGTTTTTTGAGGTAGTGAAATGAATGCAGTGATTGCTGCGGTCGGCGTCATGCTGATCCTCAGCCTGTCCCGTGTGCATGTGGTGATCGCGTTGATCGTCGGTGCGCTGGTCGGTGGCCTGACCGGCGGCCTGGGCATCGACGCCACGCTCAAGGCGTTCAACAGTGGCCTGGGCGGCGGGGCGACGGTGGCGTTGTCCTATGCCTTGCTTGGTGCTTTCGCCGTGGCGATCGCCAAGTCCGGTCTGGCCCACGCGCTGGCCGACAAGGCCCTGGCCATGGTCGACCGTCAGCACGCATCCGGCGGCGGCAGCGTCAAATGGCTGTTGATCGGTCTGCTGTGGGTGGTGGCGATCGCTTCTCAGAACATCTTGCCGATCCACATTGCGTTCATTCCGTTGCTGGTGCCGCCGCTTCTATATGTATTGACCAAGCTGCAACTGGATCGCCGGCTGATCGCCTGCGTCATGACCTTCGGCCTGATCACGCCGTACATGGTGTTCCCGGTGGGCTTCGGCAACATCTTCCTCAACCAGATCCTGCTGGCCAACGTCAGCAAGGCCGGCGTCGATATCAGCCAGGTCAACGTCATGCACGCCATGGCCATCCCGGCGGCGGGCATGGTGTTCGGCCTGTTGATGGCGGTGTTCTTCAGTTACCGCAAAAAGCGTGTCTACGATCTGGAGAAGATCGAACAGGTGGAGCAGGTCAGCGTCGCCTACAACCCGATGACCATCGGCATCGCCGGTCTGGCCATCGCGGCAGCATTCATCATTCAGTTGCTGCTGGATTCGATGATTATCGGGGCGCTGGCCGGGTTCCTGATCTTCTCGGCCTCGGGCATCGTCAAATGGCGCGAGACTGACGGCCTGTTCACCGAAGGCATGAAGATGATGGCGATGATCGGCTTCATCATGATTGCCGCTTCGGGTTTTGCCGAAGTGCTGAAGGCCACCGGTGAGGTGCGCACGCTGGTCGAAAGCGCGGCGGCGCAGATCGATCACAGCAAGGCCATCGGCGCGTTGCTGATGTTGCTGGTGGGGCTGATGGTGACCATCGGCATCGGTTCGTCGTTCTCCACGGTGCCGATCCTGGCAGCGATTTTCGTCCCGCTGTGCGTGCAGCTGGGTTTCAGCCCGATGGCGATCGTCTGCATCGTCGGCACGGCCGGGGCCCTGGGCGACACCGGCTCGCCGGCCTCGGACTCGACCCTCGGCCCGACCTCAGGCCTGAATATCGACGGCCAGCATCACCACATCTGGGACACCGTGGTACCGACCTTCCTGCACTACAACCTGCCGTTGCTGGCGGCCGGCTGGTTGGCCGCGATGGTCCTGTAACATCCACTCTGATCGTTCCCATACTTTGCGCGGGAATGCAGCCCGGGACGCTCCGCGTTCCAAAGCGTGACGCAGAGCGTCACAAGAGGCGTTCCCACGCAGAGCGTGGGAACGATCTGCGTCGAGCCGTCCGCGTGGGAACGATCTCAAGCCGCTGCTCAACTTTTGCTTTCGCGTGCCGTTAACGCCTTTAACCACGCCAATAAAACCAAAAGAGTGAGCCCCCCATGCGCCTGAGCCTCAAGGCTAAAGTCCTGTCCCTTGCCGTCCTTCCGGTCTTGCTCTTTGCGCTGGTGATCAGCCTGACCACGCTGTTCATTCTCCAGGAACAGGCGCACAAGGAAGTCGAACAGACCCGCGAGCGCCTGCTCGGCGACGCCAAGGCCACCCTGGCCAGCTATGTCGCGGTGGCCATGACCACCATCAAGCCGTTGTACGACGCTGCCGCCCCCGGTGACACTGACGCACGGGCGCAGGTGATCAAGTTGCTGTCGGGCATCAAATACGGCAAGGACGGCTATTTCTTCGGTTACGACTCCGAGACCGTGCGCCTGTTCAAGGCCAACGATCCCGAAGGCGTGGGCAAAAGCTTCAAGGACAACCGCGACCCGAACGGCGTCTACGTCAACCGCGATCTGGTGAAAGTGGCGAAGGATGGTACTCACTACCTGCAATACAGCTCGCCGCTGCCGGGCAATGCGCAGGTGCTGGTGCCGAAACTCGGCTACACCGAATACCTGGCGAAGTGGGACATGGCGGTCGGTACCTCGGTCAACCTCGACGGCATCGAGGCGCAAGTGGCGCTGGTGCAGGCTCAGGTTCAGGAGCGCATGGAAGGCGTGGTGCTGAGCATCGTCGGCGTGGCGGTGATTGTGTTGCTGGTGATCGCAGTGGCCGGGCTGGTGCTGGCCAATACCATTCTGCGGCCGCTGAACCTGATGAAAGCCAACCTCGATGACATTGCAGCGGGCGAGGGCGACCTGACCCGGCGCCTGACCCTCACCAGTCAGGACGAGCTCGGCGAATTGGCCGGTTCGTTCAACCGCTTTGTCGACAAGATCCACGGCCTGGTGCGGCAGATCACCGAGATGACCACGCAACTGACCGGGCTGGTCAATCAGGTGTCGGATCAGGCCCAGCGTTCCGATCAGGCCATGGAGCGTCAACGCCACGAGACCGATCAGGTGGCCACGGCGATCAACGAAATGTCCGCCGCTGCTCAGGAAGTCGCCAAGAGTGCGCAGAACGCCGCCGTCGCCGCGCAGCAGACTGACGAAGAAGGCCAGACCGCCAAACGCGTGGTGGCCGGCAGCATCAAGCAGATTCATGCGTTGGTGGACGACATCCGCAGCAGCGGTGTGTCCCTCGACAGCCTGCAGCAGGACGTGGCATCGATTGTCGGCGTGCTCGGGGTGATTCGTTCGATTGCCGAACAGACCAACCTGCTGGCCCTCAATGCCGCGATCGAAGCCGCACGGGCCGGCGAGGCCGGGCGCGGGTTTGCGGTGGTGGCGGACGAGGTGCGGGCGCTGGCTTCACGCACGCAGATCAGCACTCAGGAAATCCAGGGCATGATCGACCGCTTGCAGGCCGGCACACAGTCGGCGGTCGAAGCGATGCGCCGCTCCAGCGAGGCCGGTGACGGTACGTCGGCCCAGGCGAATCAGGCGGGGGCATCGCTCGACGCGATGGCGGACTTGATCGCGACCATCAACTCGATGAACGCGCAGATCGCCAGTGCCGCCGAAGAGCAGACGGCCGTGGCCGAAGAGATCAATCGCAGCGTGCATCAGATTGCGGTGGCGGTGGATAACGTGGCGGACGAGACCCAATTGGGCGCGCAGACTTCGCGCAGTCTGGCGGAGTTGGGGCAGCGGTTGGGCAAACTGGTGGGCCAGTTCCGGATCTGATCCCCAAAGGCCCCCTCACCCTAACCCTCTCCTGGAGGGAGAGGGGACTGACCGCAGTGTCTTGCGTCATACATCGACCTGAAAAACCCAGTCGATTATGGATTCAAAGCTAATCGCTCACGTCGGTGCATTTCTTAAATATCCCCCAATCGGTCCCCTCTCCCTCCGGGCGGTCCGACGTTTCGGGAGGGCTAGGGTGAGGGTTGGCTTTTGATCTTCAGGGGCGATCCCAATACGGCACCTCGCCAAAGCACTCAACAAAGAAATCAATCACCGTCCGCACCTTCACCGATAACCGCCGGCTCCCCGGCCACAGCACGGCAATCTGCTGCGGCTCCACGCTGTTTGACACCTGATATTCCCCCAGCACCGGCACCAGCGTACCCTCGCGTACCGCCTCGCCGATCAGCCATGACGGAAACATCACCAGCCCCAACCCTTGTACCGCGGCCTGGGTCAGAGTGTCGACGTGGTTGCCGGTGATCGGGCCCTTGACCGAATACGGCGTCCACTCGCCCTGATCCCGCCGGAAGAACCAGCGCTGCTGACCTGTCGCGCCCTTGTACGCCAGGCACTGGTGGCGGGCGAGGTCTTCGGGATGCTGCGGTGTGCCGAAACGCTTGAGATACGCCGGACTGGCCGCGACCTGAAAGCGGTGCGGGGCCAGTATCCGCGCCTGCATGCTTGAGTCGTGCAACGGGCCGATGCGAAACAGCAGATCGGCGCCTTCCTGCAACGGGTCGATGTAGTGATCGGTCTGCTGGATATCCAGTTGCAGCTTCGCAAAGCGCTCGCACAAACGGCCCAGCCAGGGTGTCAGATGGCGTTGGCCGAACACCACCGGGGCGTTGATACGCACCAGTCCGGTGGGTTCGCTTTGCTGTTCCTGCAATGCCTGTTCGGCTTCCTCCAGTTGCACCAGCACCAGCCGTGCATGGTGGCCGAGCATGCGTCCGGCTTCAGTCGGCGTGACCGCGCGGGTATGGCGGTAGAGCAGTTGCTGATTCAGCGCCTGTTCCATCAACTGGATCTGCCGGGAAATCGATGAGGGCGCCACGCCTTCGCGCCGGGCGACCTCGGAAAAGTTGCCGTGATCGAGCACCGCCACAAACAGCCTTAGCGCCTTGAATCCCAGTTCGTTGAGCCCGTGCATTGCGTGTCCTGCTGTGCGAATTGCGCAAAAGTGTTGTCAGGATGCTCCCATTTATCGCACAGCTGCACCAGCCGATAATCCGCGCCATCGTTTCCTTCAGAGGTTTTGCAGATGCAGTCGTTTGATGAAGTGGTTGCTGCGCCGGCACCTGTCGCCCGGCCCGGATTGCGCTGGTTGCTGCTGCCGCTGGTGATCCTGGCCGGTATGGGCCTGTCGGTGGAGGCCGGGTTGCTCGGGCCGTTGGGTGAACAGGTCGGGCATTTGTGGGCGACCTTGAGCATTTTCGGTGTCGGCTCGGCGATTCTGTTTTTGCTGCTGCTGTTTGCGGGGCCGCAAAAAGGCCCGGCGTTGACCGACCTGCCGCGCTGGCAGTTGATCGGCGGGTTTCTGGGGCCGGTGTATGTGGTGGGGTTGACGCTGGCCACGCCGCATATCGGCATCGCCATGACCATGATCGCGATTCTGTCCGGGCAGGTGGGCAAGAGTGTGCTGATCGACCATTTCGGCTGGTTTGGCGCCACGCGCAAGAAGGTCAACGGCGAGCGCTGGCTGGCGCTGGGGTTGATTGTGGCAGCTTTGGTTTTGATTGCGCGGGGGTGAGGTGATGAGTCTGGTTATGTTGTTGGCGGTGGTGGTGCTGGCCGGTGCGGTGTTGAGTGTGCAGGCGGCGATCAATGGGCGATTGGGGGAGACCGTCGGGGTTTTGCGCAGTAGCCTGCTGACGTTTGCGGTCGGCGCCGTGAGTACGGGGCTGCTGATCCTGTTTTTCGAGCCTGCCCAGGCGGTCAGCCTGCTGGAGGTGCCGAAATGGCAGCTCACCGGGGCGCTGTTCGGCGTGGTTTACATGATGGTCATGGTGGGTGCGGTGCCGCGCGTCGGTACGGCGGTGGCGACGGTGGCGGTGATTGTCGGGCAGCTGGGCATGGGGATGTTGATCGACAATTTCGGCTGGCTGGGCAACCCCGCCATCGAGCTGTCGGGCGCACGGATTCTGGCGATGGCCTGTCTGGGGCTGGCGCTGGTGTTCATGTATCGCAGCAGCGCGAGGCAGGCGGACTGACAGCTTCTACACTGGTGGTACGGCCTGCTCTTGAGGCCTCAGACAACCACCACCGAAGGAGTCTGTCCCATGCCAGATAGAAAATGCGATTGCCCGGGCTGTAATTGCAAGATCAAGGAAGGCGACCATTCTTATGTGGCGCACGGCAAGCACTATTGCTGCGAAGCCTGTGCGCATCACCATAAGGGCGGCGAAGAGTGTTCCGGCAAGGGATGCCACTGCGCGCATCCGAAGTAACGGAAGGCATGAAAACGTGGAGCCTAGTCAGGCTCCACTTCCAGTTTCAGGCTGTCATCGTCCAGCCGTTCGATATGGCGGACAGTACCCTGCAGCCGACGGCCTTCAACGCTGACCACGACGGTTTTGGCTTTTTCGAGATCTTCCGGCAAGGGCGCCGGGACGCGCAGGGCGAAGCGGAAGGGATCGTGTTCGACGGGCTCCAGGCCCACCGGACAGTCGACGCTGCGGGTCATGCGGCCAAAGAGCGTGTCCAGACCATAGTCCAGATGCGCCGGGCTGCTGATGGTCGTCATGTGTGTTCCCCCCGAATAGTCCCCGCCTTCGCCACAGCTTAGCTTGCCGGACGCCACGTCACGTTTTCCACGCCGAATTTTTCTGCCATCGGCTTGCTGGTCTTTTGCACTTTCTCCCGGCCGAAACGCGGGATGCGGCCGACTCCTGCGTCGCAGCTTGCCCAGTGCCACGCCTCGGTGTTGTCCATTCTGTCCGAGCGGATAATGAACGACTTGGGCGCGCCGTGAAGGGTGTATTCGATGACAAACAGTTTTGCGTTGTTCATAAAGCCGGTCTTCCTCCCTGTGGTAATAGAGGGATCGCTGCGTCTCGGGAAAATTCACTCGGATTGTCCGACGGTATCTATCAATGGCGAGGGACCGGGCTGACTGGTTACCATGACGCCTTCGCCAATCCCGATGAATGTTGCGCATGGCCCTCGCCGCACCTCCTGACCTCACTGACACCGACGTGCCCGTACAACCGCTGGCGCGCACCTATCCGCGCGGGTTGTTCATCGAACCGCACGAGCATGTCTGGGGCCAGTTGTTGTATGCGATGAGCGGGGTGATGTGGGTCGAAACTCCGCACGAGGCGCTGGTGGTACCGCCGCAGCGGGCGGTGTGGTTGCCGCCGGGCGTGCCCCACGGGATCCGGGTGGTGTCGGATTTGCAGATGCGCAATATCTACCTGCGCCCGGCGCTGGCGGCGACGTTGGACGAAACCGTGCAGGTGATCGAGGTTGGCGGTCTGCTGCGTGAGCTGATCGTCGGGCTGGTGGAGCAGGGCGACCACGGCGATGCCGAATATTACGAAGCGCTGGTCGGGCTGGCGCTGCTGGAGCTCAAACGCGCCAGGCGTTCGCAGTTGAAGATCCCGCTGCCGGACGATGCCGACCGGCGACTGATGAGTTTGTGTCAGGCGGTGATGGCAGCGCCGTCGCTGGACATTCCCTTCGAGCAACACGCCGAAAACGCCGGGGCCAGCGTGCGAACGTTGGCGCGGCTGTTCAAGGAAGGTCTGGGCATGGGCTTCGCCGAATGGCGGCGTCAGGTGCAACTGGCGACGGCGGTGGCCGAATTGATACAGGGCGTACCGGTCAGCGCGATTGCCCGGGGGCTGGGGTATTCACCCAGCAGTTTCAGCGACATGTTCCGCCGTGAGTTGGGTGTCGCGCCTTCACAATTCATTTTGACCTTTCCCTGAAACCCATGTGGGAGCGAGCCTGCTCGCGAAGGCGTCATGTCAGGCGATACTTTTGCAGCTGATATACCGCTATCGCGAGCAGGCTCGCTCCCACCGATTTTGTGTCAGTTCCAAATTCGGCGTCTGACGCCGAATCCGGTGATTTGGCCGAAATTCAGAAGTCCTTGGCCGATGCCGGTCGCCTCCTTTCCCTAGACTCTGCCCATTCCCTTTATGTGGCGGAGTGATCCCATGAACTACCTGATTTCCCTGGGCATCGGTCTGGGCGTCGGCCTGCTGTATGGCGCGCTGGATTTCCGTTCCCCGGCGCCACCGGCCATCGCGCTGGTCGGGCTGCTGGGCATGCTGGCGGGCGAGCAGTTGTGGCCGTTGGGGCGACAACTGGTCAATGGCTGGCTGTCCTGAATTTCCTTTTTTCATTCGGTGGATGAACTCATGAAAGCACTGCAATTCGATAAGACCGGCGACCTGTCCTCCCTGCGCTTCGTCGAGGTTCCGACGCCAGTGCCGGGAGCGGGCGAGGTACTGGTGCAGATCAAGGCTGCGGGCCTGAACCCCAGCGACGTGAAGAACGTGCTCGGGCGTTTCCCCTACACCACGCTGCCACGCATTCCCGGCCGGGACTTTGCCGGGGTGGTGGTCGAAGGTCCGCAGGCGCTGATCGGTCAGGAAGTCTGGGGCACCGGGCGTGAGCTGGGCTTTTTCGCCGATGGCTCCCATGCGCAATTCGTCAAACTGCCGGCCAGTGGCGTGGCGCATAAACCGGCGCATTTGAGTTTCACCCAGGCCGCCAGCCTCGGTGTGCCTTACACCACGGCGTGGGATGCGCTGGAGCGCAGTCTGGTCAACGCCGAAACCCGGTTGCTGGTGATCGGTGGCGGGGCAGTGGCGACGGCGGCGCTGGCGCTGGCCAGGGTGCGTGGTGCGCAGTTGCTGGCGGCGGCGCGGCGGCCGGAGCAGGTCAAGGATTTGCAGGCACAGGGATATCAGACGATTCAACTGGATAAACCTGAAGAGCTCGGCGCACAGGTCAACGCGGTGTACCGCGGCGGCGCCGACGTGATCTTCGACACCACCGGGTTCTGGCTGCCGGCTTCGGTTTCCGCATTGGCACCGTTCGGGCGCATCGCGATCATCGCCGCGCCGGTGGACGGGCATGTACAACTGCCGGCACTGGCGCTGTATCGCAAGGGTGGCTCCGTGGTCGGCATCAACTCCTTGCTGTACGGCGTCGAGGCCTGTGCGGCGATGCTGGAGCAGTTCGGCCGGTTCTTCGACGAAGACCGGCTGCCACTGCCGCAAGGGCTTGTCGAAGCGCCGCTGGCCGATGGACTGGCGCGTTATGCCGATGTCAATCAGGGCAGCGGCGACAAGGTCATCCTGATGCCTTGATCCTCAGGCTTCAGGGACACCGTGCTCCCACGCCGACCAGTGCTTGAGGATGTCCTGCACCAGCGGATTGCCTGCGCGATAGAGGTTTTCCAGCGCCGGCACGAATCCGCCCTGATCGGCGTACTTGAGCAGGTTGTCCACTTCGCTGCCGCCCGGCGCCGGGCGGTCGAAGTCGGAGCCGGCACGCACCACGGCCAGGCGCTGCACGTCCACCAGGCCTTCACGGCTGGCGCGCAGCAAGGCTTCATAGGTGGAGTTGTCTTCCTGTTGGGTGGTGCAGTATTCGCCCTTGTTGTCGGTCAATAGTCGGGTCCAGACTTCGGCGCGCTCGCTCAGGCGTGTGCCGGAGAACCAGGTGTTGCCCGCCAGCGTGTCGCAACGGGTGACCACCGGCGGCTGATTGGCCGGCGCTGTCGGGTATTTCAGACGCCATGCCGCCGATTCCGGGCTCTCGCTCAGTTGTACCTTCTGGCTCAGGGCGAAAGCCTTGGCCTGCAGTTTCGGGTTGAGTTCGAAGACTTCGGTCTTGTAGTCCAGCGGTGGTTTTTCGTTGGGGCCCTTGGTGTTGATGCCGAGGTAACCGGTTGGCCAGCTCGATGGCGCATCCCGCGAATCCAGTTCCCACTGGGTGCCGAACTCCACCAGATAATGCGCCCAGGCGGCGGTGCCGATGGTTCCGTGTTTCGGGCTGATGCCGGCAATCCCGGCGATCAGGAAGTAGCTTTTGCGCAGGTCGAATTTCGGTGACAGCGCAAGGGCCAGGGTCGAGGCGGCCGCGTTGGTCTGGCCCATGCCGGTGGTCATCAGGCACACCTGCTGCGTATTGCAACGGATGGTCGGGAACTCGGCCGACAGGCCCGGTACGCGGATTTCCTGCTTCAGTTCCAGGCGATCGATCCAGTGCTGCGCCTCGGGAGCGAACATGGTGATCAGCACCACTTTCGGTTGAATCGGCGCCTCGGTGGCCCAGGCGGTAGAGCAGAGCAGGGCCGCAGCGGCCAGTGATACACGCGTCATTGCTTTCATGTTTGCTCCTGGATTCAGAACTGATAACCGATGCCGGCGTAGTAACCCCAGCCGTTGGAACGTGCGCGGAAATTGCCGTCGCCGAAATTCAGCTCGCTGCCGTCCTCCCAGTTGCCGCCGTTGTGGAAGTAACGACCGACCAGGGTGAAGCGCAAGTGCGTGAACGAGTACAGCAACACGTTGGTCGCCACCGTGGCATTGGCGGTGCGCGCCGGGTTGTCCTTGTGCAGGTCCGAACCGAAATCGAAGTTGGTGAAGCCAATGTAGGTCAGCGATGCACCGTTGCTGAATTTGTCGATCGGCACGATGTACTTGAGCTGGGCGCGGTAGCCGTCCCATGAGTATTCGTTGCTGGCGCCATAGTTTTCCCACTGGTAGCGTCCGTACAGGTTGGCCGACAGATTGACTCGCGAGTGAGTGTCGATGTCGGTGCCCAGACCGCTGTACAGCGTGTTGGCGCGGTTCTCTTTGCGGCTGCCGTGATCGTAGATCCAGTCGAACGCCACGTACCATTCCTTGAACGGCCCGATGGCCAGGCTGCGGCCGGCGAGGTAGTCGATGGAGATGCGCGGCTCATGCTCCATGAACACCGGCGAGCCGTGATCCCACACGCCTTTGTCATGGCTGTTGCCGATGTTGAAGATCTTCGGGATGTCGATGTAGCCGTACAGCTCGAACGGGCCCTTGCGCCCGAAATACTCGTATTCCAGGTAGATATCGTCAGCCGGTTGCGGGCCGAAGCTGATGTCCTTGCTGCCGATCAGCATCAGGTCCTGGTTGTACCAGTCCGACAGATAAGCGCCTTTTTTCGGCGGGCTGGCCTCGGGGCTGAGGGCTTCGCCCTGAGCTGATTCTTCGGGCAAGGCAGGTTGTGAAAGCGCTGGCTGGCTGAGAACTGCGGTAACGCCGGCCAGTAGCAGGGAAACAGCGAACGGGCGCGCAGCACGACGGCGGCGGCAGGAAGAAGCGTGCATTCAAAGTCCTTTTTGCGGATCAACGCCCGGATTTGCGGGCCTGTATGGTTTTGTAACGAAAATGAGGTCAACGGCGACTCGCAAACGTTTGCACAAGCCGTACCAATTCCTGTAAAGCGCTGAATTCTCGATCGAATCATCGAATTATCTGGCGCCTCGGTCAGGTGCAGACGCCGTGGTGTCTGAAACACGTCAAACCCTTGCTCAGAACGGCTGGAAGTATCGCCGCAGAGCCTTATCGCCCAAAAGTATTAACACTATTTAATCAATGCCCCATCGCGGGGCATCTACTAGCGTGTGTCTGGAACAGACGGTTTATCTGATGACCGTCATACGCTTGATACGCGTGTTGGAGCTTGCCGCCGTTGCACGCCCTCAAGGAAGAAATCGGCCACGAAAGGAGTAACCCGTGGAAGCAAGGTCTGGTGTCGCCCTCGTTTCGCGTTTTTCCCCACTTTCCCTTGCTGTGCATCTGAGCGTTGCCGGATTTCTGTTCGGCGGCGTCAGTGCACCGGCGCTTGCAACCTGTTCCACTGCCGGATCGACGGTGACCTGCACCGGGGTGCCGAGTCTGCCGCTGTTTCTCAATGACTTCAGCAGTGCCAGCAACGGCCTGACGGTCAATGTCAACTCGGGCGCGCAGATGAACGCGACGCTCGGTGGCAAGGTGCTCAATCTGACGGGCGTCAACATCAGCCTGAACAACTCCGGGACCATCGACCCTGCGTTGCTGGGCCTGGTGTCCGTGCTCAGCGGCGGCGCGTTCATCGGAACGGGCGCCTCCAGCACGGTCAGCGTGCTCAACAACGCCAGCGGCATCATCCGCGGCACCGGCATGCTGCTCGGCCTCAACCTGACCAGCATCGATGGCCTGGGGATAGGGGTCAACAATGCGGCGGCCGGCACCACCACCATCACCAACAACGGGACGATCACCTCGACCGGTCTGTCGGTGGGCGGGATCACCCTGGCCGATACGCCGGTGGTCGGTGTGTATGGCGGTTCACAGGTCGTCATGACCAACAGCAGCACCGGCACGATCAACGGCCGGGTGGCCTTCGAGACATCGGCGGCGGGCAATACCTTCACCAACGCCGGTAACATCACCGGCAGCGTGTCGATGGGGGCGGGCAGCACCAACACGTTCTACGCGATCACCGGTTCGAGCGTAAACGTCGGCGACGGCGTGCAAGTCACCGTCGGCCTCGGTGGCCTGATCGGTATCAACCTGACCTTCGCCCCGACCGGCACGATCGATGGCGGCGCGGGTGGCACCAATACCCTGATTCTGCAAAACCCCATCGGTGTCGGCGGCGGCACCACGGGTACGGGCACGGCGTCCAGCGCCACCTATGTCAATTTCAACAACCTGACCCTCAACAGCGGCACCTGGACCCTGCAGGGACCCTTGGTCAGCGGGGCGACAACCCTCAATGGCGGTGTCGCGCTGTTCAATGACAATGGCGCGTTCGGCAGCGGTGTATTGACCTCCAATGGCGGCATCCTGCAGGCCAGCAATGCCGGACTGAACATCAGCAACCTGATCTCGCTCGGTGCCGGCGGCCTGACGGTGCAGGGGACCAACCCCACCACGCTCAGCGGCGTGCTGTCCGGCAGCGGCGGTTTGACCAAGATCGGCAGCGGCCAGCTCAACCTCAACGGGGTCAACACCTACACCGGCAGTACCGTGCTCAATGGCGGCGTGGTGCAGGTGGGTAACAACCAGGCCCTCAGTACCGGCGGCATTACCGTGGGCGGCGCTTCGAGCATTTCGGCCTCGGGCCCGATTTCGTTGAACAACGCGATCACCCTCAACAGCACATTGACGGCAACCGGCACCGGAGCCCTGACCCTGGGCGGGCTGATCAGCGGCGCCAGCGGCCTGACCAAGACCGGCAGCGGCAGTCTGACGCTCAGCGGCGCCAACACCGGTTACAGCGGCACCACAACCCTGAGTGCCGGCACTTTGCGCGTCGGCAACAACAACGCGCTGGGCACCGGGGTGCTCAACACCGCCGCCGGCACCAGCCTGGACAGTACCGCCAACGTGACGTTGGGCAACAACATCGGCATCACCGGTGCGTTGAACGTACTCGGTGGCAACGCCCTGACCCTGTCCGGCATTCTCTCCGGCACCGGGGCGATTACCAAGAGCGGCACGGCCAGCCTGACCCTGACCGGCAACAACACCAACAGCGGCACCACCGCGCTCAACGGCGGCACCTTGCTGGTCGGCAGCAACACCGCCCTGGGCACCGGCGCGCTGAATGCGGCGGCGGGTACCACGCTGGATGCGACCACGGCGGTGACCCTGGCCAATGCGGTGGCGCTGGCGGCGGACCTGACCATCGGCGGAACACAGGCACTGGGCCTGAGCGGGGTCATCAGCGGTGCCGGCAACCTGATCAAGAACGGCACCGCAAACCTGACCCTCAGCGGCAACAACACCTTCTCCGGCGGTACGGCGCTGAATGCCGGGACGCTGATTGTCGGTTCCAACACCGCGCTGGGCACTGGCGCACTGAACACGGCGGCGGGCACCACGCTTGATGCCAGCACCACCGTGGCGCTGGGTAACGCCGTCGCGCTCGGCGGCAACCTCAACATCGCCGGCAACGCCAACCTGACCCTGGGCGGCGTGGTCAGCGGCAACGGCGGGCTGACCAAGAACGGCGCGGCCAACCTGATTCTCAGCGGCGCCAACACCTTCCTCGGCGGCACCACGTTGAATGCCGGCACCCTGACTGTCGGCAATGCCGGCGCACTGGGCAGCGGCAGCCTGACCGTCGCCGGCGCCGCGACCCTGGACAGCAGCACCGCCGTCAGCCTGGGCAACGACGTTGCGCTCAACGGCAACCTGAGCATCGGCGGCAGCAACGGCCTGACCCTGGGCGGCGTCATCAGCGGCGCCAGTCAATTGATCAAGAACGGCACCGCCAACCTGACTCTCAATGGCGTCAACACCTTCACCGGCGGCACGGCGCTCAACGCCGGCAGCCTGACCGTCGGCAACGCGGCGGCTCTCGGCACCGGCACGCTGACCGTGGGCGGCTCGGGCGGTTCGCTCAACAGCAGCGCCAACGTCACGCTGAACAATGCGATTGCCCTCAACGCCAACCTCACCGCCGGGGGCGCCAACCCGCTGACCCTCGGCGGCGTCATCAGTGGCGGCAGCAACCTGATCAAGACCGGCGCCTCGACGCTGAGCCTGACCGGCAACAACACCTACACCGGCAATACGGCGTTGAATGCCGGGACCCTGAGCGTGGGCTCCAACACCGCGCTGGGCACTGGTGTACTCAATGCGTCAGCCGGTACCACGCTGGATGCCAGCACCGCGACAAGCCTGGCCAACAACGTCAACCTCGGCGGCAACGTGACCCTCGGCGGCAGCAATGCCCTGACGCTCAACGGTGTCGTCGCCGGTGTCGGTGGCCTGATCAAAAACGGTCCGGCCGATCTGGTCCTCAACGGCGCCAACACCTACTTCGGCAACACCGCGTTGAACGTCGGCAAACTGATCGTCGGCAGCAACACCGCGCTGGGCAGTGGTGCGCTGAATGCGGCCGCCGGCACTACGCTGGACACCAACGCCGCCGTCAGCCTGGGCAACCAGGTCAACCTTGCCGGCGCGCTGAATGTCGGTGGTAGCGCCGACCTGACCCTCACGGGCACCGTCGCCGGGGCCGGCAGTCTGGTGAAAAACGGTGCGGCCAACCTGAATCTGAACGGCACCAATACCTACATTGGCGGCACCACCCTGAACGCCGGTAGCGTGACTGTCGGCAACAGCTCGGCGCTGGGCACGGGGGCCTTGACCGTCGGCGGTGCCGCAACGCTCGACAGCAGTTCCTCGCTGGCCAGCCTGGCCAACGCGGTCGTGCTTAACGCCGCGCTCAGTGTCGGCGGTACCCAGAACCTGACCCTCGGCGGCGTCGTCAGCGGCGCCGGCCAGTTAATCAAGAACGGCGCGGCCAACCTGACACTCAATGGCAGCAACACCTTTGGCGGCGGCACCACACTCAATGCGGGCACGCTGACACTGGGCTCGGCCGGTGCCTTGGGCAGTGGCGGGCTGACCGTCGGTGGTGCAGCGACGCTGGATAACAGCAGTCCGCTCAGCGTCGGCAACAACATCACGCTCAATGCCGACCTGACCGTGGCCGGCAACAACGCTCTGAACCTCAGCGGGGTGATCGACGGTGCCGGCAACCTGGTCAAAAGCGGCCTGGATGATCTGACGCTCAGCGGCACCAACACCTTCACCGGTGCGCTGAACATCCTCTCCGGCAGCGTCAGCACTTTGACCAGCGGCGCACTCGGCAATACCTCCGGCGCCAGCATCAGTGCCGGCGCGAGTCTGAACCTCGGCAGCAATGCCAGCCTGAATGCATTGAGCGGCAGCGGCAGCGTGCAGATCGGTGGCGGCAATACCCTGACCGTGGGCGGTGTGAGCAGCACCAGTACTTTTGACGGTGATCTCGGTGGTGGCGGCGGCCTGACCAAAGTCGGCACCGGCACACTGAACCTCACCGGTACCAACGGCATCACCGGCAACACCAACGTCAATGGCGGTACGCTGAATCTCAGTGGTTCGCTGGCCAGTGCCCAGGTCAACGTCAACAATGGCGGCACTCTGACGGGCAGCGGCTCGGCCCTGGGCGCGATGACCATCAATAATGGCGGCCATCTGGCGTTGTCTTCGGGCAACACCTTGTCGGCGGCATTGCTGGTACTCGCCGCCAACAGCAACGTCGACGCGAGCCTCGCCACGCCATCGACCACCTCGCTGATGAACATCGGCGGCAACCTGACACTCGGCGGCAATCTCAACGTCACCGATGCCGGCGGGTTCGGTGTCGGTGTCTATCGCTTGTTCAACTACACGGGGGCACTGACCGACAATGGCCTGACCGTGGCCGGTGTGCCTGTGGGTTATGGCCTGGGCGATCTGGTGGTGCAGACCTCGGTCGGTAACCAGATCAACCTGTTGGTGTCTGCGCCGAACGCCAATATTCGCTTCTGGGACGGCAGCCAGACGATCCCGAACGGTACGGTCGATGGCGGCAGCGGAACATGGGATGCCGTCAACACCAACTGGACCAACGTCAACGGCACGCTCAACCAGACCTGGGCCGGTGACTTTGCGGTGTTCCAGGGCACGGCGGGCACGGTGTCGGTCAACGGCACGCAACTGTTCACCGGCATGCAGTTCCTTACCGATGGTTACAACGTGGTGAATGGCTCTGCGGGTCTGCTGACTGCGGTCAACGGCAGCGGTGGCACCACCGCGATGCGGGTCGATCCGGGCGTGACTGCCACGATCGGCGTGAACATTGACGGCAGCGGGATTCTCAACAAGCTCGACAGCGGTACCCTCGTACTCAATGGCGCCAACAGCTACACCGGCGGCACACAGCTGGACGGAGGCACGCTGGTGGTCGGCAGCAATACCGCGCTGGGCAGCGGTGCGCTGATCGCCAACGCCGGCACGCAACTGGACAGCAACACCGCCGTGACCCTGGCCAACGCCGCCACGCTGAACGGCAATCTCACCGTGCTCGGCAGCAACGCCCTGACCCTCAACGGTGTCATTTCCGGCACTGGCGGTTTGATCAAGAACGGTGCGGCGAGCCTGACCCTCGGTGGCAACAACGCTTTCCTCGGCCCGGTGGCACTGAATGCGGGCGGTCTGATCCTGGCGTCGAACGCGGCGCTGGGCTCGGCCACCCTGAACGCGGCGAACGGCACCACCCTGGATGCCGGCGCGGCTGTCAGTGCGGGCAACGCGATCAACCTGGCAGGCAACCTCGGCGTGGTCGGCAGCAACGATCTGACACTCAGCGGAGCGATCAACGGCGCCGGCAGCCTGACCAAGAACGGCGCAGCCAACCTGATCCTGAGCGGTGCCAACAACTTCCTCGGCGGCATCACCCTCAATGCCGGCACCCTGACCGCCGGCAGCAATGGGGCCCTCGGTCTGGGCAACCTGACCGTGGCCGGCGCGTCGTCGCTGAACAGCAACACCCCGGTGTCGCTGGGTAACAACGTGGTGCTCAACGCCAACCTCACCAACACCGGCAACAGCAACGTGACCCTCGGCGGCGTAATCAGCGGCAACGGGGCACTGATCAAGAATGGCGCCTCCAACCTGACCCTCAACGGCATCAACACCTACAGCGGTGGCACCACGCTGAACGCCGGCACCGTGACCCTCGGCACCTCGGCGGGCCTGGGCTCCGGTGCGGTGACCGTAGCGGGCGCGTCGACTCTCGACACCACGGCGCCGCTGGTGCTGGCCAACAACCTCAACGTCAATGCCAACCTCAGCGTTGCGGGCAACAACAACCTGACCCTGGGCGGCGTGATCGCCGGGGCAGGCACCCTGACCAAGAACGGTCTGGCTGACCTGACGCTGACCGGCAACAACACCTTCAGCGGCACCTTCGATGTACAGGCCGGCAGCCTTACCACCCTGGGCAACTCGGCGCTGGGCAGCAACGCCGGGGTCAATCTCGGCAATGCCGCAACGCTGAACCTCGGCGGCTCCGGCAGCCTCGCCAGCCTGACCGGCAGCGGTACGGCGCTGATCGGCGGCGGCAACACCCTGAGCATCGGTGGCAACAACGCCAGCAGCCTTTTTGGCGGCGTGCTCACCGGCACTGGCGAACTGAACAAACTCGGCACCGGCACCCTGACATTGACCGGCCTCAACAGCCTGACCGGCAACACCACGGTCAACGCCGGGACCCTGAGCGTCAACGGCTCGCTGGACAGCGCCAGTGTGCTGGTCAACAGCGGCGGCACTCTGACCGGCGGCGGCTCCCTCGGCGGGGCGGTGACCGTGGCGGACGGCGGTCATCTGGCCGGTGCCACAGGCAGCACGCTATCGGTGAACTCGCTGGTGTTCAATGCCAACTCCAACTTCGATGTCGGCCTCGGCGCACCGGTCTCCGGTGGCGGCAATGCACTGGTCAATGTCGGTGGCAACCTGACGCTCGACGGTACCCTCAACGTCAGCGACATCGGTGGTTTCGGCAGCGGCGTATATCGCTTGATCAACTACACCGGCGGCCTGACCGACAACGGCATGCTGATCGGTACCGTACCAGGCAGCGTCACGCCGGGCGACCTGACCCTGCAAACCGCACTGGCCAATCAGATCAACCTGTTGGTCACCGCACCGGGTGTCACCGTGCAGTTCTGGGACGGCAACCAGCTCGTCGCCAACGGTTCGGTGGATGGCGGCAGCGGCACCTGGGGCACCGGGACCACCAACTGGACCGACGTCAACGGCACCACCAACCAGGCCTGGACCAACAACTTTGCAGTGTTCCAGGGCACGGCCGGCACAGTGACGGTCAATGGCGCGCAAACCATCACCGGCATGCAGTTCGTCACCGACGGCTACAGCCTGCAGAACGGTACGGCGGGTTCGCTGAACCTGGTCAACGGTTCGCTGGGCAACGCCACCGTGCGGGTCGATCCGAACGCGACGGCGACCATTGGTGTCGCGCTCAACGGCGCCGGCACGCTGGGCAAATACGACACCGGCACCCTGGTGCTCAATGCCGCCAACGGCTATACCGGCGGCACCGCGCTCAATGGCGGCAAAATTGTGGTCGGCAACAACGCAGCCCTCGGCACCGGTGTGTTGACCGCCGCCAACGGCACGGCGCTGGACAGCAACACCGCCGTCAGCCTCGCCAACGATGTAGTGCTCAACGGCGGCCTCACCGTTGCCGGTTCCAACGCACTGACACTCGGCGGGGTGGTCAGCGGCAGCGGCAGCCTGATCAAGACCGGCCCGGCAAGCCTGACCCTCAACGCCAGCAACACCTACAGCGGCGGCACCCAGCTTGCCGGCGGTACGCTGGTGCTGGGCAACAACAGTGCAATCAGCAGTGGCGCTCTGAGTGTGCTGGGCAACGGTACTCTCGACAGCACCTCCGCATTGCAACTGGCCAACGCCATCAACCTGGGTGCGCAACTGACCCTGGCCGGCAACCAGAACACCACGTTGATCGGCGCGATCACCGGCAGCGGCAGTCTGGTGAAAAACGGCAGCGGCGACCTGCTGCTCGGTGGCGCCAACACCTACAGCGGCGGCACCACGCTCAACGGCGGCAGCACCCGTGGTGACACCAGCAGCCTGCAAGGCGCCATCGTCAACAACGCCGCGCTGACCTTCGAGCAGAACAGTGACGGCAGCTACACCGGCAATCTGACCGGCGCCGGCAGCCTGACCAAAACCGGTACCGGCGCCTTGCTGCTGACCGGCAACAACACCTTCACCGGCAACACCTCGGTTCAGGCCGGTTCGCTGAACGTCAATGGCGTGCTCGACAGTGCCAGCGTCAATGTCGCCAGCGGCGCGAAGATCGGCGGAAGCGGCCAGTTCGGTGGGGCTGTACAACTGGCCAGCGGTGCGACCCTGCTGGGTGGCGGCAGCGCGACGCCGTTGTCGGTCGGCTCCCTGGCACTGTCTTCGGGGACAAATCTGGACTTCACCCTCGGCTCGGCCGCCAGCTCCACGACCGTGGTCAACGTTGCCGGCAACCTGACCCTTGACGGCACGCTGAACATCACTAACGCCGGCGGCTTCGGCACCGGCGTCTATCAACTGTTCAGCTACGGCGGCACGCTGACCGACAACGGTCTGGTCTACGGCAGCCTGCCGGTCTCGGCCGCCAATCTGACCCTGCAAACCGCGCTGGCCAATCAGGTCAACCTGCTGGTACAGAACACACCGGGCGAAGTGCAGTTCTGGAACGGCGGCAAGACCAACCCGGACGGCAGCATCGGCGGCGGCAGTGGCGTGTGGGGCCCGGGCACCAACTGGACCGACCCGACCGGCACTCAGGCGCTGGGCTCCAACGGGCAGTTCGCGGTGTTTGGCGGGCAGGGCGGTACGGTGACCGTGCAAGGCAATCAGAACTTCACGGGGCTGCAATTCCTCGCCAACGGTTACAGCCTGGTGCCGGGCGGTGGCGGCACGCTGACCCCGGTCAACGGACCTGGCGGCACTCCGGCGCCGATCCGCGTCAATGCCGGTGCCACCACGCAAATCGACGTGCCTCTGATTGGCACCGGCGGCATCGAGAAACTCGATTCCGGCACTTTGGTGCTCACGGCAGCCAACACTTACAGCGGCGGCACCACCGTCAGTGGCGGTACGCTGATCGGTAACACCACCAGCCTGCAAGGCAACATTACCGACAACGCTTCGCTGGTGTTCCAACAGAACACCGACGGCCAGTTCAACGGGCGTCTCAGCGGCGTTGGCGCCCTGGCCAAACGTGGCGCGGCGCGGTTGCTGTTGACCGGCGACCAACCGTTCAGCGGCACCGTGTCGGTGGACCAAGGTGTGCTGCAAGTCGGCAGCCGGGCAGCGCGGGCTTCCCTGGGCGGGCAAGTGAACGTGGCCAATGGTGCGGCCCTGAGCGGTAACGGCAGTGTCGGTTCGGTGGTCAACCACGGTGTGGTGGCTTCCGGTGGCGGTGACGGGACCCTGAGCGTGGCCGGCAACCTGACCAACGCAGCCGACGGTGTGCTGGCCCTGACCGTCAGTTCGCCAACCGCTACGCCTCTGGCTGTCGGCGGTACGGCAACGCTGGGCGGTGGCCTGCAAGTGAACAGCCTGGCGCCGTTCACCGGCAACACCGTGTATTCGCTGATCACGGCCGGTGGCGGAGTGAACGGTACGTTCAGCGCAGCCGATCTGCCGCAGTACGCATTCCTCGACACGTCGCTGGTGTACAGCCCTGACGCGGTGAGCCTGGTGGTCAGCCGCAACGGCAACTCGTTCGCCGACGTCGCCGCCACCCGCAACCAGCGCAACACCGCCTCGGCGTTGATGCGCAACGGTCCGGCGGGCGCGGCGTTGCAGAACGAGATCGTCAACCTCAGCGTGGCCGGTGCGCGTCACGCTTTCGACAGCCTGTCCGGGGAGATCCATGCCAGCACCGCCAGTGCGGTGCTGGAGGATTCGCGCTTCGTGCGTGAAGCGGTCAATGATCGTATGCGTCAACCGACTTGCAGCGCGTCGGACGACCCACGTCGGACACTGGCCCCGAGCGATACGCAACTGAGCAGCAACGGCTGCCACGGTGAAATGGTCGGCTGGGCCCGTGCCATCGGCGCCTGGGGCGACATGGGCGGCGACAGCAACACGGCGAAAGTCGATCGCAGCCTCGGCGGTTTCATGCTCGGCACCGACAAGCAGCTCGACGATCAATGGCGTGCCGGTCTGGCAGCGGGCTACACCCGTGGCAACCTCAACGCCCATGACCGCAACTCCGATGCCAAGGTCGACAGCTATCACCTGGCCGCTTATCTGAGTTCGCAGTTCGATGCCCTGGCCGTGCGCCTCGGCGCGGCCTACAGCTGGCACAGCATCGAGACCAAACGCGACGTCAACGTCGGCAGCTACAACGATCGTCTGAAGGCTGACTACGATGCCCGCAGTGCACAGGTGTTCGGTGAAGTGGGGTATGCCATCAATGCGGCGGGCGTAGCCATCGAGCCGTTCGCCGGCCTGGCCTACGTCAACTACGACAGCGACACCGCCAAGGAAAAAGGTGGAGTGGGACGTTTGAAGGGCGATGCCGATCAGGACATCACCTACTCGACCCTCGGTGTGCGCATCGGCAAGCTGGTGACCCTGGCCAACGGCAGCCAGCTCACGCCACGGGCAGCCATCGGCTGGCGGCATGCCTACGGCGATACCAAGCCTGACGCTGACCTGACCTTCATCGACGGCGGCGCATCGTTCAGCACCCAGGGCGTGCCGATTGCCAAGGACAGCGCACTGCTCGAAGCCGGTGTGGACTTCCAGATCAGCCCGACCGGCAAGCTCGGCATCGGCTATTCGGGCCAGGTGTCCAGCGACAACAACGACAGCGCAATGACCATCAGCTTCAGCCAGAGCTTCTGATCGTGGTCGAAGCACTTTGACCGCCCGCAAGGGCGGTTTTTTTTGCCCGGCATTCCCCTCTGCTAGAATCCGCCCCATTCCCAGCCAGAGGTTGCCCCATGAGCGAGCCCATCCGTCTGACCCAATACAGCCACGGCGCCGGTTGCGGCTGCAAGATTTCGCCGCAGGTGCTGGAAGTAATCCTTGCCGGCAGCGGCGCACAGAATCTCGATCCGAAACTGTGGGTCGGCAACGCTTCGCGCGACGACGCGGCGGTGTATGAAATCGATGCCGAACGCGGTGTGGTGTCGACCACTGACTTCTTCATGCCGATTGTCGATGATCCGTTCGACTTCGGCCGCATCGCGGCGACCAACGCCATCAGCGATATCTACGCCATGGGCGGCGATCCGCTGATGGCCATCGCCATTCTCGGCTGGCCGGTGAACGTGCTGGCACCGGAAGTGGCGCGTGAAGTGATTCGCGGCGGGCGGGCAGTGTGCGATGCGGCGGGCATTCCCCTGGCCGGCGGCCATTCGATCGACGCACCGGAGCCGATCTTCGGTCTGGCCGTCACCGGGCTGGTGGAAAAACGCTTCATGAAGCGCAACGACACCGCCACTGCCGGGTGCCTGCTGTACCTGACCAAACCGCTGGGCATCGGCATCCTCACCACCGCAGAAAAGAAGGGCAAGCTGCGTAACGCCGACATCGGTGTGGCCCGGGACTGGATGTGCACGCTGAACAAGCCCGGCAGCCGTTTCGGCAAGTTGGCCGGCGTCACCGCGATGACCGACGTCACCGGTTTCGGCCTGCTCGGGCATCTGGTGGAAATGGCCGACGGCAGCCACCTCACCGCACGCATCGCCTATGACCGTGTGCCGCGTCTGGACAGCGTCGAGTACTACCTCGATCAGGGTTGCGTACCCGGTGGCACCTTGCGCAATTTCGACAGTTATTCGAGCAAGCTCGGGCGCTTGCAGGAGCTGCACAAAAGGGTGCTGTGCGATCCGCAGACCAGTGGCGGTCTGCTGGTGGCCGTGACGCCGGAGGGCAACGCCGAATTTCTCGCCGTGGCCGCCGAGCTGGGCCTGGAGCTGTCGCCGATCGGCGAACTGGTCGAGCGACAGACCCACGCAGTCGAGGTGATTTGATGCTCCGCGACTGCACCGATTACCGCGACATTTTCCTCAACGACCGGCCGCTGATGGATGCCCGTGCGCCGGTCGAGTTTCACAAGGGTGCGTTCCCCGGGGCGGTCAACCTGCCGTTGATGAATGACCTCGAACGACAAAAGATCGGCACCTGCTACAAGCAGCATGGCCAACAGGCCGCCATCGAACTGGGCCACCGTCTGGTGTCCGGCACGGTGAAGGCCGAACGCATCGAGGCCTGGGCCGAATTCGCCCGGGCCCATCCCGACGGTTATCTCTATTGTTTCCGGGGTGGCTTGCGCTCGCAGATCACCCAGCAGTGGCTCAGGAGCGAGGCCGGGATCGACTATCCGCGCATCGGTGGCGGTTACAAGGCCCTGCGTACCTTCCTGATCGACACCCTCGAACAGGCGGTGACCGAGTGTGATTTCGTGCTGCTGGGCGGCATGACCGGCACCGGCAAGACCGAACTGCTGGTGCAGTTGCGCAACAGCCTGGATCTGGAAGGCCACGCCAACCATCGCGGTTCCAGTTTCGGCAAGCGCGCCACCGGCCAGCCGTCGAACATCGACTTCGAGAATCGCCTGGCCATCGACATCCTCAAGAAGCGCGATGCCGGCATCGGCCAGTTCGTGCTCGAAGACGAAAGCCGGGTGGTGGGCAGTTGCGCGCTGCCGCTGCCGTTGTATCAGGGCATGCAGCACTACCCGATGGTCTGGCTGGAAGACAGTTTTGAAGAGCGGGTGCAGCGCATCCTTGGTGATTACGTGGTGGATCTGTCGGCCGAGTTTTCGGCGGTGCATGGCGAGCGGGGTTTCGAGCTGTTCTCTCAACGCTTGCTCGAGAGCCTGAACAATGTGCAGAAGCGTCTGGGCGGCGAGCGCCACCGGCGGATGCTGTCGTTGATGGAAGACGCCCTGGCGGAACAGGGGCGCAGCGGTTCGGTGGACTTGCACCGGGGCTGGATCGAAGGCCTGCTGCGTGAGTATTACGACCCGATGTACGTGTTTCAGCGCGAGAAGAAGGGCGCGCGGATCGAGTTTGCCGGGGAGCGCGAGGCAGTGGCCGAGTATCTGCGTGAGCGGTTGAATCGCAAACGCTGAGACAGGAGCCCGGCACGGGCTCCGGATCAACTCAGGTCGGGCAAGTGACCTTGCCGTTGTCCAGCCCCTGTTTGTAGCTGTGGCTCTGCAGGCTGGCCTTGCCGTTGTGCCAGGTCAGGGTCAGCACATACAGCGAGTCGTAATCGCTGGATGCCCAGTCTTCGGTGATCTTTTGCTTCTCGCCCACGGCCTTGCCCGCGACCTTGTTGATCAGCTCGGGCAGGTAGCCGTGGGACCACGCCGTGTAGATGGTCGAGTTGTGGTACTTGTCGGCAATCAGTTCCCGGGCCAGGTCGCTGGTGTCGTTGGCCGAAAACTCGATGTTCACCGGCAGGCCGAGCTTGATGGCGGCGGGGCTGATGGTCATCAGGGGGCGGATGTAACTGTAGGTGTTGTCCAGCTCGCCTTCCTCGACATTGCGCGTCGGGTTGGCGGCAAACACGTAGTCGGCCTTGCCGAACTTTTCCGGCAGCAGGGTCGACAGTTCGATGGCGCGGTTAAGGCCCTGGCAATTGAGCTGGCCGAGCCCGCCGACGGGTTTTTCCCCGTGGCGCAGGAAGATCAGGGTCTGGGTCCCGTCCACCGGTTGCGCGCGGCTTTCGCTGGACTCGAGGGACAGAAACAGGGCGCTCATTGCCAGCAGCGAGGGCAGAGCCACATAAGCGCGATGTTTGAAGCGTCTGGCGACTTTCATCAGTTTCGTCATGAGATAAAGGTTCTTCAGTCTGATCGGTTAAGGCTGACAAACCACTGCACCACGGGCCGCCGGCGCCGGGTGTATTCCCTGTCTTGAACGATTTCCTTGGAGCCCCTTGAAAGCCTTTGGTTCGATCAGGGGTGCCTGCGCGGCCGGAGAGCAGGGTAGCGACAGCATGTTGCGGATTTAAGTAAGCCCGGCCGTCGTGGCAAAAAGAACCCGAGCCGGCGCGCAAAACGTGGATTATGCTCAGGCCTTTCATTTTGTGACTGGATGCTACACATGACCGATCTGTCCGCGTTCCCGATCACCCAGAAATGGCCGGCGCAGTACCCCGACTGGATTCAGCTCTATTCCTTGCCGACTCCCAACGGCGTCAAGGTCTCGATCATGCTCGAAGAGATCGGTCTGCCCTACGAGCCGCACCGCGTGGGCTTCGACACCAACGACCAGATGTCGCCGGCGTTCCTGTCGTTGAACCCGAACAACAAGATCCCGGCGATTCTCGATCCCCATGGTCCCGAGGACAAACCGATGCCGTTGTTCGAGTCCGGCGCGATCCTGATTTACCTCGCCGACAAAAGCGGCCAGTTGCTGGCCCAGGAAGGCGCCCTGCGCTACGAAACCATTCAGTGGCTGATGTTCCAGATGGGCGGCATCGGCCCGATGTTCGGCCAGCTCGGCTTCTTCAACAAGTTCGCCGGCAAGGATTACGAAGACAAGCGTCCCCGCGACCGTTACGTCGACGAAAGCAAGCGCCTGCTCAACGTTCTGAACACCCGCCTCGAAGGACGTGACTGGATCATGGGCGAGCGCTACACCATCGCCGACATCGCCACGTTCCCGTGGGTGCGCAACCTGATCGGTTTCTACGAGGCGGGCGATCTGGTCGGCATCAAGGACTTCCCGAACGTCACCCGGGTGCTGGAGCGCTTTCTGGCGCGGCCGGCGGTGGTGCGCGGGTTGACCGTTCCTTCATAAGTCGGTGTGAGCCGGGTGCGCATATTATTGCGTGCCCGGTAACGCACTCTTGATTGATCCAGGTTTGTACCTCATCCCCCGCAAGGCATAAGCTTCGCCCCCTACGACTTTCGTCTCATCCGCCGTTTTCAGGAAAGACCCCATGTCCAGCCAGTTCCCCGAAGCACGTCCACGCCGTCTGCGCCGCAATGCGAGCCTGCGCAGCCTGTTCCAGGAGACCGAGTTCACCCTCAACGATCTGGTGCTGCCGATCTTCGTCGAAGAAGAGATCGATGACTTCGTGCCGATCAAGAGCATGCCCGGTGTGATGCGCATTCCGGAGCGCAAACTGGCCAGCGAGATCGAGCGCTATGCCCGGGCCGGTATCAAGTCGGTGATGACCTTCGGCGTGTCCCATCACCTGGACGCCAGCGGCAGCGACACCTGGCGTGAAAACGGACTGGTGTCGCGCATGTCGCGGATCGCCAAGGACGCCGTGCCGGAAATGATCGTGATGTCCGACACCTGCTTCTGCGAGTACACCGATCACGGCCATTGCGGCGTGATGCACAACCATGAAGTCGACAACGACCAGACCCTGATCAACCTCGGCAAGCAAGCCGTGGCCGCCGCCCGTGCCGGTGCCGACGTGATCGCGCCGTCGGCAGCGATGGACGGCCAGGTGCAGGCCATTCGCCGAGCGCTGGATGACGCCGGATTCACCCAGACCGCGATCATGGCCTACTCGACCAAATTCGCCTCGGCACTCTACGGCCCGTTCCGCGAGGCCGGCGGCAGTGCGCTGAAGGGCGACCGCAAAAGCTATCAGATGAACCCGATGAACCGCCGCGAAGCCCTGCGCGAATCGCTGCTCGACGAGCAGGAAGGGGCCGATGCGCTGATGGTCAAACCGGCCGGCGCATACCTCGACATCATCCGCGACATCCGCCAGGCCTCGAACCTGCCGCTGTCGGCGTATCAGGTCAGCGGCGAGTACGCGATGATCAAGTTCGGCGCCCAGGCCGGGGCCATCGACGAAGACCGCGTGGTGCGCGAAAGCCTCGGCGCGATCAAGCGTGCCGGTGCGGACCTGATCTTCACTTACTTTGCGATGGATCTGGCACTGGCCGGGATCTGAACTTCAGGGGCAATTGAAAAACGGCCGGATCCCGTGGTCACGAAAGTACCGTTCGATCACCTTCGGATCCGCGCTGTTGTCGGCAATCGCCACATAAGTATCCGGGCGTAACAGGTAAAAGCCGTTGCGCCCCAGGCCCGCCGTCTCGAACGCCGGTCGCCAGTCGAATACGTGCAGCGGCAGGTGATGTTCATTGCACCAGGCGATCATCTCGTCGCTGGTGTCGCCGTACACATGCACCTGCCAGCACGGGTTGCGCAACGGCTCGTAATTGTCCCCCTCGCCATCATGGGCCCACGGCAAACGGTCGCCGCCGTGGACATGCCCGGCCACGCCTTCGCTCAAGGCCATGCCCCGATAGTTGACGGTAATTTGCGAGACGGTGCGAAAGAGGAATTCGCGGCTGGTCTCGAATGACGCCAATTTCGGGATCACGAACGGTGCCAGCCGTGTGCGCAACAGGTCGGCCATTCGCCCTTCGGCGGTGACGAAGCTGAAAACCTTGTCGGTGGTCGAGACCAGCCGTCGGGCGAAGGCGATGCGTTCGGTTTCGTAGCTGTCGAGCAGCTTTGGCGTGGCTGCGCCGCCGAGCACCGCCGCGAGTTTCCACGCCAGGTTGATCGCATCGCCAATGCCGGTGTTCATGCCCTGGCCGCCGGCGGGGCTGTGTACGTGGGCTGCGTCGCCAAGCAGAAACGCCCGGCCCTTGCGAAAGTGATTCGCCACCCGATGATGCACGCGGTAGGTGGAGAACCAGTTGACGTCTTCGATGTGCACGTTCAGATGTTCGATGGCGCGGCTGCTGACATCGGAAAACTCCAGGGTTTCGGCGCGCTCGGCACGCTCATCGCGCACCGTGCCGATCAGCCGTGCACGACCTTCGCCGGCCAGCGGGAACACCGCGAGAAAATCGGCCTCATCCAGATCCAGATGCAAGTCGCCGTTGAGCGCCGGGCCGCTGGCCTTGACGTCGGCGACGTAAAAGATCTGCTGATAGGTGCCGCCGGGAAAACCGGTGTCGAGGGTCTTGCGCACCACCGAGCGGGCACCGTCGCAACCGGCCAGATAACAGGCCTGGCAGATTTCCTGCTCGCCATCCGGCAGCCGCAGATGGGCGGTGAGGCCGTCACCGTTTTCCGTGAAGCTTTCCAGTGTGGTATTGCGCTCGACCGTCACGTCGTAGTCTTCGAGGCGGTCGATCAGCAAGCGCTCGTGTTCGTCCTGCGGGTAGATTTCGAGAAACGCATACGGCGTCAGGCCTTCGCCGATCCGGTTGAGCGGCAGTTGCGCCACCGGCCTGCCCTTGACCCAGAAGTTCGCCGCCGCGACCCGGTGGCCGTTGCGCACGATCGTGTCGGCCAGGTCCAGTTGCCGGTACAACTCAAGGGTGCGCGCTTGCACCGCCAGCGCCCGCGAAGTGGTGCCCGGCGCAGAAGTCCTGTCGAGGATGCGCACGCGCACACCCAGTTTGCTCAGCCACAGGGCCAGTACCAGACCGGTGGGACCTGCGCCGATGATCAAGACGTCACTGCGGTTCATGGTCTGTCCTGCCCTTGAGGTGTGCAGCAGCAAGTATGGATCACCCGGTGAGCACGGCCAGTCAGCCTGCCGGACGGGGTGATGGAACAGCGTTGCAGGCCGGGAGTCCTATCCTGCAAACCGGAATTGAGCGTAGGGTAAACCCGGCTCGACGGACTTCATGGAGCGTTATGCACAGCCTTCGATCATGTCTCTGCCTCATCGCTGCACTGGTACTGGCCGGTTGCGCCGGTCAACGTACACAGGAAGCGGCCCCGCGCCCGCCCGCCGAGGTCAAGGCGCAGATCGTGCGCCTGCTGCCGGCGCAAGTCGCCGATCGTCAGGGTTGGGCCACTGACATCTACACGGCGTTCGCCGCCCAGGGCATCAGCCCGACCACGCAGAACCTGTGTTCGGTGCTGGCCGTCGCCGAGCAGGAGTCCAACTTTCAGGTCGACCCGCCGGTACCCGGCCTGGGCAAGATCGCCCGCGACGAAATCGACCGGCGCGCCGCCAGGGTCCATGTCCCGAGCCTTCTGGTGAGCGGCGCCTTGCAGGTGCGTTCGCCCAACGGCAAGACCTACAGCGAGCGCTTGAGCGCGGCACGTACCGAAAAAGACCTGAGCGGCATTTTCGATGACTTCATCGGCATGGTGCCGATGGGGCGCACACTGTTCGGTGGTTTCAACCCGGTCCACACCGCCGGGCCGATGCAGGTCAGCATCGAATTCGCCGAACAGCACGCCAAGGGTTATCCGTACCCGGTGAGCGGCACGATTCGCCACGAAGTGTTCACCCGCCGTGGCGGCATGTACTTCGGCATCGCCCATTTGCTGGGGTATCCGGTGAATTACCGCGAGCCGCTGTACCGTTTTGCCGATTTCAACGCCGGGTGGTACGCCAGTCGCAACGCGGCGTTTCAGAACGCAGTCAGTCGTGTGTCGGGTGTGCCGCTGGCGCTGGATGGCGACCTGATCCGCTATGACTCGATCATGCCGGGCACCACCGAACTGGCGGTGCGCAAGCTTGGCAAGTCATTGGGCATGCGCAATCCGGTGATCCGCGAACAACTGGAGAAAGGCAATACGCTCGGATTCGAAGAGACCCGCCTGTATCAACGGGTCTTTGAACTGGCGGAGCGGGCGCAAGGCAAACCGTTGCCCCGGGCGGTACTGCCGGGGATCGTGCTGCAAAGTCCGAAGATCACCCGCAAGCTGACCACCGCGTGGTTCGCCAAGCGGGTCGATGAGCGCTACCGGCGTTGCATGGCCGGAAGCTGAGGGCTCGGTCATCGGCTCGCGGCGGCGATCTGCGTCGCGCCTTCTACACTCCAGGGCAGACCGGGAGTCGCTATCACGAGGGGTAGGGAACATGTATCAACTTTACGGCCACAGGAATTCAGGGGCGGCGGCCATCGAGGCGGCACTCGAACTGTGTCAGGTCGCGTACCGGTTCATTGATGTCGAAGCCAGCGCCGAAGCCGCGCAGGAGCTGGCCAGGCTCAATCCGCTCAAACAGATTCCGTCCCTGCAACTGCCGGACGGCAGTGTGCTGACCGAGAGCGCGGCGATCCTGATTCATCTGGGATTGAATTTTCCAAAGTCCGGCCTGCTGCCGGTCGAGGTTGTCGACCGTGACCAGGCCATTCGCGGTCTGGTGTATATCGTCAGCAATTGCTATGCGGCCATCGGGGTCATCGACTATCCCGAACGCTGGCTGGTGATGCCGGATGAAGCGGCACGGCAGAACCTGATGGCCGGCGCCCGGGAGCGACTGCACTGGATGTGGGAGGTGTTCTCTGACCTGTTCTCCGCCGAACTCTATCTGGACGACGAAACGCCGGGTGCGCTGGATGTGCTGGCGGCGGTGGTGACACGCTGGGCCGGCACCCGCGAACATTTGCGCCAGGCACGGCCCGGTTTTTACGCGTGGCTGCAACGCATCGACCGGCACCCGGTGCTGGCGCCGGTCTTCGCAAGGCATTGGCCCGGTTAAGAAGTCGAGTGATCGTTCCCACGCAGAGCGTGGGAACGATCGGGGGGGCATCATTCCCCGCGAATGTACTGCTCCAGCTGCTTGATCAGCTCGGCCTGTTCGGCGATCGCCTCCTTGACCAGGTCGCCGATCGACAGCAGGCCGATCAGTTTGCCGTTTTCAACCACCGGCAAGTGCCGCAGACGTTTGTCGGACATGATGCCCAGGCAGGTATCGACGGTCTGGTGAGTGTCGACCGTGATGACGTTCGACACCATGATGTCGCGCACTGGCGTGCCCACCGACGAGCGCCCGTGCAGCACCAGTTTGCGCGCGTAATCGCGCTCGCTGATGATGCCCACCACTTTTTCGTCTTCCACCACGAGCAAGGCGCCGACGTTTTTCTCGGCCATCTTCATCAGCGCTTCGAGCACCATGTGATCGGGTTTGATCTGGTGCACTTCCTGATTTTTCTGATCTTTGAGCTTGAGCAGCTGGGCGACGGTTTTCATGGCGGTTACTCAGGTGTTGTCGTTGTTCTCCAAGCATCGTAGACCGTGGCGCGCAGGGCAAGGTCGCAAAACGGCAGATAACACGCAAAAAACGTCATTTGCCGGCTTTTTCAATCCGGGCGGTTTGTCACCGGTCGCTGCATTGCCGCGTAGAATGCCCGTCTGAATCAATTCTTGAGGCTGCAGTGGTGGATTTACAGCAGGGCTTCGTCCTGACCCGGCATTGGCGCGACACTCCGGCCGGCACCGAAGTCGAGTTCTGGCTGGCGACCGATGCCGGACCGCGCCATGTGCGCCTGCCGCATCAGCCGTCGGTGGCGTTCATCCCGGCGGCGCAGCGCGAGCAGGCCGAGCGCGTGCTCGCGGACGAAAGGAACGTCGAACTGCGCCCCCTGGCCCTGCAGGATTTCGAACATCGCCCGGTGCTCGGGCTGTATTGCCAGCAGCACGGTCAGTTGATGCGCCTGGAAACGGCGCTCAACCGTCACGGTGTCGATGTCTTCGAAGCCGATGTGCGGCCGCCCGAACGCTACCTGATGGAGCGTTTCATCACCGCACCGGTGTGGTTCAGCGGCACGTTCGATGCCGAAGGTGTGCTGCTCGACGCTCACCTCAAGCCCGCGCCCGACTATCGCCCGCAACTGCGGCTGGTCTCGCTGGACATCGAAACCACCGAGCAGGGCGAGTTGTACTCCATCGCGCTGGAAGGCTGCGGCCAACGGCAGGTGTACATGCTCGGCGCGCCGAACGGCGATGACAGCCTTGTCGATTTCGACCTCGAATACTGCGAATCCCGCACGCTGATCCTGAAGAAACTCAACGACTGGTTCGCCCGTCACGATCCCGACGCGATCATCGGCTGGAACCTCGTGCAGTTTGATCTGCGCATCCTCCATGAACATGCCCGGCGCCTTGGCGTGCCGCTCAAGCTTGGGCGCGGTGGCGAGGAAATGCAGTGGCGCGAACACGGCAGCCGCAATCATTACTTCGCGGCAGCGGCAGGAAGGCTGATCATCGACGGCATCGAGTCCCTGCGTTCGGCGACCTGGAGTTTTCCTTCATTCAGCCTGGAAAACGTCGCCCAGACGTTGCTCGGCGAGGGCAAGTCCATCGACAACCCCTACCAGCGCATGGACGAGATCAACCGGATGTTCGCCGAGGACAAACCCGCGCTGGCCCGTTACAACCTCAAGGATTGCGAACTGGTCACGCGGATCTTTGCGAAGACCGAGCTGCTGAAGTTCTTGCTGGAGCGCGCCAGCGTCACCGGCCTGCCGGCGGATCGCAGCGGCGGCTCGGTGGCGGCGTTCACTCATTTGTACATGCCGCTGATGCACCGTCAGGGGTTTGTGGCGCCGAACCTCGGCACCAATCCGCCCCAGGCCAGCCCCGGCGGGTTTGTCATGGACTCGCAACCGGGGCTGTACGAGTCGGTGCTGGTGCTCGATTACAAAAGCCTTTATCCCTCGATCATCCGTACCTTTCTCATCGACCCGGTGGGGTTGATCGAAGGCTTGCAGCACCCCGACGACAGCGACTCGGTGCCGGGCTTTCGTGGTGCGCGGTTTTCCCGCACCCGGCATTGCCTGCCGTCCATCGTCGCCCGGGTCGCCGAGGGCCGCGAGACCGCCAAACGCGAGCGCAACGCGCCGCTGTCCCAGGCGCTGAAGATCATCATGAACGCCTTCTACGGCGTGCTCGGCTCCAGCGGTTGCCGGTTTTTCGATACACGGCTGGCCTCGTCGATCACCTTGCGCGGCCACGAAATCATGCTTCGTACCCGGCAGTTGATCGAGGCCCGGGGGCACACGGTGATCTATGGCGACACCGACTCGACGTTTGTCTGGCTGCGCCGCCTACACGGACAGGAAGAAGCGGCGACGATCGGCCGGGCGCTGGTGCAGTACGTCAACGACTGGTGGCGCGCACATGTGCATGAACAGTACGGGCTGGAAAGCGCGCTCGAATTGCAGTACGAAACCCACTACAAGCGCTTTTTGATGCCCACCATTCGCGGTGCAGAGGAGGGCAGCAAGAAGCGCTACGCCGGCCTGGTGACCCGTGCCGACGGCAGCGAAGAAATGGTCTACAAGGGCCTGGAAACCGTGCGCACCGACTGGTCGCTGCTGGCCCGGCAATTTCAGCAGGAACTGTACGAGCGGATCTTCCAGCGCAAGCCGTATCAGGATTACGTGCGCGAATACGTGCGCAAGACCCTGGCTGGCGAGTTCGACGAGCGACTGGTCTACCGCAAGCGCCTGCGCCGCACCCTCGACGACTACGAGCGCAACGTGCCGCCCCACGTGCGTGCCGCACGGCTGGCGGACGATTACAACGCGCAGCACGGTCGCCCGCGGCAATACCAGAACGGCGGCTGGATCAGCTACGTCATTACCCTGGCCGGCCCCGAGCCGCTGGAAGTGCGGCGTGCGGCCATCGATTACGACCACTACATCACCCGCCAGCTGCAACCGGTGGCGGATGCGATCCTGCCGTTTGTCGACGACGATTTCTCAACCCTGATCGGGGGGCAACTGGGTCTGTTTTGAGTCCAGCAGTTGCAGCGTCCATTCGTCCTGTATGCCGTGGAAA
Source organism: Pseudomonas bananamidigenes (assembly GCF_001679645.1). Lineage (GTDB taxonomy): Bacteria > Pseudomonadota > Gammaproteobacteria > Pseudomonadales > Pseudomonadaceae > Aquipseudomonas > Aquipseudomonas bananamidigenes. Next base: position 37,064 of record NZ_LRUN01000035.1, on the reverse strand, counting down.
TAGCGCTCCAGCGCCTGATGACAGGGGCTGCTTCCATCGGCGAACTGGGCGAACAGGGTCATCGATGAGTGGAATTTCAGGTCGTCCGGATGGCCGAAAATCTCGGCGATCGAACGTTGCTGCACATTCAGCACCAGTTGCGTGCAGGTGCGCAGCCGGGCGCCGAGCAGTCCGTGGGCCAGGTAGGCCCTGGCCTCACCGGCCGAGCCGATGGCGTAGCGTCGCGACATCTCGCTGCCCCCGAGCCCGGCGAACTGCGGAAACACAAACCACATCCAGTGACTGCGCTTGCGGCCTTCGCCGAGTTCGCGCTGGACCCGTTCGAACACCGGGTCCTGGGCCTGGACAAAGCGTTGCAGGTTGAACGGGTCGTACTCATCAGTGCTTCTCATGGCGAAGCCCTCTGCCCGTTGGCGGTGGCTCAGACCATGGCCAGCCGCTGCTTGCGTTGTGGCGCATGAAACGCCTGGTCCAGCGCCGCCAGATCCCCGGCATCGAGCTGCAGTTGCGCCGCCTGTGCATTGAGCTGCACATGTTCCGGGCGCACGGCCTTGGGAATCGCGATCACGCCATCCTGACTCAGAATCCACGCCAGCGAAACCTGTGCCGGGGTCACGCCGTGACGAGCGGCAATCCGTTGCAGCACCGGCTCGGCCAGCATGGCGCCGCCCTGGCCGATCGGACAGTACGCCATCAACGGCATGCGCTGGTGCTGGCACCATGGAAGCAGATCGAATTCGATGCCGCGTTCTTCGAGGTTGTAAAGCACCTGATTGGTCGCGCAGGCCGATGAAGACAGTTCTTCGAGATCGTCGACATCGAAATTCGACACGCCCCAGCGACCGATCTTGCCGTCCTCGCGCAATCGCTCGAAGGCTTCGACGGTTTCCTCCAGTGGATACTGGCCGCGCCAATGCAGCAGATAAAGGTCGATATAGTCGGTGTCGAGCCGGCGCAGGCTGCGTTCGCAAGCCTGGGGAATGCCTTTGCGGCTGGCGTTGTGCGGGTAGACCTTGCTGACCAGGAACACCTGATCGCGCAGGCCGGCGATGGCTTCGCCAACCACGCTTTCGGCACCGCCCTCGGCGTACATTTCGGCGGTGTCGATCAGGGTCATGCCCAGTTCGATGCCGCTGCGCAGGGCCGCCACTTCATGCTTGTGCGCCGAGCGGTCTTCGCCCATGCGCCAGGTGCCCTGGCCAATCACCGGAACCTGCACGCCAGCCAGTTCGAGGGTACGCATTCAAACCTCCTTTCTGAAACGGTCGATACCTTTAAGTGGCAGCAGGATAGCCCATGAGTTCCAAATGAGGCGTGTCGGCCCGTTGAGGCGACTATGGTGAGGTTCTGTTGTTCCGATGTATTGAAAGGGCGTTTTGGAAGTGCGCAAAAAGTTGCGCAGTTACCCGTAATAAAACCACGGTCAAATCTCCGGCATACCCTGCCGATCAAGGCCTCCAGCCAAGTGCGCAAGAAGTTGCACAGTGCTGCGCAACTTCTTGCGCACTTTTTCGCTGTTTCCTACAGAAAAAATTGGAGAATTCCCACACGAAGTTCGTAAGCCCTTGATGGGTAATGGCCATGTGATTGCTGGTATGACTTTTGATTCCTCCTTTGCCGCCTGGACAGGCAATCACGCCGTCCGGTCCTGTCTTTTGAGCAAGGAGAGCATCCCATGGCAACACCAGCGTACATGTCGGTTACCGGCGAAAAACAAGGCCTGATCACTGCCGGCGCTTTCACCGCCGACTCCGTTGGCAACACCTACCAGGAAGGTCACGAAGACCAGGTCATGGTTCAGGCGTTCAGCCACGACGTGATCATCCCGCGTGACCCACAGTCCGGTCAGCCAACCGGTCAGCGCGTTCACAAGCCAGTGATCATCACCAAGGTCTACGACAAGGCTTCGCCTCTGCTGCAAGCTGCTCTGACCTCCGGCGAGCGCATGAGCGAAATCGTCATCCAGTGGTACCGCACTTCGGCTCAAGGTACTCAAGAGCACTACTACACCACCAAACTGGAAGACGCGATCATCGTCGCCATCAACAACAAGATGCACAACTGCCAGGACCCATCGAACGCCCACTTCACCCACCTGGAAGAAGTGCAGTTCACCTACCGCAAAATCACCTGGACCCACGAAGTATCCGGTACTTCGGGTTCCGATGACTGGCGTGCTCCAGTCGTTTAATTACGGCTGACGGTTGTACCGCCTCGGCCGGTTTTGCCGGTCGAGGCGTCTTTACGACTGAAAGTGTTTTTACCGTCGGATCCTTATTGATCGGGCGTGTGTCGCAGCACTGTGCGAGGGACAAGGGAATGTTCTCACCGGCCAACCAGGCTCATTTCAATCTGACCATCGATGGCGCGAACAGCGATTTTCAGGTGCTGTCGTTCACCGGTCGAGAAGCCCTCAACACGCCCTTTGAATTCGAGCTGGAGCTGGTCAGCGAAAAGGCCTCGATCAACCTCGAAAGCCTGCTGCACAAACTGGCGTTCCTTCAGCTGTCGCCGAGCGGCACAGGGATTCACGGGCTGATCTACAGCATCGCCCAGGGCGAGGCGGGCAAGCGCCTGACCCGCTACAAGATTTCCCTGCGCCCGCAGCTTTCGTACCTCGCGCACCGCTTCAATCAGCGCATCTTCCAGCAGATGACCGTGCAGCAAATCATCAGCCAGGTGCTGGAAGAACACGGCATTCTCGCCAGCGACTACCACTTCCAGCTGAGCGCGATCTATCCCGAGCGCGTCTACTGCACGCAGTACGATGAATCGGACCTGCATTTCGTCCAGCGCCTGTGCGAAGAGGAGGGGATTCACTACCACTTCCAGCACACGTCCAGCGGCCACAAACTGACCTTCGGCGATGACCAGACGGTGTTCCCGAAACTCGCGCCCGTGGCCTATCAGCAAGACTCCGGGCAGGTGGCGGACAAACCGGTGGTCAAGCGTTTCGGCCTGCGCCTGGCCACCCGTACCAGCCGCACCACGCGGCGCGATTACGACTTCGTCAAACCGAAGATCGAGCTGGAAAGCGACGCCAAGAGCAGCGCCCAGCCGGACCTGGAAGACTACGATTACCCCGGCCGTTTTGTGGACCGCGAGCGCGGCAAGCACCTGGCCAACCGCAACCTCGAACGCCACCGCAGCGACTATCGCCTGGCCGAGGGCAACAGCGACCAGCCGATTCTGGTCACCGGGCATTTTCTGGCCCTGACCGACCACGCCAACCCGACGTGGAACGACCTCTGGCTGCTCACTGAAATCTTCCACGAAGGCAAGCAGCCGCAAGTGCTGGAAGAGTCGGTGACCAGCGACACCACCGACGACAAGGACGATTTCCATCAGGGTTATCGCAACCGCTTCAGCGCGATCCCGTGGGACGTGCCGTACCGTCCGCCGCTGGACCATCCGAAACCCAAGGTCCTCGGGTCGCAAAGCGCCGTGGTCACCGGCCCGGAAGGTGAAGAAATCTTCTGCGACCAGTACGGCCGGGTGAAGGTGCAGTTCTTCTGGGACCGCGAAGGCCAGCACGACGACAAGACCACCTGCTGGATGCGCGTGGCCTCCAGTTGGGCCGCCGAAACCTTTGGCTCGATCAACATTCCGCGGGTCGGCATGGAAGTGCTGATCACCTTCCTAGAAGGCGACCCCGACCAGCCGCTGATCACCGGTTGCCTGTACCACGGTGCCAACCTGCCGCCGTACAAACTGCCTGACTTCAAGACCCTGGCCACGGTCAAGAGCAAGGAATACAAGGGCAGCCGCGCCAACGAACTGCGCATCGACGACACCACCAGCGAGATCAGCATCGCGCTGCGCAGTGATCACGGTGCGAGTGCGATCAACCTGGGTTACCTGACCCACCCGCGCCCAAGCGGCGGCCAGCCACGGGGCGAAGGTTTCGAACTGCGCACCGACCGCCATGGCGCGGTGCGTGCCGGTGCCGGTCTGCTGATCACCACCGAGCCGCGCCCGAACGAATCGAAACATCACAAGGACCTGCCGGAAACAGCCGAGCGCCTGGCCACCGCCAGCGATCAACAGGACGGTTTCGCCACGCAGGCCAAAGAGCTGCAAGCCCAAGAGGCCGGCGACCAGGACGACGTGGCCAAAGCCCTGCACGCCCAGCATCAAGGGGTGCTCGGTTCGGGACCAGCGAACCTTACCGCCAACGAATTCCCCGAGTTCACCGAACCGCATCTGGTGTTGGCGAGCCCGGCCGGCATCGCCCTGACCACGCCACGCTCCAGCCACATCGCCACCGGCGAACACCTGGCGCTGAGCAGCACCGGGCACACCAGTTTTTCCATCGGCAAACGCCTGCTCGCCAGTGCCAGCCGCGGCATGCGCCTGTTCGTGCAGAGCATGGGCTGGCGTCTGGTGGCGGCCTCCGGCGACATCGACGTCAAGGCACTGAAGGACAGCATCAACCTGCTGGCCAAACTCAACATCACCGCCAACGCTGACCGCATCACCATCACCGCCAAAACCGAACTGGTGATCCAGGGCGGCGGCAGCGCCACGACCTACAACGCCGGCGGCATCACCCACGCCACCAGCGGCCCGTACACCGCCCACGCGGCGAACTTCGCCTACACCGGCGCCAAAAGTCTGGCCGGCGTGTTCCCGGAACCGCCGAAACCGGGCAAGGGCAATCTTGAGCTGTTCAACCAGTACGCCGGGCGTCAAGGCATCAAGGAAGGCGACTACGAAGTCATCGATGCGCTGGGCAAAAGCATCAAGGGCAAGCTCGACGCCAAGGGCTTCGCCAGCGTTGCCGGCGCCGCGCCGGGCCCGGCCCGTGTCCTCTTCGGCCAGGATCCGGCAGACACCTGGAGTGAGGGCAGCTACATCGGCAAGCCGGAGTGGCCGTTGAGTCCGCCGGGTGCAGAAGATGTGCCGAGTCAGGTGCAGGCGATGGTGGCGCAGGCGTTGCCGAGCAAGAACTGGGATGTTTTGGAGAAGGGTAAGGGCATGGTGCAAACAGGGATGAATGCGATGCAGACCGCGCAAGGCACTATGCAAACGGCGCAGCAGGTGAAAGGCGTGATTCAGGGTGGGGCGGCCGGGTTGCCGAAGCTGGCGAGTGCGGCGATGCCGAGTGCGTCGGGGATTCTCGGGGCGGCGAGCAAGGCGGGCAAGTTGCCAACGCTTCCGGCTCCAGCCCTGCCAAAAACTTCTATTAAAACCCCGGGCCTGCCGGCGGGTGAGATGCTGTCATGACCACTGAAACTGCTGTTGTGAAACGTGAGCCTCAGGTTGCCGTCGTTCCGCTCAATGTTATCGACGCAAAGGATGTTGGACGCGGAGCGGCTAAATTCGATGCCTGGCTCCAATCCATCAGCGGAGGTGTTGTTACGCTTGACCGGATTAAAAACGTTGCGGGCTCGTTGCCTGTGGTTGGCAACATCATGGCGCTGGTCGACGCATTGGGTGACATCGTTACGTTATCCAAGAGCAAAAAGCGCGAAGTGCTCGATTGGGTCAGTCTGGGCATCAACTTGATAGGTGTGCTGCCTGCACCACCTAGCATGGCTGCGGCACGCATGAGTCTGCGGCCCACGCTGTTCCTGGTTAGACAGGAGTTGCGTAGCAGCGCAAAGATGTTGCTCGGCGACTCATTGATCGAAGTCTTGATTGGTCATCTGAATGCCACGATCGTCGGTACTATTGACGACTTCGCGAAACAGGCCCAGGGAAAGTTGGCCGGCATACTTTCTGATGCAGGCAAGCTTGGTGAGAGTGCGATCAACGAGATTGCGAAAGGACTTGAAACCGTTGTCAAAGGTGAGCTCGATACAAAGGGCTCTGTGCAGGCTGCGAAGAAGCAGATCAGCGCTGCTGGCGACAAACTGCTCAGTGATCCGAAGGCTGCCATAGGCAACATTTTCGGAGCGGTATTCAGCGCATACAAAGCTGCTGGTAAAGGGCTGGCCAATAGCGCCTCGCGGGCTCTGATGCCTGACGAGGTCAAACACCTGGTACTGAGCCATACCTCTACCTTGCGAGCAATGGGGCCGGAACTGCGCGGTCAACTGACCAAGCTGAGTGACCCAGGTGTCCAGCATTCGATCGGTTGGTTGCTCGTCATGCTGACTGGGGCCGTTGCCAGCTGGCGCAAGCGTAATGCTCATGGACAGAGCGCCAGTGTCAAACCGGGTGCGACCAGTAAAGCTCAACGTCAGGGTACTGATGGTCAACTGGGCGCGAGCAGTAAGGAAAGCCCGGCAAGTCAGGCCGCGAAGGGGGATAAGAACGGTTGCTGTACCGGTACTTGCAACAGTATCAACTTTGCACTGGGCTCAGAATCCTTGAGCCACACCGACTTCAGCCTGCCCGGTCCATTCCCGATTGAATGGGTGCGTACTTACAGCTCTCGATTTGATGCATTTGACACGAGCGAGTTGGGAGCACGGTGGGTGACGGAGTTTTCCACCCGGTTTGACTGTCGGGGCGACGGATTAGTGTTTTTTGGCGCCGACGGTCGAAGTATTGACTTCCCATTGCCCAAAGTTGGCCAATTCCAATATAACGCCGTTGAAAACGTCACACTCGTACGCTTGAGCGAAGATCAACTTTTGGTTTGCTTTGGTTTCGAGCGAAAAGAAACCTATGTGCGCCGTGGTCGCAGTTACTGGCTGACGAATGTGGTGATGCGTAATGGTGCCGGGTTGATGCTGCATTACGAGCATCGCCACGGTGATGTCTCTGTTCTTTCAGATCTGATCACTTATCAGGATGACGTGACTCAGGTTCTCCTACATGTAGGTACTCTCATCGACGACCATGGCCGGATAACAGGCCTCTGGGAAATTTGCGATGGTTCACCCCGGCGGCAACTCTGCAGCTATCAGTACGATGACTTCGGGGACTTGGTTCAGGCACAAGATGAGAACGGGGCGGCCTGGGAATACCAATACCAACACCATCTACTTACCCGATATACCGATCGCACCGGCCGTGGCATGAATCTGCAATGGCAAGGGCACACCGCTGATGCTAAAGCTGTTCGCGAATGGGCTGACGACGGCAGTTTCGATACTCGCCTGGATTGGGACGAAAACATTCGTCTCACGTACGTTACTGACGCACACGGCAATGAGACTTGGCACTACTACGACATTTTGGGTTACACCTATCGAATTCGATATCCGGACGAACGATCGGAGTGGTTCTTCCGCGATGAAGCCAAAAATGTGATTCGTCACGTTCATACCGACGGAAGTACTGAACGTTACAGTTATGACGAGCGAGGTAACTTGCTCGAGCACATAAGTCCCGACGGAAGTGTGGCTCACTATGCTTATGACGATCAGAATCAGTTGATCAAGATCAGCGATGCTGAAGGGGGGCGGTGGGAACGCGCCTACGATGACGCTGGAAATCTGGTGGAGTCCGTCGATCCATTGGGCAATAAGACGGAGTATGCCTATGACAAGGCTGGTCGACCTGTTGCTATCAAGGACGCCAATGGCAACGAAAAGAAACTCGAATACAACGATGCAGGCTTGTTGCTGAAATACACAGACTGTTCGGGTAAGGCCAGTGCCTGGGAATACAACGAACGCGGTCAGATGATCTGCTTCACTGATGCAGCGGGACAGAGTACTGAATACCAGTACGAGTCGGGACATGTTGTACTTGTTACGCATTCCGATAAAACTGAAGAACACTTTAAACGAGACGCCGAAGGGCGTTTGCTGACCCATGTTGATGGCCTGGATCGCTGCACGACCTGGACTTACACGGCAGCGGGGTTGATCGCCGAGAGAGTCGATGCTTGCGAACAGAGTCTCAGTTATCGCTGGGATCGGCTGGGACGCCTGGTGGCACTCGAAAACGAGAACAATCAACGTACCCAGTTCCATTACGATCCGGTAGGACGACTCCTTGAGGAGACGGGGTTCGACGGTCGCACGACTCGATATCAGTACGATCCCGAAACTGGCCGATTGGCTCAGGCTGTATCCGCAGAGCGCGTTATCTCAATGACGTTCGATCCGAAGGGACGATTGATCGGGCGTCACGCGAGTCTTGGCGAGACAGCTCAAAGCGAGACCTTTGCTTACGACGGCAATGGAAACATGGTCATGGCCACGAACGATCAGAGCCGCCTGCAGTGGTTCTATGATCCGGCGGGCAATCTGACGAGAGAGCACCAGCACTATCTGGGTCTTGAGCAGCCGACAGTTGCTATCTGGAAGCATGAGTATGACGTGCTCAATCAATGCGTTGCGACGACTCGCCCAGACGGTCACCGTGTCAGTTGGCTGACCTATGGCAGTGGCCACTTGCTTGCGCTGCGTCTGGATGAGCACGAGCTGGTCGGGTATGAGCGTGACGACCTGCATCGAGAGGTTGCCCGTCATCAGGGCAACCATTTATTGCAAACGCAGAAGTGGGACCCTGCTGGTCGTCTGCAAGAGCAATTACTGGCGCGAGTGGATGACAAGTCCACATTGCTCAAGCGCGAATACAAGTATGACGCTGTCGGCCAATTGTCGGAGCTCAACGATAGTCGCCGAGGCCCAGCAGTCTATCGCTATGATCCGGTCGGGCGATTGCTCAGTGCCGTAAGCCGTAATGGATTGGAGACATTCTCTTTCGACCCGGCCAGTAACCTGCTCGATGAAAAGGCTTCAGAGGTACGCAGGCCTCTGGAACTCGATCCTCCACGCAGCAAGCTTCTGGATAACCTGATACGCGAGTATGCCGGTACCCACTATGAATACGACGAACGCGGAAATCAGACGCTGCGTTGGCACAATGGCAACCGCAGTCAATTGCGGTGGGATTTGTTTGATCGACTGGTTCATTTTGAAGACTCTCGTCTCTCTGTCGAGTTTGCTTACGATGCGCTGGGGCGTCGGATTTACAAGAATTCGACGGCGCACTTCAAGCATCGTCACGAAGCCGGTTCGCACTGGAATCGAAATGAACAGGGACGCATACAGCGTGAGCTCGGTTGCAGCCTGACACTCTACGGCTGGGATGGAGACAATTTGTCGTGGGAAAGCAGCCCTGCCGACATGGACGGCGGTACCGGGCGTACCGTGCATTACATTTATGAGCCGGGCACGTTTATACCCATAGCGCAGGCGCTTCGACAGAGTCCGATCAATTTGGTTGGTCAGCCTGAGTACCTCGGGAGTTACAGCCTCGATGATGACCCGTTATGGGCTCATGAGCCGAAGGCGCAACCCTTCGATGTGTTGGCCTGGTATCAGTGTGATCATCTGGGGACTCCCCTCGAGCTGACAGACCAAAAGGGGCAGGTGGTGTGGGCAGCTCGTTACCAGGCGTGGGGACAAGTAAAGGAAGAGAAGACCAGTTTTGCTGTCCAGCACGGATTGACCAACCCCATACGTTTCCAGGGGCAATATCACGACCATGAAACGGGTCTGCACTATAACCGCTACAGATACTACGATCCGCAGGTCGGGCGCTTCATCTCGAAGGATCCGATAGGCCTGGCTGGTGGTATCAACCTTCACCAATACGCACCTAATCCAACCCAGTGGATCGACCCGCTTGGTCTGGTGAAAAAAGCCCCGTCAAAGGTCGCACTGAAAGATGGTCATGGAGCATCGGCTCAAGACATGGCGGCGAGCAAGGTCGGTGGTGGCAGTCGGAAAGGGCAGTCTGCTTGCCGCAAAAAGCTTATTGCCAAGAGCAAGCCTGTGGGTGTCTACAAGTGCTGGCGTTGTGGACATACCTCTACAAACCCGGATGACATGCACTTGGGCCACAAGAACGTGGCGACGTCCAATGGTGGCAACCTCGCCGATGTAAACGTGGATCTTGAGGGCGCATCCTGTAACCTGAGCGCTGGGAACAGTGGTTATGTGAAAGAGGGTATGTCGTGTGTTGAACGTGGAAGCTGCGGAGCACCGTATGGACGATAGAAGCGCACCTGTTTTGATTCAAGTATTCGTCGCAGATGACGATGGCCCGGTGTACGAGGAACTGCCGGCTCGACAGGTTGCGGAGGATACATATGAGCTGCTTTCCTCTCCGGGCCTGGCGCTGAATCTGGCACGGGGTGATGTGATCTCGATCAAGAACAAAAACGCCCATGCAGACGTGTTGAAGCGAGGTGGCAATTTTTGCATCCACATTTATGCCGATTACATTCCCCCTGAGGAAATAGACGGACTTGAACGAGGTGTCGGTCTTGAGCTGGGTGGAACACTGGACGGTGTACATGAGGGCAACCTCTCGCTAGCCGTCCCGGCGATCAATGGGATGGATAAGATCAATCAGTTTTTTGATCGGTTTAGCGAGAAAACCGGCATCCAATGGTATTACGCAAACATCTATAAAAACATTGATGACGACGAGGACGAGACGCTTCTGAACTGGTGGCTACAGAGTTGAAGTGATGGGCGAAGAACAACACGGTGGTCGGAGGAAAATCTCTTGAGCGAGCTTGAAACGACCACTCCTGACTCGTCTCAGAGAATACTCTGTGAAAAATATGGGCTCGCCATCCAGCCCCCTGAGGACATGGTTGCTGTCGCCCTGAAGACACTCGGCCGATCTCCCATTTACGGCAGTAGAGTGGAGCTTCCCGAAGGAGGAAATGTAAGTTGGTTCATTCACTGCGGAGAGTATTGTGCTGCGGATGATTTTTACCAGGCTGTCCATGTTCGCCACTTGAGTAAAATTCTTCCGCAGACGGTGAGCTTTCTCTCTCTGCCCACAGGGGCAAAGTTCATTACTGATGCGCAAGGGTATGAAGACGTATGGATGACTGAGTAACGATAAATAGAGGAACCGGAGGAAAACCTGTTTCAATGCTGCTCAAGACAACGTTGATGTATGAGTAGTCAATACTTGTCAAAGGAGTGACGCGATGAAAGACGCAATCCGCTTGGGCGACTCCACCACACACGGTGGCAAGGTGATCGAAGCATTCTCCCAAACCAACCTCAACGGTAAGCCAATTGCCGGGGTTGGTCACAAAGTCAGCTGTCCCTTGTGCAAAGGGGTTTTTCCTATTGCCGAGGGCAGCAGCACCTACACCGTCGATGGCGTGCCCATCGCGCTGGACGGCATGAAAACCGCCTGTGGAGCCGCGTTGATTTCCAGTGGCCCGAAAGGCGCCGTAATCAGCTGAGTCCCTGAATTTCGGTTACTTCTGTCTGCCTTGGTCGATATCCAGAGTGGGCAGGGCCGGTCCAGGGGTTCAAGAAGCAAAAAGGTCGCAGCCTGCGACAGCTCTGCATGAGGATTGATTTTCCCCTGTAGACGCTGCCGCAGGCTGCGATCTTTTGCTTTCACTTCGCAGAAAACTTCAACACCACGCTCTGGGTGTAGGTCTGTCCCGGATCCAGTCGGGTGCTCGGGAAGTTCGGCTGGTTCGGCGAGTCCGGGTAGTGCTGGGTTTCCAGGGTGAACGCACTCCAGTGCGGATAGACCTTGCCACCCTTGCCCTTGACCGTGCCGTCGAGGAAGTTGCTGGTGTAGAACTGCACACCCGGTTCGCTGGTGTACAGCTGCAGGTGGCGACCGGATTGCGGGTCGCTGACTTCGGCGGCGAGTTTGCTGACGTCACCCTGGGTGTCCAGCGCCCAGTTGAAATCGAAGCCGCCTTGTTTTTCTTCGGCGAATTTCAGTTGTGGGTGATCGGCCTTGATGTGCTGGCCGATGGCGGTGGGTTTGGTGAAGTCCATCGGCGTGCCGGCCACCGGGGCCAGTTCGCCGGTCGGGATCAGTTTGGCGGTGACCGGGGTGTAATGGCTGGCGTGCAGGGTGGCGACCTGCTTGAGGATGTCGCCATTACCGGCACCGGCGAGGTTGAAGTAGCTGTGGTTGGTCAGGTTGAGCACTGTCGGTTTGTCGGTGCTGGCCTTGTAGTCGATGCGCAGCTCGTTGGAGTCGGTGAGGCGGTAGGTCACTTCGGTGGTGAGGTTACCGGGGAAACCCATTTCGCCATCTGCCGACAGGTAGGTCAGGGTCACGCCGACCGAATCCTTGTCTTTGGTTTCCGTTGCCTTCCAGACCTTTTTGTCGAAACCCTGCGTGCCGCCGTGCAAGGCATTGGTCTTGTCGTTCTGCGGCACTTGATAGCGCTTGCCGTCGAGTTCGAAGGCGCCATCGGCCAGACGATTGCCGAAGCGTCCGATGGTCGCGCCGAAGTACGCGGTGCCTTTCTGGTAACCCTGCACATCGTCGAAACCGAGAACGATGTCGTCGAGCCTGCCGTGTTTGTCCGGCACCCGCAGCGCCTGCAAGGTCGCGCCGTAGGTGATGACCGTGGCCTGCATGCCGTGGCTGTTGCGCAGGATGTATTGCTCGACCGGCGTGCCGTCATTGGTTTTGCCGAACGCTTTGTGTTCGCTGGTCAGGCCTGCGGCCTGGGCGGAGAGGGTGGCGATCATCAGGGACAGTCCGAGGCCGCAGAGTGATTGTCGGGATTGAAGCATGGTTGACCTTCCTTTTTTGTTGTTGTTTTCAAAATCACTAAATAGTCATGCTAATTGTCGTTTGAATGAAAACTTATAGACGATTAAACGCCTATTGCAAAAATAAAGTCGGACTAAATGGTGACTCGTCAAACGCCGAAAGTCGGGAAAACTCTGCGGCACCGCACTTTTGCGCAATCCCCGGCTCTATCCATGGCCAGGTTGCGGTGACTCCCGCCGCACAGGAATGTGTCCGTCAAAGAATTCATGCCGAGAGTTTTGCTCCACATCGCTGCATTCATTCATCGCCCGTGTCTGCTGCTGGCCTGCCTGTCGACGCTGTTGCTCGGCGCCTGCAGCCACCAGGACGGCAACAATTTCATCAGTCAGATGCGCGAGGGCAGGCCTCAGGAATTTCTCCAGACCAGCGTAGACCGCATGGCCACGCTGGCGATGCGCGACAATCTCGACAGCCTCTATCGCTTGATGGGTAAGTTGTACCTGCGCAACCCGGACGAGTTGCGCAAATCCGGCTTCCTCGACATTCGTACGGCGGTCAAGCAGGTGCGGTTGGCCATTGAGCAGCAGCAACCGCTGCCGACTCTCGGCGGGAAGAAAGATCTGGCGGCACTGAGCTATGCCATGAGCCCGGAGTTTCTGGGTGACCGGGTCGGCGCCTTCATCTATGCCATCGGCAGCATGCTGGTCACCGCTCACGGCAACCGTACCGAGTTCTACATGACCGATGCGATCAACCCGACCTTCGTCAACAACGCCGCGCGCAACATCGAGAAAGCCACGTGGATCCTTGCCCAGCGGCAGAACAAGGAAGGTCAGCCGCTGCTGTTTTCCAATGAGATATCGGAGGAGGGCAGCAACCTGAGCTTCGCCACGGAGTTCGGCAAAGTCGTGGCGCGTCTGGATCTGTTGACCCAGATGCTCGACGAGCGCTATCGGCGCATCGGTTTGAATTACGCCCAGAGCCTGCTGTTCTTGAATTTTTTGCCGGTACAGTGAAATGGCATAACGATAGATCGGATCGATATAGGTGGTTATAAGAAAAATCGCTATGCTGCGGACCGGATTTTTCCTGTCGTCTTCTGGATGTTTTAATGGAATTGGCAAATTTCGGCCTGGTGGTTGCCGGGCTGGTGGTGGGGTTCATCGTCGGCATGACCGGTGTCGGCGGTGGTTCGTTGATGACGCCGATCCTGCTATGGTTCGGCATCAATCCGGCCACGGCGGTGGGCACTGACCTGCTGTACGCCGCCATCACCAAGTCCAGCGGCGTGCTGGTGCACAGGAAGAACAAGAACATCGACTGGGCCATTACCGGCTGGCTGACCCTGGGCAGTGTTCCGGCGGTGGCGATGACGTTGTGGTTCCTCAGTACGCTGCATGCTGCACCGGAGGCGATGAACGCCATCATCAAACAGGCGCTGGGTTTCGTCCTGTTCGCCACGGCGCTGGCGATTCTGTTCAAGAAACGCCTGCTGGAATTCGCCCACAAACGCGCCGGCGGCAACTACAACCCGAACGGAACGCGCCTGAATGTCATGACCGTGATTACCGGCCTGATCCTCGGCACCATGGTCGCCCTGACCTCCATCGGCGCCGGCGCCCTTGGCACCGTCGCGCTGTTCATCCTCTATCCGCTGCTGCCGACGCGCCGCCTGGTCGGCACCGAAATCGCCCACGCCGTACCACTGACCCTGGTCGCCGGCCTTGGCCACGCGAGCATGGGCAACATGGACTGGGGCGTGCTGGGCTTCCTGCTGCTGGGCTCGCTGCCTGGCATCTGGCTTGGCAGTCACCTGACCGGTCGGGTCTCCGATGAACTGCTGCGTCCATGCCTGGCGACGATGCTGGTGTTGATTGGTTACAAGCTGGCCTTTTGATTCGCGACGGTCATAAAGCGTAAACAAATGGGCGACAGGATCACGCCCGTCCGGTTGCGCAAAATCGTTGCTGACCTAAGCTTTGGGCAAGGCGAAACACTTTTGCCGGGTAGCTCCCGGAACAATCGCCACGATGCGCAATCATTAGAGCGTGGATATCAAAAGGAGATGCGCATGCTCATCAGGTCACTGACCCTGACACTCTTGCTGGCGATTGCCGGCCCCTTGTTCGCCGCAGACGGCGATTCCCCCCTGGACGTCGACAAGGGCATCAACCGCCCGGTGATCGTGATCGCTTCCAGTACGGTCGATTCTTATTGGGTCAGCCTGAAAAAAGCGCTGGACGACCCGGCCAACAAACAAGGCATCGCCGACCGCAAGATCAAGGTTTACACCATCCTGAGCATGAGCGGTCAGGTCGATGGCAAAAGCATGGAGCAGCAGCAAACCATGGCGCTGCTGCGCTCGCTGAAGCTGGGCGCCGGGGCGTATCCCAAGGTCTTCCTGGTGGGCAAGGATGGCGAGACCAAACTGTCGGCTTCGGGGGATGAAGCGGCGACCGTCGACCTGAAGAAAATTTTCGACACCATCGATGCGCTGCCAGCCGCCGAGAAAGAAACTACTTCCACCGTGGTCACGGCCCCGGCTGCTGCAGAACCGGCGCCGGCCAAAGGCGCTAAAGGGACAAAACCGACGAAGCCGACCAAACCGGCCAAGCCACCGGAAATGCCGGATGATTGAGGCAGGCTCTGAATGAAAATGGCGAACGTTATCAAGCGTTCGCCATTTTTTTGCCCGCCGGAATGACCGCGATACTTTGAATATCAGGGCAGGAGCTGACGGATGACATTGACCAGAACCGGAGAAAAAGCCGCAAGCTGGCCATTCTTGGGAGTCAGCATGTCATCAAGGAGAATGTCCAGAAGCTCTTCATCTTCAAGGTCATCAGGTTGCATGCCTCCTGTAAAGATCAGCTGATCAACCAGCTGTTTCCGTGCTCCTATGAGTCCGCGATTGCTTTCTTCGGTATGACCGAGATTCAAAATTTCCAGAGCTGAATTTGCGCGCTCAGTTTTGCCGGTCACTCTACCGGACAGATAAAACTTCAATTCCGACTCGCATTCCTCCATCAAAGGCGTCAGATCCAGTGGGCGCGTGCCTCGATGATGTCCACATTGATTCTGGCGCTGGCAACTGGCGACGATGTTGGTGAACTCCAATGTGCGATTGGGGGCTTTATCCTGGGCTTCAACGTGCTCGTTATGTGAGTTGTCGCCTGCAATGGTCTGGCAGCAATAGGCGCAAAGGCTGAACTGTTCCGCTATACAAGCAGTGCGCAGGCTCACACGTTCTTCGCTGGGCAGGTCCCGGTAACGTAATGTTGTGTTGGCGCGTTTCCATCTGATGAGTTGTTCCGGCTCGGCTCCCTTGGTGATCTTACGCACGACGCAGCTCCAGCTTGCGCAGCAACAGCGCTGCTTTCGCCAGTTCGATATGACCGTCTGGAAGCTCTTCTGCCAGTTCGGCGAATAGCTTCTGTGCGGTTTCCAGATCACCGTCCTGCAAGCGTTCGAGCAACGCGTTCAAACGTTTTTGAACGTCGCTGTTGCGGATATCGGTGTCCATGACTTCCAGCAACACCTGATTGGCATCGAGACCGTAAAGGCCGTTGTGTTCGTGGAGCTCTCCGTTATTGAGCACGTAAACCAGCACATCCTTGGCATCGCTGATCACCAGTGGCGAATGGGTGGTCAGTACGAACTGGCAGTTGGGGAAGGTTTCGCTCAGTTGGCGGATCAAGCTGCGTTGCCATTTTGGGTGCAGGTGCAGATCCACTTCGTCGATCAGCACGATGCCGTCGCCGTGGAGCGGGTTGTCCAGCGACTGGTTCATCATTGCCAAGCGGCGGGCGATATCACCGACAAGCGCCATCATCGACTTCTCGCCTTGCGAGAGTTGGGCGACGTTGAGGGTGACGCCATCCTTGTCGATGGCCATGTGCAGGCGTGGTTTGCGTTGCACGCGCAGGTTGGTGAAGCCGGGCATGAACGCAGCGATGGCGGAGCGGACGGCGGTTAGCTGGCGGTCGCGCGAGGAGGCTTTCAGTTTGGACAGGGTTTTCCAGACGTCACTATCCGGGCCGAACTTTTCTGAAATTTCAGCCAGTGCCGAATCGGAAATCCCGGTTTCGTTTTCGCTGTCTTCGCGCTCGCGGAACCATTCGAAGAAACGACGGAAATCGACGCCTCGGTTGAGCGAGTTGTCGTAGCCGTCCAACTGATCAAAAGTATGTTTTGTCTTGATTTTTAAAGGGATTTCAAGAACTGAGCGTTCAACTGGGTAGTACGCAATTAGGGGAAGTGATGCTTTGTCATCGGCAGTCAACTTTGTGCGATAGAGGTCAGCTAGGCGGCTAGTCTCAGTTAATTCGCTATGAACACTCGACTTTCTCCCCTGCTTGGATCTTGCAACCGTCCAGACAAATAAAATTTCGTCTGTCACTTTTTTGGGAACGTTTGACCGTGCTTTAGACCCGTCTATCATGGCCACAGCGACCATCGCAAACGAGGCGCCATTGCGAATGTCGTCGTCTATTAGATGACTGCCAATACCTCTTTCGGTACGAATTCTGGCGACCAACCAGCTCAGAGAGGTAGCAAGTGACTTCAATAGTGTGGTTTTCCCAGCACCGTTATTTCCTACGATCACCGTTATGTTCGAAGAGTTCTTATTTGTGGGGGCGAGGTGAAGGGTAAGGTCGGCGAACCGACCTACATCCTTGAGGTTTAAGTTAAGAATTTCCATTACAACGCCCTTCGAGGGTCAGTCGGTTTAAACGCTTTGGCGCGCATTATGTCATCCTCGGCCACGGATTGATTCGGTGGAGTGTAGATACTCCATTTCACCCGGTCACCCATGAAAATAGTTGCCGCATATTCCAGCTTGATGAGCTGCGCAACACCCTTCAAATCCCTCGGACATTTCCTTCAAACCGCGGTGGCGCCGGTGAACTGGTGGCTTGAGCCGAACGCCGATAACCTCATCGAGCCGCTGCAAAATCAGCGGTCGGATGTGGAAGTCCGGTGAATCCCGAAAGCGCATGTGCGCCTGTAAACACTTGTTGGCGCCTTTTATGCCAACATTGTTTGCTTATGGCAGCTATGCGCAGGAGCACGCTCGAGTGCACCGGGTTTTTTCGGGGGCCCGGACTTCCACACCTGCGCAAAGCTGCCACCCTCTCGTGGAAGGGAGCTCGGCAGTTTTTTCTCTAACTGCACGAGATCTTCACGTATGAAAAAATTTGATTCGAACGCACCCGAAACTCCCGCGAACCCAGAATCCCCCGAACACATCGCCAACCCCAAACCCCGCTACATCCCCATCACCGGCATCGACTGCCAGATTCCCTGCCTCCTGATCGACCGCGAAGCTCCGGTAGACGTACTCCACGGCACCGCCGCCTACCGCTTGCGCAGCGTGACTCAGCTGCTGGAAACACTTTCCCTCAACGACGACACTGGCCACGACGCGTTACTGCTACAGGACTTCGCCCGGGTGCTGGCAATCCCGCTGCGCGACAGTTGCGACCTGATGGATGTACTGGGCTGGAAGCTACAGGCCTAGTTTCAAACCCTCAAACAAAAACGGGCGACCCTCTCAGGTCGCCCGTTTTTTATGGCGTGACTACCGGGTCAACTCACCCAGAATCCTGTGCGCAATCTTCACCCGCTCCCCGTTGGGGTAATTGCGATTCGCCAGAATCACGATCCCGACCTTTTTCGATGGCACGAACGCGACGTAGGCACCGTAGCCGGCGGTGGAACCGGTCTTGTTCAGCAGCGCGTTCGCCGGTTCGGATTGTGGCGGGTTGAGCCATTTGACCTTGTGCGGTTCCATGGCCATCGGCGTCGAGTTGCCGTCCAGCAGGCGGTCGAGGCTGATTGGGTAGGTGTAGCGTTCCCAGCCCAGGCCCTGGGTCATGTCGCCGACGGTGTAGTAGCCGGTGTGAGTAAGGGCGATGGCTTTCTGCAGCGGTGTTTCGAGTTTCGCGGTGTCGAGGTTGGCTTCGACATATTGCAGCAGGTCGGCGGCGCTGGTTTTCACGCCGTAAGCTTCGGAATCCAGTGCGCCGGGGCTGACCCGGATCGGTTTGTTGTTCTTGTCATAGCCCTGGGCATAGAGCTTTTGTTCAGACGCAGGCACCGACAGGTAGGTGTGCTTGAGTCCGAGTTTCGGCAGCAGGGTTTCAGTCATGAGCTGGTTGAACGGCTGGCCGAGGCTTTTCGCCGCCAGGTAGCCGAACAGGCCGATGCTCGGATTGGAATACAAACGTTGACTGCCTGCGGGATACGTCGGTTTCCACTGTTGGTAATAGCCGAGCATCTTGTTGGAAGAATCTGCGGCATCCGGGAATTGCAGTGGTAGCCCGCCCGCGCTGTAGGTGCCCAGTTGCAGCAGGCTGATCTGGTCGAAGGCACTACCTTTCAGCTCGGACCAGTGCTGGCTGGCCTTGTCGGAAAATTCGAGTTTGCCGGTGGCCTGGGCGTAGGCAGCGAGGGTTGCGGTGAAGGTTTTGCTCACCGAGCCGATTTCGAACAGGGTGTTCTCACTCACTGCTTGCCCGGTGCTTTTGTCGGCAATGCCGTAGTTAAAGTAATGGGCCTTGCCATCGACGGTCACGGCGACCGCCATGCCCGCAATGTCCTGCTGCTGCATCACCGGTGTCACGGTGGCCTTGACCAGCGCCTGCAACTGGTCGTCGCTCTGTGAGGCAGCCAGGCAGGTGGCGGCGCTGAAGAACAGTCCGAAAGCGCTGCAGGACTTGAGTTTGTTCAGGTTGATTGAAGGCATCGTTGAGCCACTCTCCATGAGTGTTGTTGGTGTTATCCCGCTACACTGCGAGTGTTTTCCGTCGGGCCGGCTGATCGGCAGCGCCAAATCTAGGCAGTCCGGCGCCTTTCGACAAACGATGAAAACTCGGACGAGCCATTAGAAAAATTTGGGATCTGGCATGATTCGACCTCAATTGCCCTTGAATGCACTGCGCGCTTTCGAAGCGTCTGCGCGTCATTTGAGCTTCACCCGTGCTGCGGTGGAGTTGTGCGTGACTCAGGCGGCTGTCAGCCATCAGGTCAAAAGCCTCGAGGCGCAACTCGGCGTGATCCTGTTCAAGCGCCTGCCACGGGGGCTGATGCTGACCGGCGAGGGCGAAACCCTGCTGCCGGTGCTGACCACGTCGTTCGATCATATCGCGCAGATGCTCGAGCGTCTGGCGGGCGGGCAGTATCGGGAAATGCTCACGGTCGGCGCGGTAGGTACTTTTGCCGTGGGCTGGTTGTTGCCGAGGCTGGCGGACTTTCAGGCGAAACATCCGCTCATAGATTTGCGGCTGTCGACCAACAACAATCGAGTGGACGTCGCTGCCGAAGGCCTGGATTACGCGATCCGGTTTGGCGCCGGGGCGTGGCACGGTATCGAGGCGACCCGTTTGCTGGAGGCGCCGTTATCGGTGCTCTGCGTGCCGGAAATCGCCCGGCAATTGCACGCGCCAGGGGATCTTCTGCAGCAGCGTCTGTTGCGTTCCTATCGCACCGATGAGTGGCCGGAATGGTTTCATGCGGCAGGGATGGCCACCCACGCCGCGCCGCCTCAGAGCATCGTGTTTGATTCGTCGCTGGCGATGATGGAAGCGGCGCTGCAAGGGGGCGGAGTGGCGTTGGCGCCGCCGTTGATGTTTGCCCGGCAACTGGCGGCGGACCTGATCCGCCAACCCTTTGCCATCGAAATCACCACCGGCAGCTATTGGCTGACGCGCTTGCAGTCACGGCCGGAGACGCCGGCGATGGCAGCGTTCAGGCACTGGCTGCTGGAAATTTCCGGCCAATGAAAGTCCTTGTGGGAGCGAGCTTGCTCGCGAAGACGGCCTCAAATTCGAAAAATTTATTGACTGACACTCCGCCATCGCGAGCAAGCTCGCTCCCACAGGAAATTGCGTTGAATCCGGATCAGCGCACCAGGCAGGGACGCTTGTTATCGAACGTCCAGCCCGGAATCAGAAACTGCATCGCCACGCTGTCATCCCGCGCGCCAAGGCCCATGCCTTTATAGAGTTCGTGGGCCCTGCTCACCTGATCCATGTCCAGTTCCACACCCAGCCCCGGTTTCTTCGGCACCTGCACGCAGCCGTCGACGATTTGCAGCGGGGCCTTGGTCAGGCGCTGGCCGTCCTGCCAGATCCAGTGGGTGTCGATGGCGGTGATGTCGCCCGGTGCGGCGGCGGCCACGTGGGTGAACATCGCCAGAGATATATCGAAGTGATTGTTGGAATGCGAGCCCCAGGTCAGGCCCCATTCGTGGCACATCTGCGCCACGCGCACCGAGCCCTGCATCGTCCAGAAATGCGGGTCGGCCAGCGGAATATCCACCGACTGCAACTGAATCGCGTGCCCCATCTCGCGCCAGTCGGTGGCGATCATGTTGGTGGCGGTTTTCAGGCCGGTGGCGCGACGGAATTCGGCCATCACTTCACGGCCCGAATAGCCGTTTTCCGCACCACACGGGTCTTCGGCGTAGGCCAGTACACGATGCTGATCGCGACACAACCGGATCGCTTCTTTCAATGACCACGCGCCGTTGGGGTCGAGGGTGATGCGGGCGTCGGGGAAGCGCTCGGCCAGTGCGGTCACCGCTTCGATTTCGGCATCGCCGCTGAGCACGCCGCCCTTGAGCTTGAAATCCTTGAAGCCGTAACGCCCATGGGCCGCCTCGGCCAGGCGCACCACGGCGTCGGCGGTCATGGCTTTCTCGTGACGCACGCGGAACCAGTCGTTGTCGGCATCCGGTTCGCTGCGGTAGGCGAGGTCGGTTTCCCGGCAATCGCCCACGTAGAACAGATAACCGAGCATCTTCACTTCATCGCGCTGCTGGCCTTCACCGAGCAGTGCGGCCACCGGCACGTCGAGGTGCTGGCCGAGCAGGTCGAGCAGGGCGGCTTCGAGGCCGGTGACCGCGTGAATGGTAATGCGCAGGTCGAATGTTTGCAGGCCACGGCCGCCGGCGTCGCGGTCGGCGAAAGCCTGGCGAACCTGGTTGAGGATTTTCTGATACGTACCGATCGGACTGCCGACCACCAGGCTGCGAGCGTCCTCAAGGGTCTGGCGAATGCGTTCGCCACCGGGCACCTCACCGACGCCGGTGTGGCCGGCGTTGTCCTTGAGGATGACGACGTTGCGGGTGAAAAACGGCCCGTGGGCGCCGCTCAGGTTGAGCAGCATGCCGTCGTGGCCGGCCACCGGGATGACTTGCATCTCGGTGATGATCGGGGCTTTGGCGATGTCGTGTGCGGTCATTTCGGATTGTCCTTTCAAGCGTGTTTCGGTGCGGCATCGGCCACGGCGATATCAGGTGCGGATTTGGGTGTCGTGCGGGCGGCGAACACGATGAGCGCGGCGATGATCGAAGTCGCGGCAAGACCATAGAGGCCGCCCTGGATCGAACCGGTGTGCTGTTCCAGCAGGCCGAACGTGGTGGGGGCGACGAAGCCGCCGAGGTTGCCCACCGAGTTGATCAGCGCGATCACCGCAGCGGCGATCCGCGCATCGAGATAGGCCTGCGGAATCGGCCAGAACAACGACGACGCAGACTTGAAACCCAGCGCGGCAAAACAGATTGCGACGAACGCGAAGATCGGCCCGCCGGTGGTGGACATGAACATCCCCGCTGCGGCAATCAACAGGGCGGTGGCCACCCACGCCTGCTGGTGTTTCCACTTCGCCGAGAACGAGGCGAACGCATACATGCCGATGATCGACAGCAGCCACGGAATCGAGTTGAACAGGCCGATCTGGAAGTCACTCATCTCGCCCATTTTCTTGATGATGCTCGGCAGCCAGAACGTCGCGGCGTAGATCGTCAATTGGATGAAGAAGTAGATCAG
This sequence comes from Pseudomonas bananamidigenes, assembly GCF_001679645.1. Classification (GTDB taxonomy): domain Bacteria; phylum Pseudomonadota; class Gammaproteobacteria; order Pseudomonadales; family Pseudomonadaceae; genus Aquipseudomonas; species Aquipseudomonas bananamidigenes. The sequence goes on along the minus strand of NZ_LRUN01000035.1, from coordinate 14,820 downwards.
GCAGAACAGAATGATCTGGCGATCCTTGAGCAGCTTGCCCATGGACGGCCGGATCGGGGTTGCGGCCTCGCGAGCCTTCTGTTCGTCGTCGATGGCTTGGACCAGCGCATCCTGCTCGGCGCGGCTCAGCCATTTCGCGTCTTGGGGGCTGGCGTCGAGCCAGAACCACACGAACACGCACAGGCCGACCGAAAACATGCCTTCAATGAAATACATCCATTGCCAGCCATGCAGTCCGAGACCTTCGATCTGCAACAGCAGACCGGACAGTGGTCCGGAGATCAGCGAGGCCACGGCCGAGCCACTCAGGAAAATCGCAATTGCCTTGCCGCGCTCCGCGGCGGGCAGCCAGCGGGTGAAGTAGTAGATCACCCCGGGAAAGAACCCGGCCTCGGCCACACCCAGCAGAAACCGCAGGATGTAGAAGTGGGTTTCGTTCTGGATGAACGCCATGCCGGCGGCCACCAGGCCCCAGGTGAGCATGATGCGGGTCAGCCAGATTCGCGCGCCAACCTTTTGCAGCAGCATGTTGGAAGGGACTTCGAACAGCGCGTAACCAATGAAGAACAGACCGGCACCGAACCCGTAGGCCGCGGCGCCGATGCCGAGGTCATGTTCCATGTGGGTGCGGACGAAGCCGATGTTCACGCGGTCGATGTAGTTGACGATGAACATGATGACGAACAGCGGCAGGACGTGGCGTTTGACTTTGGCGATGGCGCAGGACAGCGCGAAATCGGCGCCTTCGCTCATCCCGGCAATGGATGATTTCACTTGGTTTTCTCCCACTCGTTATTTTTATGCGGGGTGTGGTTGGGTGTTGCTTGTTGATAGACATCATACAACTAGATTTTTTTGTCCTACAAGCAGAGACGTCCAATCAAATTTATCTACAGCGAATTGTTTTTATGCTTTTTAGCTGTTTATGCCGTATTTATTGGGTTTTATAGAAGTTTTTTTGAGGTGAGGCAGAGACGAACGCCCTTGATCGGGAGGAGACGGCGTTATCGTCGATGAGGGTTTGCCAAGGAAATTTCCCTGTTGTCATACAAGTTTGGCGTAGGAAATCATAGGAGCTCATACAAGTCTTCGACGCAGTGTTACGATCGATCAGCCATGACCTGTGGATCCGAACCATGCAAGAAGACCTCGAAGCTCCCGCACGCAAGCGTGCGCACAACCTGGCCCATGACCTGGTGGAAAAGCTCTCCCGGAGCATCCTGCTCGGCCAGATGCTGCCCGGTGACAAGTTGCCGTCGGAAAACTCGATCGTTCAGGAACACGGCGTCAGCCGCACCGTGGTGCGTGAGGCGATTTCCAAGTTGCAGGCGTCGGGGCTGGTGGAGACACGGCACGGCATCGGCACGTTCGTGATCGAGCGTGCGCCGGAGCAAGGGCTGCGGCTGAATGTCGACACCGCGCTGGGCGTGCGCAGCATTCTCGAATTGCGCATGGGTCTGGAGACGCAAGCGGCGGCACTGGCCGCGCAGCGCCGCACCGAGCTGCAACTGCTGCAGATGCATCAGGCGCTGGACGACTATCAGCGACTATTGGCCAACAACGACAGTTGCGTCGAGGCCGACCGGCGCTTTCATTTGCTGATTGCCGAAGCCACTGGTAATGCCTGCTTCACCGAAATCATGCAGCACCTGGGCAGCGCAATGATTCCGCGCACCCGGGTCAATGCGGCCGAGCGCGGGGCGGTGGATTTGAGCAAGCTCGGGCAATTGGCGAACCTGGAGCATGAGGCGATCTTCAATGCGATCAAGCGCCAGGATGCTGATGCGGCCCGGGCAGCGATGTGGCTGCATCTGAGCAACAGTCGTGACCGGTTTTCCGCCACGAGCTGATTGCCACTGGTCTGTTCAATGGCACGCGCAGTGCGGCGGCACCTCCAACGAGCACGACCCGGACACTCCGGGCCTCATGCTTTGAGGGCGCTTCTTGAACGTCTGCGCTTTTTTCCGGTGCTTTTAAACAGCGCCGAGATCACGCATCAACAACCCGAAGCGTAAATCCACGGCATCCGGAATCGGCAAGTACACGGTGTGCCCGTCTCCCGGCGCCACGTCGATGGCTTCGCCCTTGAGGTTCTGCAATTCGTGCAGGTCAAAGTGAAAGTTGCCTTTGGGTGTCATCAGTTCCAGATGATCGCCCAAGGCAAAGCGGTTTTTCACTTTGACCTCGGCCAGCCGGTCCCGGCGTTCTCCGGTCAGTTCGCCAACAAACTGTTGTCGCTCCGACACCGAGCTGCCGTTCTGATAGTTCTGGTATTCGTCATGCACATGTCGGCGCAGGAAACCTTCGGTGTAGCCGCGCTGGGCGAGGGATTCCAGATCGGTCATCAGGCTGCGGTCGAATTCGCGTCCGGCCACCGCATCATCAATGGCCCGGCGGTAGACCTGAGTGGTGCGCGCGCAATAGAAGTGCGATTTGGTCCGGCCTTCGATCTTCAGCGAGTGCACGCCCATGCGGGTCAGGCGCTCGACGTGCTGCACCGCGCGCAGGTCCTTGGCATTCATGATGTAGGTGCCGTGTTCGTCTTCGAAGGCCGGCATCATCTCGCCCGGACGATTGGCTTCCTGCAACAGGAACACCTGATCGGTGGGGGCGCCGAGGCCCAGGGTCGGTTGCGGTTCGAAGGTCTGGACGATTTCGCCGAGCTGATTTTCCGTAGCCTCTTGTGCTGAATATTTCCAGCGGCAGGCATTGGTGCAGGTGCCCTGATTGGCATCGCGCTTGTTCATGTAGCCGGAGAGCAGACAGCGCCCGGAGTAAGCCATGCACAATGCGCCGTGGACGAACACTTCCAGTTCCATGCCCGGCACCTGTTCGCGGATTTCGCCGATTTCTTCCAGCGACAGTTCCCGGGACAGGATGATCCGGCTCAACCCTTGTTGCTGCCAGAACTCGACGCTCGCCCAGTTCACCGTGTTGGCCTGCACTGAAAGATGAATTGGCATCTGCGGAAAATGACGGCGTACCAGCATGATCAGGCCAGGGTCGGACATGATCAGCGCGTCCGGCGCCATCTCGATCACCGGTGCCAGATCCTTGAGAAAGGTCTTCAGCTTGGCGTTGTGCGGCGCGATGTTGACCACCACGTAGAAACGCTTGCCCTGAGCCTGGGCTTCACGAATGCCGAGGGCGAGATTGGCGTGGTCGAACTCGTTGTTGCGCACCCGCAGGCTGTAGCGCGGCTGCCCGGCATAAACCGCATCGGCGCCGTAGGCGAAGGCGTAGCGCATGTTTTTCAGGGTGCCGGCGGGGGCGAGCAGTTCCGGGGTGAAGGAGGGCGTCATGGCGGTGTCGGTCGCAAAAGCGCGGGAGGGTAAACGAGGTGCGGCGAGGGTTTATTGATCTGGATCTATGCTCCTTGAACAAAGATGGCACTCGCGCGGGCACGGGCTGACTAAGTTGGGCGGGCGCGTTTGGCGCCTGACTGACATGGACCGGACATGAACCCAAAAAGTCTGCAATTCAAATCCCTCACCGTGCTGCTCTTGCTGGTGACCGTCGCCTTCATCTGGATCCTGCTGCCATTCTACGGCGCGGTGTTCTGGGCAGTGATTCTCGGCATTGTGTTCGCGCCGATGCAGCGTCGGTTGCAACAGAGGTTCGGCTGGCAACGCAATTTGACGTCGCTGTGCACCTTGAGTATCTGCGTGGTGATCGCGATTCTGCCGGTGATCGTCATCAGCGTGTTGCTGGTGCAGGAAGGGGCGACGCTTTACGACAATATCGAAAGCGGCAAGCTCGATATCGGCGCGTATCTGGCGCAGTTCAAGCACAGCCTGCCGCCGTATTTTCAGCATCTGCTCGACCGTTTCGGCATGGGCGAACTCAATGCCGTGCGCGAGAAAATCGTCAAGGCAGCGATGCAGGGCAGTCAGGTGCTGGCGACCCAGGCGTTCAGCTTCGGTCAGGGCACCTTCGATTTCGTGGTGAGCTTTTTCATCATGCTGTACTTGCTGTTCTTCTTTCTGCGCGATGGCGCCGAACTGGCGCGCAAGGTGCGCACGGCGGTGCCGCTGGAGGAACATCACAAGCGCCGACTGCAACTGAAGTTCAATCGGGTGGTGCGCGCCACCGTCAAGGGCAACCTGGTGGTGGCCATTACCCAAGGCGCGCTGGGCGGCGCGATCTTCTGGTTTCTCGATATTCCCAGTGCGTTGCTCTGGGCGGTGTTGATGGCGTTTCTGTCACTGTTGCCGGCGGTGGGGGCCGGGATCGTCTGGGCGCCAGTGGCGGTTTACTTTCTGCTCAGCGCAATGATCTGGCAGGGCGTGGTACTGGCGTTGTTCGGGGTATTCGTGATCGGCCTGGTGGATAACGTGCTGCGTCCGGTGCTGGTGGGCAAGGACACACGCATGCCGGACTACATGATCCTGATTTCGACGCTGGGCGGGATGGCGGTGTTCGGCCTCAATGGTTTCGTGATCGGGCCGCTGATTGCGGCCTTGTTCATGTCGAGCTGGGCGCTGTTCGTCGAAACCAGACCGAAGGTGCAGTTGCCTTAAGCCTTGAACGGGCCGTTGATCAGTTGTTGCGACAGCGCCTGGGCGGCTGGCAGTGAAGTCAGCGGACCGCTGACCGGCTCGCCGTCGCGCACCAGATACCAGCAGGCGAGCAATCCGAGCTCTCTGAGGGATGCGGGAACGGCGCTGCCGACAACGGACATGATTTGAACCTGAGCCATGAAAAGTACCTCCATCAATCTATGGAGCTACCTTAGGGGGTTGGTCGTTTCAGGGACAATCAACGCTTTCGATAGTGGTCATTGACGCCAGTGAGGGCTGGCTCAGTCCACCACTTGATCGAGCATGTGCACGATTTCGTGTTCGTTGAGCAAACCCTTGCGTACCAGGTTCTCCGCCAGCAGCGAGAGAAACTTCGCCGTGCGATGACCTTCCAGGTGCTTGAGCTCGGTCAGGGCGTTGTAGACCTTGCCCGAGGTGCATAAACCGACGATGCGGTGCGGATTCTGTGTTGGCATTCCAGTCGTCCTTGTTGTTATCAACCTGTTGTATGCGGACGGATTCAGATTGCGGTTCCGTCATGACAAATCGATGACCGTTTTGTGTTTCGGCCCGACGGTCGAGTCCATCATGCCGACTTTAACGGGTGAAACTGTCTCCACAGCGACCTTGGCGAGATTTTTTCAGACGTTGGCCGACGGACGGTTGGCTTTCCCGGGGCCAACAAAAAGCCCCGCTGTAAAAGCGGGGCTCTGTCTGTGAGCTTACCAGCGACCACCGTAGTAGTGCGGGTGGCCGTAGTAGCCACGGGGCGGGCCGTAGTAGACCGGGCCTGGTACATAAACCGGTTGTTGTACATAGACCGGGGCCGGCTGGTAATAGACCGGTGGTGGCGGTGGCTGCACGTACACCGGCGCCGGTTGAGCGTAAACAGGCTGTTGAACGTACACCGGACGATCCTGGTTGATGAGCGCCGAGCCGATGATGGCCGAGCCGACGATCGCACCAAATACCGCCGGGCCCTGCCAGCCACCGCCATGGGCTTCTGCCTGACCTGTGACAGCGCATGCACCGATCAACAAGGCCACGATGGGGAGTTTACGAATCATGATTAATCCTCGGTTCTTCGACCCGGCGTCCGGGCCAGCATCAGGCTCGGGATAGCGCGGGGATACTTCTAAGACAGCAACATTTGGAAAAACAGCACGGCGGCTGGGTAAATTTTGTGTAAGGTCTGTACCGGCTTGCTTACCGGGTTGCATGCAATGGCTGTGATGCCCGGAACAGACCGCCTTATGATCGTTCAGAACCCGATGGTCTGGCTAATCCCGTCCATCCGAAAGTGCATTTGAAGGAGACTCCCATGCAGATGAACCCCAACAAAGACACCCAATTGTGCATGTCCCTGTCTGGGCGTCCCGGGAATTTCGGTCTGCGTTTTCATAACCATCTGTACGAGCAGCTGGGTCTGAACTTTTACTACAAGGCCTTCAGCAGTCAGGATTTGCCGGGCGCTGTCGGGGGCATTCGCGCGCTGGGCATTCGTGGTTGCGGCGTGTCGATGCCGTTCAAGGAGGCCTGCATTGCGCTGGTCGACGAGCTGGATGCGTCGGCAGCGGCGATCCAGTCGATCAACACCATCGTCAACACCAACGGCCATCTCAAGGCTTACAACACCGATTACATCGCCATCGCCCAGTTGCTGGAAACCCATGCGGTGCCGAAGGACTCGACCTTTGCCTTGCGCGGCAGCGGTGGCATGGCCAAGGCAGTAGCCAGTGCCTTGCGCGATGGTGGTTACAGGAAGGGTTTGATCGTGGCCCGCAACGAGCGTGCCGGCCGGGCGCTGGCGGATTCGTTGGGTTATCGCTGGCAGGCGGATTTGGGTGAGGAGCGCCCGCAGATGCTGGTCAATGTGACCCCGGTGGGGATGGACGGTGGTCCGGAAGCAGGTCAGTTGGCGTTTGAGGTGGATGTGATCAAGTCTGCCGATACGGTGTTCGATGTGGTGGCAATCCCCTCGGAAACGCCATTGATCGTGCGTGGTCGCGCCGAAGGCAAAAAGGTCATCACCGGGCTGGAAGTGATCGCGATCCAGGCGCTGGAGCAGTTTGTGCTTTACACCGGCGTGCGGCCGACGGTCGAGCAGTTCGAGGCGGCGGTGGCGTTTGCCCGCAGTTGATTGATCTCGGTGTCGGGATGGTCATTGCCTATACTGCCGGATCAGCAGGCACAGACTTGCCCCACGACAAAAACCGAGGTTTGCATGCATCCGCCCATCCTCAACCTGAATGACGTCGAACTCGAACCGTTGCCCGAAGCGCTGGCACCCGGAGGCGAAACCGCCGGACGTTATCAGCAGCGGTTCGCCCGAATCGGTCAGCAACTGGGCGCGCAAAAGCTCGGTTATCGGCTGTATGCGCTGCCGCCGGGCATGCGCGGCAGTCCGTTTCACAGTCATCGGGTCAATGAGGAAATGTTCTACGTGGTGGCCGGGGAAGGGGAGGTGCGCTTGGCCGCCGAGCGTTTCCCGATCCGCGCCGGCGACGTGATCGCCTGCCCGCCGGGCGGCCCGGAAAAGGCGCATCAAATCATCAACACCAGCGCGCAGGAGCTGCGTTATCTGGCGGTCAGTACCCAGCAGCAACCGGACATCTGCGAGTACCCGGACTCGAACAAGTACGCGGTGATGGATAACTTCAGCATCGATGCCGAGGGCAATGCCTCGGGCTTCGTCGCGGTGGCTCGGCAGTCGGACGGGGTGGATTACTGGGACGGCGAATGACGCCGCCCCGCTGCGCTTACGCTTCGAGGCGTGCCAGGCGTTCTTCCAGCGCCGCAATCCGTGCTTCCAGCTCTTCGATGCGCTCGACTGAAACACCGCTGGCAGTACCGCGATCACCCGGATTCTGTCGCGCCGCGATAATCGCCTCGATGTCCGCCGGATCACCCAGCGCGTGGGTGTAGCGATCTTCGCGTTGGCCGGCCTGACGCGGAATCAGCACCGCCAGATCCCGAGCGATCAGGCGCTCAAGCTGATGCACCACTTGTTCGGCGTCTTCGAATTCATGCATGCGCCCGCTGCGGGTCAGCAGCTCGTTGACGGTTTGCGGGCCGCGCAGGAACATCAGCCCGGTCAGAATCATCTGTGCCGGCACCAGCTCCAGCGCTTTGTCGACCTTGTGTTCCCAGCGGTCGGCGCGACTGCCCATGACCAGTTTGGCGAAACCCCGGCCTTCGAGGGCGCGCAGACTCTGGCCGACCTGGCCCTGGGTCAGGTTCATCACAGGTTCCCGGCTGGTTTTCTGATTGCAGGCCAGCACCAATGCGTTGAGGGTCAGCGGATAGGTTTCCGGGCTGGTGGCCTGCTTCTCGATCAGCGAGCCCAGAATGCGGATTTCCGTGGCGTTGAGCCGTGGTTCGTTGACGTTGGTTTCAAGTTCTGTGGACATCGCGCGTTCCCTCTGCAGTCGAAGGCGCCTAGCCTAATCCTTGCTGGATAAAAGACAAGTCGCACGGTCCGCGAGCATGGCTATAATCGCCCCACGATTTACCCAGCCACCCTGTGAGACTGGCATGACCATTTCCCTGTACGCCGCATCCGTTCCGGTTTTCCAGCAAATGCTCAACGCCCTGAGCGATGTGCTGAAAAAGGCCGAAGCCCACGCCACCGCGAAAAACATCGACCCGAACGCCTTCCTGCAGGCGCGTCTGTACCCGGACATGTTCCCGCTGGTGCGTCAGGTGCAGATCGCCGTGGACTTCGCCAAAGGCGTTTCCTCGCGTCTGGCCGAAGTCGAAATCCCCAAGTACGACGACACCGAAACCACCTTCGCCGAGCTGCAAGCATTGATCGCCAAGGTTCTGGCCTTCATCGGCGAGATCAAGCCCGAGCAGATCAATGGCAAGGAAGGCATCGAAATCGTGACCCGTCCGGGCACTCCGAAAGAGAAACGCTTCTCCGGCCAGGCCTACCTGCTGAGCTACGGCCTGCCGCAGTTCTTCTTCCACGTCACCACTGCTTACGACCTGCTGCGTCACAACGGCGTTGAAATCGGCAAGCGCGATTACATGGGCGCGTTCTAAACCCGTCGCAACAAAAAGCCCGCCAAGGTTTGCGCCTTGGCGGGCTTTTTGTTGCGCTCGGTGTTTACGCCGGACGTTGTGCTTTCTGTTCTTCGCCCAGGCAAGCCGCAGCGGTGAACAACACGTCGGTGGAGGAGTTCAGCGCCGTCTCGGCCGAATCCTGCAACACACCGATGATGAAGCCGACCGCCACCACTTGCATGGCAATCTCGCTCGGAATGCCGAACAGGCTGCACGCCAGCGGAATCAGCAGCAGCGAACCGCCGGCCACACCGGACGCGCCACACGCGCAGATCGCAGCGACGACGCTGAGCAGGATCGCGGTCGGGATGTCCACGGCAATGCCCAGGGTGTGCACGGCGGCAAGGGTCAGCACGGTGATGGTGATCGACGCACCGGCCATGTTGATGGTGGCACCCAGCGGAATCGAGACCGAGTAGGTGTCTTCATGCAGGCCCAGACGCTTGCTCAGCTCCAGGTTGACTGGAATGTTGGCCGCCGAGCTGCGGGTGAAGAACGCGGTGATGCCGCTTTCGCGCAGGCACTTGAGCGTCAGCGGATACGGGTTGCGGCGCATTTTCCAGAACACGATCAGCGGGTTCATCACCAAGGCCACGAACAGCATGCAGCCCAGCAGCACTGCCAGCAGGTGCGCGTAACCCACCAGTGCGCCAAAACCGGACGTGGCCAGGGTCGAAGCCACCAGACCGAAAATGCCCAGGGGTGCGAAACGAATGACTACGCGCACGATCAGGGTCACGCCGTTGGACAGGTCGCTGACCACTTCCCGGGTGGTGTCGCCGGCATGCCGAATCGCCACGCCCATGCCGATGGCCCAGGCCAGAATGCCGATGAAGTTGGCGTTCATCAATGCAGTGACCGGGTTATCGACCACGCTCAGCAGCAGGCTTTGCAGGACTTCGCCGATGCCGCCCGGTGCAGTGACGGCGACGTTATCGGTGGACAGCACCAGATGCGACGGAAACATCGTGCTGGCAACCACCGCCACCGCCGCAGCGCCAAAGGTGCCCAGCAGGTACAGGAACAGAATCGGCCGGATATGGGTTTCCTGACCGTGCTTGTGGTTGGCGATCGAGGCCATGACCAGCACGAACACCAGGATCGGCGCCACGGCCTTGAGCGCCGAGACGAACACCTTGCCGATGAAGGCGGTGCCTTTGGCGGCTTCGGGCGCGAACAGCGCCAGGGCGATGCCGGCAATCAGGCCGATCAGGATCTGCGTGACCAGGCTGAGGCTTTTCAGGCGTTGCATTAGAGAAGGGGATGAAGCGGTCATAACGGCATCTCTGCTTTTTTATAGGGTGCAAGGTTGTGTGATCCGGGCGATGAATCGGGGGCAGGCCACAGACACGAACCGTAAGGAATGACGCGACAGCCACGCCGTTTAACGGGTGGCTGAACAGGGTGTACGTTTTTCAGGGCGCGGACTTTATCACAGCGTAGGCCTTATCCTTCAGGCCTGTGACGATCTGCCACCGAAACGTTCTGCAATATAGACAGGTTTGTGCAAGTCACTCCGGGAACACTCTGTTAAGATTGCGCATCCTTATTTTCATGTTCTGCCGGCGGGCCTTCAGGTCAGCGCCGGTGCCGTCGTTTTGCTGGAGTTCCCCATGCTGTTGCCCATCCTTCTGTTGTCTGCCGCCGGATTCACGGTGCTGACCACGGAGTTCGTCATCGTCGGCCTGCTGCCGGCGATTGCCCGAGACCTGGAAGTCACCATCCCGCAAGCCGGGTTGCTGGTGACGCTATTCGCTTTCACCGTGGCCATGTTCGGCCCGTTCTTGACGGCATATTTCGCCCGTTTCGAACGGCGCAAGCTGTTCATCACCATTCTGGTCATGTTCGGTCTGGCCAATACCGTGGCGGCTCTGGCGCCGAACATCTGGGTCATGGCCATTGCACGGTTGATCCCGGCACTGGGGCTGCCGGTGTTCTGGGCCCTGGCCAGTGAAACCGCAGTAGACATCGTCGGTCCGGACTTCGCCGGTCGCGCCATTGCCAAGATCGGCTTCGGCATCGTCTGCGCCACGGTGTTCGGCATCCCGGTCGGTACGCTGATTTCCGATGCCTTCGGCTGGCGCAGCGCATTCGCCATTCTGGCGGTCATCGCATTCGCCAAGGCGTTGCTGCTGTTTGTCTACCTGCCGAAAACCAGCCTGCACCAGCATCAGGTCAGCTTCGGATCGCAGTTCAAGATTCTGCGCAGCCCGTTGATGCTTGGCCATGTGCTGCTGTCGATTCTGGTGTTCAGCGGCATGTTCACGGCCTACACCTATCTGGCGGATATCCTTGAACGTCTGGCCGGTTTCAATGGCACCGTGGTCGGCTGGTGTCTGATGGGCTTTGGTGCGGTCGGCCTGATCGGCAACTCGCTGGGCGGTCGCGCGGTGGATCGTCACCCATTGATGGCTTCGGTGATGTTCTGCGCGTTCATGATTCCCGGGATGGTGGCGCTGGTGCCCAACATCAATTCGTCGCTGGGCCTGGCGGCGGCGATGGGCATCTGGGGCGTGACGCAGGCCGCGCTGTTTCTGGTCAGCCACGTACGCTTGATGAAAGCGGCACCTGAAGCACCGGCCTTTGCCGCATCGCTGAATATCGCCGGAGCCAATCTCGGGATCGGTCTGGGCGCGATCATTGGCGGTCGGGTAATCGACAACGCGGGCCTGGGCTTCGTCGGTTTCGCCGCTGCCGCGTTCATCCTGCTGTCGATTTTCCTCGCCATGGTGTTGATGGTGCTCAAGCCGCGCGAGGTTTGCGCGCAGGCTTAAAACCCGGTAAACAGCTCGCGTCGGGCACCTTCGGTAATCGCTTTGATGCCGGGGTGCTTGAACTTGCGTTCCACCGAGATCGCATAGAACGACTCGCTCACCGCATCGGTCTGGCCGATCAATTCAACGCCGTACTGGCGTTTCACCTCATCGGCGATCACGCTCGGGCCAATGAAAATTCCGCTGCCGGACTGGCCGAACGCCTGCATCAGGGCGCTGTCATCGAATTCCCCGACAATCCTTGGTTGAATCTGCTGTTCGGCGAACCAGCGCTGCAGACGGCTGCGCACCACGGTTTCGGCTCCGGGAATCAACAGCGGCGCGCCGTGCAGGCTGCGCGGAAAGTCCTGACCGTATTGCGCCGCCAGTTCGGCGGTGGCAAAGAAACTGATCCCGCACTCTCCGAGCCTTTGGCTGTAGCCCTTGATGTCCAGGTGCGACGGCATAGGGCTGTCGGAGATCACCAGGTCCAGGCGCTGGATCGCCAGATCTGCCAGCAACCGTTCCAGTTTGTCTTCGCGGCAGGTGATGCGCAGCGGTTCGCTCAACTCCATGGTCGGTGCGATCAGGCGATAGACGATGGATTTGGGCACCACGTCCGCCACGCCGACCCGGAACAGGATCTGCTGTTCGTTGGGCTGGGCGCGCAGCATGAGTTCCAGTTCGCCGCCGATCTGAAACATCTGTTCGGCGTAGGGCAGGGCCTGACGTCCGGCTTCGGTGAGTTCGAGCTGTCGGCCGACGCGCTGAAACAACTCGATGCCGTAGGTCTGCTCAAGCAAGGAAATCTGCCCACTGATGGTCTGCGGTGTCAGGTTAAGTTGCTCGCAGGCGCGCACGATGCTGCCGGTCTTGGCCACCACCCAGAAGTAGTGCAGTTGTCGGTAATTGAGCACGGGGTCCGGTCCGCCAGATTCAGTTCGTATAAATCGAAGTATAGCCGCTGAAAATACGAATTTTTCTGAAGTGTTTGTCTCCCTAGAATGCCCAGCCATCGACGGGTGGTCCGTGACCTGTCTGTTCATTCGAAGGAATCCTTATGAAATACACGATCCCGGCACTGATGTTTACGTCTTTACTGCTTATGGCTGGCTGCGACCAGGCTGAAAAAAGCGCCCAGCAATTGATGGGCAAGGCCGCCGAGAGTGCCAAACAGGCCATCGACGACACGCACAAAGCCGCCGAGCAGGCGCTCAGCGAGGTCACTGGCGGCCTGATCGAGAAAAAAGAAGCCCCGGAAAAAGAGGCGGAAAAATACGAATCTTCCTCCAAAACCATCTAAATCGTCTTACAAGAGTCAGGACTGACCCATGGAATACCTGTTAGAACTCGCTTCCAGCCCGACGGCCTGGATTGCTCTGGCAACACTGGTGGTGATGGAAATCGTGCTCGGCATCGATAACCTGATCTTCATTTCGATCCTGACCAACAAGCTGCCCGAGCAGTATCGGCAGAAGGCCCGCCGCCTCGGTATCGGCATGGCGCTGATCATGCGTCTGGCGCTGTTGAGCACCATCGCGTTCATTGTTCAGTTGACCGAGCCGGTCATCGAGATCCTTGGCCAGGCGTTTTCCTGGAAGGACATGATCCTGATCGCCGGTGGCCTGTTCCTGGTCTGGAAGGCGACGACCGAGATCCATCACAGCATGGATCCGGCACCGGAAGACCCGAAAACCGCCGCCTCGACCGTGACCCTGGGTTTCGCTGCCGCGATCGGACAGATCCTGATGCTCGACATGGTGTTCTCGATCGACAGCATCATCACGGCGGTCGGCATGACCGAACACTTGCCGATCATGGTGATCGCGGTGGTGGTTTCGGTGCTGGTGATGCTGTTTGCGGCTGATCCGCTGGCAAAATTCATCAACGACAACCCGTCGGTGGTGATGCTGGCCCTGGGCTTCCTGATCATGATCGGCATGACGCTGATCGCCGAAGGCTTCGGCGCCCATGTACCGAAAGGTTATGTGTATGCCGCCATGGCGTTCTCGGCTGCGATTGAAGTGTTGAACATGATGTCCCGTCGGGCGAAGCAGAAGAAGCTGGCTGCCCAGGCGTAACCGCTGGAAAAGCGAAGGCCGCGTCACTCGCAAGAGTCACGCGGCCTTTTTCGTTTGAATCGGTTGAAAGCAGTCAGTGCGCGGTGGCGTGACGGGCGCTGTGTTTCTCGACTTTCTTGATCGGTGCGGGCTGTACAGGGTGGTGATGACGCCGGGAAATCCGCAGTACGCCCCACAACATGGCGGCGGCGACGGCCAGCCAGCCGGCAATCAACATCACAATGGTCATGGTCAGGCTCATCGGTGCCTCCTCTTTGCCCTGCGTCGGGCGCTTTCTCTTTTGCTGTCTATCGAATGACAGTCTAGTCGCTGGCGTGTTTCAGGCTATTGACCAAAGGTCGGTGGTGACCAATCACTTCGCTCTATGCAGCCGATGGATCTGCGCCTTCGGGCTATACCGCAGCGTTGCGCCGTCCTATGATCCTCGACCAAGCCGGAACACGATGACCGGTAACTGATCAAGAGAGTGACGATGGTGCAGCTATTTTCCCGGATTCGCATGGCACTGCTGGTGGCCGGTTGCGTGACAGCTTTGGTGGGGTGTGCGGGCAGCGTGGCGCCGGAAGTCCAGCGCCTGCCGGAACGGGTCGAGCTCAGTGGCACCTTTTATCGGGGCGAAGCCAATCAGAGCGGGCCGCAGGTGCTGGCCAGCCTGCTGTCGCAGCAGGGCATCGTGATCACCCCGGGCCTGCTGGAAAAACCCCTGCACCTGCCGGGCGCCGAAAATCAGTTGCAGCAGAACATGCAGAACCTGGCGCGTGAATACGGCATGGTCGTATACCCGTTGGATGCCCGTTTGCCGGCGTTGCTGACTCAGGTGGCGGCAGGGTATCCGGTGATGGTGCGTTTCAGTGAAGGGTCGGCGTTCTGGGCCGAGCCGCGTTACGCGATTCTTTCCGGTTATGACCGCAAGAAGCAAAATGTGCTGCTGCGTGCCGGGATGAACCGCCGTGAACTGATGAGCTTCAGTTCTTTTGAATCGGCGCTCGAGAAGTCGGGTGGCTGGGCGGTATTGATTCAAAAACCTTCACAGATCCCGGCAGCGGTCGATCGCCAGCGTTGGTTGAAAGCCGCTGATGAGCTGGCGCAGGCCGGCCAGGAGCGAGAGGCCGCACAAGCAAGAAAGGCACTCGGTTCACAATAAGGCCCCGTTCGTCACCTGCCGGGCACCCTGAAAATCTGCAGGTCTCTGAACAGTAGCGCCCGGTTATTTCCGGGCCTCGTTCCCAGGAGACGACTATGGCAATTCCCCAATCTCCCCGTGGCCCTCACTCATCCGAGCATGCCAGTGGCGAAAAGCCGGGATTCGATCCCGACTCGCCCGATCTGGATGATCCGCAAGTCGATCCCGTCGGTCCGGCCAAGGCTCCACGGGACGTAGCGCATGGCGATGACAAAAAA
>NZ_LRUN01000034.1 GCF_001679645.1 Pseudomonas bananamidigenes | reverse complement strand
AGAGGGGACTGACCGAGGTGTTCTGCGTCTGATATCGACCTGAGTGACCGCGTCGATTATGGATTCAACAGTTTTCGTTCAAGTCGGCGTATTTCTTCAATATCCCCCAATCGGTTCCCTCTCCCTCCGGGAGAGGGCTAGGGTGAGGGGGCTTTTGATCTTCAGTTGAACTCGTCACCCACCGGATACCGGCTAGCGTTCAAGCTCTCTTTGATCTTGCGCAGATGCGGCTGGAAATCCACCCCGCGACGCAAGGTCATCCCTGTCGCCAGCACATCCAGCACCGTCAACTGAATGATCCGCGAAGTCATCGGCATGTAAATGTCGGTGTCTTCCGGCAGCGGAATGTTCAGGCTCAGGGTGCTGGCCTTGGCCAGTGGCGAGTTCTCGGCGGTCAGGCCCAGCACCGAGGCGCCGTTCTCCCGGGCGATGCGCGCCACTTCCACCAGCTCGCGGGTACGCCCGGTGTAGGAAATGATCACGAACAGCTCGCCGGTGTGCGCCACCGAAGCAATCATGCGTTGCATCAGCACGTCGGCATGGGCGGTGACCGCCAGGTTGAAGCGGAAGAATTTGTGCTGCGCATCCAAAGCTACCGGGGCCGAGGCGCCGAGCCGAAGAAGTGGATCTGCCGGGCCTGGATCAACAGATCGACGGCGCGGCTGATCAGGTTCGGGTCGAGCGCCTGGCAAGCACTGTCCAGCGAAGCAATGGCGCTGCCGAAAATCTTTTGTGTGTAAGCCTCGGGATTGTCGTCGGCTTCCACTGCGCGGCTGACGTAAGCCGCGCCGCTGGCCAGGCTCTGGGCCAGTTGCAGCTTGAGTTCGGGGTAGCCGCTGACGCCAAACGAACGGCAGAAGCGGTTGACGGTCGGTTCACTGACAGAAGCGGCCTGGGCGAGGGCGGCGATACTGAAGCGGGTGGCCTGCTGTGGGTTGAGCAGGATTACTTCGGCGACTTTGCGTTCGGCCTTGTTCAGCTCTTCAAGGCGACTCTGGATCTGTTCCAGTAAATTTCGCACGCGGTCCATATGGATTTCCTGAGATTCACCGGCGCTGATAAGCGCGCGGCCATGCAAATTGGGCCTTTGATGGGGCCCGTGACGGTGGCCTATCCTACTGATGGCTCCGATCGACCACCACTCGGAATCTGTATTTTGCGAAAATGTTGTGGTTATTACTACATTTTCCCTTGAGTGATACCTTGAAAAAAGGTATTTGTAGCTTAACTTGATAAAAGAACAAACATCATGCCTTCGATTACGGTTGAACCGTGCACCTTCGCCTTGTTCGGCGCCTTGGGCGATCTGGCCCTGCGCAAGCTGTTTCCTGCCCTTTACCACCTCGATGGCGCCGGCCTGCTGCATGAGGACACGCGTATTATCGCGCTGGCCCGTGAAGAGGGCACCGAGCAGCAGCACCTGGCATTCATTGCTGCCGAGCTGCGCCGCTACGTGGGCAAGGAACTGGACGAGGCCGTGGCCGAGCGCTTTCTGGCGCGCCTGACCTACCTGCACGTCGACTTCCTCAAGGCTGAAGATTACGCGGCGCTGGCCGAGCTGGTCGGCAATACGCAACGCATGATTGCCTACTTCGCCACTCCGGCGGCGGTGTACGGCGCGATCTGCGAGAACCTGGCGAACGTCGGCCTGGCGGAAAACACCCGCGTGGTGCTGGAAAAACCGATCGGCTCGGACCTGGAATCCTCGCGCAAGGTCAACGACGCCGTGGCGCAGTACTTCCCGGAGAACCGCACCTACCGCATCGACCATTACCTGGGCAAAGAGACGGTGCAAAACCTGATCGCCCTGCGGTTCGCCAACAGCCTGTTCGAAACCCAGTGGAACCAGCATTACATCTCCCACGTGGAAATCACCGTGGCCGAGAAGGTCGGCATCGAAGGTCGCTGGGGCTATTTCGACAAGGCCGGCCAGCTGCGTGACATGATCCAGAACCACCTGCTGCAACTGCTTTGCCTGATCGCCATGGACCCGCCGGCCGACCTGTCCGCCGACAGCATCCGTGATGAAAAGGTGAAAGTGCTCAAGGCACTGGCGCCGATCAGCCCGGAAGGCCTGACCACTCAGGTGGTGCGCGGGCAGTACATCGCCGGGCACAGCGAAGGCAAATCCGTACCGGGCTACCTCGAAGAGCCGAATTCCAACACCCAGAGTGACACCGAAACCTTCGTCGCCCTGCGTGCGGACATCCGCAACTGGCGCTGGGCCGGTGTGCCGTTTTACCTGCGCACCGGCAAGCGCATGCCGCAGAAGCTGTCGCAGATTGTCATTCACTTCAAGGAACCGTCGCACTACATCTTCGCCCCGGAGCAGCGTCTGCAGATCAGCAACAAACTGATCATCCGCCTGCAACCGGACGAAGGGATTTCCCTGCGGGTGATGACCAAGGATCAGGGCCTCGACAAGGGCATGCAGCTGCGCAGCGGTCCGTTGCAACTGAATTTTTCCGACACCTGGCGCAGCGCGCGGATCCCCGACGCCTACGAGCGGTTGTTGCTGGAAGTGATGAACGGCAATCAGAACCTGTTTGTCCGTAAAGATGAAATCGAAGCCGCGTGGAAATGGTGCGACCAGTTGATCGCCGGGTGGAAGAAATCCGGTGATGCGCCCAAGCCGTATGCGGCCGGGTCGTGGGGGCCGATGAGTTCCATTGCACTGATCACGCGGGACGGGAGGTCGTGGTATGGCGATATCTGATGTGAAACTGCCCGAGGGCGTGAATGCCCATGAATTCAAGAGCCCGGTGCTGCTCGCCGAAGGCCTGGCGCTGAATGTCGCCAAGCAGTTGAGCGAGGCACTGGCTGCACGCGGCAGCGCCGTGCTGGTGGTGTCCGGCGGTCGCAGCCCGGTGGCGTTTTTCCAGCACCTGGCCAGGCAGGAGCTGGACTGGTCGAAGGTTGTCGTGACCCTGGCCGACGAGCGCTGGGTGCCGGTTGAGCACGCCGACAGCAACGCCGGTCTGCTCAAGCAGTATCTGCTCAAGGGCCCGGCAGCCAAGGCGCAGTTCCTCAGCCTCTACAGTGCCGCGGCCAACGTCGAGCAGGCTGCCGAGCACGCCGATCGGTTGCTCGCCGAGTTGCCACCCATCGATGTGCTCGTGCTGGGCATGGGCGATGACGGCCATACCGCGTCGCTGTTCCCGGACAGTCCGAACCTGGCGCAAGCCCTGCAAGCCGATGGCACCCGTCGTTGCTGGCCGATGCTGGCGCCGAGTGTGCCGCGTCAACGCCTGACCATGAGCCGGGCGCTGCTGGCTTCGGCGAAGCACAAGATTCTGTCGATTTCCGGTCAGTCGAAACTGACCACCCTGAATGCCGCACTGGCATCCAGCGACGTCGCCGCCATGCCGGTTCGCGCGTTTCTGCAACCCACGCTAGAGATTTACTGGTGCCCATGAGCCAAGGAACAGCCGCTATGACAACCCCATCCCCGACCGTTTCCATGGCGGACAAAGTTGCCCTGATCGACAGTCTCTGCGCCAAGGCGCGGATCCTGCCGGTGATCACCATCGCCCGTGAACAGGACGTGCTGCCGCTGGCTGACGCCCTGGCCGCCGGTGGCCTGACCGCGCTGGAAGTGACCCTGCGTTCGCAGTTCGGCCTCAAGGCGATCCAGATCCTGCGCGAACAGCGCCCGGAACTGGTGACCGGCGCCGGCACCGTACTCGACCGCAACATGCTGGCCGCTGCCGAAGCGGCCGGTTCGCAATTCATCGTCACCCCGGGCATCACCCGTGACCTGCTGGAAGCGAGTGTCGAAAGCCCGATCCCCCTGTTGCCCGGCATCAGCAACGCCTCCGGCATCATGGAAGGCTATGGTCTGGGGTATCGCCGCTTCAAGCTGTTCCCGGCTGAAGTCAGCGGTGGCGTGGCGGCCATCAAGGCCCTCGGCGGCCCGTTCGGCGAAGTGAAATTCTGCCCGACCGGTGGCGTGGGACCTGCCAACATCAAGAGCTACATGGCGCTGAAAAACGTCATGTGCGTGGGCGGTAGCTGGATGCTCGATCCCGAGTGGATCAAGAACGGCGACTGGGCCCGCATTCAGGAATGCACCGCCGAGGCGCTGGCGCTGCTGGACTGATCGCTTCACCCGACACTTCGTTGTGTGTTCTACGGCTTTACGGTGCGCTTGGTCGGCGCGCCGTTTTTTTTTGCCCGGGGAAAGTCTGCGGTGACATCGCGCGATACATAGTTATCGCACGACGTTTTTTTCATGGCGCTAACCTGCGTTTTTCTTATGGAAGAGAGAACGCATCATGGATCACCAGCCGTCAGTGCCACCCGTTTATCAGCTGGCCCCCGAGCAAGTCGCCGGGCCGTATTTTCGCAATCCCAGACTGTTGCGCCGCAACATCAGCGAAGGCGCCGAGGGACTGCCTTTGCTGTTGCGCCTGACCATCGTCGATGCCATGACCGGCGAGCCGGTCAGCGGCGCGCTGGTGGATATCTGGCACTGCAATGCTCGAGGGGCCTATTCGGGCTGGAGCCGGATCAACCCGGATCAGGAAGTCGATGTCGAGGACATCGGTTCCATCCCGCGAACCGACGATGACACCTACCTGCGCGGCGGCCAGTTCAGCGATCACAAGGGCAGGGTGCGATTCACCACGATCTATCCGGGGTTCTATGCCGGGCGGGCGTTGCATATTCATGTGGCGGTGCGCATCGTTGCCGGCAGCGAATATCTGGACGAACGCAATGTGGCCTGGGTCGGGCAGCTGTACTTTCCCGAAGTCGTCTCACGTTCGGTGCTCAATGCCAGAGCCTATCGCGGGCGGGCGTCCTCGCCGCTGAACAACTGCCAGGACCACTACTACACCCGAATGGGCGGAGAAGCCTCGACGCTGACGGTCTGGCCGATCAGCCGCGACTCCCATGAGGACGGTTTCTTCGGTCATCTCACGATCGGCATCGACACCTTTGCGGTGTCGTCGCAGATCAAGCCCGAGGACTTCGACAAGTACACGGTTTAGCGCAGTTCGTCGAGTGCCCTAATCAGCAATTGGATTTCCGCGGCCGTAGTAGTCAGCGCCGGTGTGATGCGGATGCACGGCCCGCATGCGGCCCCGTGGCGTACGACGGTAAACAGGTTGAAGTCGCCGAGCAGGCGCTCGACCATTGACTGCTGGTCGGCATGCCGGGTAAAGCGCATCGAGGTGATGCCGCAGTACAGACGCGGATCGTCCGGGGTGGTGACTTCGATGCCCGGCAGGTTGCGCACGGCGCTGACCCACAGGTTGCGCAGGTAGTTCAGCCGTGCGCCCTTGGCCGCCGCACCGCCCAGTGCACGGTGTTCCTCGAACACCAGCGGCAGGGTCATCAGCGCCGGAATGTTCGGTGTACTGTGGGGCGTGCGGGAGCGGATATCGTTGAGCGGGAAATGCATTTCGCCCATGTCCGGGTCGATGTCGGCCAGACGTTGAGGGGCGATGTAGATAAAGCCCAGGGTCAGCGGCGAACCGATCCATTTGTGCAGGTTGTACCCGGCGAAGGCGATGCCCAGCGTCTCCAGATCAAACTCGATCTGGCCGAGGGCATGGGCGCCATCAAGGATGATGTCTACGCCATGTTCCCTGGCCAGTGCGGCGATGGCCTGCACCGGCATCACCAGTCCGGTACGGTGGGTGACATGGGTCAGCGCCATCAGCTTGAGCTTCGGATAACGAGTGAATGTTTCTCGGTAAGTCGCCAGCAGACTTTCGAAACTGGTCGGGTGCGAGTGCTCGATCTCAATCACTTCGACTCCGCGATGGCGGGCCAGCCAGCGCATGGCGCTCTTGACCGTGTCGTATTCCAGGTCGCAGATCAGCACCTGATCGCCTGGCTGCAGGCGGTTGTAGTTGCGGATCAGCGATTGCAGGCCGGCGGTGGCGTTCTGGGTGAAAGCGATGCTTTGCGCGCGCACGCCAATCATCTCGGCGAGTTGCGCGCGGATGTCGAGGCTGTCGTGCTGTTCGAATCGCTGGCGTGCGTAGACCGAGTTGCTGTTGTTGATCAGTTCGATGTGACGCTGGTAATCCTCGACCACTGTGCGTGACATGCGTCCGAAGTAACCGTTTTCAAGATTCACGGGGCCGGGGTGGCGGTCGTAACGGTCGGCGAACGTTTGCCAGAAGGCTTCGTCTCGGGCACGGCGGGTGTTATCGGGCATGGTCGGCTCGGCTCAGGAGGCGCCTCAGTGGCGCGGGGCGGGTTTGCCGTGTTTGGCGCGCAACGGTTCAAGCAGTTCCGACAGTCCGTTGTGATCGATCTCATGCATCAGTGCGAGCAGGCCGCCGAGTTCACCATGGGGAAATCCTTCTCGGGCGAACCAGTTCAGGTAAGGCCCGGGGAGGTCGGCAATGATCCGCCCTTTGTATTTGCCGAAGGGCATTTCGCGGGTGATCAGCAACTCGAGTTTTTCAGGATTCATCAAAGGGATCGTCTGGATTCGAAACAGTCTGGAAAATACAGGCATTCTGCATGCAGGCCAAATGACAGATCATGCAAAAAACAGGCATACAGATTTTTTATTTATTCATAACTTATTGAAATTTAACGATTAATTGTAATTCTTGAAAATGGCACGCCCGCTGCAACAGTCCTTGCAACTTCCACCAAAACGCAAGGAACTGGAAAATGACTGACCTCAATAAAGAAGCCATCTCTGTCCTCAATGACCTGATTGAAACCAGCAAGGACGGCCAGGAAGGATTCAAGACTTGCGCCGAGGACATCAAGCACCCTGAACTGAAAGCCCTGTTCGCGAAACGCTCCGCCGACTGCGCTACGGCGGCTGCGGAATTGCAGGCGACTGTGCGCTCGATGGGCGGCGATCCGGAAACCTCCACCAGCGTAAGCGGTGATCTGCACCGCCGTTGGGTCGACGTCAAAGCGATGTTCACCGGCAAGGACGAAGAGGCCGTGCTCAACGAAGCCGAGCGCGGTGAAGACCACGCATTGAAGGCTTACCGTGAAGCGATCGAGAAGATCAACAAGCACAACCTGGTGGGTATTCGTGATCTGGTCGAGCGTCAGTACCACGGTGTGCAACGCAATCACGATCAGGTGAAAGCGCTGCGTAACCAGGCTCGCGCACGCTCCTGAGCGTTCGAGGCCAATAAAAAAACGCCAGCTGGTCTGGCGTTTTTTTGTGTCCGCATTTAACCGGGATCATCAGCCAATGCTGATGGCTGGCAAGGTCGGCAGGGTCACGGTCTGCTGTTTGCGCGGCGCCAGGATCTCGGCCTCGCCATCGACCACCAGCTCATCGCGCTGATTGAAAACTCGAGTGGCGATGCGTACGCGGAATTTAGGCAGTTTTTCGAGGATTTCCAGGCGCACGGTCAGGGTGTCGCCGATCTTCACCGGCTTCTGAAAGCTCATCTGCTGACCGATATAAATGGTCCCCGGCCCAGGCAGCTCGCAGGCCACGGCGGCACTGATCAGCGCACCGCTGAACATGCCGTGGGCGATGCGCTCCTTGAACATGCTGGCGGCGGCGAACTCGGCATCCAGGTGCACCGGGTTGTGGTCGCCGGACATCGCGGCGAACAGCTGGATGTCGCGCTCCTCGACAGTCTTGCTGTAGCTGGCGGTCTGGCCCACTTCAAGGGCTTCGTAAGGGATGTTGGTAACCTGGGTCATGGGTCTGAATTCCTGTGACGGATGAAATGAATCCACAAAAAACTATTCGCTGCGGTGCGGACGGGGATGGCTCAAGGCCTGGTCGATCCAGGCCAGGACATCGGCGGTCACTTCGTCGCGGTTGGTCTCGTTGAACAATTCGTGCCGGGCCTGCGGGTAAATCTTCAATTGCAGGTTCTGGCTGCCGGCCGAGCGCAAGGCGTTGGCCAGATCAGTCAGACGCTTGCCTTCGCTCACCGGATCACATTCACCGCCGATCACCAGCAGTGGCAGGCCCGGGTCGATCTGGGCGAGATTGGACGCTTTGCTGATTTGCTGCAAGCCACCGAGCAGGTCGATCCACAGCTGATTGGTGCAGCGAAAGCCGCACAGCGGGTCAGCGGCATATTTATCGACTTCGGCCGGGTCGCGACTCAGCCAGTCGAACGCGGTACGCGCAGGCTTGAATTTTTTGTTGAACGAGCCGAACGACAGCCATTCGATCAGGGCACTGCGTCCCTTGGGGCCCTGGCGCAATTTTTCGAAACGGGCGATCTGCCGCGCCGTTCGATACAGCGCCACCGGCTGGAAATTCGAGCCGCTGAGAATCGCGCCGTGCAGGCTGGCGCTGTGATGCAGCAGATACGCCTGGGCGATGTAGCTGCCCATGCTGTGCCCGAGCAATATGATCGGCACGCCGGTATGACGCTGGCCGATGCACTGGTTGAGGCTCGCCAGGTCGCCGACCACCTTGCACCAGCCATCGTCGTCGGCAAAATGCCCCAGCGTCCCGTGATCGGCCGTTTTGCCATGACCGCGCTGATCCGGCGCGTACACACCGTAGTCTGCAGCGCAAAACGACTCTGCCAGTCGCCCGTAGCGGCCACTGTGCTCGGCCATGCCGTGGGCCAGCAGAATCACCGCTTTCAGCGGCGCAGACGGCAGCCACCGGTTGACGAACAGACGGCTGCGGTCACTGGCGTCCAGCCAGAAGGTGTCGTGGATCATGGCGCTTCCTTTTGCTGCCTGCTTTTGCTGAAGGGGCTCGAAGACGTTGCATTGTATAGCGCGTCCGATCCGGTCACGCCACGGCAGGAAGATTCACACGATCAATGAGGACCTTGCCCGTATTTGCCTGATTGACCATAGCTGCTAGTGTCCGTGAAGCCCCGCTTTTTGCTGTGTGTTTTTCCATGGACGGGAGAGAAGTGACAGCGATGCGGTCCCGGATCGGCTCAGGTAAAGAGGACAAGAACAATGCAACCTGATTTCTGGAATGACAAACGCCCGGCGGGCGTACCCCTGGACATCGACGTGAATGAATTCAAATCGGTGATCGAGGTGTTCGAGCGTTCCTGCAAGAAATTCGCTGATCGCCCGGCGTTCAGCAACATGGGCGTGACCCTGACCTACGCCGAACTCGAGCGTCAGAGCGCCGCGTTCGCCGGTTACCTGCAAGCCCACACCGACCTGGTGCCGGGCGATCGCATCGCGGTGCAGATGCCCAATGTCCTGCAGTATCCGATTGCCGTGTTCGGCGCCCTGCGCGCCGGGCTGATCGTGGTCAACACCAACCCGCTGTACACCGCGCGGGAAATGCGCCATCAATTCAAGGATTCCGGTGCCCGGGCGCTGGTGTATCTGAACATGTTCGGCCAGAAGGTCCAGGAAGTGCTGCCGGACACTGACATCCAGTACCTGATCGAAGCGAAGATGGGTGACCTGATGCCCGCTGCCAAGGGCTGGCTGGTCAACACCGTGGTCAGCAAAGTGAAGAAAATGGTCCCGGCCTACTCGTTGCCCCAGGCGCTTTCCTTCAAGAGCGCGTTGCGTATGGGCCGGGGCCTGGGCATCCAGCCGTTGAAGGTTGGCCTGGACGACATCGCCGTCCTGCAATACACCGGCGGCACCACCGGCCTAGCCAAGGGCGCGATGCTCACTCACGGCAATCTGGTGGCCAACATGCAGCAGGTTCGCGCCTGTCTCGGTCAGTTCGGCAGCGATGGCCAGCCATTGTTGCGCGAAGGGCAGGAGGTGATGATCGCGCCACTGCCGCTGTACCACATCTACGCCTTCACCGCGAACTGCATGTGCATGATGGTCTCCGGTAATCACAACGTGCTGATCACCAACCCGCGTGACATCGGCGGTTTCATCAAGGAGCTGAAGAACTGGAAGTTCTCGGCACTGCTGGGGCTCAACACGCTGTTCGTCGCGCTGATGGATCACCCGGACTTCAAGACCCTGGATTTCTCCACGCTCAAACTCACCAACTCCGGCGGCACCGCACTGGTCAAGGCCACGGCAGAGCGCTGGGAGCAGCTCACCGGTTGCCGGATCACTGAAGGCTACGGGTTGACCGAAACCTCGCCGGTCGCCTGCACCAACCCCTACGGCGAACTGTCGCGGATCGGTACCGTCGGCCTGCCGGTGCCGGGCACCCGGTTGAAGGTCATCAATGACGAGGGCGTCGAGCAACCCTTGGGAGAGCGCGGCGAACTGTGCATCAAGGGCCCGCAGATCATGAAGGGTTACTGGCACAAACCCGAAGCCACCGCCGAGGTGCTGGACGCCGAGGGCTGGTTCAAGTCCGGAGACATTGCGGTGATCGACCCGGACGGTTTCGTACGCATCGTCGATCGCAAGAAAGACATGATCATCGTCTCCGGTTTCAACGTGTACCCGAACGAAATCGAAGACGTGGTGATGGCCCACCCGAAAGTCGCGAACTGCGCAGTGATCGGTGTGCCGGACGAACGCTCCGGCGAGGCGGTAAAGCTGTTTGTGGTGGCCCGGGAAACCGGGGTCAGCCTGGAAGAGCTGAAGGCCTACTGCAAAGAGAATTTCACGGCGTACAAGGTACCCAAGCACATCGTGCTGCGTGAGTCGCTGCCGATGACGCCTGTCGGGAAGATTCTGCGGCGTGAGCTGCGTGATATCGCATAGGTCGGCTTGAAGTAAAAAGATCGCAACCTTCGGTAGCGCCTCCAGGAAATACGTTTCCGGTTCAGGAGCTGCCGCAGGTTGCGATCTTTTGCTTTGAAGGCCCTGAAAACCGGGACTTTCAGGGTGTTATAGGATTTTTGCTCTAAAATGACTGCCAGTAATTCTTGAGTCATTAAAATGACTGTAGGGGCCGCTTTTGGCTCTGGTCGACCCTCGGCAAAGCTGCTACTCTCGGCGCGCTTTGTGACTTCTCGGCCTGCAAAAAGCCAGATTCACCAATACAAGACAAACACCAATAATAATCGCATCAAATGCGGTGCTGAATTCGCGTTGCTGAGGAGTGGGCTTCCATGATCGAAGACTTTTGGAAGGATAAGTACCCCGCTGGAATTGCTGCCGACATCAATCCAGACGAGTACCCGAATATTCAGGCAGTGTTGAAGCAATCCTGCCAGCGCTTCGCCGACAAACCGGCGTTCAGCAACCTGGGCAAGACCCTCACCTACGGTGAACTGTACGAATTGTCCGGTGCGTTTGCCGCTTATCTGCAACAGCATACCGATTTGCAGCCCGGTGATCGAATCGCCGTGCAACTGCCCAACGTGTTGCAGTACCCGGTCGCCGTCTTCGGTGCCATCCGTGCCGGGCTGATCGTGGTCAACACCAACCCGTTGTACACCGCGCGGGAAATGGAACATCAGTTCAACGACTCCGGCGCCAAGGCACTGGTGTGCCTGGCCAACATGGCGCACCTGGCCGAGGCCGTGGTGCCGAAAACCGGCGTCAAACACGTCATCGTCACCGAAGTCGCCGACCTGTTGCCGCCGCTCAAGCGTCTGCTGATCAACAGCGTCATCAAGTACGTGAAGAAAATGGTGCCGGCCTATCACTTGCCCAAAGCCGTCAAGTTCAACGACGTGCTGAGCAAAGGCCAGGGCCAGCCGGTCGCCGAAGCCAACCCGGACAGCGGCGACGTTGCCGTGCTGCAATACACTGGCGGCACCACGGGCGTGGCCAAGGGCGCGATGCTCACCCATCGCAACCTCGTCGCCAACATGCTGCAGTGCAAGGCGCTGATGGGCTCCAACCTCAATGAAGGTTGCGAGATCCTGATCACGCCGCTGCCGCTGTACCACATCTACGCGTTCACCTTTCATTGCATGGCGATGATGCTGATCGGCAACCACAACATCCTGATCAGCAACCCGCGCGACCTGCCGGCCATGGTCAAGGAACTGTCGAAGTGGAAGTTCAGCGGTTTTGTCGGCCTCAATACGTTGTTCGTGGCCCTGTGCAACAACGAAGGTTTCCGCAAGCTGGATTTCTCGGCGCTGAAAGTCACCCTGTCCGGCGGCATGGCCTTGCAGCTGGCTGCTGCCGAACGCTGGAAAGCGGTCACCGGTTGTCCGATCTGCGAAGGCTACGGCATGACCGAAACCAGTCCGGTGGCCACGGTCAACCCGATCCAGAACATCCAGATCGGCACCATCGGCATTCCGGTGCCGTCGACCTTGTGCAAGGTCATCGATGACAGCGGTGTAGAGCAGCCGCTGGGGCAAATCGGTGAACTGTGCGTCAAGGGGCCGCAAGTGATGAAGGGCTACTGGCAGCGTCAGGAAGCCACCGACGAGATACTGGACAGCGAAGGCTGGCTGAAAACCGGCGACATCGCGCTGATTCAGCCGGACGGCTACATGCGCATTGTCGATCGCAAGAAAGACATGATCCTGGTCTCCGGCTTCAACGTGTACCCGAACGAGCTGGAAGACGTGCTGGCGACCCTGCCGGGCGTGTTGCAGTGCGCGGCGATCGGCATTCCGGACGAGAAGTCGGGCGAGGCGATCAAGATTTTCATCGTGGCCAGGCCAGGCGTCACGCTGACCAAGGAAACGGTGATGGAGCACATGCGCGCCAACGTCACCGGCTATAAGGTGCCGCGTTCGGTGGAGTTCCGCGATGCGCTGCCGACTACCAACGTCGGCAAGATCCTGCGCCGCGAATTGCGCGACGAAGAGCTGAAGAAGATCAAGGCCAAGAGCGCCGCGTAAAGCAAAAAGCCCCGCAGATGCGGGGCTTTTTGTTGGCGGTTCACGTTGATTGATCGTTCCCACGCTCCGCGTGGTAACGCATCCCGGGACGCTCGGCGTCCCCGCCGTGCTGGACGCGGAGCGTCCGGGGCGGCATTCCCACGCAGAGCGTGGGAACGATCAGCTTGAGTGTCTTATTGACGGAACGCCGCAAAGTTCACGTTGGTGCCCGCCGGGCGCATGTCCTGCAGGTACGAGTCCTTGTCGGCGCTCAGTTCCAGACTCAGGGCCGCCTTGCGCTTGCCTTCGTTGCGGATCACCAGGCCGTCGAGCTTTTCCCGCAGGAACGCGGTCGGCACTTTCAGGTGCAGCAGTTCGTCGGTGGCCGGGGTGTGCATCAACAGGTGAATCCACTCGTACTGACCGATGGCCAGACGCTTCACCGGCAGATCGAACCACCAGATGTTGCGGTTGCGGTTCAGTTCGGCGAAGTGGCAATTGTTGGTGCCTAGCACGGCACCGCCCAGTTCCTGGTTGCGACGGGCGATGGCCTGCTTTTTATCGAGTTTCATAACATTCCTGCGGGATCGGTTCTGTGGCGCCTGACGCCTTATGGTGGGCATTCTCGGGGCTCCGCTTGCAAACATAAAGCCCAACCTGCACGCCACGACGAAATGAGGCCTGAAAATAAATGAAACCTGGCGCAAATCGGGACAGTCCATCGTTACGTACTGACTTTTCCCCTTCAATGCACCCAGGA
This sequence comes from Pseudomonas bananamidigenes, assembly GCF_001679645.1. GTDB lineage: Bacteria > Pseudomonadota > Gammaproteobacteria > Pseudomonadales > Pseudomonadaceae > Aquipseudomonas > Aquipseudomonas bananamidigenes. The sequence continues at coordinate 51,569 of NZ_LRUN01000034.1, read as the reverse complement.
GAAACACCATGAGCAGCACAGGCGATAAAGTGAAAGGCATGGCCAACGAAGCCGTCGGCAACGTCAAGCAAGGCGTCGGTAAAGCCACCGACAACACCAGGCTGCAAGCCGAAGGCAAACTGCAAGAGAAGAAAGGCGAGGCCCAGCAAGCGGTGGGCAAAGCCAAGGACGCGATCAAGAAAGGCGTCGACAAGGCTTGATTGCGCCTTGAACGAAACACCGGAACGGCCATCCAAGGATGGCCGTTTTTGTGTGTCGTTCACATGCCGTCACGGATCACAGTGTTTCAGAGTCGCCAAGTAGGCTACTTTGATGAGAGAACACGGCCCCTGAGTCGCCACGACTTCAACCTGTTTTGCGGCGAAAGGAGACGCGAATGATTTTCCCCGACATGAAAGGCCTGCCCCTGCACCGGGTCATCGTGCGTACCGTCACCGAGTTCATGGATGACGAGATGTCGACCTATGCCTCGGCACTGGCCTACCAGATGCTGTTCTCGTTGTTCCCGTTCATTCTGTTCCTGATTGCCCTGATCGGTTTCCTGCACCTGCCGGACTTCTTCTCCTGGCTGCGCCTGCAATCGGAGCTGGTGTTGCCGCCCCAGGCGCTGGAGCAGGTCAACCCGGTGATCGACCAGTTGCAGCAGTCCAAGGGCGGCCTGCTTTCCGTGGGTATCGTCATCGCCCTGTACACCGCGTCCGCCGGGGTGCGCCTGATGATGAGCGCGATGAACGCGGCCTATGACGTGGTCGAGGGCAGGCCGATCTGGAAGCGCTTTCCGCTGTCGATTTTCTACACTGTCGGTATCGCCGGCATGTTGCTGGTGGCCGCCGCGCTGATGGTGCTGGGGCCGCAGGTGATGACGTGGATCGCCGGGCAGGTCGGTCTGGAAGACTTCATCGTCACGGTATGGACCATTGCCCGCTGGCCGGTGATCGTGATCCTGATGATGGTGGCCGTGGCGGTGATCTACTACGTGATGCCTGACGTCAAACAGGAGTTCCGTTTCATCACGCCGGGCTCGGTGCTGGCGGTGGTGGTGTGGATCGTCGCGTCCCTGGGCTTTGCGTTTTACGTCAAGACGTTCGCCAACTACAACGCCATGTATGGCAGCATCGGTGCGATCATCGTGCTGTTGCTGTATTTCTACATTTCTGCCGCCGTGTTGTTGCTGGGCGCGGAGATGAACGCGGTGATCGAACACATGTCCAGCGAGGGCAAGGACCCGGGTGAGAAAGTCCCCGGTGAACTCGACGAACATCCCAAACAACACGTTTCCGGCCTGGGCCGCGATCCGTCGCTCAAGCCGAACACAGACGAAGCCTGATCATGATCCGTGAAATCCTGAAGATGGGCGACGAACGCCTGTTGCGCATTGCCCCGCCGGTGCTGGCCGAGATGTTCGACAGCCCGCAGCTGTGGCAACTGATCGACGACATGTTCCAGACCATGGAAAGCGTCGGCGGCGTCGGCCTCGCCGCGCCGCAGATCGGTGTCGACCTGCAACTGGTGATCTTCGGCTTCGAGCACAGCGAACGTTACCCGGACGCCGAAGCCGTGCCGCAGACCATTCTGATCAATCCACTGATCACGCCGTTGAGCCCGCTGATGGAAGAGGGCTTTGAAGGCTGCCTGTCGGTCCCCGGGCTGCGGGGCGCGGTGGATCGCTACCAGCAGATCCGTTACGAAGGTTTCGATCCCAAGGGTGAGCCGATCGTGCGTGTGGCCTCGGGTTTTCATGCGCGAGTCGTGCAGCACGAGTGCGATCACCTGATCGGGCGGCTGTATCCGTCGCGCATCACCGATTTCAGCAAGTTCGGTTTCACCGAGGTGATGTTCCCGGATCTCGACCCCGACGCCGACGACTGATCAATCCGCCGGCGGCACCAGCTCCATGGCAATCATCGGCTTGCTCCGCGCATAACGGCTCAAGCGTTCGGCCATGGCCTGGGGCAGGGCGGGATCGAAGGTGAAGCCGCGCCGCTCGTAGAATCCGCGCAGGTCCGGATGGCAGAACAGCCAGACCGGCGCCTTCACATCTTTCACCGCTGCCGCGATCAATTGCGCGGCAATGCCTTGTTCACGACAGGCCGGATCAACGAACAGCCCGGTCAGCCAGTGCCCGCCGAACACCGGTCGCAGACACAGCGCCGCGACGATCTCCTCGCGCCGCGCCACCCATAATTGCGCCTCGCGCACCGCTTTCATCGACGATTGATGCTGGCGGTAGAACTTGTTCATCAAGGGCCAGGACAATTCATCGAGCTGGCTATAACGGGTATCGGTCATCACTCGGGCTGCCGGTTCAAAAAGAGGCGGAATTATAAGGATCCCGGCTCGCAAAAATAATCTGCAAGATTTCTCGCGGGTGTTGCACAGAACGATCAGACCCTCGTTCCGAGCCACGCCATGCCCCATTACTTCGACGATGCCCATCGCCAACAGATCGAGAATTTGCGTCAACGCTTCACCGCCCGTACCGACTGGCCGACCTGGCTGCTGCTGATCGGCGTGTACGGCGGCTGGTTCGCCCTTGTGGCGGGCAGCGAGTGGCTGGGTCTTTGGTGGAGCACGTTGCTGCTGATTCCATTGCTGGTGCTGTGGCTGTCGATACAACACGAACTGCTGCATGGCCATCCGACGCGCTGGATTGTGGTGAACAAAGTCCTCGGTTATGCGCCGTTCGCCGTGTGGTATCCCTACACGCTCTATCGCGACAGCCATTTGCAGCACCATCGCGATGAAGACCTGACGATCCCCGGTCTTGACCCGGAAAGCCGTTACCTGAGTACCGGGCGTTGGCAGGGCAGCTCGCGATTCGAGCGCAACCTGCACTGGCTGAACAAGACTGTGCTCGGCCGATTCATTCTCGGCGCGCCGCTGGCATTGCTGGCACTGGCCGGTGAGGAGCTGCAACGCCTGAAAAACGGCGAGCGTCAGGCGTGGCTGATGTGGCTGACCCACGGTTCCCTGACTGTGCTGATGTTGTTTTTCATCGCTCGCTACAGCTTGCTGCCGGTGTGGCATTACCTGTTTTTGATCAGTGTGCCGGCGCTGTCGATTGCGATGGTCCGCTCTTACTATGAACACCGGCCACACGCACAATCGCAGCAGCGCACGGTACTCAACGAGGCCGGATGGCCGTGGCGCTGGCTGTTCCTGAATCTGAATTTCCATCTGGTGCACCACGATTTGCCGAAGCTGGCGTGGTACGACTTGCCCAAGGCCTACCGTATGCGTCGCAAGCAATGGGTCGAACGCAGCGGCGGCTTTCTGGTTCAGGGTTATGGGCAATTGTGGCGCGAACATGGCCTCAAACCGATCGACAGCCCGCAGCATCCGTTCAGTTGAGGAAACCATGACGTCAGGTTACGCAGAGCTGTTGATGTACATCGCACCGGAGCCGATCCGGGCGGCGAATGAGCAGTGGCTGGCGCGAATGCTCGATCACCTGGACGGCTCGCGGCGCAGTGCCGAAGGCCTGTCGCTGCCTGAACTCTGGCTGTCGCCGCAATTGCTGCTGACCCAGACCTGCGGCTATCCACTGATGACCGCGCTGCGTGGGCAGGTGAGGATTGTCGGTCGTCCACGCTACGAGTTGCCGGACGCCACGGCCGGCAATCATTGCAGCCTGATCCTGGCCCGGGCCGATGATCCGCGCGAGAACCTGGCGGCGTTCTTCGACAGTCGCGGGGTGATCAACAGCGAAGACTCCAACAGCGGCATGAACCTGTTGCGCCAGCGTCTGGCGCCATTGCAGCGGGACGGCCGTTTTTTCGCTTCGGTGGGCCTCAGTGGCGGCCATCGCCAGAGCCTGCGCTGGTTGCGTGAAGACCGTGCCGACCTGGCGGCCATCGACAGCGTGACCTTTGCATACCTGGCGCAACACGCCGCTGAAGAGGTCAGCGGCTTGCGGGTGGTGGCACGCAGTGCGCTCAGTCCGACCTTGCCCTTCATCACCGCTGCCAGTGCTTCGGACGCGCAGATCGAGCAGCTGCGTCGGGCGATGAATCGTGGCCTGCAAGACTTGCCGGACGTAGCTCGCATTTTGGGATTGCCGCAAGTCCTGCCCGCCAGTGAAAGCGATTACCTCGTCCTGCTGGATTATCAGCGCGAGGCCGAAGAACTGGGTTATGACCGCTTGCGCTAGCGGTTTTGAATAATTCTTTAATGGAATATAAAAATTCTTTTTAAGTATTTTTAACGCATAAGGCGCCTTGCTAGGATCGCGCCACCGGACGACCGGACATTCAGCGACCCTTGACCAAGGAGCCCCCATGTCCGGCGCCGACTCATCCCATCGAAATCATGTGAACACGTTGTTTCGCGACCATTACCAATGGTTGTGCACACGTCTGCGTCGGCATTCGAACGATGCAGCCACAGCCGAAGACCTCGCCGCCGAAACCTTCGCACAGCTGCTCGAAGCGTCGACCCTGACCGCCATCCGCGAACCCCGCGCCTTGCTCACCACTATCGCCCGGCGCCTGCTGTATGAGCGCTGGCGGCGGGGCGATCTGGAGCGTCGGTATCTGCATCAGCTTCAACAGGGCGACCATGATCACGCGCCATCTCCCGAAGACCTGGCACACCTGGCGCAAAGTCTCAAACATCTGGACCGGACGCTGCAGCGTCTGCCGGGCAAGGTGCGCTCGACCTTTCTGCTGGCCCGCATCGACGGCCTGACCTACCCGCAAATCGCCGCCGAACTGGGCATCTCCCAGCGTTCGGTGAGCCTGTACATGACCCGTTCCCAAGCGCTGTGCAACCGCCACAGCGCCAACCAAACCCTGATTTCCTCCCAGAACAAGAGGTCCGCATGAGATCGATCAAAAAACTGCTCGGCAGTTCGCTGCTGGTCCTGACCCTGACGGCCGGGCACGCCGTGGCAGCGGAAAAAACGGCACCGATCCACTTCGGTGACATCACCTGGGAAAGCGGCAGTTTCATCACCGAAGTGCTGCGCCTGATTGTCGAGAAAGGCTACGGCTACTCCACCGATACACTGCCGGGCAGCACCGTCAGCCTGGAAGCGGCGCTGGCGAAAAACGACATCCAGGTGATCGGCGAAGAGTGGGCCGGGCGCAGTCCGGCCTGGGTCAAGGCGGCTGCCGAGGGCAAAGTGTTCGGCCTCGGCGATACGGTAAAGGGCGCCACCGAAGGCTGGTGGGTGCCGGAATACGTGATAAAGGGCGACCCCGAGCGCGGGATCAAACCGCTGGCGCCGGAGCTGAAATCGGTGGCCGACCTGCCGCGCTACAAGGATGTGTTCAAGGACCCGGAAGACCCCAGTCGTGGGCGCTTCCTCAACAGCCCGACCGGCTGGACTTCCGAGATCGTCAACAGTCAGAAGCTCAAGGCGTACGCGCTGAACGACAGCTTCGTCAACTTCCGTACCGGTTCCGGCGCGGCACTGGATGCCGAGGTGGCGTCGTCGATCAAGCGCGGCAAACCGGTGCTGTTCTACTACTGGTCGCCGACGCCGTTGCTCGGTCGCTTCAAACTGGTGAAGCTGGAAGAGCCGCCGTTCGACGCCGAGGCCTGGAAAACCCTCGCCGATGCCAATAACCCCAATCCGCGAGGTACCCGCTCGATGCCGGCAAGCCTGGCGATTGGCGTCTCGGCACCGTTCAAGGCGCAGTACCCGGAGCTGGTGACATTCTTTGAGAAGGTCGACTTTCCGATTGATCTGCTGAACCGGACCCTGGCCGGAATGAGCGAAAAACGTCAGCAGCCACGCCAGGTCGCCGAGGCATTTCTGCGCGATCAATCGCAAGTTTGGAAACCGTGGGTTCCGGGAGAGGTGGCGAATAAAGTCAGTGCAGGTCTGTAGTTCTTTTCCGGTCATTAAGTTGTTTTAAAGTTGCCATTGCGAGTCTGTCGCAATGGCAACAAACCTTCCGTCCGCTGAACCGTTTCTTGTCCTTATCTTGTCCGGAGTCGCCGAGTGCTGGCCGACTAGTGGCCTTGCGCAAGGCTTTGCGCTGTCTATGCTCACACGTAACTAACTATGTCGACCGCAATCAAAGCGCTTCGACCGGTTAGCCGAGAACAAAGCTGCCAGAGTGCGCAATCCAAGGCACCGACACTTAACCGGCAAGGAGCATGTTTTTTAAATGGAAGTTCTTTTACGCGTTAGGAATGGCCCGTTCGCGGGCTATCAAGAGAAGGATGTCTTGATTAGAGCGTCGCTGCATGGACTCTTTGATTAATCATCATTTATCACCTGACAACTTCCTCCCGTGGAGGAATGCGTGTGCCTGTTCTGTGGAACGTAGTGGTGGATTCTGAAAGAGCTGAACTTTCATCAAATCAAAAGACCGCGCTGAAGGTGATACAAACATGTTCAACCTACATCACAAGGCTGACCTGCAGGAAATCGAGCGTTTCAGCTGTGCCCTGACCGAAGCCAATGCCAGGCTGGAAGCGATCAGCCGTTCCATGGCGATGATCGAATTCACCCCCGACGGCATCGTGCTGGATGCCAATGACAACTTCTGCAAGACCATGGGCTACAGCGCCGAGGAAGTACGGGGCAAGCATCACCGGATCTTTTGTGAAGAAGCGTTTTATCGCAGCGAGGAATACGCAAAATTGTGGCGTGACCTGGCCCGTGGCGAACCGCTCAGCGGGACTTTCCTGCGCTTGAACAAACGCGGTCAGGAGATCTGGCTGGAAGCCAGTTACATGCCGGTGTATGGCCCTGACAAACAGGTTCGAAGTGTGATCAAAGTGGCCTCGGACATTACCGCGCGGGTGAACAAGGAAAAAGAAGAGGAAAGCATGCTCGCCGCCATCAGCCGTTCGATGGCCGTCATCGAGTTCACCCCGGAAGGCAATGTGATCTCGGCCAATGACAACTTCCTCAAGACCATGCAGTACTCACTCAATGAAATCGTCGGTCACCATCACAGTCTGTTCTGTCACCGTGCCGAAGCCGAGTCGGCACAATACAAGGCGTTCTGGGCCTCGCTCAATCGCGGCGAATATCACTCGCACCGCTTCGAACGCAAGAACAAGTCCGGGCAGACGGTTTACCTCGAAGCCTCCTACAACCCGCTGTTCGACGCCAAGGGCCGGCTGTACAAAGTGGTGAAATTCGCCAGCGACATCACCCATCAGATGACCACCTTGCAGACCGCTGCGGAATCGGCCCACAGCACCTCGGTACAAAACGACGCCTGCGCGCAAAAAGGCTCACAGGTCGTGCAGCAGACGGTGCAGATCATTCAGGACATTTCCCGCGATCTCAACGAAGCGGCGCTGAGCATCGATGCGGTCAGCAAACAGTCGGACATCATCGGCACCATCGTCCAGACCATTCGCGGGATCGCCGACCAGACCAACCTGCTGGCACTCAACGCGGCCATCGAAGCGGCGCGGGCCGGTGAACACGGGCGAGGATTTGCGGTGGTGGCGGACGAGGTACGCAGCCTCGCGGCGCGGACCAGTCAGGCGACCCTGGAGATCGTCGATGTGGTGCGCAAGAACCACGAGTTGTCACTGAGTGCGGTGTCGAGCATGCAGTCGAGCCTGAGCCGCACCGGGCTTGGGGTGGAGCTGGCGAACGAAGCGGGAGACGCAATCCGCGAGATTCAGCAGGGCTCCCGGCATGTGGTGGATGCGATCAGTCAGTTCAATGAGACGTTGCAATTGAACTGACGGCCTGGAGATAAAAAAGGATCCCCGCAGGGATCCTCTTTCTTTGCGTCGTTTTTCAGCTTCAGAGCGAAGCAAGGAACTTGTCGGCCGATTGGTCGCTGAGCTTGACCGAGTTGGCGTCCTGCTTGTTCTGCTTCTCGGCTTCGGCCAGTTTCACCTTGTCCTGCAGACGGTCGGCGATCTCTTTGTTGATGGCCTGTTGTTTTTCCGGCGGCATCGCTGCGATGTCATCTTCGGTCAGACCCATTTCCTTCAGGATGCTGTCGCGCAGGCGCTGTTCCGGCGACTTGCTCATGTAGTCCTTGAATTCGTCCAGCGCCGAAGATCCGGAGGACTTGGTCGTCGAAGTATCGGAGGTTTGCAGGGCAACACGGGTCTTGGCGAACGCCTCGTCGACGTTGTCGCTGATGCGTGTGGCTTCGTTGACCTGCTGGGTGGCGAGCCGGGTCGCGGAATCCTGCACTTTGGCAGAGGCTTCGGCAGTTTGCGCTTGAGCCTGGGCTTGCAGGGTTTGCAGCATTGCGCCGTGGAGCCCGCCTTGCAGACCGGCCGCTGCCGTGGCAGTTGCATCGTCATTCAGCTGCTTGGGCAGGTGAATGATTTGCTGTTGTTTTGCACTGACCAACATGATGAAAGAACCTGTAGGTAATGGCTGTCAGTCCTTGGCAGCAAATACCGTGCCCACCCAATAAGTCCTCTTATTTCAATGGCTTGTGTTTGTTGTGGACAGGCTAAGCGGTCATCCCTTGCCGGAAGGCGGCAGAAGATGACCGTTGTCCGTCAGCGATGGGCGATGTTTTCCAGCGCCAGGTTACGGGTGCGAGGGCCGAAATAACCGATGGTCAGCATCACGATCAACATGCTGGCGACGATGAACGCCAGCACGCCCGGCGTGCCGAAGTGGTCGAGGAACAGACCGATCAACAGGCTGCTGAACACCGTCGACAAACGACTGAACGAATAACAGAACCCCACTGCCCGGGCGCGGATGTTGGTGGGGAACAGTTCGCTCTGATACGAGTGATAACTGAAGCTCAGCCAGGCATTGCAAAATGTGATCATCACCCCGCAGAAGATCAGGCCGAAGGCGCTGGTCTGCAACGCGAACAAGGTGCCGAAAGTCATGGCGCCCAGGGCCGAACCGACGATCTGCCATTTGTTCTCGAAACGGTTGGCGAATTTGACGAACAGCAGCGGACCGAGCGGGTAGGCAAGGGTAATGATGAACGCGTACATCAGGCTGTGAGTGACGCTGACACCCTGGCCGGACAGCAGCGCCGGCAACCAGTTGCCGAAGCCGAAGAAACCGATGGCCTGGAAAATGTGGAAGACGATCAGCATCAGTGCGCGGCGGCGATAAGGCGGTTGCCAGATGTCGGCGAAGCGGCCCTTGCCTTCGACGTCGATGGCCACGGTTTCCGGCGCATCCAGTGGCTGACGGTGATCTTTTTCGCAACGTGCCTCAATGCCCTCGAGAATCCGGTTCGCCTCATCGAAGCGTCCATGCTGGGCCAGCCAGCGCGGCGATTCTGGCAAGCGCTTGCGCAACCACCAGATAAACAGCGCAAACACTGCGCTGGCCAACACGACCCAACGCCAGCCGGACACCCCGAAAGGCGCCTGCGGCACCAGCCACCAGGACATCAGCGCCACCGCCGGTACCGACAGAAACTGCACGAAAAACGCGAAGGCGAACGCTGAACTGCGCATGCGTTTGGGGACCAGTTCCGAGAGGTAGGCGTCGATGGTCACCAGCTCGATGCCAAGGCCGATACCCACCAGAAAACGCATGCAGATGATTCCTAGCGCCGAGCTCTGCAGGCCCATCAGCACCGTGGCCACGGTGTACCAGACCAGCGCGAAGGTGAAGATCGCCCGCCGCCCGAAACGGTCAGCCATCGGGCTCAGCAGGCTGGCGCCGAGAAACAGGCCAAGGAAGGTCGCCGAGGCGAAGGCCGCTTGATCGGAGAAACCAAACACGCCCTGGTTGCCGGTGGCGAAAATGCCGTCGCGGATCAGGCCGGGGCTGATATAGGCAGTCTGGAACAGGTCGTAGAGTTCGAAGAAACCACCGATCGACAGCAGCGCCACCAGCCGCCAGATCGTGGCGACTGCCGGCAGGCGGTCGATGCGGGCGGAAATCCGGGCGGCGCGTATCGGGTCGGTGCCGTCGCATTGCGCGGCGGGTGCGTGTGCTGTCATGGGCTGATCCATTTTTTATTGATGGAAAAGCTTAGCCTGCTATCGGAACTCAGGGATTGCTTATATCGGCGTCTCAAGCAGGAAAACCGCCGATTTCTTGCAATATCCGCTTACCAATCAGCGATTCATGCTGCGGGTGCCGGATCCGGTAGCGCCGAGGCCGGCAGGCCGAACACTTTATCGAACAGCCAGTTGAAGACGAAGGTGTAGCAAGGAATGAACACGATCAGCGCCAGATCCAGCAGAAAGGCCTGCACCAGGCTGATGTTCATCCACCACGCGATCAGCGGAATCAGAAATACGATCAGCGTCAGTTGAAAGCCGACGGCGTGGGCGATGCGGCGTTTGACTGTGCGGGTACGCGAGGTCTGACGGCTTTCCCAACGCTCGAACAGCGAGGTGTAAATGAAGTTCCAGGTCACGGCGATGGTGGTGATGATCACCGCCAGCGGGCCGGTGCTGCCGGGGGAGGTGCCGGACAGCAGCGCCAGGCCGAGAGCCGAGAAGGTCATGCCGATCACTTCATAGAGCGACACATAGACCAGTTTGCGTTTGACGCCTTGCATGGGGAATTGCCTCTTTCTTGCGACTTGTGGCCAGCCGGGCTGGCGAAGGCGACGAAAGATAGCTTCAATGGTGATGACAGAAAAAGTCATCAGCTTTCAGTTTTATTGATAGGTGCATGGATTGAATTTCAACAGCGAAAGCATTGAGCTGTTTCTCGCCGTGATCGAGCGTGGTTCGTTTTCCGCTGCGGCCAGGGCCTTGGGCAAAGTGCCGTCGGCGGTGAGCATGGCCATCGGCAATCTGGAGGCCGAACTCGGTTATGCGTTGTTCGACCGCAGCAGCCGCGAACCGCAACCGACAGCGATGGCGCTGTCGCTGGTGCCTCATGCGCGACTGATCGCCGATCAGCTCAAGCAGTTGCAGGTGCACGCGGTGCAGTTGTCGTTGGGGCTGGAAAGCAAATTGTCGATCGGCGTGGCGACGGATATCGATCGTCGGCGGTTGCTGGCGGCGATCAAGCAGATCAGCGAGCGTCATCCGCTGCTCGACATCGAAGTGCTGACCGCGCCGCAGGATGATGTGCTGGCGATGCTCCACAGCGGTCGGGTCAGTGTGTGCCTGGCGTTCGCCGGGTTGAGCGTGAACGTGCTGGAGCGCTTTCAGTTTGTCGGCAGCGAGCGGATGATCGCGACGCTGGCGGCGGACAGTCCGTTGTTGCAGGGGCAGGATCTGTTTCTCGAGGATCTGGTGCAGGTGCGGCAGATTGTCGTTGGCAGTCGCGATCTGCCGATCAGCGAAACCCGGCCGCTGGTGGCCGAATCCCACTGGCGTACCGACAACCTGGAAACGGCACTGGAAATGGTGGAAGCGGGGCTGGGCTGGGGCAATTTTCCGTTGTCGGTGGTGCAGCCGTGGCTGGACTCGGGGCGATTGAAACGGCTGAATTTCCGCAACATCGAAAACGGCCTGGTGCTGCCGGTGCACGCGGTGTGGCTCAAGAGCCAGCCGTTGCAGAAGGGCGCGCTTGCGCTTGTCGACCTACTAGGTCATTGAACGTTGCGCAGATCCCTTTGTGGGAGCGAGCTTGCTCGCGAAAGCGGTAGATCAGATAAGCAACTGCCAGCTGACACGACGCCTTCGTCGGATCGCCGCCCGGACCAAGCTCGCTCCCACAGGGATCCCAGGGGTCAGGTGCTTTCGCGGATTTTCAGTTCGAAGCCCATGTCCTCCACCGGTCGCGCCACGCTGTTGCCGGCCATCAGCGTCAGCATCTGCTCCGCCGCACGCCGGCCGATGGCTTCACGCGGGGTGTTGATGCTGCTCAGACGCGGCACCATGTGCTCCGACATCGGCAGGTCGTTGAAACCGAGGATCGCCACTTGCTCGGGGATCCTGATCCCGTTGCGCAGCGCTTCGAGCAGGGCACCCTGAGCCAGGTCGTCGTTGCCGAAGAAGATGGCATCGACGTCCGGATGCGCCGCCAGCAGTTGCAGGAACAACTCGCCGCCCAGGCCCACGGAGGAAGAACGCGGGGTCAACACTTCCAGATCCGGGTCGTAGCGACCGGCCTTCTGCAGTGCTTTACGGAAACCTTCACCGCGCAGCAGGGTGCGCTGATCGAGTTGCGCGCCGATGTAGGCCAGACGCTTGCGGCCCCGGGACAGCAAATGTTCGGCGGCGGTTTCCCCGGCGCTGAGCTGGGAGAAGCCGACGCAGTTCACCCCGGCGGCGCTGTCCAGTTCCATCATGTACACGCAGGGAATGTTGCTGGCCTCGATCATCCGACGCGAGGTTTCGGTGCGGTCGAAGCCGGTCAGCAGAAGGCCCCGTGGCTGATAGGCCATGTAGTTGCGCAGCAGGTTTTCTTCTTCATCCCGGGAGTAGTGGAAGTTACCGATCAGCACTTCGAAGCCTTTGGGCGTGAGCACCCGATGAATGGCTTCCAGCGTATCGATGAACAACAGGTTGGCCAGCGAAGGCACCAGGACTACCACCGAATGGCTCTGGGCCGAAGCCAGGGCGCGGGCGGCAGGGTTGACCACATAGTTGAGCTCCAGCGCGGCCTTCTGGACTTTCTCCACCAGTTCGGTGGCGACGGTGCTGACCCCGCGCAGGGCGCGGGAGGCGGTAATCGGACTGACGCCGGCCAGCCGGGCGACTTCATTGAGGGTGGGACGGCCGGTGGTGCGGGTGTTTTTATCGTTTTTGGGGGTGGTCATCGGGCGGCTTGCCAAACAAAAATCAAGGCACTAAGGTAGCGCTGTCCTTATGCAGCTGCAAATGCGTGAGCGAGGTCCTGCCTGATCCTCGCTTTTTGGCGTGGGGACAAAACCTGCTGCAACCCAAAAAAACGACAAGAAGGCGTCGGCAACTTCTGCCTGTGCACTAGAGTCATAGCTAGCGAAGGTAGCGCTGTCTGCGCGCTGAGGTGTTAAATGAATCATCCCATCACCGCCCTGGTCATCATGGGCGTTGCCGGTTGCGGCAAGACGTGCGTCAGCGAGGCCCTGTGCCGATTGAGCGGCGCCACTGCCATTGAAGGCGATACTTTCCATCCGGCCGCGAACATCGAAAAGATGAGCGCGGGGATTCCCCTGAACGACGAAGACCGTGCCGGCTGGCTCGACAGCCTGTGCGACGAACTGCGCCGTGTCGACGCCAAGGGCGAGCGCCCGGTGCTGACCTGCTCGGCCCTCAAGCATATTTACCGCGAACGTCTGCGCAGTGCCTTGCCGGGCCTGGGTTTCGTGTTCCTCGAATTGACGCCTGAAGTCGCCGCCGATCGCGTGTCCCATCGCCCGGGGCACTTCATGCCGGCCACCTTGATCGAAAGCCAGTTCGCCACGCTTGAATCGCCGGTCGGCGAACCGTTGACCCTGGCCCTGAACGCTTCGATCCACAGCGTTGAAGAACTGGCCTCACAAGCTCACGTCTGGTGGCAGGCCCATGGCCTGAAGCAGGCGGTATGAGTGTGATTGTGAAGACAGCGCTGTCCTTTCGGCTTCTGATTAACCCGCTTTAATAACAACAACAAACCAGGAGACACCCCCAATGTTTGGCATGTCCCATGACGCCTATCTGCTGCTCGATGCAGTGGTCACGGTGATCGGGCTTATCGTCCTGATCACCAAATTCAAGCTCCATCCCTTCATTGCCCTGACCATCGCCGCCGCGTTCCTCGGCCTGACGTCCGGCATGCCGATCGGCACCATCATCAAGGCGTTCCAGGACGGCTTCGGTGGCGTGCTCGGTTTCGTCGGCATCATCCTCGCGCTGGGCACCATGCTCGGCAAGATGATGGCCGAGTCCGGCGGTGCCGATCAGATCGCCCAGACCCTGATCCGCGCCTTCGGCAAGGACAAGGTGCAATGGGCGATGATGTTCGCCGCCTTCCTGGTGGGCATTCCGCTGTTCTTCGAAATCGGCTTCGTGCTGTTGATTCCGCTGGTGTTCATCGTCGCCCGTCGCACCGGCGTATCGATCATCAAGATCGGTATTCCGCTGCTCGCCGGTCTGTCCGCCGTGCACGGTCTGGTACCGCCGCACCCGGGCCCGCTGCTGGCCATCGGCGTGTTCGGTGCCGACATCGGCAAGACCATTCTCTACGGTCTGATCGTCGCACTGCCGACTGCCATCATTGCTGGCCCGATCTTCGGTACGTTCATCGCCAAACACATTCCGGGCACGCCGAATCAGGAACTGGTCGATCAACTGGCCCGTGAAACCGATTCGACCAATCTGCCAAGCTTCGGCATCACCCTGGTCACCGTGCTGCTGCCGGTGTTCCTGATGCTGCTGAAAACCTTCGCCGACGTGGCGCTGCCGGACGGTCATTTCTTCCGCACCTGGATGGACATGATCGGTCACCCGATCTCGGCACTGTTGCTGGCACTGTTGCTGTCGCTGTACACCTTCGGCCGTAAGCAGGGCATCGGTTCCCAACAGATGCTCAAGTGGCTGGATGCGAGCCTGGCGCCTACCGCCGCGATCATCCTGATCATCGGTGCCGGCGGTGGCTTCAAGCAGATGCTGGTGACCAGCGGTGTGGGTGACGTGATCGGCCACATGGCTGTCAGCGCGCAGATCTCGCCGATCCTGCTGGCGTGGCTGGTGGCGGCGGTGATCCGCATCGCGACCGGTTCGGCCACCGTGGCGACCATCACCGGCGCGGGCATTGTGGTGCCGGTGGTCGGGATGATTCCGGGCGTGAACCGTGAGCTGCTGGTGCTGGCCACCGGTGCCGGTTCGCTGATCCTGTCCCACGTCAACGACGCCGGTTTCTGGCTGGTGAAGCAGTACTTCAACATGACCGTGGCCGAGACCTTCAAGACCTGGACAGCGATGGAAACCATCCTGTCGGTAGTGGGCCTGGGTTTCATTCTGTTGCTGTCGCTGTTCGTCTAACCTCGAACGCAAGACACAAAAAAACCGCAGCGATGCGGTTTTTTTGTGGGTGATGACTTTTCACGGAATCCACAAATCTTTGTGGGAGCGAGCTTGCTCGCGATAGCGGTGGTCCAGTCGACATCTTTGTTGCAGTGACGGCCTCATCGCGAGCAAGCTCGCTCCCACAGGTTTTGCGTCAGCCGCTTGTTTTCGGTGTCAGGCCATCGGCCCGGAACATCCCGCGAATCCCGCGCACCGCCTGACGAATCCGGTCCTGGTTCTCGATCAGCGCGAAGCGCACGTGATCGTCGCCGTACTCGCCAAAACCGACACCCGGCGAGACGCAGACCTTGGCCTCGGCCAGCAGCTTCTTGGCGAACTCCAGCGAACCGAGGTGCGCATAGGCCTCGGGAATCTTCGCCCAGACGTACATCGAGGCTTTCGGGTTCTCGACCATCCAGCCCAGTTCATGCAGGCCTTTTACCAGCACGTTGCGGCGCTGACGGTACTGTTCGGCGATGTCGCGCACGCACTGTTGATCGCCTTCCAGCGCCGCAATCGCGGCCACCTGCAGCGGGGTGAAGGTGCCGTAGTCGTGGTAGCTCTTGATCCGCGCCAGGGCGCTGACCAGCTCCGGGTTACCGACCATGAAGCCAATGCGCCAGCCCGCCATGTTGTAGCTCTTGGACAGGGTGAAGAACTCCACCGCAATGTCCTTCGCACCCGACACCTGCATGATCGACGGGGCCTTCCAGCCGTCGTAGACGATGTCGGCGTAGGCCAGGTCGTGCACCACCAGCACGTCGTACTGTTTGGCGAGGGCGATCACCCGTTCGAAGAAATCCAGCTCCACGCACTGCGCGGTCGGGTTGGACGGGAAGCCGAGGATCATCATCTTCGGTTTCGGGATCGAGCCGCGAATCGCCCGTTCCAGCTCGTCGAAGAAGTCCACGCCCGGCACCAGCGGCACCGATCGCACCTGGGCGCCGGCAATCACGGCACCGTAGATGTGAATCGGGTAGCTCGGGTTCGGCACCAGCACGGTGTCGCCCTGATCCAGGGTCGCCAGCATCAGGTGCGCCAGGCCTTCCTTGGAACCGATAGTGACGATGGCTTCGCTTTCCGGGTCGATATCGACCTCGTAGCGTTCCCTGTACCAGTTGGAAATCGCCCGGCGCAGGCGCGGAATGCCTTTGGACGTGGAGTAGCCGTGGGTATCTTCGCGTTGTGCAACCTGCACCAGTTTTTCAACGATGTGCGGCGGCGTGGCGCCGTCGGGGTTGCCCATGCTCAAGTCGATGATGTCTTCGCCACGACGTCGGGCGGCCATCTTCAGCTCGGCAGTGATGTTGAAAACGTAAGGGGGGAGTCGATCGATGCGCGCAAAGCGGCGCGGCGAACCTTGTTCAGCCATTGTTGCCTCGGATAACGTAAGCGCCCGGAACCGTCCGAGCGACGCTGGTCACTGCGGTGACCTGTGGCGGAAGATAAGGGCAGCAGTGGCAGACTGTCCAGCGTGCACGACAACAATTTTTTCCCAAGGAAAACGGTCAATGGAATTCACCAGCGGCTTCTTGCTGAGCCTTTCGCTGTGCCTGGACATCGGCGTGGCCAACATCGCGATGATCACCCTGGCCATGCAGCGCGGCTATTTTCAGGGCTTCGCGCTGGGTCTCGGGACCTGCGTCGGTGACCTGATCTACGCAGTGCTGGCCCTGGCCGGGATGACCGTTCTGCTGCAATACGAAACCGTGCGCTGGGTGCTGTGGATCGGTGGCTCGGCGCTGTTGATCTACTTCGCGGCGAAGATGATCTATTCGGCCATCCATCATGAAGCGCAGCTGGCGCAGGCAGCGGAGGTCGGCCAGAACTCCCATCGCAAGGAGTTCTTTCGGGGGATCTTTGTTGCCATGTCATCGCCGAGCGCCATCCTCTGGTTCGCGGCAGTGGGCGGCACCTTGATCGCCCGTTCCGGTGGCGGCGGCCCCTTGAGCTCGGCGCTGTTCCTCGGCGGCTTCCTGTGTGCCGGGCTGTTGTGGTCGGCGGGTCTGTGCTTCGCCGCAAGTCATGGCGGGAAGCTGCTGGGCGACAAACTGCTGCGCTATTCCTACCTGGCATCTGCAGCGATCTTCTGCTATTTCGCGGTCTACGTGATCGTATCCGGTTATAACGAATTCGTCGGCTCAGGCACCGCCGAGGCCCTGCATACGCTGTAAATGTGCGAATCGGGTTTGGCTTCTATACTCCCAGCCGAACCCACTTTTTTCGTTCCAAGGAGTCGAGTCATGGATGAGCAAAAACGCGTCGAAGTGGCTGAACCTCGCTTCGAACATGGACACTTCCTGCTGATTGCAGGTTTTCGCGACCGTTTCACCAAAGAGACCGTTCAGGACATCTCGGCGTTGTGGGAAAAGCTGATCCCGCACATCGGAAACATTCCCGGCCAGAAAGGCGAAGTCACCTACGGTGTCTGCAGCAATTTCGACGGCAACGGCGGTTTCGATTACATGGCTGGCGTCGAGATCAGCAAGCTTGATGAGTTCCCGCAGGAAAAGTATCCGTGGATCGAAATTCTCCCGCGTCAGTACGCGGTGTTCGAACACAAGGGTTCGCTGGATCAGTTGCCAAAAACCATTGATTACATCTACAACACCTGGCTGCCGGCGTCCGAATACAAAGGGCTGAACGCCCCGGAGCTGGAGCGCTACAGCGCCGACTTCAATCCAAGGCTCAAAACCGGAAAGCTGGAAATCTGCGTCCCGGTCGAAAAGAAAACCTGATGGGCGACCGGCAGCGCGAGCCCGTTTCGCGCTGCCGTTCCAGGCTATTTGCCCTTGATCCGTCGCGCCCGCAACAGGTCGATGCCCAGGGTGATGAAGCCGAAGACGCTGATACCCAACACCATCAACAAACCGATTTCCACGCTGCTCATAAACTGTTCCCCCCTCGGGTGATCAGAGACAGTGCTCAGGAATAGACCGTCCCGATTGCGAAGAAAAGCGCTTATACGCAGGCTTTACGCTGTCTGTGCGGATCGATATGAACACCTTATTCCTTTATCCTTGGCAGCCCCGTTTTCACTGATTTCGAGCTGCCATGAACACCGTCATCCGCCACGTCACCGCCGCCGACCTGGACCGCTGCTACGCCATCGAAACTCTTGCCTACGAAGGCGACGAAGCCGCGACCCGCGAGAAGATCGCGACGCGCATCGCCACCTGGCCGGACGGTTTCATCGTCGCCGAAGTGGACGGGCAGGTGGCCGGGTTCATCAACTCCGGTGCGGCGTTTGATGTGCAGATGTCGGACGAGGCGTTCAAGGAACTGATCGGCCACGACCCGGCGGGGCCGAACGTGGTGATCATGTCGGTGGTGGTGCACCCGGATTATCAGGGCCTCGGTCTGGCCAAAACTCTGCTTGGCGAGTTCATCGAGCGCATGCGTGCCCAGGGCAAGGCAACGATTCACCTGATGTGCAAGGAACGGCACATCCCGCTGTACGCCGGATTCGGTTTTGCCTACATAAAACCGTCCGAGTCCGACCACGGCGGGATGGCGTGGCATGAGATGATCCTGACCCTCTGAAGAACAGCCCCGGACCTGATTGTTCCCACGCAGACGGTTCGACGCCTCGACGCGGGAACGATCGATGGGCGGTGTCAGTAAAGGGTTTCACGCACCCGCGCCGGGGCCTCGCGATCATAAGCCTCGGCATCAAACTGCCCGTCATTCAGACGCTTGTGAAACGCGCCCGCCGTCGGCAGCGTCGAGCGCGGCAGATGGGTTTGCGGATTCCACGCATCCGAACGCACAAACGCTTTCGAGCAATGGAAGAACGCCGCTTCCACCGTCACAAGCAACACAGTACGTGCCGGTTTGCCGTTGACCGCGAAGCTTTCCAATAACTCAGGATCAGCGCTGATGGTCGCAGTGCCATTGACCCTCAGCGTCTCGCCGATCCCCGGAATGATGAACAACAGGGACACCCGTGGATCGTGGAGCACGTTGCGCAAGGTATCGATGCGGTTGTTGCCCGGTCGGTCGGGCAGGGCCAGGGTGCGCTCGTCGATGATCCGCACAAACCCCGGCGTATCGCCACGCGGAGAGCCGTCGATGCCATCGACGCCCACCGAGCTGACAATCACCAGCGGCGAGACCCGGACCATCGCCTGATAGTCCTCGTTGAGAAAATCGATCTGCTTGCGCACGGCACGTTCGTGGGGCAAGCCGTAAATGGCTTCCAGCGCTTCGATTGAATCGATCATCGTTGTTCCCCCGACGATTGGAAAAACAGGCTCATGCGCCGCTCGTAACCGATGCGGCCCTTGTACGCTTCGCCGCTGTCGACGAAGCCGTATTTGGCGTACAGCGCAATCGCGGCGTCGTTGTCGGCGTCCACTGACAGTTCCAGTCCTTTGATCTCTGGCCAGGCCTGACGCGCAACGTCCGCCAGCGCCAGCAGGCAGGCCTTGCCGTAACCCTTGCCCTGAGCCCGGTGATCGACCTGCAAGGCGTGCAAGGTGGCACTGTGTTCATTGGCCCAGGCCGGCAACACCGGTGGGCGCTTGAGCAGCAGGAATGCCACCGGCACCTCGTCAGCGAGCAACGCAAAACCTTTCACGCCGGGGCCGGGTTTCGACAGCAGCGTGTGCAGGGCGCCGTGGATGTCGCCGGAGAACCTGATTTGCTCAGGGTGGATTTCAATGGCCTCGACCTGCTGGCGTTGGGTGGCGTTCAGGCTTTCGTAAGGCACCAGTCGGGCGGACACGGGAATTTCCTTTTTCCTGCAAAGATGAATCCGGGATTCTAGCGATTTTGTTGGCGAGCGAATTTTTTTGTTCACGTTGTCGATCCGGCCCATTGCCGAACGACAAAGGGTGTCTTCACAACAAAAACATGGAGAAACCCCATGAGCACGCAAGCGCAGATTCAAGCCATCATCGACATCTACCGTCAGGCCGTGATGACCAAGGACGTGGACAAGGTCATGACCCTGTACGCCGACGACATCGTTTCGTTCGATGCCATCAAGGCCCTGCAATTCAAGGGCAAGGAGGCCTACCGCGCCCACTGGATCGCCTGCATGGAAATGTGCCCCGGCCCGCACATCTTCGAATTCCACGAAATCGCCATCGAGACCGGGGACAGCATCGCCTTCGCCCACTGGGTCGCCAACTGCGGAGGCACCAATGACAAGGGCGAAACCCAGAGTTGCTGGATGCGCGCCACCGCCTGTTACCGGCTGGTCGACGGAGCGTGGAAAATTGCCCACGAACACTGGTCGGCACCGTTCGATCCGATGACCGGCTCGACCCTGTTCGATGCGAAACCCTGATCTTCAGCCATAGTTGATCCGTCCGATTCAGGAGAACGCCATGAAGTATTTATGCCTGGTCTACAGCGATGAGCGCCTGCTGCATTCGTCGCCCGACAGCCCGGAAGACGCCGAGTGCTGGGCCTATGCCGAGTCGATCCAGGGCAGCGGCCGGATGGTCGCCGCCGAAGCGCTGGAATCGGTGCAGACCGCCACCACGGTGCGCATGCGCAACGGCAAGCTGTCGATCACCGACGGTCCGTTCGCCGAGACCAAGGAGCAACTGGCCGGTTTTTACCTGATCGACGCACGGGACCTCAATGAAGCAATCCAGGTCGCCGGCCACATTCCGGCGGCCCGGGTCGGCAGTGTCGAAGTGCGTCCCGTGCGGCAGTTGAATGTCTGAGGTCAGGGCCCGGGTCGAGCAGGTCTATCGCGAAGATTCGCGGCGGATCCTTGCGACCCTGATCCGCCTGCTCGGCGATTTCGACCTCGCCGAAGAAGCCTTGCACGAGGCGTTCTTCGTCGCGGTCGAGCGCTGGCAGCGCGATGGCGTTCCGGACAATCCACGAGCGTGGCTGGTGTCCGCCGGGCGCTTCAAGGCCATCGACGTATTGCGCCGCCGTGCACGGTTCAAGGCGTCGCAACCGCTGTTGCTGGCACAACTGGAAGAGCTGGAACAGTCCGAATGGGACGCCGAAGACGTGGAAGACGATCGCCTGCGGCTGATTTTCACCTGCTGCCACCCGGCGCTGGCATCGGATGCACAGGTGCCGCTGACCTTGCGTGAAGTCTGCGACCTCACCACTGAAGAAATCGCCCGGGCGTTCCTCTCGGCTCCGGCGACCATTGCCCAGCGCATCGTGCGCGCCAAGGCAAAGATCCGCGATGCGAAAATCCCCTATCAAGTTCCGGGCCTGAACGAATTGCCCGAGCGTCTCGACAGTGTGCTGCGGGTGATTTACCTGGTGTTCAACGAAGGCTACTCGGCGTCCGGCGGCGAGCAGGTAACCCGCGAGGATTTGACCCGTGAGGCGATTCGTCTGGGGCGTCTGCTGCTGGAGTTGTTGCCCGACCCGGAAGTCATGGGCCTGCTGGCATTGATGCTGCTGCACGAGTCGCGACGGTCGGCGCGCTCATCGCCGGACGGGGAACTGATTCTGCTGGATGATCAGGATCGCGAGCTGTGGAATTCCGGGCTGATTGCCGAGGGCTGCGATCTGGTGGAGCGGGCGCTGACCACCGGACGCTTCGGGCCGTATTGCCTGCAAGCGGCGATTGCGGCGGTGCACGCCGAAGCGCCGACAGCAGCAGAGACGGACTGGGAACAGATCGTCGGGCTGTATGACGTATTACTGCGGGCCGTGCCGTCGCCTGTGATCGAACTCAACAGGGCTGTGGCGGTGGCCAAGCGCGACGGTGCGCAGGCCGGGTTGACCTTGATCGAAGGGATTCTGGAGCGCGGGGACTTGCAGGATTACCACCTGGCGCATTCGGCGCGGGCGGAGTTCTGTCGGCAATTGGGGCGGGTCGGGGAGGCCCGGGCGGCTTATTCGCGGGCGCTGGCGTTGACGCGGCAGGAGCCGGAGCGGCGGTTTATCGAGGGACGGCTTTCGGCTCTGGACCGCTTGCTCTCACCCTAGCCATCCCGAAACGTGGGGCCGGCCGGTTTTTCCAGCACCGCCAGCCATTGCCGCTGCCTGAACCTTTACTCAAGCATCTTGCCGAGCAACCAGCTCCCCGCCGGCCCCGGCGGATACAGCCGCGACCACAACGCATCGACGAACACCGGTTTCGGCCAGCCGCGCACATTCAGTTCAACCAGCGAATCGTTGCCGAAATGCGCCACCAGCCAACGCGGCAGGGGTGCCCAGCCAAAACCTTTCTGGGCCATTTCCAGCAGCATCAAATAACTCGGCGCCGACCATACCCGGCCTTTGCCGCGACTGTCATAGGGATTGACGATGGTCGCCAGGCGCAGCTCGCGATGCTGTTCAAGGACCGTCTGATCGACGGATTCCAGTGTCGCCAACGGATGATTACGGCCGACAAACAGGGCGATTTCAGTGCGCTCGGCGACGGTCGAGGTCGCCAGATCCGGCGGGTAATTGTCCTGCATCTCGGCGAACGCCAGGTGTGCGCGACCGCGTTGTACCAGTTCGATCAGGTCATCGCATTCGGCGATCAGACACTCCAGTTCCAGATCCGGATAGCGCCGCTCGAAACCCACCAGCGCCGCTTCGAAGCGCTCGGACTGATAAGTGTCGGAAATTGCCACCGTAAGTTTCGGCTCGACGCCCTGGGCCAATTGCCGGGCGGTCATTTCCATCTGGCTGTTGGCCGACAGAATCGCCTCGGCCCGTTGCAGCATCACGTGGCCGGCCGGGGTCAGGGTCGGCTTGCGGCTGCTGCGGTCGAACAGAATCAGATCAAGATCGATTTCCAGACTGGCCACCGCCGCACTGACGGTGGACTGACTGCGCCCGAGTTTGCGCGCCGCCGCGGAAAACGAGCCTTGAGTCGCCGCCTGGACAAACGCCAGCAACACTTCCTGAGACGCCATGCACTATCGCCTTGATCGATGGTTATTGATTATGAAGTATCGGTGCGGTGCTGGATCATGGCAACCATCTTCACAGAGGACTTCGGCCATGACTGCCAACAAATCCATCACTGAACGTATTTTCCAGGCCATCGGTTTCGAACTGCTGGCGATCCTGATCTGCACCCCTTTGCTGGCGTGGATCATGGGCAAGCCGATGGTGGAAATGGGCGCCGTTACTATCGCCATCGCATTGCTGGCCCTGGGTTGGAACGTGGTGTTCAACGGCTTTTTCGACCGGATGCTCAAGCGCTGGAACATCGCCCGCAATGCCTGGGTGCGGGTGCTGCACGCGTTGCTGTTCGAGGGCGGGCTGATCTTGATGGGCGTGCCGCTGATTGCCGGATGGCTGTCGGTCAGCCTGTGGCAGGCGTTCCTGCTCGACATCGGCGTGTTGCTGTTCTTCCTGCCGTACACCTACGTCTACCACTGGGGTTATGACCTGGTGCGCGAGCGGCTGGTGATGCGCAACGCTTGCCAGGGATAAACACAGCTGTGGCGAGGGAGCAAGCTCCCTCGCCACTTTTGCAGGTTCAGAGAAACATCCCGCCCGACGCCTCAATGCGCTGACCGTTAATCCACTGAGCCCCCGGCGACAACAACAGCGCCAGCGCGCCACCAATGTCATCCGGCTGTCCGGCGCGGCCCAGCGCGGTGTTGCTGGCGACCATGGCGTTCAGCGCCGAGTTGTCGCGCACGGCGCCGCCGCCGAAGTCGGTTTCGATGGCACCCGGTGCCAGGATGTTCACGGCGATCTGCCGCGCGCCCAGCTCCTTGGCCTGATAACGGGTCAGCACTTCCATCGCACCTTTCATCGCCGCGTAGGCCGCATAACCCGGCAGGGTGAAGCGGGCCAGACCGCTGGAGATATTGATGATCCGCCCGCCATCGTTGATCAGCGGCAGCAGTTGCTGAGTCAGGAAGAACGGCCCTTTCAACTGCACATTCATCAGCAGGTCGAACTGCTCCGGTGTGGTTTCGGCGAAGGAGGCATGCACGCCAATCCCGGCGTTGTTGATCAGGAAATCAAAGCGCGGTTGCCCGAGTTGTTGCAGCGCTTGTTCGACCCGCACGGCGAAGTCGGCAAAGCCTTTGCTGCGACCAACATCCAGTTGCAGCATCACGGCGTTGGCGCCGAGTGTTTTCAGTTCCTCGACCAGCGATTGCGCTTCATCGGCGCGGCTGTTGTAGGTGCCGATGATGTCCACGCCTTGCGCGGCAAGATGCAGGGCAGCGTTCTTGCCAAGGCCACGGCTGGCACCAGTGATCAATGCGATTTTGCGGTTCATGGGTCTTCCTCGAGAGCGGTGACGGTTGATGCAGCAAAGTTTATTTATCCGCCCTGAGGTGATAAACAGACTGAAACCGGAATCACTGGTCGGTCATTGCGAACAATCAACAGGTCACCCATGAACAAACTGGAACTGCTGCGCACCTTCGTCCGGGTCAGCGAATTGTCGAGTTTTACGATGGCGGGGGAGAGCCTGGGACTGCCGCGCTCGACGGTGTCCGAGCAGGTGCAGGCCCTGGAAACCCTGCTCGGTACGCGCCTGCTGCAACGCACCACCCGACGGGTGCAGGCGACTCAGGACGGCCTCGCGCTGTACGAGCGCAGCAAGGATCTGCTGTCGCACATGGACGAAATCGAGAACCTGTTCCGTCAGGACGAAGCGTCGCTGACCGGGCGGATCCGGGTCGATATGCCGAACATTCTGTCGCGACGGCTGATCATGCCGAAGCTGCCGGAATTCATGGCGCGGCATCCGAATCTGGAACTGGAAATCAGCAGCACCGACCGTCGCGTCGACCTGCTCGCCGAAGGCTTCGATTGTGTGGTGCGCATCGGCGCGCAGCCCGATCAGTCGGTGGTGGCGCGACACCTGGGGGATTTCAGCATGATCAACTGCGCCAGCCCCGCGTATCTGCAACGCTACGGTGTGCCGCAATCACTTGAAGACCTGGCGCAGCACCGACTGGTGCACTACGTCGGGGTGCTGGGTTCGCGTTCGGAAGGGTTTGTCTACGAGCAGGACGGCCAGGTCCATCGTGTGCCGATGGCAGGCAGTGTCACGGTCAACAGCACCGATGCCTACGAGTCGGCGTGCCTGGGTGGTTTCGGACTGATTCAGGTGCCGCGTACCGGCATGAACAGCTATCTGGACAGCGGCGAGATTGTGACCGTGTTGCCGCAGTACACCGCGCCGGCGATGGGCATTTCGCTGCTGTACGCCCGGCAGCGGCATCTGCCGTTGCGGGTGCGGGTGTTCATGGACTGGCTGGGGGCGTTGATCCGCTCGACGCTTTGACCGTCTCCGGGCGGATCAAATGCGGGAGCGAACAGGTTCGCTCCCGCAGGTGTGGATTGCAGCGGGATCAGACGTGGAAGTAACCCACGCAAGAATCGAACGGCAAACGCTTGAGTTCGATCTTGTTCAGGTCCAGCACTTCGCGAAGGGCCTTGGTTTCGCCCGGGAAGTTGCGGTAGGCGACTTCGTCCAGGACCACGATGGCGCCTTTGGGCATGTACGGCAGGAAGGTTTCCAGCGCGACTTTGGTCGACTCGTAGAGGTCGGTGTCGAGGATCAGCATTGCCACCACCAGGTCAGGGCGGGTTTTCACCCACTCCGGCACGGTCTTGACGATATCGCCCTTCACCAGTTCGCAACGCGGGATGCGATTGACCGGACGCAACAGGTCGTTGGCGTCGATCATGTCCTGGATCAGCGACTGGTCGGTGTCGGAAAACATGGTTTCGTTGACGTCGGCCGGGTCATCGGTCTTGCTGATGCTCTGGAACCCTTCGAAGGTATCGAAACCGACGATCGAGCGATTGATCGCGTAAGGTTCGAGGATCATCGACAGGTGCATGTACAGCATCAGCGAGTTGCCCTTGTACACACCGCACTCAATGATCGCGCCCGGGATTTCGGCGACTTTCTTGAACAGCTCCATTCGCGACAGCGCAGCGGTGACACCGATGCGGTTGGCGAACACGAACGGGGCGTCGGCCACGTATTCGGCGTCAACACGCTTGAGGACACCGGCGCGGGTTTCGTTGTACTGGGCTTCGGCAGGCGTGATGCGGCGCTTGGTCATGGCTGGATTCCTTGAAAATTCGAGAAGTCGTGTGCGTGGAAATAATCTTTGAAGCCCGCTCCGACATCCGGGCAGGCACTGTCGACGTTGATCGCGCCACGATTGTGTTTGAGGTCATCGAGGTGCATCAGACGGAAGTCGACGCTGAAACGGGTTTGCTGCGTGTGGTTGGCGACCGTACCGTGCAGGTGCGAGCCCGAGAAAATCAGCATCTCGCCGGTGTTGCCGGCGATGCGCAATTCGGCCGCATCGTTGATCTCTTCCAGAGGCACCGGGTGCACCCGGACCTCTTCCTTGAGGTTGTCCTTGGCCTTGTGCCGCTGGTTGTTGATCCAGTCGTTGAGGCTCCACTGGGCCGAGGAGTTCTTCACCGGCACGTCGAAGTAGCCCGTGTTGATCATCATGGTCTGATCCGGGGAAATGGTGTGCACCGGCATCCATGTGTTGATCTGGCAATCGACGCTGCCGTACCAGGTGTCGCGGTGCGGCTTGTAGGCATAGCTCACGCCGGCATGCAGGTAGTCATAGTTGGGCACGACGCGAATGCGTGGCACGTCGAAAATGTATTCGCGCGGGTCGAGGCCGACTTCGTCGATAAAGCTCAGAATCAGCTCCTTGGCGCGCAGGCTGTTGGTGAACTGGCCCTTGAGGCGTGTCACCAGCACCACGAACTCTTCCACCGGCATCAGCGTGTGCAAAGCCTGGTGATTGGTTTCGCCATTGAATGCGGCGGTGATGCTTTCCTGGGCAAAGGCACACAGTTCATGGGCGGCGCGCAGTTGCGTGTTCAAGAAGATGTCGCCAGCGTAGATGGCTTCCTTGAAGTCAGCTTTTTGTTGTAGCTGATTGATATACAGGTTCACGGACACGTTTCCTCAATGCATCGAGTTTCTTAAGAGTCGGCACTGCACCGGCAAACTGAAGTGAAATCTGCCAGGTCGAGGATGGCTCAAGCCCGGAGGCCGACGGATGGAATGAGTCGGGCGGAATGAAAAAATCCCGGCGCGCACCGGGCCGGGATTCTTGAATGGATACGTCGGCTTCAGAAGAGTTGAGTAAACAGCCAATACAGGCTGCCCGACAACACAATGGCCGCCGGCAGCGTCAACACCCAGGCCATCAGCAGATTGCGGATGGTCTTCATCTGCAGGCCGCCGCCGTTGGCGACCATGGTCCCGGCCACACCGGAGGACAACACATGGGTGGTGGACACCGGCAGGCCGAACATGTCGGCGGCGCCGATGGTCAGCATCGCCACGGTCTCCGCCGAGGCGCCCTGGGCGTAGGTCAGGTGGGTCTTGCCGATCTTCTCGCCGACCGTGACCACGATCCGCTTCCAGCCGACCATGGTGCCCAGTCCCAATGCAATCGCCACGGCAATCTTCACCCACAGCGGAATGAACCGCGTGGCGTTGTCGATCTGCTGTTTGAACAGTTGCAGCTTGTTGGTGGTGTCGGCATCAAAGGAACCGACCTTGTGCTTGTCCATCAAGCGAATGGTTTCACTGGCCAGGTACATGTCGTTGCGCACGTTGCCCATGGCCTCCGCCGGGACTTTCGACAGCGAACCGTAGCCTTTCACCTCGTCGCCAATGTGCCCGGTCAGCGCCGCGAGGGCCGGAACCAGTTGCGGTGTGGCCTGCTTGCTGCGCACGTAATCGGCCAGCACCGGGCGCGGATCGGCCGGGGCCGGCAGCGGGGCGCTTTTCACCAGCGCCTGCTGGGTGACTTCAGCTACCGCTGCGAACTGCAAGGTCTGATCGGCGGGCATGGTGCGGTTCAGGGCATAGGCCATCGGCAGGGTGCCGACCAGAATCAGCATGATCAGGCCCATGCCTTTCTGGCCGTCATTGGAGCCGTGGGCGAAGGACACGCCGGTGCAGGTGGCGATCAGCAGGCCGCGAATCCACCACGGCGGCGGGGTGTTGCCGTCCGGCGCCTTGTACAGCGAACGATTCTTCACGAAGGCGCGCAGGGCCAGCAGCAACAGCGCGGCGCAACCGAAGCCGACCAACGGCGACAGCAGAAGCGCGTAACCGATCTTGATGGCCTGGGCCCAGTCCACGCCGCTGGTGCCGTCGCGGCCGTGCATCAAGGCGTTCGCCACGCCGACACCGATGATCGAACCGATCAGCGTGTGCGACGACGAGGCCGGCAGGCCCAGCCACCAGGTGCCGAGGTTCCACAGGATCGCCGCGATCAGCAGCGCGAAGATCATCGCGAAACCGGCGGACGAGCCGACCTGCAGAATCAGCTCCACCGGCAGCAACGCGATGATGCCGAACGCCACCGCGCCACTCGAAAGCAACACACCGAGGAAGTTGAAGAACCCGGACCACACGACAGCCACATTCGGCGGCAGCGAATGGGTGTAGATCACCGTGGCCACGGCGTTGGCGGTGTCGTGGAAGCCGTTGACGAACTCGAAACCCAGGGCAATCAACAGGGCTACGCCGAGCAGCAGGAACGGTGTCCAGGTGGTGACCACCGTGCCGAGTTCGTGCATGTCGTGCATCAGGCTGTAGGCGGTGAACAGCATCCCCATGGCCAGCACGGCGAAGAACACCACGTACGTGAATGGGCCGGGTTTCTTGTCGAGCGCCGGTCTGCCGCTGGAAACGGAGGCCGGGCTGGCGGTCAGGGAGGGAGTAGCCATGGCAGGACAATCCTGAGCGAGGGAAGGAGTGTCGCCCATGATCGTTGCTAAATATTACAGAGAGACTGCGGCAGATCAGTGTTCGGTGGATTAGCCCCGCATTGATATGGATGCACTGTGGCGAGGGAGCTTGCTCCCTCGCCACAGGTGGATCAGTAATCCCCGCGCTTGCGAAACGCCCAGCGCCCGGCAATCGCGGTGAACGTGGCCACCAGAGCCACCAGAATCCAGAACCCTTCCGGATCGGTGGCCAGCGGCACGCCGCCGACGTTCATGCCGAAGAAACCGGCGATGATGTTGATCGGCAACGCCAGCACCGTCACCACGGTCAGGGTGAACAGCGTGCGGTTGCTCTGTTCGTTGACGTTGGCGGCGATTTCTTCCTGCAACAGCTTGATCCGCTCGCCGAGGGCGGTCAGGTCGTTGATGATCAGCGCGAACTCTTCGGTGGATTTGCGCAGCTCCTTGACGTCCTCCTTCTGCAACCAGGACGGCGGCCGGTTCAGCAGGCGCAGCAGCGAGCCCGGCTCCAGCGCCAGCAGCCGTTGCAGGCGCACCAGCACCCGGCGGTTGGCGCCGAGTTCGGCGCGGTTGGTCGACAGTCGCGACGACAGCAACTCGTCCTCGACCTGATCGACGCTCAGGCTGGTCTTGCGCACGATCTGGGTCAGCACTTCGCCCTGGTCGCGCAGCAGGTGCACAAGCAACTCCGATGGCGAGCGAAAGCACTCGCCGGCCTTCACCGACGAACGCAGTTTGTCCACCGAGTGCAACGGTTGCAGGCGCGCACTGACGATCAGTTTGCTGCGCACGCAGACCCACAACGTCGACACGTCCGACGAGACCATGCTGCTGAGGTTGAACACCACGTCGTTGACCACCGCCAGCAACGCCGAATCGACATGCTCGATGCGGGTCGAGCGCGAACCTTCGTGCAGCGCCTCGAAAAATTCCTGTGGCAGTTGCAGATGACTTTTCATCCAGCGCTCGCACGCGGCATGGGCCAGATTCAGGTGCAGCCAGAGGAATTCGTCGCTGTCGCTGTCGTCCTGCAGGCAGCGCAGGGCGGTCGCCGAATCCACTTCGCGTCCGCGCTCGCCCGGGCGAAAACGGAAGCCGTAAAGCAGGCCGAACAGATCAGGATCGCGATGGCTGATATCCAGGCTGTGGTTCATGAAGTCTCGCTGCAGGGAAGGCGTCAGTTGCGGGATTTGCAGGTTCACCCGAGCCGCATCATCGCAACGCAATGTGACGTTTTGGTGACGATGAAATGACGTCAAAATCAATGCCTTACCGGCGGTCGGAATTTTCTCAAGAAGTGCTCTGGCACGCCGATCACGCATGAGTTAGGTTGCGCGCCTTCGGCCATGAGCCAAGGTTCGGCGACACGGATGTCCGGCCACAATTCACGCCTTGTCGGGCGTGCCTCATCCCTGTCCCGAGTACCTGCGATGCTGCAAAAATCCCTGAGAGCGCAAATTCTTGCCCTGCTGAGCGGCAGCCTGGTGGCGATGCTGTTGATCGCGCTGGCCTGCTTTCATTTCCTGTCCAACGGCGTGCAAAGCTACAGCCAGTTGATCGCCGGCCCCTTGCACACGTCGCAACTGATCGACGAAGCCAACCTGCAATTCAAGGTGCAGGTCCAGGAGTGGAAAAACGTTCTGCTGCGCGGCAAGCAACCGGCGGACCTGGCCAAATATTGGGGCCAGTTTGAAGACCGTCAGCGTGATGTGCAGAACATCCTCGGTGAACTGGCCAATCAGAAAGGCCTCGAGCCTTCGTTGAAAACCCGCATCGAACGCCTGCGTGAAGAACACCGCCTGCTCGGTGCCGCGTATCAGAAGGGGCGCGATGCCTACGTGGCCGCCGGTGCTGATCCGGCTGCGGGCGACGTGGCCGTCAAAGGCGTCGACCGCGCCGCCAGCGACCAGATGAGCGAACTGGTGGCCGAACTGCGCAAGCAGGGCACCGAAAAGTCGGCGCTGATCAGCGCCAGTGCCGATCGCACCGTGATGCTGGGGATTGTGGTGATGCTCGCCTCCGGTCTGTTGATCGGCCTGCTGAGCCTGTGGCTGGTGAACCGCAACCTGGTCGAGCCGATCCGCAACCTCATCGATTACGTCACGCAGTTGAGCAAGGGCCGTCTGGTCGAGCGTGTCGCCAGCAGTCGTCAGGACGAATTGGGTAACCTGGCCGCCGCGGCCAACACCCTGCGCGATTTCCTCGCCGAAACCTTCAATCACCTGCAACGCAGCGCCAAGGATCTGGACAGTGCCAGTGGCGAGTTGAACGCCATCGCCACGCTGATGGCCGGCGGCACCAACGAGCAGTTCAACCGTACCGATCAGGTGGCCACGGCGATGAACGAAATGTCCGCCACCGCCCAGGAAGTCGCCCGTCATGCCGCCGACGCGGCGCGTGCGGCGGACGATGCCGACCAGTCCGCCCAGCAGGGCGAGAAGGTCATGCAGAGCACCATCCACAGCATCACCCAGATGCGTGGCGAAATCGCCAACACCGCCACGGTCATCCGACGTCTGGAAGCCGACAGCGGTCGTATCGGCAAGGTGCTGGAAGTGATCCGCGGCATCGCCGAACAGACCAACCTGCTGGCGCTCAACGCGGCCATCGAAGCGGCTCGTGCCGGTGAAGCCGGGCGTGGTTTTGCGGTTGTGGCCGATGAGGTGCGCAATCTCGCGCAGCGCACGGCGGAGTCGATCATCGAGATCAACCAGATCATCCAGAGCGTGCAGACCGGCGCGGTGGATGCGGCCCACGCCATCGACAGCGGCCAGACCCGCAGCGATGAAAGCGTCGAGCAGGTGACCCAGGCCGGCGCGATGCTCGAGCGCATCACCCATGCGGTGGAAGCGATCCGCGACATGAACCGCCAGATCGCCACCGCCGCCGAAGAGCAGACTTCGGTGGCTGAAGACATCTCGCGCAACCTGACCGAGATCACTTCGATCGCCAGCACCAACCTCGACAACGTGCAGCGCACCGAAAGCGCCAGCCAGAACCTGCATGGCCTGTCCGGACAACTGAACGATGTCACTGCTCGCCTGAGCGTCTGACCCGACTGTGACTGTGTACCGGCCCGGTTACCGAGTCGGTACACAGTCGATCTCAATTCGTGCAGGCCGCCGCCGATGGCCGGTTAACCATAACCGTCATTGGAGATTTTCCATGGTCAGCATCACGTCCGTTTCAATCAATCAGACCGTCACCACGTCCACCAGCAAAACCTCGATTACCGACGCGGGCGACGACACGTCCACCACTGCGGCAGCCAGCACCGGTGTGAAGGCCGACACCAGCAAAGTCGCGGCGGGCGGTGGTGCGGCACCGTCGGGCGACAGCAGTTCCAGCAGTGATGAATCGGATACCGTGAAGGAATTGCGCAAGCAGATCGCCGAACTGCAAAAGCAATTGCAGGAACAGCAACAAGCGCTGCAAGCGGCTCAGGCCAGGCAGGAAAGTCAGGATGCCAAAGCGGCGGATGTTGCGGCTGCGCAGTCGCAGATCGCGACGACGTCGGCTTCGTTGCAGACGGCGACGGCGGCTTTGCTGGCGGCGTTGCAGGAGTCCGACAGCAGCACGTCGGGTTCGTTGGTCAGCACTAGCGCTTGAACTCAACACAAAGCACTGTGGGAGCGAGCCTGCTCGCGATGGCGTTCGGTCAGACAACTCAATGTTGACTGATCCACCGCTATCGCGAGCAAGCTCGTTCCCACAGGGGGTGTCGGGGTTATCAGTGATCTTGCTTGTTGCTCAGCACCTTGCCGGTGGCCGCGTCCAGATCCACGTCCCATTCCTTGCCATCGGCGGTACGCAGCTCGACTTCGTACTCATAGCCGTTGAAATGGTTGTCCAGGTCGGTGTCGACGATGGTCGCGCCCGGGTGCAGGGCCAGGGCAATCTTGTTCAGCTCTTCCAGCGGCTTGATCTTGCCGGATTTGACCAGCTCAGGGATCTGATCGACACGAACGTCAGCCTGGGCCAGGCCAGCGGTGAGGGTCAGGGCGGCAGCGGTAAACAGGGCAGTCAAAGTTTTCATCGGTTATTCCTTTGGGGTGATTCGTTCAAGTGAGTTCAGGTTAATCACCGCAACTTAATTCACCCTTAAAAAACAGCGAGCAGGCCGGACTCCCTGGAGGAGCGAGCCTGCTCGCATTACTGACGCCCGATTGAAAGATCAGAAACCGTTGTTCTTCAACACCTGATCCACACTGGCGGCAGCCGGGCGCTTGTAGAACTTCAGCAGTTCGCTGGCGCGGTTGGTGAAGATACCGTCGACGCCGGCGGCCATGACCTTCTGGAAGTCCACTGGCTCATCCACGGTGTAGACGTGCACCAGCATTCCCTTGTCGTGGGTGTATTTGTTCATCCATGGCTGCACGAGGTCCGAATAGCTCTGATCGCCGCCGTGGGTCAGCTTGGCCGAAGGGCCGGTGCCGATGGCGCCCTGAGCCTTGGCGTAGTCGATCCACTGCTTGAATTCAGCTTCGGATTTCGGCTCCTGCTTGCCGTAGAAAACGTTCTTGTCCTTCTCGCCGGATTCGGCAAAGGTCACTTTCGATTTCGGTTCGATGCTGCCCTCACCGACCCACAGCAACAGGATCTTCGGCACCTGCGGCATTTCCTTTTGCAGCAGTTCCAGGCTGTTCTTCTCGAAGGTCTGCAGGATCACCTTGCCGTTGCTCTCACCGACGCTGGCAACGTTTTTGGCCGGTTTGGCGCCGGCCGGAATCAGCCAGCCACGGGCCTGGAGTTTTTCCTTCAGGTCATGCTCGATGCCCGGGAACAGTTGTGGCTCCTTGGTCTCGATGTACAGGCCAGGTTTGTGCTGCGGATTGGCCTGGGCGATATCGATGATTTCATCCAGGGTCAGAATCTGCAGGCCGGCGTAGGAAGGACGGGCGCGATCCGGGTAGGCCTTGTTGTACCAGCTGCCGGCATCCAGGGTTTTCAGCTCGGCCATTGTGAAAGCATTGGCCGGGCTGTCCTTGCGGTCCGGGAATTTGGTGGCGACGTCGGTGGTGCGTTGCAGGTTGTTGTCGTGCAGGGCGAACAGCACGCCATCCTTGCTGCGCTGCAGGTCCATTTCCAGGTAATCGGCGCCGAGATCGCGGGCCAGTTTGTAGGAGGCTGCGGTGGATTCCGGTGCGTCGAAGGAGGCGCCACGGTGGGCGATCACTGCCGGGTGCGGAATGCCCTCGGAGGCAGCAAGCGCAGCGGGGCTCGGCGGGTTGGCAGCGTGCGCCTGGCCGAGGCCGAGCATCAGGCTCAGCAGCAGAGCGCTTTTGGTAAACGTGGCGGGCATATCGAGGTCCTTTCGCAGGGATTTTCAAAGATGTCCCTTTTAGCAACTCAAACGAAAACCTGCTATCGCAAGACCGACATAAACGTACTGAAAGCGAAAATTTCCGCACTTTTGTGCGTTCGTTTGCAGTACGCTTGGCCACGGCAACCACCCCGGCAGAGGGGGTGCCTCAACGCCCTGCGTGTAGACCATCGATCCTTTTCGTGAGGTTTACCATGCGCATCACATCCCAACTCATCTGCCAGGCCGCCGACGACCTCAAGGGTTTTGTCGGCCTCAATCGCAAGACCGGCCAGTACATCGTGCGATTCAGCGAGGACTCGTTCGGCATGGACGTGGCCGATGACGGCATCATGCCCGCCAGCGAATTTGTCTGGTCACCGGCCTCCGGACAGACCATGACCCTCAAGCGCGAGTCGATCCAGTTGCTGCTCGATCAGCACATCGACGACCGGATCAACATCACCGAGCCGTTGCGGGTGTACATGCAAAAACGCGAAGTGCCGGAAATTGTGGCGGTGCGCAGTCTGAAGGACTGAGGTTCTTCGGTGATCCATTTGCCGCCATCGCGAGCAAGCTCGCTCCCACAGGTACGGCGTGATCTTGAGAACAGCGCACAACCCTGTGGGAGCGGGCTTGCCCGCGAAGGGGCCAGTGATTACACCGCAATACTCACTTTCCGAACCGATACTCCCGCTCAACCCGACATACCCGCGTATGAAACGCCGAATACCACTCGGCCCGCCCACGCGCCTGAATCACCCGGTGCTCCGGGTGCTCGCGCCAGGCCAGAATCGCCGCTTCGCTCTCCCAATACGAAATCGTAATCCCCACCCCGTCCGCGCCCCGGATCGAATCGATGCCGAGAAACCCCGGTTGCCCGGCCACCAATTGCATCATGCGCTCGGAGGCTTCTGCGTAGCCGTTGTCGCCTTCGGTGCGGGTCGAGGTGAAAATCACGGCGAAACACTCAGTGTCCTGTTTCATCTAGGTTGCTCCGCGCAAGCTTCGACGAACGCCCGCACCAGCGGCGGCAATTGCCCTTTGAGCGCAGCACGTTCCGGTTGAAACAGCGTGGCGACGAAGAACACATGGTGTTTCAGTTCGATGGCGCGCAAGTCACCGGCCGAATCGTGGCCCACGGCATGCAGGTCATGGGTCAGCAAATCTCGTTCGAACTGCGGATTCACTCCAAAACGGCAGCGATACCCTTCGCGAATATCCGACGTTTCGTACGCCTTGGCGATCAACGAACCGGGTACCAGATGAATACTGTCCACCGCTTCCACCAGTGAACACGTCAGCGGCGAGAGCACCGCACGGCTCGAATCAGGTGAAGTTTCGCCATGCTCGGCATCGGCCCATCCGAGCACGTTGCGGGAAAACTCCAGAACCGCGTGTTGAAAACCGCCGCAGGTGCCGAGGAACGGTCGCTGCTGTTTGCGGGCAAAACGAATGGCCCGTAGCGCGCCCGCTTCGCTTTTGTAAGGACTGGCCGGGACGCACCAGAAACCGTCGAAGCCGTCGAGCGGTGTATCGAGGTGAATGGCGTCCGTAGCCAGCCATTCGAAATCCACGGGACGGCGAAGGTGTTCCGCCGCCAGCCCGAGGGCGACGGGGATGGCTTGATGAGCGGTGACTTGCGGGTCGTAATCACCGATCAGGGCGATGCGCAGGGCTCTGGATTCCATGAGTGCTCGCTGTGCTTGTTGAGGGATGGCGCTCACTATAGATTGGCGTTCACGCACTCCATATGGGCGTTTTCCCAAGTGATCAATGCAGCGACGCACTATCGACTCGACTTCCCGGATCTGACGCTTATTCTCGCCCTGGTACGTGGCGGCTCTCTGGCCCGGGCTTCGCAGCTGTTGAAGGTCGATGTGTCGACGGTGTTTCGCGCCGTACGCCGACTGGAGGCCGCACTCGGTCAGCAACTGTTCGAAAAAAGCCGTGCCGGTTACCTGCCCACCACCCTCGCGCAATCATTGGCGGAGCAGGCCGAGCGTGCCGAGCAGGCACTGGAAGCCGCGCGCATCGGCGTGGAGCAGGGCGGCGAAGTGATCAGCGGTACGGTGCGTCTGACCTGTACCGATTCGGTGCTGCAAGGCTTGTTGCTGCCGGCGCTGGCGCAGTTCATGCCGAACTATCCGGCGCTGACCATCGAATTGAGCACCTCCAATGATTTCGCCAACCTCAGCCGTCGCGATGCCGACATCGCTCTGCGCCTGACTCTTACACCACCGGAACATCTGGTCGGGCGGGAGCTGGCGAAGATTTCCTACCGGGTCTGCGCCAGTGAGCGATATCTGCAGAAGGTCGATGCATCCGATCCGGCCGCCATGACCTGGATCGCCCCGGACGATTTCCTGCCTGATCACCCGACCGTTGTCTGGCGTCGACAGCACTTGCCGGGCGTGATGCCGGGGTATCGCTGCAACAGCATGCTGTCAGTGACGGAACTGGTGCGTGCCGGACTCGGCGTCGCGGCGTTGCCGGACTTTCTGATAACCGAAGGACTACAAGCGCTGAGCGAGCCGCTGCATGGCTACGACACCGCGCTGTGGCTGCTGACCCGCCCGGACTGCCGAGCGTTACGCTCGGTGGTCACACTGTTCGATGAACTGGGGCGGGCGCTGCGTTTGTCGTGATCAATGTTGCAGGTTCTGACGCATGTGGTCGTGCAGCTCGCGGGTCAGACCTTCGATGCGTTCGGTCAGGTTCTTGGTCATCTCGGTGAGCCGGGTGTTCTGCTCCAGCAGTTCGAGCAATTGCGCCGTGTTCTTCGCTGCCTGGGCCTGGCGCTCGGAATTGGCGATTGCCAGCGCTTCGCGGTGTTGCGCATCGGCATCCGATTGCGCCTTGTCCCGCGCGGCCTGACGAGTCTGGGCCAGCAATATCAGTGGCGCCGCGTAGGCCGATTGCAGGCTGAATGCCAGGTTCAACAGGATGAACGGATAGACGTCGAAGGTCGTGATGCCGGACATGTTGAGGAACACCCACAACACCACGATCAGGGTCTGTGCACCAAGAAAGGTCGGCGTACCGAAGAACCGCGCAAACGCCTCGGCGCGCAAGGCAAACTTGTCGTTGCCGAAGGTTGTGTTGAGGTGGGCATGGGGACGGTGGAAGCGCAGGTGATCGACAGGCGCGGTGGGGGAATCGTTTTTTTCGGTGGTCATGACGGGCTCGGCGGTGCTTGGGACGTTGAGTCACTATAGCTTCGCGTCATCCGTCACGCGCTGGAGCGGCTCAGCGCAACGCTGATCGTGTTACGGCCCGTGTGCTTGGCGGTGTACAGCGCTTTGTCGGCATCATCCAGCCAGTGCAAGGCATCCGGATAGGTCGGGTGAAATCGCGCCAGTCCGATGCTCAGACTGACCTGCAACTGCGGCACATCGGGATGACGGTATTGATGCAGGGCCTGACGCAATTGCTCCATCAGCGCTTCTGCTCTGCTCAACGGCAGGCTTGGCAGGATCACGCAGAATTCGTCGCCGCCGTAACGCCCGGCCAGTTCGCTTTCAGCCAGCAGGGATTTGAGTTCTCGACTCAGTTGCTGGAGCACCGCATCGCCGACGATATGTCCGTAGCTGTCGTTGATCACCTTGAAGTGGTCGACATCGATCAGCGCGAGGGTGGCCTGATGGTTGTGTTCGCGGCACTGCTGGAACTTGAGGTGCAGCAGGTCTTTCCATGCGCCGTGGTTGAGCAGGCCGGTCAGGCTGTCGGTGCGGCTCAGGGCACTCAAGGTGCGCTTGTGTTCGGCGAGTTTGATCGCCAGCCGATAGCAGACCATGCCCAGCGCCAGCGGATAAAGAGTGAGCATCGGCAGGCACGCCCAGACCTGGGTCTGTGTGGCCGTCAGGGTGAATCTGACCCCGAACAGCGACCACCCCAACAGCACGCCAATCACCTGGGCGAGGGCGCCGAGCAGGAATAACCGTCGACCGCCGGCGGCGACGTTGTTCATGGTCATCATCGACAGAATGGTCACGGTAACCAGTGGATTGAACTGGAAACACGCGGTCCAGAAACCACCGAACACCGAGTCATACAGCAGATTGCGACGCTCGGCGCGGTAGGGAAAAGCCGAGCGGATCGACCATTGATAGGCGACATGGGGCCAGACAAAACCATTGAACAGCAGCAGCGCCCAGAGCCACGCCGGCACGTTCAGCGGGTACAGCGCGGCGCCGACGCTGAAAAAACCGATGCCCAATCCAATGGCACGTGGCAGATAAATACGTCTGGCGAATGACAAGCCTTTGCCGCGTCGGTTTTCCATGATGTTCTGCGCCAGATTCATTCTGAAACACTTTGCAGTGTAATTCTTCAGAGCGACCGTTCATCGGTCAATGACAGACATTGTCATTTATTCCAGCGGGAAAATTCAGTGTCCTTGTGAGCCAATTACGCGGCGCAGACCTGTTCTAGAGCTGGTAGCAGGCCAGGAACATGTCCAGCGCGGAATCGACCACGGCGTTTTGCGTGGCACTGTCGAGAGAGGGCTGGCCCATGGAAATCTGCGGCCAGAACGCGAAGGTTTTGAGCAGGCCTTGTATCTGATGCGCGGCAAACTCCGGGTCGACCGGTCTCAACCGGCCATCCGCCTGGGCGGCGCGAATCCACACGGTCACGCTTTCCTCGCGTTCACTCATGCGCGTCACCATGTTCTGGGCGCGCTCGGGCGAGTGGATCGTGGCGGCGATGGCGACCCGGGCCAGATCCATGAAATTGTCGTCCGCCATCATCTGCAGTTTGGCCAGCAGCATCGTTCGCAATTGATCACGCAAGGGCTGATCGTGTTGATATGACACGGCTTGCTCGGTGCTGATCCGTGCCCATAACTGGTTGAGAATTTCGGCGAACAGCTCTTCCTTGCTCGGAAAATGGTTGTACACCGTGCGCTTCGACACACCGGCGCTGGCCGCGATTTTGTCCATGCTGGTGACCTCGAAGCCATTGGCTCGAAATTCGGAAATGGCCGCCAGGATAATGGCTTCGCGTTTACGGTCGGTGAGGCGCGTTGGAGCTGTCATAAATTCGATTCGGCAGGAATGTGGAGGAAATTACACTCGGCAGTTTACTTGTCATCCGGATTCATGCAACCTAGAAAGTACACCGGTCAGTGTAATGTTGCGTTAATCGGTGCCACCTAAAACCAGATGTCCGGCTGATGCGTGCGTGCCTTGGCCATTTATCGTCCCACCTTGGAAAACCGTGAATTGTGCGGTTTTTCTGGAGTCATTCAGTCATGGCCAAATCAATTTCCTCCGCGGTCAGTCCTGTACCTGAAGCTTCGCGCCAGGCCGAAGGGACATTCCGCAACCACGCGCCGGTGCAGCGCGAAGGTGTGCGCAAAATGCTGCGGATCATGTGGAACATGATCTTCCACAAACCGCACAACACCCGTCCGGCGTCGGCCATTCCTGTGCAGTCGCTGACCCGTGCCGACCTGATTGCCGCGCCGAACCACAGCGTATACCGCCTCGGCCACTCGACCTTGCTGCTGAAGCTGCAAGACAAATTCTGGATCACCGACCCGGTCTTCGCCGAGCGCGCCTCGCCCGTGCAATGGGCCGGCCCGAAACGCTTCCACCAGCCACCGATCAGCATCGACGAGTTGCCGCCGATCGAAGCCGTGATCCTTTCGCACAACCACTACGACCACCTCGACTATGCGGCGGTGCTGAAACTCGCGGACAAGGTCAACCTGTTTCTCACCCCGCTGGGCGTCGGTGACACGCTGATCAAATGGGGCATCGATGCCGACAAGGTCCGCCAGTTCGACTGGTGGCAAGGCACCGAAGTGGCCGGCATCCGCTTCATCGCCACTCCGTCGCAGCACTTCTCCGGCCGTGGCCTGTTCGATGGCAACCAGACACTGTGGGCTTCCTGGGTGATCATCGACGGTGACACACGGATTTTCTTCAGCGGCGACAGCGGCTACTTCGACGGCTTCAAACGCATCGGCGAACAGTTCGGCCCGTTCGACCTGACCCTGATGGAAACCGGCGCCTACAACGTCGAATGGCCCCACGTGCACATGCAACCGGAAGAAACCCTGCAGGCCCATATCGACCTCAAGGGCCGTTGGCTGTTTCCGATCCACAACGGTACGTTCGATCTGGCGATGCATGCGTGGCATGAACCGTTTGACCGCATCCTTGCTTTGGCCTGGGAGCGCAGTGTTTCCATCACGACGCCGAAAATGGGTGAGGCGTTCAACCTGGCACAACCGCAACGCGGGAATGCGTGGTGGCTGGCGGTTGAAGGGGAGAGTGAGGCGGTGGTGCAAGGGGCGTAGTAGGGTTTCGCGTTATGCGAACACCACCTCAATTCGGCCCTCTTTGCGAGAGCGGGGGGCCGGTTTGACCACAATCTGCACATCTCGGCCGAGGTGGGAAAGGCATTCCATCATCTTGGCCTCACTGATGCCGCGGAATTTTCCTCTCAGCATTTCGGACAGCTTGGGTTGTGATAACCCCAGGATTTCAGAAGCTTGAGATTGAGTGAGATGACGCGCTTTGATGATTTCGCCGATCTTTGCGGCTAGCTGTGACTTGACCTGCATTTCACTGGCATTTGGTAAGCCAAGGTCTTGATAGACGTTTCCGCTGCCTTCTTCGATTTCATTCATTTCTATGTTCCTTTCGCGTGGTCCTGAGCGGCTTGAAGTCTCTTTCGGATCAGGTCGATATCGCATTGCGCGGTTTTGATACCTGCGGTCGACTTTTTCTGAAAACAATGCAGGACGTAAATCGCATTGCCAAAACGGACTGTGTAAA
The DNA here is from genome assembly GCF_001679645.1 of Pseudomonas bananamidigenes. Taxonomy (GTDB): domain Bacteria; phylum Pseudomonadota; class Gammaproteobacteria; order Pseudomonadales; family Pseudomonadaceae; genus Aquipseudomonas; species Aquipseudomonas bananamidigenes. The sequence goes on along the minus strand of NZ_LRUN01000034.1, from coordinate 11,033 downwards.
CGGCGCGGTAGGTATTCGTATCAAAGTCCTCAATCAACTCAAGGACACCCGCGCCTCCAAACCCCTTCAGAGGTTTTGCATCTGGATGCCTGAGACCACTTTGGGCCAGGTCCAGTGCGTAACCAAAAACATCCTGTACATCTGTGGGCATCTGCTTGAGATCTTTCTTGCTACTGCTAACCCACAGGAGTGGCTTCCTTGTACTCATGCGAAAAATATACCTATATTGGAATAATCACAATCAATCCTTTCAGTCAGCCATCGCGTAATCTCCATGACCCGCTGATTCCGGCATAGCACCTCTGACATTCCCCCCACGCCCCGGCGCAAACCCCGGAAAAAACACCAGCCCCTGCGCCTCGAACCGGTACGTCAACGCCAGCCGCGCCGAGTCCGCCACGTCCTGCTGCGCCTCGAACCGCTGGATGTCGTCTACCGAAACCCCTGTCTCCCGCGACAGTTGTTCCACACTCCAGCCCAACATCCCTCGGGCCTGGACGCAGTGGGTCGGGGTGAACTGGAAAAGGGCGATACGTTCGAGGATGAGGTTCATCGCTGAAGAGGCCATGGTGTGCTCCGGGCTCGAGGGTGCTGATGGAAAATGTACTGTGTTTTTGTACAGTTGTTTTCAGCCGGGATCAAACGCATTTTTTGATTTTCCCCGCTTCGACGCTTCCAACCAGACGGACGGTGCCTGACCGAGGATCCGACGGAACATCGTCGAGAACGCTGCCGGGCTGTCATAGCCGAAGTCCAGAGCTATCCGCGTCACCGCTTCACCGGCCGCCAGCCGTGCCAGCGCCAGCACCACACAGGCGCGCTGGCGCCATTGACTGAAACTCAGGCCGGTCTGCTGGCGAAACAGTCTGTTGAAGGTGCGCAAGCTTATGTGCAATTGATCGGCCCATTGCTGGGGGGATTGGTGGACATTCGGCTGATGCAGAAAGGTCTGACACAGATCGAGCAGTCTTCCGTCAGACGGCAGCGGGATATGTAAGGGAAGTGGTGCGCTGCGCACCAATTCATGCAGCAACAAATCGATCAGCACACCGTCACGTCCGGCAAGGTCATAGGTCAGCGGCAGCTCCACGGCTTCCATCAGCAAGTGCCGCATCAACGGCGACACACTGATCACCTGACAGCACTCGCCCAGATCCACCGCACCCGGTTCGATATACACACTGCGAGTGCTGACCCCCAGCATCAACACCTCATGCGCCACTCCCGGCGGGATCCACACCGCCCGCTGCGGCGGCACCACCCAGTTGCCGTCATGGGTGCTGACCTGCATCACCCCGGTCGCGCCGTACAACAATTGCGCCCGCCGATGCGTATGACGTGGCAACAGATAGCCGTAGGAATAATCCGTACCGATCGCCACCACCGTGCGCGGTGTGTCATCCAGCAAATTGATCGAAACATTGCGCATGAGCGGCTCCGGCGATTGGCGTAAACGCAAACATTATTGGCGGACTTGCTGAAGCGGGCCAAGCGCTGCGGCTCTATCGTCGACCGGCTTCCAAACAATGGACGACGCACCATGTTCTACCTACTGCTGACACTCTTCGGCTGCCTGACCGGCGTCACCGCCGTACTCTTCGGATTCGGCGGCGGCTTCGTCGTCGTACCGCTGCTGTACCGCATGCTCACCGCCAGCCACGGCGCCGACGACCCGATCAGCCAATCCGCCATGCACATCGCCGTCGCCACCTCGACCTGCGTGATGATCGTCAACGCCCTGGTCGCCACCGACAAACACCGCCGCGCCGGCAACCTGATCCGGGATTACCTATGGCCCTTGGGCGGGTTCATTGGGTTGGGCGCGGTCGTCGGTGCAATCGCCGCGGTGTGGGTCAGCGGCGAAGTCATTCGCTATGCCTTCATCGCCTACCTCGGCGTGACGATTGTCGACTGTCTGCTGCGAAAGGGATTTCTTACGCAGTCCGAAGGTGTCATCCCTCGGCGATTGGGAACACTGGAAACGTCCGGCAGTGGTGTAGGCATTGGCGCCATCGCGACCTTCCTCGGCGTAGGAGGAAGCGTCATGACCGTGCCATTGCTGCGCCGTTGCGGGTTGAGCATGTCTCAGGCGACTTCCATGGCCAATCCATTGAGCGTACCGGTGGCACTGGCGGGCACGCTGACCTACATGCTGATGGCGCGGTTCAGCGAGACAGAGCTCGGGCCATGGTTTATCGGATATGTGGATCTGCTGGCATTTGCAGTGCTGACGCTGGGCTCGATGCTGGGAATTCGACTGGCCACGCCGTGGATCGGGCGGATACCGGATCGGGTGCATGCTTGGGTGTATATCGGGTTGCTGGTGATTGTGATGTTCAGCATGTGCGCGAGTTGATCCGGACGAAGCTCGATTCCCCGTCACAACATCGACATAATCTGCGGTCACTTTTTGCGGCACTTGTCCGCTTGCTCAAGGAAGAATTGATGTTTCACGGATTGTTGCGCCTTTCCGGCATTTTGGTACTCGCCGTTTTCTTCCATCCCTTGGCATGGGCGGAAAACGCTACGCAGGTCTACACAGGAACGTTGGGCAAGACGGCGATCGTTCTGGAGATGAATACCCGAACGGGAGAGGGGCGTTACTTTTACCAGAAGTACCGCAAGGATCTGGAGCTCGAAGGTTCCAGGGATGGGGACACGCTCGAACTCAGCGAAGGTTCGATGATGGACGGGGACTCCCGTCCAACGCTTCGTTTACACGCGATCGGGAGCAATTGGTCCGGTGAGTGGAGTAATCCAGCGGGGAAAACCCTCAAGGTTGAATTGCAGCCCGCAATGATTCCGCAAGCCCCCGCCGACTCATTGCCCTATATCGTCAGCCTGCGTGAGAAGGCCCCTTATGAGTATTTACGGCTGCAAGGAATGAAACTGCAAAAGGGCAAAACCGAAACTTTCATGGGCTACACACTGCAATGGTGGAGCGAGCCCAAATCACAAGCTTCGCTTTTTGAAGTGGTGTCCGGTTATTCCCCGCAAGTGCTTCAACGCATCAACCAACAATTGATGGGCCGATTGTGGGGAGAGGTGATGGCGTATTTCAGTTGCTCGGGTGATTACTCTCAATCCAGCCAACCTCTGTGGATGACGCCATCGGTAATGAGTGTGCGGATTTCAACGGATTATTACTGTGGCGGCGCCTACCCGGACCAAAGCAATGACGCGCTCAACTTCGATGCCACAACCGGTCAGACACTGACGCTCGAGGACGTCTTGTGGGTAGGGCAAGGTCAGCCGCTGCACTATGAACAACACGATGATTTCAATGCGGGGGCTCCCGGTTCTTTTGATGCCTGGTCGAAATACCGGACTACAGAGTTGGCACCCTGGCTGGTCGCACAGTTGCTGAAACTGTATCCCCGGCAAATGACAGTCACGGCAGAGGGCGATAACGACTGTCACTACGACGAGAACGATCCTTGGCAATTCCCGGGGTGGTACTTCATGGAGCAGGGCATCAAATTTGATTCGTCGTATCCGCATGTCGCGGCCGTGTGCGGATTCGTCGACTGGAGTGTTCTGCCGTACTCAGTCATCAAACAACACCCCGGCGCCGTCAAACTGCAACTGCCCCAGGGCTGACTCTCACGCCAGACCCGGCGCTTCACGAATGATGAAGTGATCCAGGTTCTCGATATTGGCATTGAAGACCTCGAAAGGCTTTTCGGGGTTCTTCTTGCCCGGCACCTGTTTCAACTCCGGCGTCACGCCATAAAAGAAGCAGAACAACGCCTTGTCGCTGTCGATCGCGTGCTTGATCTCTTCCAGAAACGCCTTGCGCTTGCGGTAGTTGTCGATCAGCTTTTTGTTGAGATAGACACTGACCGGATAAGGTTTTTTCTTGCTGTCATCCGGCTTCTTGAACCAGACCTTGTCCTCGAAATCGATCCGGAAACTGGCGCTGTGGAAGTCCTCGATTTTCTTGATCCGGCCCCAGTAAATCAGCCCCTTGTTGTCCGTCAGGTACTCGATTTTCTTGAAGAACGAACTGTACGGCGCCGTATGCTCGCCAATCTTCAACGGCATGCGCTTGAGCAAGTCCTTGTCCGCGAAGTTCGATACAAAACACTCCACGGGGTGAGCGAAGACACTGGTCTTGTCCGGCGCCGTCTCCCGACTCGACGACTCTTTTGAGGCGGTAGTCGCCACCCGCACCGGATCATCCCGCAACACATCCGCCGCCCCCGCTGGCGCAGCAGGCTTGCGCACATACTCACGGCGCGTCAGCAACAACTCCGACGGGAAATGCTCCTCCCGACCGTCATCCGCTTCCCCATCCGCCGCCTCAACCCCCGACGCCGACGTCTTCACGCTCACATATGGACAACCCGCCACATGCTGCGTACCGGGCAGATTCTTGAAATGCGGCGTGCGCACGTAATTCACGTTCTTGGCGTTGAACGTCCCCAACTCGTTGGACGCATCGAACGCCGCACGACAGGCATCGTTGGGGCACTGGAAATGCTCCTCCGCAGAATCGAACGCCACCGTCTCATCGAAATTGAGATCGCGAACGTCATAGATCGACAACTTGTCGTCGAGGCTGAGGCAGTAGGCGAGGTCGAATTTCATGGTGGGGCTCGGGTCCTTGAGTGGGGGAGGGGTATTAATAGCGGGTGGTGGGGTGGGTTGCACTGATTGTTTTCGGGATGATGCAAATTCTGTGTGAGTGAGCCTGCTCCCGCTGGGCTGAGGAACAGCCCAGAAATCAGCAAACGCGATTTGTCAGATAAACCGCGATTATTCCCTTTCGAGTCTTCCGACGTTGTCATACAGCCAAGCAGTGAAAGCCTCTCTGTCGTCCGAATGGTGGCAACGTTGGTGACAGTTGGGACACAGCGCCACGACATTCGAAGGCTGGTCCGATCCTTCTTGCGACATATGCTTTACGTGATGAACTTCAAGAAACGGTTTTCCATTTTTCTTAAATGGTGCTTCTTCGCCACAGCCTTCGCACTTCCCATTGGCTTCCTGGCGAACCCAGCCCCTCAATTCGGGATCACGAAAGTAAACCTTTCTAGTGGACGTCGTTTGGAGAGGTGTCTTAATCCCTTTGGGGACGTAATCAAATTGTGTTCGCTCAAATTTGTCTGCGCGTTGTTCCAGTAACGCTTCGTCAGCAGTTGGATTGGAGTCTTCAAACGTCAGAACAATGGATGCATCAAGTGCCTTACGGATGCTACGCGCTACATTCGCACCAACATTCTTGGCAGGTTTGTAGCCTTCAATACGCTCTCGACCCAGCTCTGCTAACACGGTAGAAATGTTCTGCATCCGAAATTCGACAGAACCCTTCGTCCGACCGGCGAGTGGGCCTTCACGCAGAATGCGATTTTCCTCAGTTTTGACGAATTTCTGGCCGCTCTGCTCGCGTGCCAGCATTTTGAGGTAGGCATCGACCGCTGCCTGAATCTCTACGTCACTCCAATCGCTATTACTTTTTTCCGTGTCCATACAATCGCCGAGGGTTGAAAACCCTCGGACGATACTGAGTGGCCATCACCTATGTCTACGAAAATTCCTGCATAAAATAACGACGGATCTCGCAAAGTCCTACAACCGCCATTACTAGCCCATGGAATGTCCCGAAGACTGAAACACCTGGGCAACCTTTCGCCACCAGGGCTTCCCCGGTCTCTGCCGATGCGTCTGATCACTCAGCAGATAAGGCATATCCCGTAGCCGAATCCATCCTTCATCCTGCCAATGCAGCAAACTCAACGACATCTCCGGCCAATCCAACAAACTCAACGTCGGTCGTTCTGAATCTCCCAAGTGTTCTGCGTCGCGTAGGGCCGGCACAACTTGCTGAGTCAACCACTCTCGCAACAACCGGTTCCCCGGAACGTAGTGGTACACCAGCAGCGCATACACACCTGACTCGCTGAGCATCAGTTGCTTTTCAGGTTGCCGAAAATACTCAATCCACAAATCGCGACGTTGATCCTTATCTAGTTTGTTGACCATGCGTTCGCACAGATGGAAACCCATCAAGCGGCCGACATCGCGAGCACAGAACCACGGTTGGTTTTCGAGCAGAAGGGCGTGTAGTGCGAGGTTGTGACGAGTGAAGACTGTTACAGAAAAAGGATTGGGCATATCCATTACCTCTACGTTTAGATTTTTGGAGGGCCTGACCCCAACGTAGAGTGGACTTAAGAAATTCCAACGAGCGAGGCAGCTCCACCGACGGCGTACGCGTCTGTGTGACTGACCAAGCTTTTTACGTTGGGTGTTTCTTAGGCACCTGCAATTGAGCTTAGAGGTGCCTGCATTTGGCTTCAATGCGAAGCAGCTGTAAGTGCTGTAGGAGATTGAGCGCTGTAACGTAGGTACGGAAAAGTACAAACAGCCGCCCATAAAAAGCCCCGATAAAATCGGGGCTTTTTGCTTTCTCAATTCGACGACTCAAGCAGCAATCGTCAAACCATGGCGAGCGAGACGATTAATCCCAGCTCAGAGCACCACCAGTCTGGTATTCGATCACTCTCGTCTCAAAGAAATTCTTCTCTTTCTTCAAGTCCATGATTTCGCTCATCCAAGGGAACGGGTTGGTCGTACCTGGATATTCTTCTTTGAGGCCGATCTGCGACAGACGACGGTTGGCGATGAACTTCAGGTAGTCCTCCATCATCGCGGCGTTCATGCCCAATACGCCGCGAGGCATGGTGTCGCGGGCGTATTCGATTTCCAGTTGGGTACCTTGCAGGATCATTTGCGAGGCTTCTTCCTTCATTTCCGCGTCCCACAGGTGCGGGTTTTCGATTTTGATCTGGTTGATCACGTCGATGCCGAAGTTCAGGTGCATGGATTCGTCGCGCAGGATGTACTGGAACTGCTCGGCGACGCCGGTCATTTTGTTGCGGCGGCCCATGGAGAGGATCTGGGTGAAGCCGCAGTAGAAGAAGATGCCTTCCAGTACGCAGTAGTAGGCGATCAGGTTGCGCAGCAGTTCCTTGTCGGTTTCGACGGTGCCGGTGTTGAATTCCGGGTCGGAGATGGCGCGGGTGTATTTCAGGCCCCAGGCGGCTTTTTTCGCGACCGACGGGATCTCGTGGTACATGTTGAAGATCTCGCCTTCATCCATGCCCAGCGATTCGATGCAGTACTGGTAGGCGTGGGTGTGGATCGCTTCTTCGAAGGCCTGGCGCAGGATGTACTGGCGGCATTCCGGGTTGGTGATCAGGCGGTACACGGCCAGGGCCAGGTTGTTGGCCACCAGGGAGTCGGCGGTGGAGAAGAAGCCGAGGTTGCGCATCACGATGCGGCGCTCGTCGTCGGTCAGGCCTTCCGGGTTTTTCCAGAGGGCGATGTCGGCGGTCATGTTGACTTCTTGCGGCATCCAGTGGTTTGCGCAGCCGTCCAGGTATTTCTGCCAGGCCCAGTCGTACTTGAATGGCACGAGCTGGTTGAGGTCGGCGCGGCAGTTGATCATGCGCTTTTCGTCAACGGCGACACGGGCGGCGGAGCCTTCGAGTTCGGCGAGGCCTTCGGCGACGTCGAGCGAATCCAGTGCAGCCTTGGCGCGGGCAACGGCAGCCGAGTCGTTGGCGGTCACGGCGCGGGCTTCGAGGGCGGCGGCACCGCCGGCGCTGTCGAGGCGGTCCATGGTGGCTTCGGCGGCGCGGCCGGCGTTGGCGCCTTTCACTACTGCTTCTTCACTGTCTTCTTTGTCGAATTCGTCCCAGCTCAGCATGACGTGTCGTCTCCTGCGTGAGGGCCTGTGCCCGTGTGAAAACTGATGGGTTGGTTTTTCACACGGCCGTACAGGCCGCGTTGGATGTCGTTTTTTGCAGCGGTGCTACGCAGGCAATAAACAGAAAATTTTTTTCGGGTTTCCGAGAGCCTCTGACGGGCGCGAGTCAGCGTTGACGCTGCTGCGGGGCTTCAGAATGGCTTTGATCCCTGTAAGGGAATATTGCTGACCCGATGGGGCGGCATTATAGGGAAAAAAACACGGCTGTGCTGAGGCGAATCCGCGCATGGCGCGGTCGGGGAGGCTGGTTTTTCGACGAGAGCGAGGGTTTACAGGGCTTTGCCGGGGATAGAATTTTTTTCGAAAAAATCTCGCAATTGTGGATTTGCTCAAAAAACGAACAAAAAAACACCGTTTTCACTACATGTTGTGTTTTGCAAGAGCTTTTTGCAGCTCCAGACACAACTGAGCCCGACCGAAGCCGGGCTGGAATCGACCCTCGATGTTGCGCCGAGCGGTCCGATCCGGTGCAGTCTCAAACCATCAATTGGTGCAGCCGTTGCCCATGATGCTGTAACGCAGGATGTGGCGCTGGCCGGTGGAGTCGTCGTACTCCATTTTCATCGGTACCACTTCGCAGACATTCGGAACTTCGCTCATCGATACAACTTTGGCGATGTCCAGGTGAGTGGAGTAAGTGTATTCCTCGATGGCCGGTTGTTGCTGTGCGACATCAGTCGGGACCTCGTCTGCCATGGCGGTTGCGCACAGACTGCTGAGGGCCAGAACCAATAAAGCTTTCATTTGAAATTTACCTTCTTGAGGTCGAGTGGGGTCACGCAACCTTTTTGGGGTTGCGTGTGGAACTTCATCGTTTGGTTTGTTACTTCGGAGCTGGATTAACGGCCTTCGTGGGGGCTGTAACCTTGTTAATCACTTTGCCTTGTCGGCGAGGCAGATTTTAGGGAGGCGGGGTGGGGGTAAACAGATGCGGTTTTGATAAACACCTTTGGCAGATTTGGTAACAATCGCCGCCGAGCCACAGGAATCAAGGCTTGCGGGGTGCTCAAGGGGAAGCATCGGGATTATCGCCACGACCTGTAGGGGCTTGTTACTACCATCGTCGAATGGTTCTATACGGACGCCCCGGCTACAACAGGGTCATACAAAAACAACTATTACACCGAGGTAGGAAAGATGAGTGCGGCTTCTCTGTATCCCGTTCGTCCCGAGGTTCTGGCCAATACGCTGACCGACGAGGCGACCTACAAAGCCATGTACCAGCAGTCGGTCGTCAACCCTGACGGTTTCTGGCGCGAGCAAGCCAAGCGTCTCGACTGGATCAAGCCTTTCACCACGGTGAAACAGACTTCGTTCGACGATCACCATGTCGACATCAAGTGGTTTGCCGACGGCACCCTGAACGTTTCCTATAACTGCCTCGACCGTCATCTGGCCGAGCGTGGCGATCAGGTCGCCATCATCTGGGAAGGCGACGATCCTTCCGAAAGCCGCAACATCACCTACCGCGAACTGCACGAACAGGTCTGCAAGTTCGCCAACGCCCTGCGTGGCCAGGACGTGCACCGCGGTGACGTTGTCACTATCTATATGCCGATGATTCCCGAAGCCGTGGTCGCCATGCTGGCCTGTGCGCGGATCGGTGCGATTCACTCGGTAGTGTTCGGCGGCTTCTCGCCGGAAGCCCTGGCCGGTCGCATCATCGACTGCCGCTCGAAAGTGGTGATCACCGCTGACGAAGGCATCCGTGCCGGCAAGAAGATTTCCCTCAAGGCCAACGTCGACGACGCTCTGACCAACCCGGAAACCAGCAGCATCCAGAAAGTCATCGTGTGCAAGCGCACCGGCGGCGACATCAAGTGGAACCAGCATCGCGACATCTGGTACGAAGACCTGATGAAAGTGGCCGGTACCGTTTGCGCGCCGAAAGAGATGGGCGCCGAAGAAGCGCTGTTCATCCTTTATACCTCCGGCTCCACCGGCAAGCCGAAGGGCGTGCAGCACACCACTGGCGGTTACCTGTTGTACGCGGCCATGACCCATGAGCGCGTGTTCGACTACCGTCCGGGCGAAATCTACTGGTGCACCGCCGACGTCGGCTGGGTCACCGGTCACTCCTACATCGTCTACGGCCCGCTGGCCAACGGTGCGACCACGCTGTTGTTCGAAGGCGTGCCGAACTACCCGGACATCACCCGGGTGGCGAAGATCGTCGACAAGCACAAGGTCAATATTCTCTACACCGCGCCGACCGCGATCCGCGCGATGATGGCTTCCGGCACCGCTGCTGTCGAAGGCGCGGACGGCAGCAGCCTGCGTCTGCTCGGTTCGGTGGGCGAGCCGATCAACCCGGAAGCCTGGGACTGGTACTACAAGAACGTCGGCAAGTCCCGTTGCCCAATCGTCGATACCTGGTGGCAGACCGAAACCGGCGGCAACATGATGAGCCCGTTGCCGGGCGCTCATACCCTGAAGCCAGGTTCGGCCGCACGTCCGTTCTTCGGTGTGGTGCCGGCGCTGGTGGACAACCTCGGCAACATCATCGAGGGCGAGGCCGAAGGCAATCTGGTGATTCTCGATTCGTGGCCGGGTCAGGCGCGCACCCTGTACGGCGACCACGACCGTTTCGTCGACACCTACTTCAAGACCTTCCGTGGCATGTACTTCACCGGTGACGGCGCTCGTCGTGATGCCGACGGTTACTACTGGATCACTGGTCGCGTGGATGACGTGCTCAACGTCTCAGGCCACCGCATGGGTACTGCCGAGATCGAAAGCGCGATGGTCGCTCACCCGAAAGTCGCCGAAGCGGCGGTGGTCGGTGTGCCGCACGACATCAAGGGGCAGGGCATCTATGTCTACGTCACCTTGAAGAATGGCGAAGAGCCGAGCGAGCAACTGCGCCTGGAACTGAAAAACTGGGTGCGCAGGGAGATCGGCCCGATCGCTTCGCCGGACGTGATCCAGTGGGCGCCGGGGCTGCCGAAAACCCGTTCGGGCAAGATCATGCGCCGCATCCTGCGCAAGATCGCTACCGCCGAGTACGAAGGCCTGGGTGACATCTCGACGCTGGCCGACCCGAGTGTGGTGCAGCATCTGATCGACACGCACAAGACCATGAACGTCGCGTAAGCGAAGGGTCTGAAGGCTGAAAAGCCCCGCCCGGCATCGCGCCGGGCGGGGCTTTTTGTTTTCGATCACGCCACGTTGATCGTTCCCACGCTCTGCGCGGTAACGCCTTCTTGGATGCTCTGCGTCCGCTCTTGGGACGCGGAGCGTCCCGGGCTGCATTCCCACG